>NZ_BFBX01000083.1:103240-143501 GCF_003851045.1 Paenibacillus sp. 598K | reverse complement strand
CGCCGCGCGCCTCCAGCGCCTTCCAGGGCAGTTCATAGCGCTTGGGGCCGATCAGCGAGTAGACGTCCTCGGCGCAGCCGTCCTCGCGGACCAGCGTCGCCGTCAGCCCGAGACGTCGCGTCGCCTGCAGCTCCGCCGTCATCCGGAAGACCGGGGCGGGCAGCAGATGCACCTCGTCATAGATGATGAGCCCCCAGTCGCGTTCCCGGAACAACCGCATATGGGGATAGTCGCTCTGACCCGATGCGCGATGCGTCATCATCTGATAGGTCGCCACGGTCACCGGCCGCACTTGCCGCTGACGTCCGGCATAGACGCCGACCTCCGCTTCGACCAGCGTTGTCTTCTCCAGCAGCTCGCGTCGCCATTGATGGACCGACGTCGTGTTGGAGGTGAGGATGAGCGTCGCACACTCTAGCGAGGCAAGGGCGGCGAGACCGATGATCGTCTTGCCTGCGCCGCAGGGCAGCACGAGCACGCCGCTGCCGCCCTGGACGGCGCCGTCGCGCCGGAACTGCTGCAGCGCCTGCTCCTGATAGTCGCGCAGCCGGAACGCAGCCCCGGCGCTCCCCCGATCGCGCAGCCGCACCTGCAGCGCCTCCCCGGACCGGTATCCGGCCAGATCGCTCACCGGATAGCCCATGCGCAGCAGCTCCTGCTTGAGCGCGCCGCGCGCCTGCGCGTCGACGACCCAAGTGCCGCCGGGCGACGGGGCCTCCGCCAACAGTCCGCGCAGCGCGCCCTCGCGCAAGGCGCTCTCCAGCCGTTCGTCGGCCTCGCCTACGAGCAGCAATCGCTCGCCCTCGCGCACGAGCCGCAACTGGCCAAACCGACCGATCCAGGTGCTCAAGCCGTCCTCGATGACTGCCGGCAGCTCGTATCGGCTATAGCAAGCCAGCCGCTCGGCGATCGACGCGCCGTCGACCCCTGCGGACATGGCATTCCATACGGTGAGCGGTGTTATCTTATAGGTATGCATATCGCCCGGCCGTTTGACGAGCTCGGCAAACGCGGCCAACGCTTCTCCTGCCTCCTGCGCTGCAGGGTGCAGGCTATCCAGCAATATCGTCCCGTCGCTTTGGACGATCAAAGGGCCTTGCTTATTCAGTTCCAACGCGTTTCCTCCTGACTTCTTCCATCTCTAGTCAGTATGAAAAAAAAACGGCATTTTTATGCCGTTTTTTGGAGATTGCTATAGAATGGCTTCATTGGGGGACGCCGCATAGTCCTCGGCCAGCTCGATCATCAGCCGGGCGGACACCAGCATCGCCCGCTCATCGAGGTCGAACATCGGATGATGATGCGCGTAGCAGGATTGCAACGCTTCATTGCCCGCGCCGACGAAGATAAAGCAGCCTGGCTTATGATGCAGATAGTAAGCGAAATCCTCGGCCGCCATAACCATAGAAGCCGTCTGCACAGCCTCCTCGCCCAGCAGCTGTCGGCCGACCCGGAAAAACCGCTCCACCTCTTGGCCATCATTGACGACAGGCGGGTAGCCCATCCGGTAGTCCAGCTTGCCCTCGGCGCCATAGAGGCCGCAGATATGGGATACAGTTGCCTGAATGCGCTCTCGGATCGTGTCTCTTACTGTCGGATCGAAGGCGCGCACCGTACCTTTGAGAAGCGCATGACCGGCGATAATATTATTGGTATGCCCAGCCTGAAAGGTGCCGATCGAGACGACAGCAGGCTGCAGCGGATTAACCTGACGGCTGACGATCGTCTGCAGCGCCATCACCAGATCGCTCCCGACGACGATCGCATCCACCGTATCATGCGGCAGTCCGCCGTGACCGCCCTTACCCACGATCTCAAGCGAAAACTCGTCTGCTGACGCCATCATCGCGCCTTCTCGTGAAGCGACGACGCCATAAGGCAGCGGCGTCCACAAGTGCACGCCGTACACCGCATCGACGCCCTCCAGCGCGCCGTACTCGATCAGCGGCAGCGCGCCCCCCGGAGAGATCTCCTCCGAGGCCTGGAAGAGCAAGCGTCTGCTGCCAGCCAGCCGATCCCTGACCGAAGCGTAGTAGGTGGCGATTGCCAGCATCGTCGCGGTGTGACCATCGTGACCGCAGGCATGCATAACGCCGGGCACCTGCGAGGCATATTCGACCTGCTTTTGATCCTGGATCGCGAGCGCATCGATATCGGCGCGCAGCGCCACCGTTGGTCCCGGGAGCGCTCCCTTGATTGTGGCGATCAGTCCGTAGCCGCCCAGCCCTGTCCGCACCTCGCAGCCGAGCTCGGTCAGCACGCCGACGATGAACGCGGCCGTCTCCTTTTCCTGATAGGAGACTTCCGGATTGCGATGCAGATATCTGCGCCACTGCACCATCTTCGGGTATAGCCCGCTTAGCGCTTCTTCTCTTTGTTTGCTCGCGTTCATGCTCGTCCCCTCCTCATGTCATCTATTCTATCAGAAATCCTCCATCAAGCGAAGTAGTATCGACCGGAGTTTGCCCTGTCCGATGTTCGAAAAACGTTCACGTTTTGTTTTGAAGCCGTTGCCGCGCATGCTTGCACTGACCACAGAAACATACTATCATGAATAAAGAATATGGTTAGGCATCTGAAGGAGGATATCCATGATTATTGAGAATACAGGCTTGAATGGCATGACGAGCGAATTGGCTCATCTGGACGAGTCGGCGGAGCGCCTCGGCTTCGTCCGCTGGCAATGGGAATATTACCGCGCTACATATGATCTGAAGCTTGAGGATCGCGCGGGCAAAGCCGAGTACTTCCTGCGGGTCAATACACGCGCCGTCGAAGGCAAGCTGGAATCGCCCTATGCTGTATTGGCTATAGAGTCGATCTATATCGGACGGGCTACGTTCCCGCACGGTATGGAATACGAGTCGCCGGTACCGCAGCCGATTCTCAACACGGCTACGCAGCGACTCCAAGATCTGAAGAAGTTACTTTCGTAACGCGAGAGTAACCTCTTGCCTGCATACGTATGAACAAACCGCAGACCGGTCCAAAGGGCAGACCGGATTTTCTGCTACTCGTCATGACATTGGTGCTGGTCGGCTTCGGACTGGTGATGGTGTTCAGCGCCAGCTCCAATATCGCTGTCATTGACAAACGCTACAATTTCGACGCGCTGTACTTCACGAAGCGACAGATCGTCTGGGTCGGTCTCGGCACCGTCATCATGCTGGTATTGATGAATATCCGATATCAGTTTTTCAAGAAAGGGTTTATCCTATATTTTATCCCGGTGCTGATCCTGCTGGCGCTGGTGCCGTTCATTGGATCAGAAAGATACGGCGCCAAAAGCTGGCTTGGCTATGGATCGCTGGGCATTCAACCGACCGAATTCGCAAAACTCGCGCTTATTCTTTATCTTGGACGGTTGATTACCAAGAAGGGCGAAAAATTCCGCGATTTTAAGCGCGGCCTGCTGCCTGTCATGATCGTCGTTGGCTTCATTTGCGGACTGATCATGCTACAGCCAGATATGGGCTCTGCGATTATCGTAGCCGCTTGCGCAGCGGTCGTTATCATTGCAGGCGGTTCCAATCTCAGGCAAGTCTTTTTCTCGGGTGTGGTTGTATCCACTGTGGTCGCTGTTATTATCAGCCTTGCATACGCGCTAGACCCCGATCCCTGGGAATATCGGATTAACCGATTCATTTCATTCATGGATCCATTTCATGATCCTCTTGGTTCCAGCTATCAATTGGTTAATTCGCTTTACGCGTTAGGTCATGGCGGCTTTCTAGGCGTCGGATTAGGCCATGGCATTCAGAAACTGCATTATCTGCCGCTTGCCTACAACGACTTCATCTTCGCTGTCATCGGCGAGGAGTTCGGATTTTTGGGCGGCGCCTTGTTTCTATTGTTCTACCTGGCCTTCCTGTGGCGAGGTCTGATCGTCGCCCTGCGCTGTCCGGACATCTACGGCACCATCATTGGCGTAGGCATCATCGGCCTGTTCGCCATCCAGGCGATCATCAATATCGGCGGTGTTATCGGGGCCATCCCCGTAACGGGCGTGACCTTGCCATTCATCAGCTATGGCGGATCGTCGATGTTGGTGACGCTGGCCTCCATGGGCGTCCTGCTCAGCATCTCGCGAGAGGCCAACAAGCCCGCACAGTCCAAGCCGTCCCGGTTTGACAGACAGCAGACGACGCGGGAGCAGCCTGCGCCGTACCGAGGCGGATACTTCCAATAACCCGTTTTACTCGCTTTATGAGACAACGCCCGGGATCCTCGATCCCGGGCGTTGTCTTGTCCTTTATTCACTTGATAGCGAAGCGTATATGTGACGCGCAGGCAGGTTTACTTCAGCCGCTGGATCTCCTCCAGCTCCTCTTCCTTGAAGGCCACGCCTTCGACTTTGACATTGACCTCTACGACCGTCAGCCCCGTCATGTTGCTCACCGCTTCGTGTACATTCAGCTGCAGTTGACGACATACTTCCTGGATCGGTATTCCATATTGCACGATGACCCGCAGGTCTACGGCAGCTTCCAGTTGCCCAACCTCGACCGAAATGCCCTTTTGTACATTTTTACCGCTAAGTCTCTTGGCCAAGCCCTCGGAGATCCCGCCCGACATCGCAGCAACGCCTGGCGTCTCCAGCGCTGCGAGTCCGGCGATCGTCGCGACTACGTCATCAGAGATACGAATAATACCGGTTTGAAGGTCTTCGGTCATTGGGTTTCACTCCTCTTGTCATTCCATCCTATAGCTTTATTGTAATGGAGAGCCGCACCTGAAAGCAAGCCGACGCCGTTCAAGAATGGTTAAAATTTACACATGCAGTCACAATCCTCCCATGTCATGGCTTGCGACGTCATAGGCTATACTAAGGTCAGAATTGGAGGGTTTGCCCATGAGTCGACGCAACCTGTTTTTTGGCGCGCTGGCTGGCGGTTTCATCCTAAGCGCAGCAGCCCACTACCTGCATTGGAGCAATACGCTGCAATTCGCCTTCTCGGCGATCGCGATCCTCTTCGTCGCCGGCTTCTTGGGGCAGGCGACGGAGAGCGTGGCCCATTATGCGGGACAGCGGCTGGGCGGCTTCCTCAATGCCACCTTCGGCAATGCTGCCGAGCTGATCATCACGCTATTCCTCGTCAAGGAAGGGCTCTTCGACATGGTCAAGGCCAGTCTGACCGGCGCGATCATCGGCAATCTGCTGCTCGTGCTGGGAGCAAGCGTGCTGCTCGGCGGATTGAAGTTCAAGCAGCAGCGTTATAATGTCGAGGTCGCCGGACATAATGCCAGTCTGATGATCATGGCCGTCATCGGCCTGTTCGTGCCTGCCGTCTTCGTCGCCTCGGAGCAATTCTCGGTGCAAAAGGATCAGCAGCTCAGTCTGGCCGTCGCTGCCATCCTGCTCGTCTCCTACCTGCTCTGGCTCGTCTTCTCGATGATTACCCACAAGGACCTGCTCGCAGACGAGATGGAGTCATCCGAGACCGAGGAGCGCCCACTGTGGTCCAAACGTCGATCGATCCTTTTCCTCGTCCTGGCGACCGTGATGGTCGGCTTCGTCAGCGAATGGCTCGTCAGCACGCTCGACGTCTTCTCCGAGCGCTTCGGACTGTCCGAGCTGTTCATCGGCGCCTTCGTCATCGCGATCGTCGGCAATGCCGCCGAGCATAGCGCCGCGATCATGCTCGCGATGAAAAACAAGATCGGCGCGGCCGTCGAGATCGCGATCGGCAGCAGCCTGCAGATCGCCCTCTTTGTCGCTCCAGTGCTTATCTTTGCCAGCACCTTGTTCGGAGAGACGATGGATATCCTCTTTACCCCGATCGAGCTGACCGCAATCGCTGTATCGGTATTCATCGCCAAGTCGATCTCCCGCGACGGCTCGACCAACTGGTATGAAGGCGTCCTGCTGCTGATGGTATACATTATTCTCGGGATCGCCTTTTACCTCGTCTAGTCCGAGGCTCACGCCCGGAACGGCATATGACGGGTCGCCCCGGAAATCCGCGAAAAAAAAGAGCAGTCTCCATCGAGACTACTCATTTGACGTTCATCGCTTCGTACAGCTGTGCCAGATTGCGCTCAAGCTTGCTTAATATCTGCTTACCTGTGGAATCAGGGACTAATCCGGCACGCACTGCGAAGTCCACCTCACGAGAGAAACCGTACATCTGCGTGTCGAGGACTTCCTCGTACAGCGGACATTTGCGCGTGGTGAGATTCTCCATCTGCACCTCGATCAGCTTCTCGATTTTGTTGGCATCGTCTTGCAGAAGATGAAGCGCCTTATGATGCAATTGCTCCATAACATCTAATGAAGACATGGTACTCCCCCTTGTGCGCGTCATTCGCCGTCTTCTATACCCTTTATATTAGTCGAAATCGCGGTAATACACAAGGACAAAACGTTAAAAGCGCCCGACTCCTCTTGAGTGGGCGCTTTCAGTACAAGCTGTGCAAATACGAATTACTCTTCTACAAGTTTGATATTCAAGTTATGCTTGGCGAATACTTCCCTCATCGCGGCCTTGGCTTCGACTTCATCCGGGCCATGCACATGAAGCTCGTAGGAATGATTGCTAACAAGTGTCGTGAACAATCCGAGGATACTTTTCACGTCGATGAATTTATTCTCGGCTTGAAGCACAATAGAAGACCGGTAACGATTAGCGGCTTGTGAAATGTCTACGATCGCTGTGTTGTTAGACATGAAAATCCCTCCAATATCAGTCTGGCAAACCTTACATCCATCATACTTGCAATTCCAAGTTCCAGCAAGGGTCATTTTGCACAAAGTTGCTTGTACAGATTGCCCTTCTTTACGTTCATCTTATTTCAGGTGCTCGGGGTTTAGACCTTCCAGGGCAGGCAGCACGAAGCGACCGTCCTTGCGGATCAGCACATCGTCAAAGTAGATCTCGCCGCCGCCGTATTCGGGCCTCTGAATCTGTACCAGATCCCAGTGCACCGACGAGCGATTGCCATTGTCCGTCTCCTCGTAGGCCTGTCCCGGCGTCAGATGCAAGCTTCCGGCGATCTTCTCGTCGAACAACGTATCCTTCATCGGATGGAGGATATAAGGATTGAAGCCAAGGCTGAACTCGCCGATGTACCTCGCTCCCTCGTCGCTGTTCAGCAGATCGTTGATCCTGCGCGAGTCGTTGCACGTCGCCTCGACGATCCGCCCTTCGGAGAAGGCAAAGCTGACCTGCTCATACGTGAACCCGCCATAGACGCTCGGCGTATTGTAGGTGATGCGCCCCTCTACCGAGTCTCTGACCGGCGCGGTGAACACTTCGCCATCCGGAATATTGCGCCGGCCAGCGCATTTCTTGGCGCCGATACCGCGGATCGAGAAGCTCAGATCGGTGCCCGGTGCGACGATCCGCACCCGATCCGTCGCCGCCATCAGATCGCGCAGCGGGTCCATCGCAGCGTCCATCCGCGCATAATCCAGATTGCAGACATCAAAGTAGAAGTCCTCAAACGCCTCCGTGCTTTTGCCTGCGAGCTGCGCCATAGACGCGTTGGGATACCGCAGGACGACCCACTTCGTATGCTTGACTCGTTGCTCCAGATGGACCGGCTGACGGTATAGCTGATCGTACAGCTTCATCTTCTCCGGCGGCACATCCGCCAGCTCGTTGACATTGGCGCCCGCGCGGATTGCGATATAGCCCTGCATCCGCTTCATCCGAGCCAGATCCAGCTCCGCCCACAGCTCGATCTGCTCCCGCGTCGCATGCATCAGCTGCGTCCGCAGCACCGCGCGATCGGTCGTCTCGACGAACGGTCTGCCGCCCCGGGCGGCTACTTGCTCGATCAGGCACTTGAGCAGTTCGTGCTCCGAGCCGATCATCTCGATCAACACATGATCTCCAGGCTGCACCTCGATCGAATAACCGACCAGATTTTCGGCCAGCTTCGCTAATCTGGGATCTCTCACAGGCTCCCCTCCTTGCCATGGTTGCTTGCGCTTACATCGTATCATGTTTGGCTGGAGATTGCATCCTGTGCGAGCTGTCCTCTTTCAGAATGTCCGCACCGCCTGCACATCAAAAAAACCTTCCTCCGTATGGACGGTGAAGGTTTTTTGGTGGGCTTAGCCGGTACGGACGCAATTGCGCCCGTCGTGCTTGGCATCGTAGAGGGCCATATCCGCCCGGTAGAACAACGACTCGACGCTGATCTTGTCGTCCTCCCGCGTCCACTCCGAGACGCCGCAAGAGATGGTGACGCCCGGGTCTGTCTCCGCCGCTACCTGCTGAAGGATACGCTCGGCGATCCGGCACGCTTGCGACGTGTTCACCTTGGGCAAATAGACCGCCAGCTCCTCGCCTCCCCAACGCGCCGCGATGTCGCTGTCGCGGATGCAGAAGCGGATAATCTCGCTCACCTGCTTCAGGATCTTGTCTCCGACCTGATGGCCGTAAGTATCGTTGATGCCCTTGAAATGATCGATATCCACTAGAATAAGCGATCCGCACAAATCCTTGCGCTGCCGTTGCTGGATCTGCTCATTCAGATAATGCCGCACCCGCAGTCCCGTCAAGTTGTCCGTAATGACCATATGCCGAACCTCCGCATGCAGCGATGCGTTGGTAATGGCCAGACCGATATGCGTCGAGAGCACCTGCAACAGCTTGTAGTTGTCATAGGAGAAAAAATTCGAACTGCTATGGGCTACCAGAATCACGCCGACCACATCGGTGCCGACGACGATCGGGGCAGCGATCAACGAGCGCGAATCGGTCAGCTCCATCAGACGAGACGTCACAGGATGCGTCGCATGATAGTCCGAGATGATCAACGGCTCTTTGCTCCGGTACACCAGGCTGCTGAAGCCATAATTGGAAGGGAACTTCTCATTCGCCAACTCGGGGAAATTGCATGACATGACGACGAACTGGTCCGTGTCCTTGTCCTTCTGCAGCAGACAACAATAGTCGGCATGGAAGATGCCGAGCAGCTCCGAGGTCGCGAACTGGAAAATTTCCTTGGGACGCAACGATTGATTCAGTCGCTTGGTTAGCTCGTTGATCAGCTGCAGCTCATGAATGAGCAGATTCGATTGCTCGTAGAGCTTGGCATTCTCGAAGGCGGTGCCGGCCGTATCGGCGAGCATCGTCAGCTCCGGCAGCTCGGAGATATCGGTATGGCCCGTATCCGCAGCGAGCAGCAGCACGCCGTATACCGCCTGCTTGCCCCGGATCGGTACGGCGAGGCAAAATCCGCCGCCCCCGATCGCCTCGGCCACCGGCTGGCCTTCCATAAAAGCGCGGGCGCACGGATCATCCGAGCCGTGACGGAACAGCAGCGGCTTCACTCTCGCGTCGACGTGGACATAGTCCTGCGAAAGGAACAGATCGACGCGATATTGCGGGTACAGGCGCTCGACGGTACGGATGATCTCATGCAACACCGAGCTGACGTCGATCTGGTCATGCAGCCGCTTGGCTGCGGAGAAGAGCGCCTCCCGACTGCTCATCTCCTTGTGAATCTTCTCTTGATAATGGAACATATCCTCCATGAAGAACCGTTCGCAACGGTGGTAAAAGCAAGCCCGGTAATGCAGCGTCGCTGCGCGCAACGTATCCGCCGCCGGCAGATCGACTCCGGCCTTGTAGACCAGACCGATCATCGACAGCAGCTGACCGCCCGCCCGATCATGTACGGGATGAAGACGGAAGCGACGCGATCCGTCGGTAGTCGCTCCCAAAGCGCGGTCTGCCGGCGGTCCGCCGGGCAGCGCCGCTGCCGCCAGCAGCAACGTCAGCGCAGTCTCCATCTCCTCGTCCGGACTGCCGTTTAGCCGATCGACGGCGGCGAGCTGACTGCCGTTATGATCGAGCAGCAGGACCAGCGCCTCGCCCAGGAGCGGCGTGTCCGCCAGGTCCAGAATCCACTTATCGAAGCTGTCGATCAGAAGTGGAGCCAGATAAGGCAGGTCCGCCGCAGAAATCGGACTCCCCTCCAGCCACTGCTGGAGTTCGCCTGTTGCGCCTTGCCGACTGCCGGGCCGAACGACCGCCTCTATGGGGCGGATTTCGTTGACCATTGCCCTGCACCTCCGTCCCTACATCTTCTCGGCTATATCGTGGCGTTGCCATTCGTTGTTGATCGTCTATATGCCCTGCAAGTCGAGCCGTTTGTCCTAAGCTAAAAGATATCTTCATCATACTCGATTTTCATGAACATTGCACTAGGTAGGTAGCCAAAAACAAGGACTTTCGATTCATTTTTTCTAATTCCTCCGTCCGATGCTATTGTCGAACTAGCTCGACTGTCATGCTTACCGTTTCATGCTTGACAAACGTAGGCGAAATGGATAAAATTTATTGTTGAATATAGGGATTACGGTTTTGTGTCACCCTCAGGGAGGTTTCTCGCTGACAGGCCAGCGGCTGAACTGCCTGTCAGGACGAAGTGATGTCCGCATCGTCGCAGAGAGCGTCCCGCGAAACAATAGACCCATTTTCAAAATCCCATTTGAAGAAGGAGCTACTACCGCATGTCACGTTATACTGGACCTAAATTCAAACTGAGCCGTCGTCTCGGCATCGCCCTTGGCGGCAACAGCAAAGAACTGAAACGCCCATTCCCTCCAGGACAGCATGGCCCTGGCCAACGCAAAAAACTGAGCGGCTATGGCGTTCAACTGCAAGAGAAGCAAAAACTCCGTCATATGTACGGCTTGAACGAAAAGCAATTCCGCAACCTGTTCGACAAAGCTAGCAAACTGAAAGGTATCGCCGGTGAGAACTTCATGTTCCTGCTGGAGAGCCGTCTGGACAACCTCGTATACCGTCTTGGTCTGTCCAACTCGCGTGCTGGCGCGCGTCAACTGGTCGCTCACGGTCATGTAACTGTAAACGGCAAAAAAGTCGACATCCCTTCCTACACTGTATCCGTAGGCGATGTGATCGGACTGCGCGAGCGCAGCCGCGGTCTCAAAGCGATCAAGGAAGCGATGGAAGGCCGTCATCATCTGCCTAACTACGTCGAGTTCAACGAGAACGCGATGGAAGGCAAGTATATCCGTCTGCCTGAGCGTGCCGAGCTGTCCCAAGAGATCGACGAGAAGCAAATCGTCGAGTTCTACAGCCGCTAATTACATTTCCCGCATGACGACAAGCCGAGCAAGGGTCTATCCCTCGCTCGGCTTTTTCATGTCGACCTTAGCCACTCTTCTGATTTACGCTTCTTCCTCCTGCTCCGCAGTTGTCTCTACGACGGGCTGCGATTCGGCAGCCAGACGCTTCCGTGATGCGCGCGGAGCGCCGCTATCGGCCGTCGGCACAACCTTGGAGGTGAAGCCCTTGATCAGCTCCTCGACGTCGATGCCGGAGACGTTTTTGAGCATCTCGGGCGCCGTGGCCATCAAGGACGTCACATAATTGCTCACTCTTGCCGCGCCTTCGCCGTTGCCAGTGTCGACGACGGTCAGCTTGTCGATGCCCTTGATCGGTTCGGCGACGCGTCCAGCCAGCTCAGGCAGCATCTTCACGATAATGTCGAGTACAGCAGCTTCGCCGAATTTCTCGAACGCCTCGGCCAGCTTTTCCTTCGCTTCCGCTTCCGCCAGACCGCGTGCCCGGATAACTTCGGCATCCGCCGTACCTTTGGCGCGCTCGGCATCCGCCAGCGCCAGACCTTCGAGTCGCTTCTGCTCGGCGCTCGCCTTGGCCTCGGTCTCGATCCGGTATTGAACCGCATCAGCCTCGCGCATCCGTCTAGCCTTGTCGGCTTCGGCCGCCTGCTCAACGGCGTAACGGTCGGCATCGGCTTTTTTCTTCACTTCCGCATCATATTGCTTCTCGCGACGGAGGATCTCCTTGGCCTCGAGGTCGATCTCCCGTTCCTTGCGGACGAGCTCGACCTTCATCATCTCTTCGACGACGCTCTGCTTGGCGCGCGCTTCCTGGATCGCGTAAGCCTGGTCGGCGCCGGCCTTGGCCGTGTCCTGCTCCTGTTTAAAGGAGGCGACCTTCAGCTCCTTGTCCTTGGTGGCTTCCGCAATATGGGTATCGCGCAGCAACTCTGCCTTCTGACCTTCCTCCTCGGCTCTCGCCTTCTGAATCCGCGAGTCGCGGATCGCTTCCGCTTCGGCGATCTCCGCGTCGCGCTTGACGATTGCGATGCGCGGCTTGCCGAGCGCGTCGAGGTAGCCGTGCTTGTCGCGCAAGTCCTTGATCGTGAAGGAAACGATCTGCAGCCCCATCTTCTTCAGATCCTTGGCTGCGTTGCCCTGCACCTCCTGAGCGAAGCGATCGCGGTTGCGGTACACCTCTTCGACCGTCATCGTGCCGAGGATCGCCCGCAGATGGCCTTCGAGCACCTCCTGCGCCTCGCTCCTCAGCCCTTCGGTCGGCTTGCCCATGAACTGCTCCGCCGCCGTGGCGACGTCTTCGATCGAGCCGCCGACCTTGATGATGGCGACGCCATCGGCCATGACTGGCACGCCTTGCTCCGTGTACACCTCGGGAGTCGATACATCCAGCTTGTGCGAGAGCAGCGACAGGAACTCCGCCTTCTGGAAGACCGGCAGGATGAACGCGCCGCCGCCGCGGACGATTTTGATCCGGCGTCCCGACTCGTCGGTGAGCGTATGCCTGGAACCCAGGAAGGAACCGGTGACGACCATCGCCTCATCGGGACTGACCGTTTTGAAGCGAGCCCAGAAGGCGAGACCAAGCACGACAATGACACCGACAACAATAGAAGGAATAATCAAAAATTCGGGCATATCATTTCTCCTCTCTCTGTTGTGTCTCTACAGCATGCCAAAAGGGGAAGACGTTACAGCTCCAGCTTGGATACATACAAGGTATGGTCGCGCACCTCGACGACGACGACCCTGCTGCCGGTCGGGATGGGCTCGCCGTCATGACTGGCAGCGATCTGGTTGGTGACGCCCGCAGAGCCGACGCGCACCAGCACCTCTCCGTACCCTGTCGCAGGGATCGGCACCAGTACTTCGGCGATCTTGCCTGCTAGCTCCTGGAATGAATATCCGCTCGAGTTCTCGCTGTTCTGCATCGGCTTCACATATAAGAAAAACACGCTGATCCCGATCACAATCGCGGCCAGCAGTGCGATCAGCACAACCGCCCATGCTCCGACCACCGTGTACCGGCTGAGCAGCAAGCCTGCGCCGCCGAATGCCGTAATGCCGCCGACCAGTGTCATCGGCTGCATCCAAGATACGCTCTCCATCGACAAAAAATCGAGCATACCGTCCAGCGCCTCGCCGAGAATATCGCCAAAGATGACACTGATCAGAGCGTACAACACGCCGCCGACCAGACAAGCAATGAATAACGTTTCCATTGCCCCTCCCTCCCCTTTCGTTCGTCTAAGCCTTGCCACACGCGCAGAAACGTTGATCCACATTCCTACATACGTCTAATTTGTGAATCCGTTTCATTTTCTTATCATGATATGCCAGAATCCGTCAGTTTAGCCAAGCCGCGAGCCCCAAACAGCCGCGCCTTTCGATGCATTTTTCTTTGGAAAAGCCGCGGATCGTGCTCACTTTTAGCGATTTGTGCTATACTATACCTGTTATATTGGAGGAGGAGTACATAGCATGACTAAGGAGCAGAAGAACGCGCCGCCCC
Organism: Paenibacillus sp. 598K; assembly: GCF_003851045.1. Classification (GTDB taxonomy): domain Bacteria; phylum Bacillota; class Bacilli; order Paenibacillales; family Paenibacillaceae; genus Paenibacillus_D. The sequence goes on along the minus strand of NZ_BFBX01000083.1, from coordinate 129,924 downwards.
GGATCAGCGGCTGGCGAACGTTCGGGCTGGTTACATTCATCACAATTAAATGGCTTGTCATCTTCGCCCTCATCATCGGGTTATTCGTCGGGGGAGCCGTGACGGGCTACGTCGCTTCGCTGGTCGCCGACGACCCTGTGCGGCCGCTCGCGGAGATCGAGGAGAAAATAAATGAGAACGACATCACCGGCTTTGTCTATTTTAATGATGACAGCATGCCGGTCGGCCAGCTCCGCACGGAGGAAGACCGCCGCCTCGTAACGACGGAGGAAATCCCGGACAACGTCATCGACGCCGTACTGGCGATCGAGGACAATAATTTCAACGATCATTACGGCGTCGACATTAACGGCCTTGGCCGGGCAGTCAAGCAAAAGCTGCTCAACGAGGATACCCAGACCGGCGGCAGCACGCTGACCCAACAGTTGGCGCGCCGCGTATTTTTGAGCTTGGATGTGACAGATAGCCGGAAGTTCAAAGAAATTTTCCTTTCCTTGCGCATGGAGCGCTATCTGACCAAGCCGGAGATTTTGACGGCTTACCTGAACAAGGTGCCCTTCGGCAAAGGCTCGAGCGGCTACAATCTGTTCGGCATCAAGGCGGCTGCCAAAGGCGTCTTCAATATTACCGACCTGAAGCAGCTCAACACGGCGCAAGCCGCCTATCTGGCCGGACTGCCGCAGCGGCCGACCGCCTACTCGGCGTTCAACAACCGCGGCGAGATCAACGAGACGAACCTGGGCTATGCCCTCGATCGGCAGAAGCTGGTGCTGCGCCGGATGCTGGAGACCGGTCGGATCACGCAGCAGGAGCATGACGAGGCGGCAGCGTTTGACATCCGGGCTACGCTCGCCCAGCCCAATCCCAAGGCTTATACCACGTATCCCTATCTGATGCTCGAAGCAGAGCGTCAGGCAGCGGAGATCTTGCTCCTGCAGGAAGACCCGACGCTGACCAAGGCCGATCTGGCCTTGCCGGCCAACGCGCCGCGAGTCGAGGAATACCGGCAAAAGCTGCTCCGCGGCGGCTATCATATCTATACGACGATCGACAAGCGGATCTACAACCAGATGCGCGAGCTCGGCAACGACGCCTCCAACTTCGTCGATGACGAGAAGAAGGGCATCCAGCAGATCGCGGCGATTCTGATCGACCATAAGACCGGCGCTATCGTCAGCATGCTCGAAGGACGCGACTTCAACCTCGAGCAGATGAACCACGCGACGCAGATGACCCGTCAGCCCGGCTCGACGATGAAGACGATCGCAGCGTACTTGCCTGCCATCGAGATGGGCAAGATCCAGCCTGGCGGCGTCGTCGACGACGCGCCGATGGTGCTTCCCGACGCGCAGAAGAGCTTCCACATCCCGATGAACTCCAACAACCGGTTCTACGGACTTGTGACGGCCCGCGAAGCGCTCGACCGCTCGCTCAATCTGCCTGCGCTGAAGCTGTTCCTGGAGGATGTGACGATCCCTGTAGCCTGGGACTTTGCCCGCAAGCTCGGCATTACGACGCTGCAGCCAAGCGACGATCATGCCCAGACCGGTGTAATCGGCGGCCTCAGGGTTGGCGTCACTGTCGAGGAGCTCACCAATGCCTACGGCTCGATCGCCAACGAAGGGCTGTTCAACGATGCGTATATGATCCGCAAGATTACGGACGCTCACGGCAAGATCGTCTACAAGCATGAGCCGAAGCCGGAGCGCGTGTTCTCGGAGCAGACCGCGTTCCTGATGACCGACATGCTGCGCACGACGATCGCCAACGGCCGCGGTACGGGACATGACATCACCTCGCGCTTCAACGGCTACGGCACGATCCCGGTCGCGGGCAAGACCGGCTCGACGCAAGGCTACGGCGACGTATGGTTCGTCGGCTATACGCCTGATCTGACGCTGGGCGTATGGACCGGCTACAAGAGCTCGGCGAACAAGCTGGTCGGGGAGAATCGCAAGAAGGCAAGACATCTATGGACCAAGATGATGAATCAGCTCACCGAGACGCGGCCTGAGCTGTTCCCGACGACATCGTTCCCGCAGCCGGAAGGTGTCGTCAAGGCGACCGTGTCCAGCGTCAGCGGCAAGGCACCGTCCTCGCTGACACGTCAGTTCGGCAGACTCGTTACCGACTGGTTCAACGTCAAGTATGTGCCTAAGGAAAAGGAAGACGCACTCGTGAAGATGGCCTTCATCACCTACAACGGCGTCAACTATGTCGCCCGCGACACGACGCCGTCCGACTTCATCTTCGAAGAGATCGTCATCAAGCGCAAAAAACCGCTCGGCGAGCTGATGAAGGAAATCGAACAGGCGCAGAGCAAAATGCCTGCCCGCAGCCGCAGGCCGATGAGCGCCTATCTGCCGCCCGACGCCTCGATGGACGCGCCGTCGGAAATCGACCCGCGCGTCGATGACGGCAAGGCGCCGTCACCGCCGTCCAGCGTCAGAGCCAACGCCAGCGGCAACGGCAATGTCACGATTACCTTCGACTCCAGTCCAGAGCGCGACGTCGTCGGCTATCGGCTCTATCGCAAGCTTGGGGGCGGCAGCTTCCAGAAGACCGGCGCATCGTTGCTCGCCGGAAGCTCCAACAGCTTCACCAGCAGCGTGCCTTCGGGCAGCTCGTACGAGTTCTACGTCACCGCCGTCGATGTCGCAGGCAAGGAATCGTCGCCTAGTCTCATCTCCGGCTCCGGCGGCAGCATGATCTCGCCGGGAACGTCCGGCGATGGAGACTCCGCCCCTGGCGGCGCAACAGCCGGAACAGACAGTCCGGCCTTGACGCCGCCGACACAGCAACCGACAACGCCTGAGCCTCAGACGCCTGCCGTCGACGATACAGGCGTTCCGGGCGCTCCATCCGGCGTACGCGCCGAGACGACCGACATCGGCGTCTTGTTGACCTGGAGCGCCAATCCGATCGCCCAGCAGGTCGTTCACTACAACGTCTACTACAGCGAGACCGGCTCTGGAAGCTATACGAATATCGGTGCCTCGGCAGACCCAAGGTTCGAGTATGTGTCTCCGATCCGCTCCGGCTGGTTCCGGATCTCCGCCGTCAATGAACAGGGCGAGTCGAAGTTCTCTGCAACGGTCCAGTTGAAATAGTACCCTGCACAATCTACACGCTGTTTGATGGCAACACAAATAACGGCCAGTCCGCGATATGCGGGCTGGCCGTTTGGGTTTCGTTAGTCACGTATGATAAGTTCAGATTAATCCTCGATCGTCGACAGATCGCCTGTCGGCAGGTTCAGCTCCCATGCCTTGAGGACGCGGCGCATGATCTTGCCGCTGCGCGTCTTCGGCAGCTTGTCGCGGAACTCGATCTCGCGCGGCGCAGCGTGTGCCGAGAGCCCTACCTTGACGAACGTATAGATCTGCTGCTTCAGCTCCTCGGAGGGCTCATAGCCCTCGCGCAGCGCCACAAACGCCTTGATGATCTCGCCGCGCATCGGATCGGGCTTGCCGATGACGCCCGCTTCGGCGATCGCCGGGTGCTCGACGAGCTTGCTCTCGACCTCGAAGGGACCAACCCGCTCGCCGGCTGTATTGATGACATCATCGATCCGCCCCTGGAACCAGAAGTACCCTTCCTCGTCCTGATAGGCCGAGTCGCCGGACACGTACCAGCCGGTAAGTCGGAAATACTCCTCGTACTTGGCTGGATTGTTCCAGATCTTGCGCATCATCGATGGCCACGGCGTACGGATCGCAAGATTGCCCATCCGGTTCGGCGGCAGCTCGCGGCCGCTGTCGTCGATAATCGCAGCCGTCACGCCCGGCACTGGCTTGCCCATCGAGCCCGGCTTGATATCCATGGACGGATAGTTGCAGATCAGCTGGCCGCCCGTCTCGGTCATCCACCAAGTGTCATGGATGCGCTGGCCGTACACCTTCATCCCCCAACGGACCACCTCGGGGTTAAGCGGCTCGCCTACGCTGAGCACATGACGCAGCGAGGTAAGATCGAACTTGCCGACCAGGTCGTCGCCCGCGCCCATCAGCATGCGGAACGCCGTAGGTGCGCTGTACCATACCGTGACGCCATACTTCTGAATCGTGCTGTACCAGTCCTCGGGGCTGAAGCGGCCGCCGCGTATGACGTTGGTCGCTCCCATCAGCCAAGGGGCGAAGATGCCGTAGGACGTGCCGGTTACCCAACCCGGATCGGCTGTGCACCAGTACACGTCGCCTTCCTTCAGATCAAGCACGTAGCGAGCGGTCAGCCGATGCTGCAGCATCGCGTTCTGGACGTGATAGACGCCCTTCGGCTTGCCAGTCGAGCCGGACGTATAATGGATGATCAGCCCGTCCTCGCGATCCAGCCACTCAATCTCGCCGCCTGAGGCAGCCTGCGCCATCTCCGCCGCATAATCGACGATGCCTTCGCCCGCAGCGACCTCCTCGCCGACGACGATCCGATACTTCAGCTCCGGCAGCTCCTCATGAGCGATCCGGCCGAGCAGCGCCGGTGTCGTGACGATCGCTACTGCGCCGCTGTCCTGCAGTCGATCCTTGACCGCCGTCTCCATGAACGCTTCGAATAACGGGCCGACGATCGCGCCTACCTTGAGGATGCCCAGCAGGCAGAAGTACAGCTCTGGCGTACGCGGCATAAAAATAAAGACCCGCTCGCCCTTGCCGATGCCCAGACCGCGAAGCACATTGGCGAACTTGTCGGATTGTTCCTTCAGCTCGGCAAAGGTATATTGCTCCTCGCGCGACTTGTCGCTGTAGTACAGCGCAATCCTGTCTCCTCGCCCTTCGGCGACATGACGATCGATCGTTTCGTACGCCATATTGACCTTGCCGCTCGTGTGCCAGGAAAATTGCTGCTCCAGCGCCTCCAGACTAAAGCTGGCTCTTGCCTCTTCGTAACTTCCCATATTGCTGTTCGTCGCGGTTGCCTGGATGCGTTCCTGTTGTTCATTCTGCTCCATTTTTCAATCCTCCTCAAGGTACCCTATCCGTCTTGCATGAGAATACGCTTTCATCGTTTCAATCATAAAGATTCAAAAAATCGTCATTTGTTATTATAGCATATTTTATTGACGGCGCACATGGGTTTTCAAAGGCGCGCTTTTTTGTTATAAGTGTAACTAGAGCCTAGAAGGTCTGATCACCCCGGAAAGGAGGAAATGACCTTGGAGCATCGCAAAATCCCCCGCCTCCATACCTTTATGAACGGCGACGAGGAACTCGTCGTCGAAGGGCCTGTCGAGCCAGAGCGACTCGCCGAATGGGAGATGCATACGGATCTGGACGCCTTTCGCAGGCCACGCGATCAGCATGAAGCGCTCGTTGAAATCGCCGGACTGCCGGAGGGGCGGATCATCGTCGCCCGCACCGGCTCTCTGATCGTCGGTTATGTCACCTTCCACTACCCTGACGAGATGGAGCGCTGGTCCGACGCTGGCATGCCCGATCTGGTGGAGCTTGGCGCTGTCGAGGTCGCCAACGCTTACCGCGCGCTGGGTCTGGGCAAACGTATGATTCGCACCGCTTTCGAAGAGGACCAACTGGAAAATATGATCGTCTACACAACCGAATATTACTGGCATTGGGATCTGGAGAACAGCGGCTTGAACGTCTGGGACTATCGCAAGATGATGGAGCAGCTGATGAAATCGGTCGATATGGTCTGGTTCGCCACCGATGACCCGGAGATCTGCTCCCACCCCGCCAACTGTCTTATGGTCCGCATCGGAAAAGAGGTGCCGCTGGCGTCTGTGGAAGCATTTGACCGTGTGCGGTTCCGCCAGCGATTCATGTACTGATCGCCCTGCCGCACGGGGCGATACCATAAAAGGAGGACGCTTAGCGATGAAGACGGCCAATGCCGTATTTGTACATCATCCGGACGCGATGCGCTACCGGTTCAATGATCACCATCCGTTTAGTCCGATGCGTCTGGAGCTCGCGATCGATCTGTTGAGAGCGTCTTCAGCGCTGGATGACCGGCAGATCGTGATGCCCGCGTCGGCCGACGACGAGCTGCTCTGCCTCCTCCATCGTTCGGATTATATCCAGGCCGTCCGCCAGCTGAGCGCCGACGAGCCGCTGCCGCAATGGTACAGCCAGGCCCAGCAGTACGGACTGCAGACGGAGGACACGCCTTGTTTTCCTGGCATGCATGAAGCAGCCGCCGCCATCGCAGGCGGCTCCGTGCATGCGGCCGATGCCATCATGCAGGGCAAGACGCAACATGCGTTCCATATGGCAGGCGGGCTGCACCACGCCTTCCCTGATCGGGGCGCGGGCTTCTGCGTCTACAACGACGCCGCGATCGCCATCGCCTGGCTTCGCCAGCGCTACCAGGCGAGGGTGCTCTACATCGACACCGACGTGCATCATGGCGACGGCGTGCAATGGGCATTTTACACCGATCCTGCGGTGTGCACGTATTCGATACACGAGACCGGCAAGTTCCTCTTCCCCGGCACAGGTTATGTGCATGAGCGCGGCAATGCTGAGGGCTTCGGCAGCTGCTACAACATGCCTGTAGAGCCCTATACGGAGGATGACTCCTGGCTGGAGTGCTTCAGCGAGAGCATCGCGCGCGTCGCCGCCGCCTTCAAGCCGGATATCATCATTAGCCAGCATGGCTGCGACGCGCATGCGCTCGACCCGCTCTCGCATATCCACTGCAGCATGCGGATCTATCGCGAAATGCCTGCGATCATCCACCGGCTGGCGCATGAGCACGCGGGTGGCAGATGGCTCGCCGTTGGCGGCGGCGGCTACGATATCTGGCGGGTCGTACCGCGCGCCTGGGCCCTCGTCTGGCTGGAGATGACCGATCACCCGCTGCTCGGCGAGATCGACGGGCGCGGGTTCGCAGCGACGCTGCCTGCCCCGTGGAGAGAGCGCTGGCAAGCGCTGAGCCCAGACCTGCTCCCCGAGAGCTGGCTCGACGATACGTCGAGCTGGGCGCCGATGCCGCGCCGCGACATCATCACGGAGCAGAATCGCGCCATCAAGGCGATCGCGATCCAGGATTTGTAGCATGATGCATAACCCAGGCAGTATCATGCCCATGACGTATTGCTCCTGAGACGCTGCATTGCCAATCCCTCGAGTAACACCAACAGAGCCTTCGGCCCCCTGCATGGGGACTGAAGGCTCTTCTGGATGAGCTGGCACAAGCTAGCAACCCGCGGAGGCGCTGACCAGCTCCGGTCTATCGGTCCGGTCTACAACCGGCCGAGCATCTCCTCGATCATGCGGAAGGAGTTCTCCGCCGCCTGAGCCGTGAACTCCGGGAAGTTGACATGCGCGGAGCCGTCGGCCTTGTCGGAGATGGAGCGGATGACGACATACGGCACGCCGTTCATCGCACACACCTGGGCCAGCGCCGCGCCCTCCATCTCCGTGCACGTCCCGCCCAGATCCTCATACAGCTCCCGGACTGTCTCCCGACTGGCGATGAACTGGTCGCCCGACAGCACCTTGCCTGTGCGATAGCGACCAGGGAACAGCGTCTCGCCGGCCGCCTCCGCGATCTCGATCAGCCGCGGGTCGGCTGCGAAGTCGGATTGCTCCTGGAACGGGATCACCCCGCGCGCAAACCCGAGCGGGCGCACGTCCATATCGTGCTGGAGGGCGCTGGCCGAGATGACGATGTCGCCGATCTCAAGCGCCGGATCGAGCGCGCCTGCGACGCCGGTGAACAGTACATAATCGACGCCCTGGTCGATGAGCACCTGCGTGCATACAGCCGCGTTGACCTTGCCGACCCCCGACTTGCCATAGATGACCGCTTTGCCCCGAAGCACGCCCTCATGCAGGGTGATGCTCGCCTTCTCGATCGTACGGGTCTGCTCGGTCTCCCGATGCAGCAGCTCGATTTCTTCATTCATTGCGCCGATAATACCAATCTTCACTAATTCTCACTCCCTATATGAACAATGAAAAAGCTCCCGAAGGAGCTTGATTGTACAAATCGCCCAATTAAACCTGGCTGACCGACTGGCGGTTGATCAGCTCATGCGGCAGGATGACGCGCGGGTCCTCGACGGCTTCTTTTTTCATTAGCTTGGTCAATAGACGCATCGACACCGCGCCGATATCGTACATCGGCTGAGCGACCGTCGTCAGCTGTGGACGCACCATCGACGCCATCCGGCTGTTGTCGACACTGATGACCGAGATATCCTCAGGCACCTTCAGACCATAGTCCTGAATGCAATGAATCGCGCCGATCGCCATCTCGTCGGTCGCAGCGAACACCGCTGTCGGCTTGTCGTCCCGGTCCAAAAAGTACTTCATCGCCTCGATGCCGGACTCGTACCGGTAATTGCCGACGCGAACAAGCGCCTCGTCATACGCAACACCAGCCTGCTCAAGCGCCCGCTTGTAGCCCTGGAATCGGGCATAACCGTTGGCTGGGTCCTGCAGCGTGCCGCTAATCATCGCAATGTTCTTGTGCCCTTGAGCGATCAGCGAGCTGACCGCGTCGAACGCTGCCGCCTCATGATCGATATCGACCGAAGGGATCGTTGCCTGCTCGTCCGTCGTGGCGCAGAGGACGATCGGCACGTTGGCCGAACGGAAAGCGATGATATGCTCCTCTGTCACGGCGCCGCCCATGAACAGCAGACCATCCACCTGCTTCTCCAGCAAGGTGTTGATGACCCGGATTTCCTTGTCTTTCTTCTTGTCGGCGTTACAGAGGATAATATTGTAATGGTACATGTTCGCGATATCCTCGATGCCGCGAGCCACCTCCGCGAAGATGGCATTGGAGATGTCGGGGATGACGACGCCGACCGTTGTCGTCTTCTTGCTCGCCAGCCCGCGTGCGACGGCGTTGGGACGGTAGCCCAGACGTTCGATCGCCTCGAACACTTTTTTACGGGTTTGCGGCTTGACATTCGGATTGTTATTCACCACGCGCGAGACTGTCGCCATCGACACGCCCGCTTCCCTTGCTACATCATAAATGGTTACAGTCACGTTCCTTCTCTCCATTTAGTTCATATTTTTGGTGCGTTGTCTGGTCATTGGGAGCATACTTGCCACGTCTGCCGGAACTCTATTGGATTAATGATACGACAAAAATTTACTTTACGCAATGTTACCCGTCCTGACTCTGTCGAGAAACGAGATATGGTCTGCCCTGTTAAGTATGATTAGCTGCCAAACTTATGTAGACATTGTGCGTCGGCTGATCTGCGACAGCCGCTTTTCCACCTCGCCGGCCCACTGCTCATCGCCCATCCTGCGCGCGAGGAGCAACAGATCGAGCAGCTTGTTGATTCGCTCTTCGATGAGTCGATCCAGCTCTTGCTGATTGGGTCGCTTTTGTCTGACATAGAGCTCCAATATTAAATCTGCCCATTCGTTCCACTCATTAAACAGAAAAGTCTGCGGTTCGGGCTCCGAGCCGAGTCGGCCGATCAGTCCGGTCAGGTCCGGCTTCACTTCCGGGAACACCTCGCTGCGGCTGCATGCTTCGCATGAGTAGACCGGCACATTGTCGATCTCTACCTTGCCCGAATAGATTACCGTCCGCAGCTTCATGGACATCACTTCGCCACAAGGACAGCTTTTTTGCACAGCGGCCCACCCCTTTAGAAATTGGTATACGAACATTATTCGACCCCGTTCGCCTTATTTCCTGCTCGTTCTGCTTGTAATTTTCTGTTATCCGACCCACTTAACGCCCGAATCGGGTCCAACGACGCCGAATCATCGGCACACTCAGAGCAAGCATCGCCAGTAGAGCGCCAATGCCGTCGTTACGGATGTCATTAGCATCGGGCGTACGTCCATCAACAAACGACTGATGATATTCGTCGCTCACTCCGTACAGGACGCAGAGCAGCACGACCAGCAGGCGCACGCGCCAGCGCAGCGCTCGCGCGCCAAAGCCGTAAGCGAGCAAAAAGGCAAGGATAAAGTAGGCAACAAAATGACCCCAGTCGAAGCTCTGCATAAATGGCAAAAGCTTCTGGAACCAGGGCATAATCCCGCCGAGCTGATCGCCGGTGCGGGAGGACAGCCAGAAAATAACACCCATCCACAACAACGCTGGAAGCCAGCGCCACCAGGAACGGGGGGAGTGATTGGTTTGCTTCATAGCCTCTCCTTCAGTACAATAAGGTTTGGGTTATCCCATACATCCCGTCTAGGAGGTATTATCGATGTCACTATCGGATAAGTCTGTTATCTGTCTGCTTGATGATGAGTTCGAAGATCTGGAATTATGGTATCCCGTCTACCGCGTCCGCGAGGAAGGCGCGACTGTCCTGTTCGCCGGACCGGAGAAGGGCAAAAAGCATATCGGCAAATACGGTGTCCCCGCTGTCGCCGATCTCGCCTTCGACGAGGTGAACAGCGCCGATCATGATGGCATCCTCGTCCCCGGCGGCTGGGCGCCAGACAAGCTGCGCCGCTACCCGAAGGTGCTCGAGCTGATCCGCGAGATGGACAAGGACGGCAAGCCGATCGGTCAGATCTGCCACGCCGGCTGGGTGCTCATCTCGGCGCGCATTCTCGAAGGTCGCACCGTCACGTCGACGCCGGGCATCCGCGACGACATGGAAAACGCCGGCGCGACCTGGGTGGACGAAGCGGTCGTCGTCGATGGTCATATCGTCTCCTCCCGCCGTCCGCCAGACCTGCCGCCTTATGCCAAGGCGTTCGTAGACGCGCTCAGACAGCGCTAGGAGCGCAGCGGCTTGCAGACCGAGACTGGCGTCTCCTCCGGAGCGCCGACAGCTCGTCTGAAGCTCTCCAACTGCTGCCGCATCTCCCTACTGGTGCGGCAGGAGAGCAGCAGCTCCAGCAGCTGACGGCAGTCCGATTGCTTGGTCTGCAACAGCCGTTCCTTGATGTGCAGGATGGCAGGCGCGCTCATGCTCAGCTCGTCGACATCAAGTCCGAGCCAGATCGGCAGCGCCAATGTATCGCCTGCCATCTCCCCGCACACGCCGACCGGGATGCCCCGCCGCTTCGCGGCATCCACCGTCATCTTAAGCATCCGCAACACCGCCGGGTGATACGGCTCGTATAGATGGGCGATCTGATCGTTCATCCGGTCGACGGCGAGCACGAACTGCACGAGGTCATTGGTGCCGATGCTAAAAAAGTCGACCTCCTCCGCCAGCAGATCGGCGATCGCCGCCGCCGCCGGCACCTCGATCATGACGCCGACCTGCAGGTGCGGATTAAACGGCAGCCCTTCGTCCAGCAGCTCCTGCTTGGCCTCCTCCAGCACGGCCTTGGCCGCTCGCACTTCCTCGACCGACGAGATAAGCGGGAACATCATCTTCACATGCCCGTACCGGCTTGCTCTCAGGATTGCCCGCGATTGGGTCTTGAGCAAATCCTTGCGGTCGAGCGAGATACGGATGGCCCGGTAGCCCAGGAACGGATTGTCCTCCTCAGCGATGTTGAAGTAGTCCAACTGCTTGTCGCCGCCGATATCGAGCGTACGGATGATGACCGTATCCTCGCCCAGCTTCTCCGCCACGCTCTTGTACACCTCAAATTGCTCCTCTTCCCCCGGAAAATCGAGCCGATCCATATACAGAAACTCCGTCCGGAACAAACCGACGCCAAGCGCCCCCACAGGCAAGGCTACGTCAAGCTCCTTCAGCGAGCTGATGTTGGCAGCCAGCTCGATCTCTTTGCCGTCCGGCGTAACCGACCGGAAGCCAGCGAGCTGCTTTAGTTTGTTTTTGGCTTCGTGCTGCGCCTCCTGGGCTCGCGCGAACTGCTCCATTACCCTCTCGGCAGGGTCCAGGATCACTTGGCCGCTCTGTCCGTCGATGACCATCATCTCCCCTGTCTGAATCGGCTCTGTCAGCTTGTTCTCGAGTCCGACGACGAGCGGAATGCCAAGCGCCCGCGCCATAATCGCCGAGTGGGAGGTTGTGCTCCCCGCCAGCGTGACAATGCCGAGCACATGCTTCGGGTTGAGATGGGCTAGCTGAGAAGGCGAAAGCTCCTTGGCGACAAGGATAAATGGCTGGGTATCGGTCGGCAGCTTGATCTCCGGCGCGCCGAGCAGATGCTTCAGGAGCCGGTTGCCAACATCCTTGATGTCGAGCGCGCGTTCCTTCATGTATTCGTCATCAAGCAGGTCGAACATCGTCACGAAGTGATCGATCGCTTCCTTAACCGCCACCTCCGCCGCTTTGTACTGCCGCTGGATGATGCCCTGCACCTCATTCATGAAGACGGGATCGTCGAGGATCGCGATATGCGCGTCGAAAATATGCGTCTCGTCCGAGCCGACCACCTCGCGCAGCTCGCCCTTCATCTGCTCGATCTCATCCTTGGACGTCTTGATGCCTTCGTACAGGCGGTCGAACTCCTTGGCCAGATCGGCGACGTCGATTTTTTGATCCGGCAAATCCCATTCCCATCCCGGCAGCACGAAAGACTTGCCGATCGCGATACCTGCAGACGCTCCTATTCCTTGAATAATGGTCAATCTCCCCCACCCTTTCTCTCTTTGAGCACGACGGACATGATTGATGCCTGACCCTTCTTAACACTCTTGAACGGAGCGTAGCTCCACGATCTGACACGGTCTGAATTGGTAATGACCATTGGCGTGGCCAACGACTTGCACCCCTTGCGAACCTTCTGCAGGTCAAAGCGAATGAGCAGCTGCCCGGTCTTGACCTTGTCTCCCTCGCGGACGACGGCGGAGAAGCCCCGGCCTCCCATCTGCGACGTGTCGATGCCGATATGCAGCAGCACCTCCAGCCCTTCAGCGGTGCGGATCCCTACCGCATGCATCGTCGGATAGATATGGATGACGGTGCCGTCGACCGGAGCGACCAGCTCACCGCGCTCCGGCATAAAGGCGACGCCTTTGCCTACCAGCTCGTCGGCGAAGATCTGATCGGGCACCTCGTCGAGCGGGATCATCTTGCCTTGTATCGGCGAGGAGAAGGACACCTGTGTGAGATCCCGCTTCAGCGTCTTCATCATCTCTTCGCGGATCAGCTCGGAGAAGGTGCCGAAGACGACCTGCACATTGCCGCCGCCCAAGCGGATGACGCCCGCAGCCCCCAGGTTGCGCAGCGCGTTGATGTCGAGCAGCTTGTCATTGCTGAGCTTGAGCCGCAGACGCGTGATGCAAGCCTCCATCTGGACGATGTTCTCCTTGCCGCCGATCGCCTGCAGGATAAGCGGCGCGCGATACGGGATATCGCCGGCCCACTCATCGAGCTGCGAGCCCTCCTCGCGTCCCGGCGTCGGGATGCGGAAGCGCCAGATCGCCCAGCGAAACATAATATAGTAGAGGAATCCGAACACAAGCCCGATCGGCAGCAGCAGCCAGCCGCGCGTCGACAGATGCAGGTTGATGACATAGTCGATCGCCCCCGCGGAGAACGAAAAGCCGTGCAGGATACCCAACTCATAAGTCAGCCACATGACCAGCCCCGAGAGAATGGCATGCACGACGAACAAATACGGAGCCACGAACAGAAAAGCAAACTCGATCGGCTCCGTCACCCCGGTCAGAAACGAGGCCAGAGCGGCCGACATAAACGTCTTGCGGACCTTGGGCTTGAGATCCTCGCGTGCCTCCTGGATGATGGCGAAAGCGATCGCCGGCAAAGCGAACATCATCGTCGGATAGAGACCGGCCATATACGCGCCTGCCGTCGGGTCGCCCGCGAAGAAACGGACGAGATCACCGTAGACAAGCGTCCCGTTGTCCGTCTCATAGCCGCCCACCTGGAACCAGAAAACGTGGCTCACCAGATGATGAAGACCGAAGACAGCGAGAATCCGGTGAACGAAGCCAAACAGGAAGACGCCGAAGCCGCCTGCCGAGGAGACGACCTCACCGAGCAAATGGAGCCCTTCCTGAATATACGGCGCAATGTTGATCATCATGATCGAGAAAATAACGGAAAGCACGCTGACAAACAGCGGCACGAAGCGCGGTCCGCCAAAAAACTGGATATACTCCGGCAATCGAAACTCCTTGAACAAATCAAAGCAATAGCCGGAGACGATGCCGATCAGCACGCCGATCAGAATCGTCGGCTGTATGTTCAGGTCGCTCATCGAGCCGGTAATCCCGCTATATATAAACATGCCTGCCAGCGCAGCCATGCCGGCTGCGCCGGCATTGTTGGTCAGACCAAGCGCGACGCCTACGGCAAACAAAAAAGGCAAGACCAAAAATAAAATATCGCCCGCGCGAGCCAAATGCTCGCCCATCCCCGGCAGCCCGATCACGCCCCAGGGCAGCTGGCCGAGAAACAGAAACACCGCGGCGGCAGGCAGTACAATCATCGGCAGCATCAATGCGCGCCCGAGCTGCTGCAGATTGCCCATCAGGTTCAATTCAGCGCCCCCTTTCGTTCTCATTCTATTCTTCGATGGTAAGCGTTCACGCTTGTTTTGTCAAAAGAAAACGACGGACCCTTGCGGGCCCGCCGTTGCTCGTCCATAGCCGCCTTAGAAACGGTTGTTCATTCCTTGTTGGCCGGCTTGGTAGCCCAGATGGGAAATAACCGGGCCTTGTTGTTGCTGCGCGTTGGTCGTTTGATACACTGGGTTTTGCGGCGTATGCGCCTGCGCCATGTTGAAGCCGCCTTGCTGCGATTGATATCCTTGTTGGCCGTTGCCGGCTACATGGGCATGCTGCAGCACCGGGCTATGCGTCTCGGAGCCGGCTTGGAAGCCGAGGTGCGAGATGACCGGTTGCTGCTGTTGGTAGCTGTTGCTTTGGAACTGCGAAGGCATGTAATGCGATTGCTGCGATTGCGGCTGGAAGTGCGAAGCCTGTCCATACTGCTCTTGGCCCGCTTGATAGCCCAGACGCGAGATCACCGGCTGGTATTGGCTCTGCGCTTGCGAGCCGGCAAAGCCGCCATTCATATTTGATTGGTACGATTGTGGCTGGAAGCCTTGCTGTTGCTGGTTCGCTTGATAGCCCAGATGGCTGATCACAGGACCGGCATTTTGGGTCGGGATGTTGCCTTGGTAATGGGATTGAACGTATCCCGCAGGCTGGTATTGGTTCGTTTGCTGGTTAGAGAATTGGTTGTTGGCTTGGAAGCCTTGGTATCCTTGGTTGGACATTCCGTTCATTTGGTGAGTCCTCCTGTTGCATGAAGCGATAGTCTTTTCGAGTCGACAGTGCCCGAAAAGCCTCTCTTAGTGTGGGAGAACGTCACGTTTTTTATCCAAGCTCGGAGCTGGATTTTCCTTGCGGCCAGAGCAGCGAGTCCTCAACCTTGATGCAGCGGTCCATCACAACCTGCAAGCCGCCGGACGCAGCGATCTCCGCCGCTTCCTCGCTGTAGACGCCCAGTTGAAGCCAGAGGACGCTGGCGCCGATTCGGACGGCCGCTGCGGCGATCTCCGGACAATGCTCGCTGCGTCGGAACACATTGACGATATCGATCGGCTCCGGGATCTCCTCGAGCGACGCATAGCAGGTCTCGCCAAGGATCGGCCCGGAAGCCGCAGGGTTGACCGGGATGATCCGGTAGCCCTTTTGCTGCATCGCTTCGGATACCATGTACGACGTGCGCTCCGGCTTGTCGGACAAGCCGACGACAGCGACGGTGCGCGCCTCTCCGAGCATCGTGCGGATCTCGTCTCGGGACGGATGGGTATAGCTCACGAGCATAACCTCCTTTTTTGGACAACCCTCATACAGAACCTACGCTCACGAATCGATCTTCGGATCGCCGTTAGTCGACCCACTCTACCTGGGCGCCGAGCGCCTTCAGATGGTCAAAGTAGATCGGATACGATTTGGCGACATGGTGGGCGTCCTTGATACGGATCGGCTGCTCTGCGCGCAGACCGACGACAGTCAGCGCCATGATAACCCGATGGTCGTAATGCGCATCGATCTCGACGCCGCCCTCCACGCCCTCGGGACGACCGTGCACGATAATCTCGCTCTGGCGCTCCTCTACGTTGGCTCCCGCCTTGCGCAGCTCCGCCAGATAGTCGGTGATGCGGTCGCATTCCTTGTAACGCAGATTCTCGACGTTGTAGAAGCGGGAGGTGCCTTCGGCGAATACAGCCGCCGCCACCATCGCCAGCACGGCGTCGGTCGCCATGTCGCCATCGAACTCGACAGCCTTCAGCTTGCCGTTGCCAAGCACATGCACCGTGCCGTTCTGATGGGAGAGCGGCACCTCCATCATCTTCAGTACATCGACGATAGCGCGCTCGCCTTGCTTGCTGTGCTCCTCCAAACGATGCAGCGTCACGTCCGAGCGGGTGACGGCTGCGGCTGCCAGTACCGCCGCCGAGCCCGGATAGTCGCCTTGGACGACATACTTCTTGGCTTCGTAGCGCTGATTGCCCTTCACCTTGTAGTGCATCAGATCCTCGCTCGCCTCGATGACGATGCCCGCCTGCTCCAGCACCTCTAGCGTCTGGCCGACGACGACCTTGGACTTCAGATCATGCAGCACCTCGATCTCGCTGTCCTCCGCCAGCAGCGGCGTCAGGAACAGCAGCGCGCTCAGGAACTGCGAGCTGACATTGCCCGAGACGGCAATCTTGCCGCCTCTGAGCTGTCCGCCCTCGATGCGGATCGGCAGCTTGCCCGACTGATGCTCGATGCGCGCGCCCATCTGCTCGAGCGCATCGATCAGATCGTCATGCGGCCGCTTTCCTAGCGAGTCCGGGTACCGGTTAATAAAGGTGACGTCCTCGCCTAGGCAGGCAATCGCCATCAGGAAGCGGAGCACCGCGCCGGCATTGCCCACATCTAGCTCGACCTTAGGCGTCGGCTTGGCGCCAAAGCCAGTGATGGTGATCTTCTCCTCGTCCTCCTCCACCGTCGCGCCCAGATCGCGGATGCAACGACGCATCGCGTCGCTGTCCTCGCTGTGAGCCGGGTAGTAGATCGTGCTCGTGCCCTCGGCAAGCGCCGCGACCAACAAGTAGCGCGTGGTGTAGTTTTTGGAAGATAGCGCCTGCAGCTCGCCTGTGAGCTTGGGCGTTGGTGTCACGATTACATCTGTCATATTGGATTGTTCCCCTTTTTAATGGTTTGCACGCGGATGGTCCGCGCCGTCTGCCGACGTCAGCCGCTGCCAGGCGCCGATGATCCGGTCGGTGACCTCCGTTACGCTCAGGCGGGTCGTGTCGAGCTTCAGATCGGCGAAGTCGTAGGCATGCTTGCGCTGCTCCAACAGCTCCGTCACACGCCTCCTCACATCGCCCTGCAAGAGCGGACGCGAAGTATCGGCGCTCACTCTGGCGATGATCCGCTCCGCATCGGCTGTGAGCGCCACAACCCAGCCACGCTCCCTCATCGTCTCGCGGTTGTCCGCCCTCAACACGGCGCCGCCTCCGGTAGCGATCACCTGACGCGCTGGCCGCAACATCAGCTCGCGCAGCACATCGCGCTCTAGCTCGCGGAAGGCCGTCTCGCCGCGCTCCGCGAACAACTCGGCGATCGAGCAGCGCTCCCGCCGTTCGATCGCCTCATCCAGATCAACCCGCTCATAGCCGATCCGTTCGGCGAGCGAGCGGCTGACCGATGATTTGCCGGTTCCCATGAAGCCGACCAGGACGATCGATTGATACTGTCTGGACACTAGCAACACCTCTTGATTCTGCCTTGCGCCACCCGCGCGCGAGGCGCGGACAGCAGTCAACCCTCATCATACCATAGCGCCGAAAGGACAGACAATCATCGGCTGCTCGTATAATCTGCCACTCTCCCTCGTATGCATAGAGTAGCGTCCGATGCTTCATAGGAAAGGAGGGTCCGCTATGTACAATCGCGGCCATATTACGGCCGATTCTTGCGAGCAGCGTCTGGCGCGGATACTGCACCCGGAGCATCCGCTCTGCCGTGCCGACGTCATCTGGATGCTCGAATGGCTCAAAAAAAAGGCGGCCGAGCTGGATACAAGCGCGCTTGAGTCCAGCCAGCCACCTTTATTGCCTCATACCTTCGCGTGCTTCGCCGAAGCCGCCATGCTCATCCTGCGGGGCAAGCCAAGCTGCCAGCAGGAGCAGGCGCGGCTGCGCGTGCTGCTCGCCGAAGCGGTGCGAGGCGTCAACGGCCTCACTCCGGCAGAGACTGCCATTCCTCAGCGGAAGCCTATGCCATCCAGTTGAAGTGGAAGGAGCCTTCTTTGTCCAGACGCTGGAACGTATGCGCGCCGAAGTAATCGCGCTGCGCCTGCAGCAGGTTGGCAGGCAAACGCTCGGTGCGGTAGCTGTCATAGTAAGCCAGCGCGCTCGCGAACGCCGGCACTGGGATGCCGGAAGCGACAGCCGTGGATACAACCTCGCGCCATGCGCCTTGGTACGACTCGACGATCTCCTTGAAGTAGCTGTCGAGCAACAGGTTGCGCAGCTCTGGGTCGCGGTCATAAGCGTCCTTGATGTTCTGCAGGAAGCCAGCACGGATGATGCAGCCGCCGCGGAAGATCATCGCGATATCGCCGTAGCGCAGATCCCAGCCGTACTCGTCGGAAGCGGCGCGCATTTGGGCGAAGCCTTGCGCGTAGGAGCAGATCTTGCTCGCATACAGCGCTTTGCGGACGGCTTCGATGAAGGCCGCCTTGTCGCCGGTGTATTCGGATGGTGCAGGGCCTTGCAACAGCTTGCTGGCAGCGACGCGCTCTTCCTTCATCGCCGAGAGGAAGCGGGAGAATACCGATTCGGTAATGATCGACAGCGGGACGCCCAGGTCCAGCGAGCTTTGGCTTGTCCATTTGCCGGTGCCCTTCTGACCAGCGGAGTCGAGGATGACGTCAACCATCGGCTTGCCGGTCTCGTCATCGTATTTGGAGAAGATGTCGGCCGTAATCTCGATCAGGTAGCTGTCGAGCTCGCCTTTATTCCACTCGGTGAAGATCTCGTGCAGCTCTTGCGTGCTGACGCCGAGCACCGAATTCAACAGGTGGTACGCTTCGCAGATGAGCTGCATGTCGCCGTACTCGATGCCGTTGTGGACCATCTTCACATAGTGGCCTGCGCCGTCCGGTCCGATATAGGTACAGCAAGGATCGCCGTTAACTTTGGCGGAGATGGCAGTGAGGATCGGCTCGACCAGCTTGTAGGCCGACTCTTGGCCACCAGGCATGATAGACGGGCCTTTGAGCGCGCCCTCTTCGCCGCCGGAGACGCCAGTGCCGATGAAGCGGAAGCCTTTGGCCTCGAGCTCCTTGCTGCGGCGCTGGGTATCAGGGAAGTAGGCGTTGCCGCCGTCGATGATGATGTCGCCCTCGTCGAGCAGCGGCACGAGTTGGTCGATTGTCGCATCTGTGCCCTTGCCGGCTTGCACCATGATCAGGATTTTGCGCGGCGTCTCCAGCGATTGCACGAACTCTTCCATGGTGAAGGTGCCGACCAGGTTTTTCCCTTCGGCTTCCTTCAAGAGATCGTCCGTTTTTTCTCTGGAGCGATTGAAGATCGACACCGTAAAACCTCTGCTCTCGATGTTGAGCGCCAGATTTTTCCCCATGACTGCCATTCCGATAACGCCAATTTGCTGTTTAGACATTGGTTTGGTTCCATCCCTTTTCTATATAGTTTATGGTGAAGAGGTGGGTAAAACGACACACAATAATGTTATTTTACTCTTTTTGCGGCCGGATGAAAACTGTAATGTTGAAAATGAGAGAAAACTGCCGCAATCGCAGGCGCAAAAACAAAGGATGCTCCCGCTTTTTCCGGAAGCATCCCTCAGGTGCTGCTAGACATGCGTACGCTCATCCTTTCCGTCCGATCCTAGATTACATCTCCAGCTGCAGCATCTCGCTGCGCAGCAACGCAAGCTTCTCGCGGCTGGCGTCGGCGTCTTCCGTCCGACCTTCCTGCAGCGCCTCGTGCAGACACATCAGCTCGTAATCCAGCTCATAACGCAATACCGGCACCCGCTGTTCGGCACGCTTGGATTGAAAGGCCTGGATCATTTCTTCCGTCGTTACGAATGGCTTGCGTTGATAGATGATTTTATGCTCCATCCCCGACACCTCCACCAGTCGAATAATTTCACCGAACATAATATTTTCAATGACAATCTGACGGTCGCGGAATCGTTTGACGACGGCATGGCCGCGCGTATCGTTAATGAGCTTTTCGATCAGCAGGGACAGCTTCTCATCCTTAATCGTGTAATCGCCGACAATTTTGAACCGGTTGCGGACGCGCTGGAATCTCAGCTTGACGAGCTTGCGCCCGGTGCGGATCGAGATGAGCAGCATGTTCTCCGTCTCGCTCCAATAGAGAGAATAGCCTTCCTGGATCAGATCCCGAATCAGATGCTGGATTTGCCGCCGATCAAAGCGGAGCTCCAGATTGCAGTATTCAACTTCATAGCTTTTATTCACGGCTATCCCTCCTCAGTCGGATAATTGTGTAAATGTTCTGAAAATTTGTTTCTAATCCTATCTTATACTCCATCATATGTTCTGGCAACTTGGTTTATTGACTAATTTTATACGCGCGGGCTGTTGCTTACGGGCAATTGCTTATTTGACGCGGACGAGCGCCCAAAGGTTGCAGTCGGCCTCGGCATCGACCGTCAGGTATGGTATACTTCATACCATCATGTTCAGGAGGTACATACTGTGACAACCGCTGCCCAAACGACCTTCCCCGGCTTTGCGCCCGAGGACTTCGACGTCTTCGCCATCGACGGCCTCGAGCCGCGCATGGAGGCGCTGATCGCCCGCGTCCGGCCCAAGCTGCACCAGCTCGGCGCCGAGCTGGCGCCAACGCTCTCTGTACTGTGCGGCGAGGAGATGTATCCGCATGTGGCCAAGCATGCGCGGCGCAAGGTACATCCGCCCAACGATACGTGGGTCGCTTACGCGCCCAACAAGCGGGGCTACAAGGCACACCCGCATTTTCAGATCGGTCTGTTCGAATCGCATCTGTTCATCCAGTTCGCCCTGATCTATGAAGCTACGGCCAAGGAGAGCTTCGCCAAGCAAGCGCTCAAGCGCGTAAGCGAGCTGCGCAAGCAGATCCCTTCCGGCTTCACCTGGTCCGGCGACCATACCGAGCCTGGCGGCACGCTCCATAGCAAGCTGAGCGCCGACGAGCTGCAGACGCTGCTCTCGCGCTTGCAGACGGTCAAGTCAGCCGAGCTGCTCTGCGGCCTGATCATCGATCGCCACGATCCACTGCTGCGCGACGGCTCCGCCCTGCTGGCCAAGGCGGAGGAAACGTTCGCGTCGCTGCTGCCGCTGTACCGCCTGGCGCGTTGACGTCAGGCTGGCTTAGCCTTGTAGCCGCATTGCGTTGCGCACTGTCTATAAGACAAAAAAGCTCTTTCCAGCCAGTCACGGCGAGAAAGAGCTTTTTTGTATGCCCATCGTAGCATACGATGCGCGTGCGATACCTGCCAGCGCTGGCTGCGGCGGGCGCTAGCCTCAGCGCGGCAGCGCCTCGCTGCCTGCGCGCTGACGATCGAGCGTAACGAAGCGGGCGAGGAACAGCAGCGCCGCGAGCGACAGCAGACCGCCGACGACATACGGCAGCTGCAGGTCGAGCTTGAACAGCATCGCCCCGCCAAGCGGCCCGATGATCCGGCCCAGACTGTCCATCGAGGAGCTGAGACCGGAGGCCACGCCCTGGCCGACCGTCGTCTTCTGCGTGATCAGCGAAGTAACGCATGGCCGGATCAGCGCATTGCCGATGCCGAAGATCGCCAGGAACAGTGTCGCCGTCCACAACGTATGCGAGGTGAGCAGCAGCAGGAAGCCCACCGCCGAGAACAGCAGACCCGCGACGATAAACTTCGGCTCGTCCCCTTTGCGGATGTACCGCCGGACGATCCCGCCCTGCACCAGCGCGCCGACGAGTCCGCACACAAAAAACATCATCCCGACCTGGCCGGGCGTTACCTCGAAGCGCTCCATGCCGAACAGCTGCAACGTCGCCTCCAGTCCGGCAAGCGACAGCGCCACGAATAGCGCCAGCAGGTACAGGTACCGTAGCGAGCCGCGGAACGCCGTCCAGCGCGATACCCGCTCGGCCGACGGCTGACGACGACGCTCTGGATCAAGCGATTCCTTGAGCCGGCTCCACGCAAGGAAGAACGTGAGCAACGCCAACGCCGAAGCGACGAAGAAAGGCGTCTCCAGTGAAATCTTGCTGAGCAATCCGCCGACGCCGGGGCCGATCGTAAAACCCAGACCGATCGACATCCCAACAAGACCCATCCCCCGCGTGCGCTCCTCGGGCGGCGTCACATCGGCGACATAGGCGACGATCACCGACGTCACCGCCCCGGAGAACAATCCGCCCAGGATGCGCGACACATACATCAGCGTCAGGTTGTGCGCCCCCAGGCCGAACACAAGGAAGCTGGCCGAGAAGCCGAGGATGCCGATCAGGATAATCGGGCGTCGGCCGATCCGGTCCGAGAGCGAGCCCCAGAGCGGCGACATCAGGAACGAGACGGCCGAGTAGATCGACAGCAGCAATCCGGTATGTAGTGCCAGCTCGTTGGAATCGACCCGTTTGATCAATTCCGGCATGACCGGAATAATAATCCCGAAGCCGATAAATGTCGTCATCAGGGTCAGCATGACGACGGCTAATGGTTTGTTCATGTTAGACTCCCTCCACCCGATATCGTACCATATCCCGCCAAACCATGGAAATGGACAAACTGAGAACAATGATCCTATCGAACAAGTCCTTGCATTCCCGGCCGTTTTTGCTATACTCATCCTAGTTTGTACCACTACCATGAAAGGTGGGTGACGCCGCGATGGATCACACTCGCACCCCGCTGTTCACCGCGCTGCGCACACACGCGCAGCACAACCCCGTTCAGTTTCATATTCCCGGCCACAAGAAGGGGGCCGGCAGCGATCCCGAATTTCGGACGTTTGTCGGAGACAATGCGCTCTCCATCGATCTGATCAATATCGCGCCGCTTGACGATCTGCACCAGCCGACCGGAGTGATCGAAGAAGCCCAGCAGCTGGCGGCAGACGCTTTTGGCGCTGACTATACGTACTTTTCCGTGCAAGGGACGAGCGGAGCGATCATGACAATGATCCTCACTGTCTGCGCTCCCGGCGACAAGATCATCGTCCCGCGCAACGTGCACAAATCGATTATGTCGGCGATTATTTTTGCTGGCGCCCGGCCAGTCTTCATCTCGCCCGCGCGCGACGCCAACCTCGGGATCGACCACGGCATCACGACGCGCTCGGTGCGGCGCGCGCTCGAGCGTCATCCCGACGCCAAGGCCGTAGTCGTCATCAATCCGACCTACTATGGCATCTGTGCCGACCTGAAGGAAATCGTCGACCTGGTGCATGGCTACGACATCCCCGTACTGGTGGACGAAGCGCACGGCGTACTGATCCACTTTCATGACGGGCTGCCGATGTCGGCGATGCAAGCGGGCGCGGATATGGCGGCGACCAGCGTGCACAAGCTTGGCGGCTCGATGACGCAGAGCTCGGTCCTTAATGTGCGCAAGGGACGGATCAATCCGCAGCGCGTCCAGACGATCATCAGCATGCTGACGACGACGTCGACCTCCTACCTGCTGCTTGGCTCGCTGGATACCTCGCGCCGTCAGCTCGCCATCAACGGCCATGCGATTGCCGAGAAAACCATCCAACTGGCGTCCCATGCCCGCTCGGAGATCAACCGAATCCCCGGTCTGTACTGCATAGGCGAGGAAATCCTTGGCGATGAGGCGACGTACGACTTCGATCCGACCAAGCTGACGATCCATGTCCGCCACCTCGGCGTGACGGGCTACGAGGTCGAGAATTGGCTGCGCGATCATTACAACATCGAGATCGAGCTAAGCGACATGTACAATATCCTCTGTCTGGTCACGCCAGGCGACAGCGAGGAGCCGATCGAGACGCTGCTGACGGCGCTGCGCGACCTCTCTGGGCAGTACTACCAGAAGCGCGAAGCGCATGAGCTGATCGTCAAGATCCCGGAGATCCCCCAGCTCTCGCTGACGCCGCGCGACGCCTTCTACGCCGAGACGGAAGTGATTCCCTTCAAGGAATCCGCGGGACGGATTATTGCCGAATTCATCTACGTCTATCCGCCTGGCATCCCGATCCTGCTGCCGGGCGAGGTCATCTCTCAGCAGAACATCGACTATATCGTCGATCATGTCGAGGTCGGCCTGCCGGTCAAGGGACCGGAGGATCGCAGCATCGAGTTCGTCAAGGTCATCGTCGAGGAGACGGCGATTTTCTAAGATGGTGTTTATCGCCGCACACTCCAGCCCGGTTGGGTGCTGCGATTATCTTGAAGAAGTCCCCAAAAAAACAGGCAGCCCGTCGGCGGGCTGCCTGTTTGTCGTGGATCGCTTATGCTTGTTCGCTCTCGGCGCGGGCGATCTCTTCGTAGATCTTGGTTACGCGCTCCCACTCCGCATCGTCCTCGATGCCGACCAGGAATGCCTCCTCGCCCTCTTCCTCGATACGGAAGATGATGCCGTCCGCCTCTGGATCGTTGCGGTCCAGCAGCACCGCATACACCTGCGATTCGGACTCAAATGTAAAGACCATGACCATCTCGCGTTCTACGCCCTCTTCGTCGGTAACGACAAATACATGCTCCTCGTGGTCGTGATCATGGTTGCAGTCCGGTCCATGCACGTGTTCGCTCATTGTAAAACCCTCATTTCCATTCGTTATTCAGCTACCCACGTATCGTAACATGTTCCACTTGACGGGTCAAACGGCAACACGTATGCAAATGACTACAATGACTGCGTCAGCGAACGACTGAAAAAAAGGAATTACTTGGAAACAATCGTCTTCTCCGACACGACGGCCCAGTCTCCCGAACCGGCCGGCTTCATGTAGAACCGAACGGTATACTTGCCTGCTGCCTCGAAATGATAGCGGATCTCCTTGGTCGGCAACCAGAAGTCCTCGCGTTGATTGGTGACCTCTTCCTCGTGAATGAGCGTTTCGCGACCTCCGGGATCGCTGATCGTCACCTTGACGGCGCTGATGTCCACCTTGAGGCTGTCGACCTGGGCATGCACATTGAAGGTCGGCCGACTGTTGCGCGTCACATTGCCGAAGATCGTCTTGTCCTGGAACAAGAACATGTGAACATTGGGTTTATATACGGTCACTCGCCTTGCGCTGTCATTCCACTCCACCAGCGATTGCAGCGTGTTGGCGATTTGCCGAAGGGGCAGATAGGTCTTGCCGTCCACCAACAGACCCTGATCATCCAACTCCGATCCGTTCACGATGACCCGCACGCGCTGGTTCGCCGAGTCGGCGAACAACATCGTGCCCCCCCACAGGGAGAGAACCAGCAGCAGGATCACGATCTTTCTGAACTTCATCCTTATGTACCTCCATCCGTTGTCAGGATGTAAGATTATACTCTTGCGGCGATGAGAAGTTGCGGCGGCTGGCACAAAAAAATCCAGCCGCAGCTTCTGTCGATCACTGTTGAAATCTGCGCTTCCCCGGGAAATGCGAAAACGCCCCGTTACGCCTTGGTCCGCGTCAATATGCAAGGCACGCCATTGCCGACTGCTCCCGGCTCCTTCATACGTTCGAGGTAGCTCATCCCTCGGGCGCATGGCGTGGCGCAGACCGCGCATGTATCCGAGAGCACCAGCTTCATCCGATACTGACTGCGCTCGCTGGCAGGTTGCTTTTTCCCCTTCGCGGCTTTTCCTTTACTCACTACACAGCAGCTCCCCTCGCAGTCTATGCGCTTGCTCCTAGTGTATGTGGGCCTTGGCGCGTCTGCTACTGACCAGGTACGATTCCATGCCACTTAGGCATTTTGAGAGCAGACTGTGATTTCTCCCTTTCATTTCTAATATAATCATGTTAAATTTTAAAAAACGGTTGTATCAGGAGGAACGACGGCTTGGACATTCAGATGATCGGCACAGGCAGCGCATTTAGCAAACGCTACTATAATACAAACGCCCTTGTGTACACCGAAGACATGACGCTCATGATCGATTGCGGCGTGACCGCGCCGATGGCTCTGCACCAGTTGGGCAAGCCATTATCCGAGATTGATGCGATTCTGATTACGCATATCCATGCCGACCATGTCGGCGGACTAGAGGAGTTCGCCTTCCGGATGAAGTTCCAATACGATCGCAAGCCTGTGCTCTACATTGCCGAGACGCTGGTGCAGCCGATCTGGGACCACACGCTGAAGGGTGGACTCGTGCAGCAGGAATGGCAGCGGCTGGAGGACTTCTTTGACGTCCGCCCGCTCACGCCGGGAGCTCGGGCGCAGCTCGCCCCTGCGCTTGCCGTAGAGCTGATCGAAACGCCACACATCCCGGGCAAGACGAGCTACTCAGTGTATATGAACGATCACTTCTTTTATAGCGCCGACATGCGCTTTAATCCGGGCTTGCTCGATAAGCTCCTGCAGGAGCGGGGCTGCGACGTCATCTTCCATGACTGTCAGCTCCAGTCGCCGGGGCTGGTCCACGCCTCGCTGGAGGAGCTGCTGACGCTGCCGGACGAGGTGCAGGAGCGCATCTGGCTCGTCCATTACGCCGATGAGCGTGACGAGCATATCGGTCGTACGGGCAAGATGCTATTCCTGGAGCAACACCGCCGCTACTCGATGTCCGAGCTTATTCGGACTACGTCCTAATAGGAGGGCATCTGGACAGGCCGCCCCACGCGAGACAATCGCTAACGATGCGACGGGGCTCGAGCCGCCAGCCCCCGGGGCAGCCCCTCCCTGCACGCAAAGAAGACCTCCCGC
>NZ_BFBX01000083.1:72766-103089 GCF_003851045.1 Paenibacillus sp. 598K | reverse complement strand
GCGGGAGGTCTTCTTTGCGTTGCCTGTCTCCAGGCCTATATATGGTCGCCCTAGAACAGGGGCAGCTGATCCAGGTTGTTGGACGGATCGCCGTCGGCATCGCCGCGGATATACGTCTCGCCGTCCCGGCCCTTGAAGGCATTGACGCCGGCCAGTTGTCCGGCTTGCACCGCCTGCAGCACTTCTTCGTAGGACAGTACACGTCCGGATGCGGTTTTGAATGCGGTGAGATCGCCGTCGCCGTTTTTCTGCACTGCGACGATCTGTTCGCGCTGATCGCTTGCTTGCAGATTATTGTCCATGGGTATCCCTCGCTTTCGCAGACTGTAGACTTGGTATGACGGAAGCTATAACGTCCTCCCGTCATTTAATAGTCTCTCCAGCTCTCGCCCGATTATCCGCTGCCCGACATTTAATGGCATTAATCTTCCTGTAGCGTACGCTGTCCGTCATACAGCCGATCCGGCACAAGCTGCGGTCTCAGCTCCGTTGGACCGTATACATCGCGGAGCACGCGATCGCCATAAGGATCGGGATAGACCTCCTCGATGACGGACGCTGGCTGTGCATCGCGCTCCTGCATGCATGAGGACGGCCACCACAGCAGCGCCCATGCCGCCAGCAGCATTCTAGCCCACCGCATCTACTCCCTCCTTTCCTGCATCTAGCCTCAGTATCGACCAACGGAGCCTTAGCCAAACGGGGCTTACTCCGTTCGCTTGGCGGAACAAAACCGCGCCAGGCCGAATATAGTAAAGAATCAGGGCGATTGCCATCAGGAGGAGAAAAAAAGGGCTATATGAAGAAGCGAGACAACGCGAGCAGTCTCTCGGATCAGGCAGCGATCATCGGCGCTGCGGTATTGGTCATCGGCGGTCTGGTCGGCCTACTGTCGATTGCGGTAGCAGACACAGAGACTACAGACGACTCCAGCACCAACAACAAGACGCAATAGCCGGACATGCCCTTCCAGGCTGCCGGCTATTGCGCATCAGACATCAGGGAGGGAACTTGGTTGTGCTGACCAATAATGAGCTTTTGGACACATGGATACAAAAGGTTGCATCCGGTGAACCCTATGCTTCTGTTCGATTTGGAGATACCTCCTGTGCCATAATGGCACACGAAAAGATATTGACGATGGAGTTCATGAAAACCCAGTACGACTGGGTCAACCATCCGAAGTACATTACGCTTCCTAATGCAAGCGCTCGGGAGAAACTCGTGGCCTGTCTGCGCGAAGCTGATTTGGTAGGCCACCTAGTTGAGCCCCAGTGGGGGTTTAAGCCGCTTTTCGATATGGTAGCTAGTTTTTATAAACCCAAGCTGGACAATACGTTTTATGCCTTTGCCAATGCTCACATCTCCCGTGATAGACGATTTTACAGTGCATTTAAGGACACAAAGGTTCTGTTATGCGGCGCTAAAGCTGTGAAGTACCAAAAGGTGCTGCAAGACAGATACGGTTGGACCGGGATCGTCGGAGCTGTAGACTGCCCCACCTGGGATCACCATGAAGAGGCCATGCATCATATGAGTCTCATGTATAGCTCACAGCCCTATCGCCTGGCTCTTGTATGTGCAGGCGTCCCAGGCAAGGTGTTGACGATTCACGCCAAAAAGCTGGGCGCTGTTGGCGTTGACTTTGGGTCCGGGGCAGAGCTCTCCGTTCAAGCCGACGAACAGGGCTTTGATGCTTGGGATTATACTGGTACCCTAAAGTACTAGTAGAGTGTCACAGGATCAGCTTGGCGGCGGCGCGATCCATTCGGATGACCGCTTCATTACAGGCATAGATGTCCTCCGGCGCAAGTACCGTGGCCTCGCCACGGATCTGACGCATGAAGTCCTCGCTCAGCTTGACCGGCGTATCGGGTACGTCTAGCCGCTGCGCAGGCTGGCTGTTGGTCATGAGGATGACGCATGGACCAGGCTCCCCGGTCAGGTCGCCAGCCGAGCGGATCTCGGCGCGCCCCTTCGTGCCGGTGACGAAGATCCGCCCGTCGCCCCATGCCTGGACCGCCTCTGGCATGAGCCAATCGGACTTCATCGTCGCGGTGACCAGCCCTTCGTATACGATATTCAGGATCGCCTTGTCATACAGCTCCGGGTAGTCGAAGAGCGTCGTCTTGAGCAGCTTGCCCTCGTACTGGAGGATTGGCCGCCCGAGCAGCCAGTTCATCAGATCGACATCATGGATGAGCAGATCGATGATCAGCCCGCCATTGACCGACTTCTCAAAAAACCAATCCGGCCGTCGATGGCAAGCTGCTTTGTGCGGCTTGAGGAACGTTACGTCCAGCAGCTCGCCCAGCTCGCCATCGTCGATCAGCCGCTTGAGCCGTTGCAGGCTCGGCTCGAACCGCTCGGTCAGCATCATCCCGATCGCGACCTCGCGGCGGTCGATCAACTGCCTCAGCCGATGCAAGCCCGCCTCATCGACGGCGATCGGCTTGTCCGTCATGACGTGCAGCCCGTGCGAGGCGCACCACTCCATCACATCCAGCTTCCGGTCGTTGCGCTCGGCATTGCCCACCACCTCGACGCCCAGCTCCAGCAGCCTATCCAGGCTATCCAGCCTCGGCACGTCATAGTCCTTGGCATAAAGCTCCGGCAGATAAAAGTCGCTGTCATCGACGATGCCGACGAACTGATGACCCAGCTCCAGCATCTCGTCGATGAATTGTTTGATATGCACATGCTGGCATCCTGCGATTGCGAATTTCATCGTCATTCTTCCTCGTCATGGTTAGATTTTGGTAAGCTCCCGTTGGCTGCTGGAGATGAAGACAAGCGTTCGATCAGCTCTTCGGCATCGTAGACGAAGCCGAACGCCAGCGACACTCGCCACAATGCAGCTTCCTTGTTCAACTCCCGGGCTGCGGTCTCCCGATTCTCCACAGCAGTCACCGCCTGGCGCACTGCCGAGCAGAGGATGCCATGCCGGGACATGCCCGCCATTCCCCCTTCGGACAGCAATAGACACCAATTGATCGCAAAGCCTACATAGATCAAATGATTGATGTCATAATGTCGGCACAAGGCATAGAGCTGCCGATCGGTCGCGGCGATCTCCTCGTCCTCCTGAGGCTCCGACTGAGGCAAGAAGCTTAGGTCGGCGAATCCCGCCTCGATATCGGAGCGATTATGATCGCCGGGGAACCCGTGGCGATAGCGGAAACGCTGCAGTTCCTGCAACACCTCGTCCATGACGATCTGCTCCGGCCTCGGCTCCTCCTCCCGTCCTGCGATCGCCAGCGTGCGCGCATAGCCCGGATAGCTCTCATAGTAATGATCGGGCGATACGACATGGAACAGCTTCATCCCCGCGCCCCGCACAGCGCCGAGCAAGGACGGGAACACCTCCTCCTGAATCTGTGCAGCCCGCGGCAAATATTCGACCGCCCGATGCCAGCCCGGATACTGCTCCCGCGTGCCGGCATTCCAAGCGTGCATCACGACGACAGCCGTCTTGTCCAGATGGAGCGGCAGCTCGGCCCGCTTCCAGCCGCCATAGCCCTCGGCCGGCACGGCTGCGTCAAAGTCGGCGTCATGATGCTGATAATAATGCGTCGGAATCGTCCGTATCCTCATGCGTTCTTCTCCTCTCAAGGCTCGGCATCCGCCTGGCCCTTGGCGTAATAGGTCGCCACCTTGCGGATCGCGGCTGCTGTCTCCGCCATGTCTTGCGGTGTGTAAAATTCATGAATCGGCAGCCGGACGGCGGTCGCCAGGATGTCCTCTGCCACGGGGCAGAGCCCCTCCTCATAGGTCGCGCCGGTCAGCTCGAATGGGAAGTGGCTGCCCAGGTACGCTTGTCGCTTCTGGAACATCGGCTGCTTGTACATGACGGCAGGGATATAGCCCATCATATTGGGCACGCCCTCTGCTGCTAGCGCCGCGCAGAAAGCTTCGCGCGTACAGGTCAGCTCCTCCAGCCGAAGTCTCAGCATATAGAACCAGTAGGTACACTCGATCTCCGGCTTCACCTCATGTACAGCGATGCCGGGCAAGCCGCGCAGCTCCGTCGTCAACTGGTCGCCGTAACGCTGCCGGACCGAGCAGATCCAGGGCAACTTCTTGAGTTGGGCGATGCCGACCGCACCCTGCAGCTCAGTCATGCGATAGTTGGGGGCGAGATAATGCAGCTCCTTACGGACCGCATCCTCGAAGCGTTGGAAGTTTTTGTCGGCGAATGCATGCGTGGTGCGATAATCCTGCTCGTCGCCCGAATTGACGGTGACGATCCCGCCGTCACCCGTAGAGATATGCTTGAAATCGTTGGTGCTGAAGCATCCGTAATCGCCGAAGGTGCCGACCAGACGTCCTTTATAACGCGTCAGATAGCTCTGCGCGCAATCCTCGATCACCTTCAGCTTGTGCCGCCTGGCGATGTCCATAATCGCATCCATATCCGAAGCATTACCCGCCAGATGGACGACGACGATCGCCTTCGTCCGCTCGGTAATGCGCGCCTCGATAGAGGCGGGGTCCATCCCGTACGTATGCGGGTCGAGATCGGCGAACACCGGGATCGCATTCTGATACAGGATTCCGATCAAAGTCCCCTGGTCAGTGATCGGGCTCGTGATGACTTCATCCCCGACCGTCACGCCCGCTGCCCCCATCGCGATATGGAGCGCCGCCGTCCCCGATGACGCAGCTACGCTGTAAGAGACGCCATACAGCTCATTAAAATCGTTCAGGAACGTTTTGACCTTGTTGCCGAAATGATAGAACAACGTATTCTGCTGCAACGCCTCCAATACTTGCATCGCTTCCTCCAATCCAAAGCGTTGTCCCGAACCAAACGGCGTCGTCTTCACCGGCTGGCCGCCCTCGATCGCTAATATCTCCTTCATTCGTCTCCCCCTCCTGCCCCCTGTATAAGCACGGTATACGACAGCTTGCGGCAGTGCACGCCGAACCTTATCGCGGTATCGCCGCTCTCCGTCTCGGCTGCCCCGGCAGCCAGCGGCTCCCAGACGATCAAGCCGTCAAGCTCCGCCTCGCTCGCAAGCGTATACCGCCCGTCTGCCTGCTGCGCGATCCGCACCGCTCGGCGTCGTCTCACCCAATCCTCGATCTCGCGGGAGGTCCAGAATACCAAGCCCCGCTCCCGCGCCTGGCCGACGAAGGAAGCGAGCGCCTGCACGACGCTTGGTTTGCTCTCGATGTGACACTGGTGGAAAAGAAAGTGCGCGACGCCGCCGACCCGCTGGACACGCTCCAGCAGGACGGGCGTGATACTGCTGTCCGACCACGGCCGACCAATATCCAGATCCTGTGTCAGGAAGCCAAGCTCCAGCACGTGATACAACCGGTTGCCCTCGTCCGCCCATGCGATCGGGTAATACGGCTGGCAGGTTCCGAAGAGGAAGCCGACATTGCCTCCCTTGCTCGGTCCCCTCGTCTGATCGACGGCGATCCCGTTCGCCTCGCACCAGCGATATAGCTCGCCCCAGCCCTCGAAGCGAGTATAGTGGTTTTTGTTGGAGACGATCCCGGACTCGCCCCCCGCCTCTCGCAACCAATCCAACTGGCGCTCGAACTCACGCCGACTCCAGACGCCGCCTTGCGAAGCGAGAGCATTATAATGAAAGGCCAGCTCGTGCCCCTCCCCCAGCACCCGCTCATAGATGCCGGAGCTGTAGCCCGGCTCCAGCATGCACCAGGTCGAGCGAAGCTGCAGCGCCTCCAGCAGCTCGAGCGTGCGGACGGCTTGCTCATCGAGATTGCCGTCGCTGTCATGCGAGATCGTCGCGACCGCCTCGATCCCCTCCGGCCAGTAGGCGGTGAAGGGCAGCGTCAGCTCCAGCTCGACGACCGTCTGCAGCAGATGGCCGATCGCCACCTCTCGCCACAGGTCGGCATACGGCTCGGCGAAGTACGACTGGCCGCTCGCGGTCTGCCGCCGATCGAGCGTCCAGTCCATCCGATGGACGTCGTCCGCCTTCAGGATGCCTTCGTCGACGGCTGCGCTCCCATCAGGCGCTGGCAGTCCATCCGCCACGACTGGCTCATGGCCTTGCTGGAAGCCGACGACACAGAGCGGGACATTGACGCTGAAGCGATGTATGCGGCCAGCGCCTGCGGCGAAGGACTGGATCAGCGGCGCGACCTGTGCTGCGCCGGGCTCCCGGAAGCTCACGCTGCCCGACTCCGCGACGCCCCGAGATGCGGCATCGGCGACCGTCCAGGGGTGGATCTCCAGCGCTCGCAGCGTTGGGAAGCGACCGTACGACTCCGGCACCGTCGCGTAGCCCGTCTCCCACCTGGTAGCCCGCACGCTGTCGAGCCGCCGCGCCAGCTTGGGCAAGCCGCCGTAGGCGATGAGCGTACCGCCCTGCTCGACATAGTCGAAGAGTCGCTGAGCTTCTGCTTCGGTGTCGTCGGCGAGCGCCGCGACCAGCACATCCGGTCGCGATACGGCGACCTCTCCGATATGGTCGATGACGGTATACGGGATGCCGGCATGCTTGAGGATCTCCGTCATATACGACTCGAACGCATTGAGTCCATACCGCTGTCGCCGCCTCGCCGTCGCGCCGTCGATCAGCACCGTTACCTGCGCCATCCTCATCGCTCGCCCCTCCTGTCAACAGCCGTCACGCGGTCGCGCTCCAGCCGATACAGCTTCACACCCGCAGCGAAGTAGACATCTCCATCGGGAGCAACTGCCGCAGTCTCTACCTGGCCGGGCAACTCAGCCAGCGTACATACCGTCCGCTGCTCGCGGTCGATCCCGAGCAGCCGGTCATCTCCGAATGCGCCGATCGTCCGCTCATCCAGCGCGATCAGACAACGGCATAACGTCCCGAGCGACGACTGCCCGACGAACTGCAGCCGCTCCCGATCGAAGAAATGCACCCCCTCGTCCAGGCAGACATAGACGATGCCTCCGCTAGCGAGCACAGCCGTCGGCCGGACGCCCTTATCGAAGGCATGGTCGTACACGATCGCCCCCTCGGTCGTCAGCACGACGAAGTGAAAGGCATCCTCCTTGGGTGCTAGTCCGCTGGCGCCTCCGTCGGTAATAAAGTACAAGTAACGATCATCGGCCGCCAGCCCTGCCACCTGCTGCTCAGGGATGAGATCGTACCATGCCTGCACCTCCAGAGTGGCCGGATCGATCCGCGACATTCCTCCGCCATAGACGCCATATCGGGCCGACCAGCCGGTCCAGATGCCGCCGTCCGGTCCCAGCACGCTCTTGCCGGTAGGCCGGATCATCGCCGGGGCGACGGAGCGCAGCGTACGAGGGTTGATATTATCATGCTGGGCCCACGGCTGAAGCGGATCGTAGACGATATGATCTCCCCCCGCATAGGCCGACAGATAGAGCCGTCCTGCGGCGAACACCATGCCATATACCTCCCCGCCGCCATTGCAGACGGCGGAGGAGTTCCACAGCTCGCCGGTGCGCGGATCGTAACGGCAGATCGTCTGTCCGAAGGCACTGGCGCCCCATACGTGACCCTGCTCATCGACGGCGAGCGTATGCACCAGCGTCGAAGGCGCCTCCGTCGGGATCCGACGATATCCTCCAGCCGTCGCCTCCGGTCGCCGGATATAGTAATCCTGGCCTCGTACGCCTGCCCGTCGGCCATCAGCAAGCTCCAGCTCGCCTAGCGGATGTCTGCCCGTCGGGGCGGGCGAGATGTCGACGAGTCCGAGATCGTCGATCCCGTAGCGATAGCGGCGACCTCCGCTCTCGAGCACAAACGAGCCGGGATCGCCCGAGGCGACGACGACACGGTCCGGGAAGCTGGCGACCGGTCGGAAGGATGCCGTCTCAAGATGATAGGCGACAGCAAAATGCTCCTCCATGCCGCCGGTGACGATCATCCAGCCCGGCACATCGCCGTTGACATGGCGCGCATAGAGATTGCCAGGATGCGCTGAGGCTCGGCCTGCGGAGCGCAGCTCGTGACGATCCGGGTCATAGCGCAGCAGCAGGCAGCCGGGATAGGTGCAGCCATAGATCATGCCGTCGGAGCCTCGGGCCAGCTGCCAGATGTAGGACTCGCCTGCGAGCTGCAGCGGCCGCGACCATCGCCTCGTGCGCAGATCCAGTCGATGCAGGTAGCCATGCTGCGAGCAGGTCCCGATCAGCAGACAGCCATCGCCGATATCGAGCACTGCCCAGGCTCCCTCGTCGCCCGGCAGGCGGATCGACTCGCCATCGCCGCTCTCCGGGTCGATCAGGATGAGATTGCCGACCGCGCCAGCTGCGAAGTTGGAGAGCACCAGCTTTTCCTTGCCGTCCAGCGGGTCGATGACGGTCGCGATCGCCAATATATTGAAGTTGCGGCAAGGCTCGATCCGTTCGGTATAGTCGTATACTCGTTGTTGGGCGTTCACTTGTATCCTCCTGTCGACGGGCACTCCAGGATCGCCTTCATCTGCAATCTCTGGTTGTCCGTAAGCTTAATCGTACCGGCTCGCGCATTGGACTCGAGCTGTCCGATGGTCGAGGCAGCCGCGATGATCGGCCCCATGCCAGGCATCGCCAGCATGTAGGCGATGACGAGCTGACTCAGCTCCAGCTCCCACTGCCTCGCCAGATCCGCCAGTTCGCGGATCTGCTGCCATATCTCATGGGACGGCTCCCCCACCTCGGCTCCCTCGTCGTAGAGACGGTCGCCTGGCGCCGCCTGCTGCCGGTCCAGATAGCGACCGGTCAGCAAGCCTCTCGCGAGCGGGCTCCACGGCACGTAGGCATAGCCCTCCCGGACCGCCTGCGCCAGCACACCTTGCTCGGTTGCCTCGCCTTGGACGAGGTTGTATTGATTTTGCACGGCTTGTACCTGGCACCGCCCGCTCAGCGATGCCTGTGCCGCCCGGTACGTCGCCAGTTGATCGACGGAGAAGTTCGAGACGCCGAAGTAGCGGACGAGATCGCGACGCACCAGATCCTCGATCGCCATCAAGCTTTCCTCGGCGGGGACGCTCGCATCGAAGCCGTGGAAGTAGAGCAGGTCGATATACTCCAGACCCAGTCGCTTCAGACTGGCGTAGACGGCGTCGAGGATGCCGCCTCTCGACAAGCCGCTATGGTTTGGCGAGTAGCCGTCCATGCCGCCATAGATTTTGGTCGCGACGACGACGTTGCGCCGCTGCTCGGGATGACGGCGGAACCACTCGCCGATGATCCGCTCCGAATTGCCGGAGGCATTATGGTAGCGGTTGGCCGTATCCCAGTGCGTGACGCCGAGCTCGATCGCCCGGTCGAAGATGCGGAGCGCGGTCTCCCGGTCGACCCGGGAGCCGTCCCCCGTCTCGGGATCGCCGATCTTCCACGTGCCGAGGCCGACACTCGAGACGCGCAGTCCCGAGCGCCCCATATACCGGTAAGGCATGCCATGGAAGTCGTCGCTGCGGAACGGCACATTCAGCATCGCTGCGTTCATCTGTTGTTCGTTCATGACTCATCGCTCCTGACTTATGTGACGCTTAGGCTGCATGCAGCTCGATCCGATGAGCGCCCGCTGGCAGGGAGAGCGTCACTAATTCGGTGAGAGCATCGTAGCTGTAGGCGTTGGCAGACATGAGGCTACCGTTAAGATAGATCGCCGACAGCGCATCTGCGGCATGGATGTCCACCGCTGTAGCCGCATCCAGCTCTACGACGCCGCTCGTCACCCCAGCGAGAGCGTCAACCTCGAAGGAAGCGCGAATCGCAGACGGCGCAGCTAGGAGCGTGACGGCTGCGTAAGCGAGCGTGCTGCCGCCGGTCATCGAGAAGCCCTTGACCGTCCCGTCGGACGTCGCCGAGACGACGGCTTGCTCCGCATCGGCAGCGATCCCGTCGATCGTATAAGCCGAGCTGCCTGTGCGGAATACGATCCGGTCAACGATGCCGCTCGCATCATCGCGGGCGACGAGCGCGCCGGTCGCGCCGCTGCCCGTCAGCCGCTCGGCCTCGAGCTGCTGCAGCTCGCCCGCACCGCCCGCACCGCCTGTCGGCTGCAGACGGATCGCATCGATGCCGATGAAGTAGTTGCCGGAGCTTGCATGCTTGCCAACCGTCTCGTAGCGGATCGTGTGACTGCCGGTAGTGAGCGTCACCTGCCCTTGCTCGAACGGCGCAGCCGCTTGCACGAGCGGGCTATAGCCGTCGAATACACCGCCGACCGGCTGGCCATCGACATAGGCTTGCACCCGTCCGTAGAGCGGAGACTGGATGAACAGCGTCGCCAGGTTATACGTGCCGGCCTCCTCGACCTCCACTGCGTAGGTGACGTAATCGCCCGTCTGATCCGCCGGATAAAAGGCCAGTCGGGCGTTGGCGGCGTTGAAGACGGAGACCGTCTTGCCCGACGTCGCTGCCGGGGGCACCAGATCCTCGGCTTGCACATAGTCCGAGCCGCTGCTCGGCGTCGCCTTCAGCACCGTCAGGAACTGGTAGCTCTGCGCAGGAGCGGGGCTCTGCACCTTCGTATACTGACCGTAGCTCTCAGCTCCGGCATACGAGCCTACGCGCATCGCCAGCGGCTGCCCGCCCAGGAACTTGACGTTCAGCGAGGCGGCGCCGTTAGTGAACCACAGATCCTCGCCCGCCGTCGTCTGTCCGTAAGCAGCGGCCGCGCCGTCGATCGCGAAGTCGTACAAATTGCCATTGAACAGCACCCAGTCGAAGGTGCGGGCGACATCGGCTTGCAGATCGTCGAGCATGACGTAGTAATCGTTGTTCACATGGACGATATGACGGTCGAAGCGAGTCAACGAAGGGCTGCCATATGCTCCGGGAGCCGAGCCGCGCACATAGCTGTAGCCGTCTGAGATCATGCCGCGCGTCAGCGTCCCGCCGCCGAGCTGCGACTGACCCTGACCATCCACCTGGATCGTGCTATGGCCGAGCTTGGACGTATAGTCATGCGCCGCGCCTGCCGAGAACTCCTGATACCCCGGGTCGCCAGCAATCCAGGAGCCGTTCACTGCGAGCTGGAAGCTGTTCTGATCGTAATGGTTATGCCCCAGCTTCGAGTCATTGCTGACGAAGGTCAGCAGTGTATCCTCCTTGTCCCAGCCCGAGCGCAGCGCCGCCCAGCCGATCTCCTCCAGTACGGCCGACTTGGGCCATGTCTCAAGCCCGCCCAGCGTCGGCGTCGTATCGTAGAACAGGAACTGCGAGAAGGCGTCGGAGCTCCCCTCGGTCTCCACCAAGTATCTGCCGGCTGCGCCGCTATCCAGCCAGCTGTTAACCGCCAGCATCGTCAAGGTGAAAAAGTTGGCTGCGCTCGAGTCCGAGTAATTGGCCAATCCTGCTCCGCCGGGCGCCAGGAAATAATTGACCCACCGGGTCAAGAAGTCGTCGAAAAACGGATGCTCGATATAATCCCGCATCCCGGTCACTCGCGAGAGGTGATCGAGGCCGCGGATCATGTTGTCCACCGAATAGCTAGTGTAGAGCATCCCCTCCTGCTGCCCCGAGTTCATCCGCGTATCCAGGTACCACGCGTAATAATCGGTTGCCCGCGTCAAGTACCGCTCGGCATTGGGAGACTCGCCGAGCAGCACCGAGCCGCCGCTCGCCAGCGCCGATGCCCGCAGCATCTGGAGGTTGACATCGACCTTGGTCTGGACATCGGTATACAACGGCTCCAGTCCCTTGGTCTCGAGCGCCGAGCGGACGCTCTGGCGCTCCGTCGCCGTGAGCAGCGGGTACAGCACATCGTAAGCCATGCTGACGCCCATCGTCAGATGCGCCGTATCCAGACAGGTCACGCCTGCGCAGCCGTAGCCCGGATCGGTCCAGGCGCTCCAGCCGATCACCGACATCAAATAATCCTTGGCCTTGTCCGCATACGCCTCGTCCTCGGTCATCGCATACGCGAGCGACAGGATCTCGAGACGTTCCTCCACCGCCCGGCTCATCAGCGTCCAGTACGGATAGGTCCCGTCCGTGAAGCCCGGCGGATTGGCCATCGGCCCCGGCTGCGCCGGCGGCAGCGGGTAGGAGACGAGATGACCGCCGTAATACGTCACCGAGTAGCTCGTCTCTGACAGATAGGCATCGGCCTTGGCCTCAAGCTCGCTCCATAGCTGGCTGCCGGTCTTGCCGAAAAAGCTGTGCGTCGTATCCAGCGTATGCGCCCGCTTGGTCGGCAGGTCCGCGCTCGTGAAGTAGAGGCGCGGATGACCGCTCACCGCCAGCGGGAACTCGCGGACCGGGGCCTCCGGGACGAGAGCCAGGGTCGCCTCATCATAATACGTCGTACCGACGTTGCTGCCGTGCAGATAGAGCAGCAGCGTCGCATAGGCCGTCCCCGCAGGCGCAGCGAGCTCGGCGCGAATAACGCTCCATTGATTGAGGTCGCTGGACTCGCCGATCTTCACGCCGATCCTCGTGTGGGAGCTGTCCCAATACTCGAGGTAGAGCTGGCCGCCCCCTGCGAGGTTATAGGCCTGGATCGTCGCTTCATAGACGGAGCCGGGCTCGACCGACAGCCGACTGCTGCGCAGGCCGGTCGACAAGGTCGCGGAGGCATCGGTAAGCTTGACGCTGTAGTCGCCAGAGTAGACGATGTCCTGGGCTGATTCGTAGACAGCACCGCTATCGAGCGGCGTCCAGCGCAGCGGCTTGCCCGCAGCTACATCCTCAAACCCCAGATTGGCATCCACCGCCCGCAAGGAAGCATCGTCAAAATACGTCGTCCCGACATTTGCAATGTCCAAATATAGCAGCAGCGTCGCATGAACAGTCCCCGCCGGAGCGGTGCGCGTGATCTCCAGCTTCTCCCACTGGGCCGTCACGGTACCGGTGAGTGTCTGCACGTCGATGCGATTGCCGTTGACGTCCCAGTACTCCAGATACAGATGCGCATTGCCGTAGAGCTGGTAGGCGTAGACACTGCCCTTGTAGCTGACGCCCGGCGTTACCGGGATGAGCGCGCTGCGCAGGCCAAACGATTCGTCCGTGAGCGAATCGACCAGCTTGACGCTAGCCGCGCCGCTGCGCACGTACGCCGGATCGGTATTGCTATTCAGCGTGCCGCCGGAGCCATACATGACCCAGCTCGCAGGCTGGCCGGAGACGACCGTCTCGAAGCCCTCGTTGGCGATCAGCTCCATCGACTCCGCACGCACAGCCATTGGCGGCTGCCCCGCCGCGCCGAGCAGATGGAGCAGCAGGGCCGCCGCCACCAGGCGGGCGATCCATCTCCTTGCTTCATTTGCATGTGATGCGCTCATTATTCTACACGCTCCTTAACCGAAGGTTGGAATCACCGTGTATCTATGAAGCTAGCCTTTGACCGCGCCGACCAATTGACCATGGATAAAATATTTCTGCACAAACGGATAGACGATGATGATCGGCAGCACCGTCAGCATCAGGGCCGCCATCTTCAGGTTCTGCGGATCGACCTGGAAGCCGTCCTTGACCATCGCCTGATTGGTCTGGGTATCGACCAGCCGCGCATTGCTGAGAATGTCGCGCAGTTGGAACTGCAACGTCCACATCGTCTTGTCGCGGATGAAGATCAGAACGTTGAACCATTCATTCCAGTAAGCGACCGCGCTGAATACGACAAAAGCCATCGCCATCGGCATCACCAGCGGCAGGATAATGTTCGTCAGGATGCGCAGCTCGCTTGCCCCGTCGATCTCCGCCGATTCCATCAGCTCCTGCGGAAGCTGCATGATCTGGTTGCGGAAGACGATAATGTAAAAAATATTGATGACCGACGGCAGGATAAGCGCCCAGTACGTATTGTTCATGCCAAGCGTATTGACCAGCAGATAGAACGGAACAAGGCCGCCGCTGAAGTACATCGGCACGATCAAAAACAAGAAAAGGAAGCGGCGGCCATGCAAATTTTTGTGCGCCAGCACATAACCCGCCGCCATCGACAGGACGATGACGAGCGACGTATTGACGGCTGTCAGCACGACTGTATTGACGAACGAGCGGATGAACTGCTTGCTGTACGCAAGCTGGTAGTACGCATCGAGGTTAAAGCCTCTCGGCCACAAGCCGACGCTGCCCGCGAACACCTCGTCGAAGCTGCTCAGCGAGATTGCGATCGCATTGACGAACGGCACGATGATCGTCAGGCTGAAGCTAATGAAAAAAAGGGCATTGCATAGCTCGAATATCTTCCTTGAGGTCGATCTGTAGATCAAGGTGTCACCCCCCCTAATAGAGTCCCATGCCGACCAGTCGTTTGGACAGCCGGTTGGCCGACACCAGCAGCACGAACCCGAGGATGCTCTGGATGAAGCCGATCGCGGTCGTCAGACTGTACTGCGACCCTAACAATCCGACACGGTACACATAGGTGCTGATCACATCCGAGACGTCGAGCACGAGCGGATTTTGCATGACGAAGATCCGCTCGAAGCCGATCGCGAAGATCGTCGACAGCTTCAACAGGAGCAGCAGGATGATCATCGGCAGCATCCCCGGCAACGTCACGTGCAGCATCTGCCGGAAGCGGCCTGCGCCATCGATCATCGT
Source organism: Paenibacillus sp. 598K (assembly GCF_003851045.1). GTDB lineage: Bacteria > Bacillota > Bacilli > Paenibacillales > Paenibacillaceae > Paenibacillus_D. Next base: position 88,625 of record NZ_BFBX01000083.1, on the reverse strand, counting down.
CGCTTCGTACAGGCTGGAGTCGATGCCGGCAATGACTGCAAAGTACAGGATCGCCGACCACCCGACCTCCTTCCAGATACCGGAGGATACGAGGATGGCGCGGAACCACTCCTTGTTGACCATGAAGTATTGCGGCTCGATCTGGAACCAGCCAAGCACGGCATTGACGATCCCCTCGGTCGGCGACAGCATCTGGTAAAAGAAGCCCGAGACGACGATCCAGGAGAGGAAATGCGGCAAATACGAAATCGTCTGCACCAGTCGCTTGATCCGCGAGCCGATCAGCTCGTTGGCCAGCAGCGCGAAGACGATCGGAGCGGTAAAGCCGAACAGCAGATCATAGAAGTTGATAATCAATGTATTGCGCATCACCTGCCAGAACGCCTCGTCGCTCAGGAAGTACGCAATATGCTTGAAGCCGACCCACGGGCTGTCCCCTACCCCGCGAAAGGGCGAGAAGTCCTGGAACGAGATCAGAATGCCGTACATCGGAATGTAGTTGAAAATAAAGATGAGCAGCAAGACGGGCGCAATCAGGGTGTAAAGCGCAAACTGCGTCTTGTAGGAGCCCCGCCGCTTGCGGCGGCGGGGCTTGCCAGTGCTGGCCCCGCCAATCTTAGATGCATGCATGGCCGTCTCCTTTCTACCAATCGATTTCTTTGACCCCAAGCGCTCTTAGCCGGTCCTTGTTCTCCTGCACGAATTGCGTCATCTCATCCTGGATAAAGCCGTATTTGCTCTTGAATTCGTTCACCTTCTCATCGAATTGCTCCATCGTAATCGCGCCCATAATGGCCTCTACCGTCGTCTGTGTGATAAACTTGTTGGCCTCCGGCGTCTTCAGCAGCGCTTCGTCGGACGGCTCCAGGAAGCTCGTCAGATCCATGCCATTGGCCGCCGCTTCCTGGTCGAGCGCCGCCAGTCCGTCCAGCCTGCGCTGCAGCTCCTCCGGCGCCAGCACTTGCGAGGCCGCAGCGATGCTGGCTTCCTTGCGCTGGTCAAATCCGAAGAGCAAGGCGAGATGCAGCGAGTAATACTTGTCCGGGTTGGCCAGTCCCTGGCCTTCGATCGGCAGCTTGCTACCATCGACGACGTCGTAATCCTCGCCCTCCTTGCCCCAGAAGATCGCATCATACAGCTCCTGCGACGCGAAGCCCTCGATCACCTTCCATGCCCGATCCGGGTCCTTGGACTGACTGGAGATGTACAGTCCATGCGCCGTGATCGGCAGCTGTTGCTTCGTCTGCGCATACTTGCTGTCCTTCAGCGCGGCCGGGTACGAAGCAAGCGCCGGCGCAAATTGCCATTCCGCCTCGGGGGACGGGAATTTCGGACTGTTGTTCGGGATGTATTGATTGGCGCTGTTCACCATGAACAGCATGTTTTTCTGGAAGTTGGCGCCGTACTTTGCCTGGTCGTTGGTCGCGAACTCCTTGTCGAGGATGCCTTCGTCATACAGCTGCTTCATGATCTCCACGGTCGCCTTGTACTCCGGCAAGGTAAAGGTGCTGACCACCTCGCCGTCCTGTACGCGGTTCGTGTACGGCAGCGCGCCATGCCAATAGAAGAAAGGCAGGAAGGTAAAGGTCAGACCGATATCGCCCTCGACATAGCTGGACATCAGCACCGACTCCGGCTCGGCTTGCTTGATCTTGCGCAGCAGGCTCAGCCACTCGTCCACGGTCGCAGGCCACTGTCCGTCGTTGTACTTCATCACCAGATCGTAGCGGGCGATGACGCCCTTGCCCTGCGGGGCTGCGACTGCCGGCATCGGGATCCGGTAGTAATGGCCGCTCTTGGACTTGGCCAGCTCCATCATCTCCGGCGTCACCCACCTCTGCACGACAGGCGAGTTGTCGTAATACGACTTGAGATCGATGAAAGCGCCGTTGTCCGCATTACGCTCCGCTTCTTCAGAGAACCACGTATGGACGACATCCGGCAGCTTGGCTGAGGACATCATCAGGTTGAACTTGGTCTGGATATCCTGGGCCGACGGCACCTCCATGCTCAGATCGACATTGGCGTAGTCCTCCACGAGACGGATGTACGGATTGTCTGCCGGGTCGATGCCATCAGGATACGGAAGTCCCGAATCGCCCATGAACATGCTGATCTGCTTGCGCTCCTGGCCAGCCGCCGTATTGCCTTCGCCAGTGGACGGCTCTGCCAGGTTGCCGCCTCCGTTCGTACATGCCGCAGCCGCTACACAGAGCGCCACCAGCATCGCCGTTTGCACTGTCATTCTTTTTGCTCTTTTTTTCATCTGGCATCTGCCCTCCCATGGTTGTCCAACGCGAATATTTGGCTGGTTTCATTATAGATTTCGGGTTAGCGTCGCGTACATTGACGATCTTCTCGCAGACTGTCACTATCTTATGCAATCGTCGCCGCCCGCCGCCAGAGTAGGACTATGTTACGATTCCTCGTAAGATGGTGCTAGTTTGGGTGCGAAGATGGGTACAAAAAACAGACTGTTGAAAAAGATAGCCTCATACGGCGTTTTTCAACAGCCTGACAAAAGAGCATGGTTTCCGTCTATCGTCAGCTCTCCTGACTACATCGCCTGATCGTCCAGGCTGCTCTTGGGCATGCGCAGAACGACCGCTGTCCCCTGCTCCGGCCCGCTGGCGATAGACACGCCGTATCGCTGACCATAATGGAGCTGCAGCCGGTAATGGGTGTTGCTCAGACCGATCGACTCGCCGGGCGGCCGATCCTCGCGGCCTGCGCTCAGACGGCTGCGGAGCCTCTCCAACTGCTCCACGGACATCCCCGAGCCGTCATCCGCCACCTCGATGAGCAGCAGCTCCCCTTCCTCCCGCACCGTGATCGTGATCGTCCCTCTGTAATGCTTGTTCTCGAAGCCGTGCAAAATCGCGTTTTCGACGAGGGGCTGGACGCTAAGCTTGAGCACCGCCGCATCCGCCAGTGTCTCCGGTACGATCTGGCGCAGCGTGATCCCTTCGCCATAGCGCATATTCATCAGCTTGACATAATGCTGGATATAAGCCAGCTCGTCCCGCACCGTGCCGAACAGCGCTGTATCCCGGTAGAACAGATGGAGCATGCCGCCGAGCGAAGCGATGCCGTCCGCGATATGACGCGCGTTGCTGACGAGCGCAATCCATTTGATGCTGTTCAGCGTATTGTGCAGGAAATGCGGCGTAATCTGGGCCTGCAGCACCTTCACCTCGACCTCCCGCTTTTTGTGCTCGGTCTCTTCGTTGCGGTCGATCAGATCGCGGATGCTCTGCGACATCCGGTTGAACTGCATGCCTAGCAGGCCAATTTCATTTTGCGGCTGCGGATCGACCAGCACCCCGAGGTCGCCGTGCTGGAGCCGCTTCATCTTAGCAGTCAGCTCCTGCAGCGGCAGCAGGATTCGCCTCACCCCGTAGAAGGTGAGCAAGACGACCAGCGTCAGGCTGATGACGGTGATCAGGATCAGAATCTCGCGCAGGCGCATCACATCGCGATTAAACAGCTTGAGCGGGATCTCGCGGACCAGCCTCCACTCCTTGTTGGCCAGCTCATAGTGCACGACCTGTCGGGCCCGCTCCCCCCACTCGGTGTAGCTGCCATAGCCGCTCGTAGCAGCGACCCTCGCATCGCTCGCCTGGCCCAGCGTCTGCTTGTCGGTCGCGCTGATAATCATGCCTTCCCGATCGACCAGATAGGTGTGGATATCCGGCCCGTCATACGAGTCCTGATAGATCGCTGCCAATTCCCTTTCCTTAATGTTAAAGATTAGCATCGCGCTGCGCTCAGGGTTGGTTGGCATCGCGATGTAGCGAACGAAGGTGAGCAGATCCCGGGCATGATCGCGGGCGGCCGCCTCCGAGCGCTCCATAAAATCGGCCGACTGTTGACCGCCGTACCAGTAGGATCGGGAGAAGGGATTTTTTTCGCGCTGGTACAGCGCCGTCTGGTAGAAGGGATGGTCCTTGCCTGTGGCGAGGCTGTAACTCCGAGTACCGCTCGCTCCGACTACCTCCCCGTCCTCTGTGAATAGATAGATCGAGTCGAAGTAGCGGTACTGCGCCATCGTCTGCTTGAACAGCTCGCGCAGATCCAGCGTCAAAAAAAGATGCTGAACGTGGGTGCCCTTCTGTTCCAGCACCTCGCGCAGCAGCGGGGCCATCTGCACTTGGTAGGCGACCTGCTCCGCCTCATTGCGGAACGTCGCGAGGCCGCGCTCGACCTGACGGAACAGTTGGATGGTGGACTGCTCCGAACGCGATTGCAGGATGTCCATCACTTGCAGGTAGACGAATATGGAACTAAGGAGCAGGATGAGCGAGGTGATGGCCAAAAAAATGAGACTCAGCTGGCGTCTAAGACTCGTATTCACTCGGGCAATCCTCCATTCGCTCTGGCTGAAGCCGGAACCATCGCGGGCTGACTCCCGTTATCTTTTTGAATATCCGGCTGAAATAGCTGTAATCATGAATGCCGACCTGATCCGCCACCTCGCTGATCGTATGCTCGCTTTGTCGCAGCAGGCCTTTGGCGATCTCCATCCGGTATTGGATCAGATAGTCGATCGGACTATAGCGGGTTTCGCGCTTGAACAGCATGCTGTAATAATTGGAGCTGAGGTTGACATGCCGGGCCAACTGCCTCAGCGTAACGCCCTTCCTGTAGTGCTGCTGGATGTAGCGAATCCCCGCCGCCACCTCTGGACTGTATTGCGCTTGCTCCGCCCCTGCACGAAGCAGCGTATCCAGATAGTCCGTCACACGCGCTATCGCCTCCTGCAGCGTCCTCGCGGCACGGATGTGCGACGACGTCTCCTCCAACAGCTTCCAGACCTGCTCGCTCGGCAGCCTGGACTGCCCGATCGGCGCACGCAGCGCCCGGACCAGGAAGTCCGACCAGTCCCGCACCCCGTACTTGCCCTCCAGCCTAAACGACGTCAGCTGCTGGAGCATACTGTCCCGTATCGAGGCCTCCAGCCGGCTCCAGCTCGACTCGATCTCCGTGCACCATTGTTCGGAGCGCTCGACGAGCCTCTCCTTGATATGCTCGTCATATCGCCACTGCGTACCGTCGCCGCACACATATTTCATGTCAAGCGACTGTCGGCACTCCTCATATAGTGCCTTGACCGGCGCCGCTCCAGCTCCCGTCCGGCTCAGGCCAACGCTTACCGTCGTATTGAAGTAGCGGGAGACGGCTTGTCCCAGATGGAGCAGGAATGGCTCGGTCGCAGCGTCCGCCTGCTCGCTCCCTCCGTCCCCCGGCGTGCGAATCATCAGGAGCGCTTGCTGCTGCTGCGTATAGACGATGGAGATATAGGGATAGGCGGCAGCCACATGCTGCAGCACGCCGGACATGTTCATCCCGGTCAGATGGCCCTGCTCGTCGCCGAATCGCGTCTTGAGCGACGCATACCGGTCGACCTCGACGATGCACAGCCGGAGACCGTCGCCGCTGCGTCCCCCGAGCCGCAGCACGCACTCCTCGATCGTGGTCGTTTCGCTCGCCAGCGAGTCTCTCAGGTTGTCCCATCGCACCTCCGCCCCGCCTCCAGGGTGATAGGAAGATAGTGCAGGAGCTTGCGCCTTCAGCTTGTCGGCCATCTTGCCGACGACCCGTTCCATATCCTCCGGGGTCATCGTCAGCTTCAGGATATATTCGTCCACGCCGAGCGACAGCGCATTGCGCGCCATCTCAAAATCGCTCAGACAGGTCAAAATGACGATTGCTGCCGACGAGTTGTGTTCCCGAATGCGCCGGATCAGCTCCATCCCATCCATCACGGGCATTTTAATATCCGTGATGATCAGCTCCGGCCGTTCCTTTTCGTAAACGTCCCAAGCCTCTTGACCGTTACCGACGTCAGCGATTACAGACATGCCGTATTTTTCCCACGGGATCAGATTTTTCACGCCGATGCGGACCAGAATCTCATCCTCGGCAATCATTACTCGATACATCGCGTTCGCCCCTGTCTTGTCACTGATGTATTCATGTTAACTAATTGCACACAACCAGGCAAAAAACTCCGTATCCCTGCTATGAACAAAAGTATATCATAATAGAATGGCAATTAATCTGACTTAAATATGTCGCAAAATAGAAGTAAGCGTTTTCTTTCAAGTATACGAGATTCCTATTCGTCCAGCAAGACATTAACGGGGTTAATCGCCCTCCCCGACAGCGCCCCTCCTGTCGCGCTGTCGAGGTGCTGTCGGGGAGGCTGATCTGAAGTAAAAAACTTTTTTTAAAAAAATTTTGGAAAAGTGTTGACGGCGGCTTCGAAACTTGATATATTATTACTTGTCCCCGACACGATCTGTTAGCTCAGCTGGGAGAGCACCATCTTGACAGGGTGGGGGTCAGTGGTTCGAGCCCACTACAGATCATACATAAGAGAAGCCGCGAAGCCTTGGTATTACTGGGCTCGCGGTTTTTTCTTTATCCTCCCCAACACCTTGTTTTAGACGAATTAATATTTCTGGTGCGGATTTGGTGTGGATGAATCTTCCGCTGTGTCCTGTTGTAGATTATGTAATTATGGCTTGTGAAATAAATAGATGATTTGAAATGAGGGAATCACAATATGAACCGTAAAATTGAACTCATGGAAACCTACATAAATATCGACCTTGGAAACCCTCCCTTTTTAAAATTAGATGAAGGATTGCAAATTCCATACGCTTCAATTAAGGGAGTAAAAACAGGTAGACCGATTCCCAATGCTTTTAAACTACATGGTGCTTTAATGGGAGAAAAGAGAAGTGGGTTATTTCTATCCTTTGGCGGTTATCAACTGCACTTTTTTGAAAATGAGCTCGAAACGCTTCATTTAGATTTGAATAGCTTTCAAGTTGGCAAGTTCAAAATATCAAAGTTGATCATTGGTGTTGAAAATCCGGAAGAAATAAGCAAACATATTTTCGAAAGATTAAAGTGATCATTTGTTAATGAACTGTTCTTTTCGAATTAAGTATCAAAACACGCATAACCCCCCGCAGCTAAGCTGCGGGGGGATTGCTTTATCGGCAGGGACCTGTGGGAGCCTGGCGAGGATTCATCCTATAAGATCCAAGCGCGTGCGATGATAACAAGCAGGATGAACAATACCAGGATTGCCCCCGTGGACGTGAACGGTCCGCCTGCGCCGCAACCGCCATAGCCGCCTACGCCGCCGACACAACCGCCACCGCCGTATCCGCCTACTACATTCATGGGTGATTCCTCCTTTAATTTGAGGTACACCATAACATATGACCAAATCGACGTTTGGGTTGGGTGTTTGGCCCTGCGCATTCGCCTAAATTAGGCGGCCAGGCTGTTTTTATTGTTACTGTGCAAGATTGATTTGTTTGATGATCTCTTTTGAGCTTAAGATGGACACGCCGATGTTTTTCATCTCTTCCATTCCCTTGTCGTACACGCCGGATATTGCATCCTCGGTCATCACCACTCTAAAGTCCCGTTCGCTGGCCTCATACATGCTCGTTCGCGGACAGTTTGGAAAGTTGCACCCTGCAAAAATCAACGTATCGATCTTCCGCTCAATGAGAAACTCCTCAAGACGCGTTTGGTAAAAGGCTCCCCATCGAGGCTTATACATCGCCCAATCGTGCTCGCCTAACTGCTGAAAAAATCCGTCAAGGAGCAACTGATCGTCCAGCCGCGAGCGCTCTGAAGGCTTTAGTTCGTCGACGAGCTCCGCCCCATCGCTACCCGGCAAAACCAATGTATTCCCTTCTTCAATGGCTTCCCTGCGACATATATCCACGTTGCTGCCATCTTCTTTATATAGACGAATGACATGAATAATGGGCTGTTGTGCTTGACGATAGGCTTGTACAAGTTCCTTCATTGTCGGCAAGATGTCTGGCGTTCCTGCTACCTCGGCTTTCGAGCCTGACAAAGAAAAGTCGTTTTGCGTATCAATTGTAATCAATGCACTTCGACCCCAATTAGGGTCAGTATATCTCGACATCTGCATCATCCTTTCGTTAATATGCAATTCCTACTCGTGAAGCAATGAAATTGCTGGTTTGTAGCTGACGATAAGTAAATTCCGCCGTATCCGGCACCGAGATGACACTGCCGCCTTCCGGCAGGTAGTCCCGTTCCACCCGATAGCTCCCCGTACGTTCTCCATCCTTCAAGGCCGTAGGGCACACGATCGTCCATTGAAGAGACGTTTGCCCTAACAAATGATATACTTGATGATGCTCCTCTGCCGCGCGCGTCGATCTGCGCATGGATTCGCTGGATTGATAACGCAGCAGCTCCGGAGAGATTCTGCTTTGTAGAATACCGGCCGTCCCTACGATGATGATCCGTTCGATCCCTTCGCGATCCATCGCTTCTATGATGAGAGGCATGCTTTCCGACAGCGTCGTTGTACCGTCTGTGTTTAAGGCGCTGATGACGACATCATTGCCGTATATCGCTCGGGTGAGATCTTCTTTCTCCAGAACGTTACCGTGCAGAAGGGTCAGACGTTCATGCGGTTCAAAACGCTGCATCTTCTCCGGCGAGCGGACGAGCGCGGTCACCTGATGGCCATCATGAAGAGCATGGGAGACGATGTGGCTCCCGACTCGGCCGGTCGCCCCAAGGATCAACACTTTCATACGAAAAACCTCCTAAAGCGGGTAGCCGCGAGGGTTGAAATTGTTCATCGTCTGATGAACATTCATTTTTGTGTTCTCTTATAATATAATAGCTACAGCAAGAGCCATCAACAAAGCATGATAAGGGGGTTCCTACCCTGAATTACGATACATGTATTCAGAACATCCAAGCGATTTGTCCAACTTTGCAGATGAAACCGTCCGTTGTACTGGCGGAGCATACCTTTATCCAGACTGGAGGCGTCACCGATCTGTACGTCCAGCCCGCAACCCATGAGGAGGCGCAGGCGGTGGCGCGTTGTTGCGCGGAGCATGCCATTCCGCTGACCGTGCTCGGCTTTGGCACCAATGTCATTATTCGCGACAGCGGCATCCGGGGCGTCGTCATGAATCTGAATCTGCTCGATCAGATTACCGTCAATGACGATATTATTATCGCTGGGAGCGGCGCCAGCCTGATTGAGGTTTCGCGAACCGCGCGAGATTATTGCCTCTCCGGTCTGGAATTTGCCTGTGGCATCCCCGGCAGCGTCGGAGGCGCCCTGATGATGAATGCCGGCGCTTATGGCGGCGAGATCTCCTTTGTCCTCGCCAGAGCCTTGGTGCTAACTCGCGCAGGCGACTTGCTGGAGCTATACGCGCCACAGTTCGAGTTTGGTTATCGCTCCAGCGTGTTTGAACGGGCCGGTTATATTGTGCTGGAGGCGGAATTCCGACTCGAGGCAGGCGAGCTGTGCGACATCCAGGGCAAGATGGACCACTTCACCTTCCTGCGCGAGGACAAACAACCGCTCGAATACCCATCCTGCGGCAGCGTGTTCAAGCGACCGCCCGGGCTGTTTGCCGGCAAGCTGATCGCAGACAGCGGGCTGCAGGGCACCCGGATCGGCGGGGCGGAAGTATCGACCAAGCATGCCGGCTTTATGGTCAATATCGACCGGGCCACCTCGACCGACTATCTGGCGCTGATCGATCATGTCAAGCAAGCCGTGAAGGCGCGATTTGGCGTCGAGCTAGAGACAGAGGTCAAAATCATCGGCGACTCCGAGCCATCGGCTCCATAAAGTCAAAGCCCGGGAACGGCGGCTCCCTCGCCATTCCCGGGCTGTTTTTTGTACCCGGGCGATCTGCGCCCAGGCTGTTTTTTGTACTCGGGCGATTGCGCCCAGGGTTGTTTTTTGTGCTCGGCGACTGCGCCGAGCCGCAGGCGTTCGTCGAGCGGTACCGATTACTCCTTTTCCTGCTCCTTCTGCTTTTCTTTCATCATACTTTTTAATTCATTCGTATATTTAGCCAGTCGTTGTCCAATCTCTGAGCGCAGCACTTCTCTTGTGATGCCAAAGCGACTTTCGTAGCCCCGGCATACATAGTTGTAATAAAAAATGTCATCGTCCGTTTCTTTGTTTGCGATTCTGATGTTTCTGCCCGCCAGCTTCTTCTTCAGCGCATAATGGTCCTTCGTCACCGCGAATACGATGATCTCCAGACAACGCGCGTGAAGCTCCTTTAGTACGAGATTGGATCCCTTCACCTGCTCAATGCCATGATGGAGCATAGAGAGGATGTGCGGCAATACGACGCCATCTCGAATCATCGTCAGCTCATCGCTCGAAGGCATCCCGCTCAGTTGGGGTTGATGCCGTCTCGTGTACTGTTCTTTATGTTCGGTTAGCAGCATCTTGGTTTTCCAGCGTTCATTCCCGTCGAGTTTGCTCACTTGTAATGGCCTCCTATTTGCTCGGCTCGCTCACGAGCCACCCCGGCTTGCAGCAAGGAGGAGGCTCGCATAATGGCAATATCTCCAAAACGATGTTTAATCTCATCCGTCACGAGCTCCAGATCAAATTGCTTGGCTCGGTCTTCAAACAGATCCAGCTGCTGAACGTCATCGCTGGACAGTTGATTGAGCGAAATCGTGATCCGACTGACCGGCATTCCCTGCCAATGGGTATGGAACAGCTGCAGCACCGCTTGTATCAAATCATGGGTCAGCGATGTCGGGCGCGGCAGCGTCAATTGTCGATGAAACCCGCCCGCCCTTGCGCCATCCGACTCGCTCACGCCAAGCGATATGACGCGTCCCTGATAGCCAAGCCTGCGGGCCCTCCTGCCGACCTCGACGGCCAGCTCCAGCATCACCACCTCGATATCCTCCCGCCGACGGTAAAGGGACGCTCTTAGCGCTTTGCCGTGACTGACAGATTGAAGCGGCGTGGCGATCGACGGCACGACGGGGCTGGGATCGATGCCGTTGGCGATTTTCCAATAATATTCCGCTTGAATGTCGGATTGCTTGCCCATCATCCGCCGCATCATTTTTTGGAACACAGGCAGCTCCAGTCTGGCCACATCGCCAATCGTTCGCAAGCCATACAACGTAAACCTGGCGGTCATGCGCGAAGCGACCATGAACATCTTATGGATCGGCAACGGCCACAACTCACGTTCAATATTGTGCTGATCCAGGCGAAAGATGCCCCCGGGACATTTTTTGGCGAAGTTTTCCGTGGCGGTTTTGGCCAGCACCTTGGTAGGCCCGATGCCTACCCTCGTCGGGACGCCGGTCGAAAGCTGCACATGATGCTGGATCCGACGCGCGATCTCTTCGGCCGAGCCGTATAAGCCCGTTGATCCCGTTACATCCAGGAACTGTTCATCGATAGAGTAAGGCTCCACAAGCTCTGTAAAAGATTCGCAAATTTTGGTGATCAACAGAGAGGTGCTAATGTAGCGCTGCATTCGTGGCCGAATGACAACCAGGTCTCTACATAATGCCAACGCCTCCCCTACTCTACTGGCCGTCGTTACGCCATGTGCCTTGGCCACCGGGCATGCCGCCAGGATAATGCCGGACTGGCGTTCGGGATCGCCGACAGCAACAGGCTTGTTTTGTAATCCGGGATAAGCCGACTTCTCGATCGATGCATAAAAGGATTGCCCGTCGACCAACAAAATGGAACGATTGCCGTAGTCCAAAAAAATCACCTCCTGCCTATCCGGCATAACCGCTCCCTCTGGCTCGCTGTGCTGTCTGCGGGCGCTCGGCCGGGCGGGCCGCGAGGATGCTCTCCAGCAGGAAGACGCGCGGCGCCCGCGCAGTATGGCAATAGGCCCGCACCCGTCCGCCAGAGACTGCCCGCACCTCGATGAGCCGCTGCGTGACGACGCCGCTGCGGTCGAGATAGATGATCGTCGCCAGTCGCCCGACGGTCAGGTTGATCGGCATTGCGATCGCCTCCAGATCCAAGAACGTTTGTTCTTATTATATGCCGAACGTACATTCTTATTCCACAGGTTTTATCTGGAGATGCGCACAAGCCCTCCCACGACTGGACGTTGCACACAAGGGCGCTGCCGCATAGCTCGTCCCATCTGCGGGCGAGCTGCTTGTCCGAGGCGGGCCGAGCCAGCTTCGTTGGACTGCGCGGCAGACATGCCAAAGGACCGGAGCTGCCTCCGGTCCTTTGGCGAAGCTATCGTTATCTGCGTTTGCTGCTGCGGCTGCTGCGCATGCTGCGGCTATTGCGGCTGCTGCGGCCCGAACACCAGACATCTTTGACGGAGCAAGTTGTGTAGTGCTGCGGTACAGGCACCACGTGATGCTGATTGATCACTTCAACCGGATGGATGATCGGCTGAGCCTGAGGATGGAAGACGTTGTTGTACAGCATCGTAGGCTCTGTCACGATCGGCGACAGTTGGTTGTTCATCGGAGACATTTGGTTGCTTGCTGGCGACACTTGATTAGGGTTGAAACCATTGGACATGTTGCAGGACATGTGTCGTTCACACCTTTCGTCTAAGGGGATTTGGGATTTCTACCCCATTATATGAGCCGTCGGCGATTGTGACCTGTACATGCGTCCCGCGTATATTCGCCCGATCTTGCGCCGCCTTACAGCGCCGAGCTTGTCCTCCGCAGCTTCTCGTCAGAAGCCGACTGTGGTAAACTTACCTCATATATCCCCATAGATTGAGGTGCTCGATACGATGAAGCAAAATCCCCTGCTCTACTCTGTCCTCGGCTTGATGGCGCTCGTGTTCGGCGTCGTCGACTACCTGCTCGTCAACAAAACGCTCGGCGTCGTGCTGTCGCTCGGCGGGCTGGCACTTATCCTGTACGGCATCGCGCGCTACCGTCAAGTGAAGAACGGAAGATGAGCAACTGACTGTAACGCACCTAAACTGGGCGTCGCCGCAGCGGCAGCTGTCGTCCACAGGCTATCCAGCACCGCGTTGCGCCGGGACGGAACCCGCCCTCCTCCGCATACAATGCGTTATCTATGGATGGAGGAGGAAGGTCTATGGCCAACTATCGGATCATCGTCGATCTGTCGGACCGTCAGCTCTACCTGCTCGATGGCAACAATGTCGTGCGTGGCTACCCTGTCGCCATCGGCAAGATGCTGACGCGCACCCCGACCGGCGAGTACCAGATCATCAACAAGCAGCCCAATCCCGGCGGTCCATTCGGCGCTTACTGGATGGGACTGTCCAGACCGCATTACGGCATCCACGGCACCAACGATCCCGCCTCGATCGGCCGCGAGGTGTCGCATGGCTGCATCCGCATGTACAATGACGACGTCGTCGAGCTCGCCGCCACCGTGCCGATTAATACACGCGTGACGATCCGCCCCTGAGATGAACTTATCCCCCGCCCCTCCAAAAAAGCTGCAACCTTTCGCTGCAGCCTTGCGTCTAGAAGATTGACTAGAGAGAGAAACTGTCAACTCCAATAACGCAACGAGGTGAGCAAAATGATGAAAAAGAAACCCCTGCTGCTCCTATTGATGTCGATGCTGCTCGTCTTCGGCATCGGCCAGTCCGTCTGGGCCTTCTCGGATACGACCAACGATCCGAACGCAGCGAAGATCGAGCAATTGAAGCAACGAGGCATCATCAGCGGCGAGAACGGCAAGTTCCAGCCCCAGAGCAAGCTGAGCTACGCAGCCGCCGCATCCCTGCTGGTCAAAGGCTTCGACCTGAACCTGGACGGGATCAACTTCGTCAAGAAGCCGGAGGCGACGGACTACTTCCCTAACGCCAACAACAACGCTTGGTACGCCGATGCCCTTATCATCGTCGGCCACCACGATCTGGGCCTGCCGCGCGACTTGAAGCCTAACGCCGAGATCACGCGCGAGCAGTTCGCGCATGCGCTCATGCAAGCTGTGTACACGACCGGCGACTACGCCTTCATCGAGATCTATATCATGCTGGCGGATGAAGCCGACGTCGATCCCGCTTACATGAACAACGTACAAAAGGTGCTGATCAGCAAGTTCGCTGAGCTGGACGCTAAGGAAAAGTTCCATCCCAAAGCGGCCATCACGCGCAGCGACGCCGCTGGCTGGCTTCATGACGCGCTCGAATTCGTAGCTTCGACAGAGCCGGTGACGCCTGTAGAGCCTCAGCCCGAGGAGCCTTATACCTCGCCGCTGCATGACTTGAAGTTCAAGACAGAAGCTGTGAACGCAGACATCCAGAAGGTTACCGTAACGGCGACTGTGCCGCATCCGGGCTATGGCATCCGCATTGCCTCGATCATCTTCAACGATCAGGAAGCGGAGGTTTTCGTCGAAGCGGTCGAGCCTGACCCCGACATGATGTATCCGCAAGTGCTGACCGATGTCAGCGTGACGACCTATGTGGACAGCAAGTACAAGGTGGCGCTGGTCGAGAAGCTGGCTAGCTTCGGAGGCAGCGACGCCGCTGTCGAAGCATCGCAATAATTCGTGATATACTATTTTCTCCAAGCGATCTCTTGCAGATCGCTTTTTTTTCGTATACGCTTGAAACGCGACGCGAGTTGTTACGTATAACAAATATACAAACCCTACACTACGCGTTCATCAAGCGATTGCCGGCGTCCGAGGCCCGCGGATGATCCAATTCAGAGGAGGCTGCATGACTGATGTCTATCTTTAAACGATTGCGTGACCTGACCCTGTCGAATGTCTATGCCCTGATCGAGAAAGCCGAGGATCCGATCAAAATGACGGATCAATACATCCGAGATATGCAAGCGGATCTGGAGGATGCGGAAAAAGCCGTCGCCGCCCAGATCGCCCTGGAGAAGCGCTTCAAGCAGCAATACGACGAACAAGCTGCGCTCGTGCAACGCCGCACCGAGCAGGCGCACACTGCGGCCAAAGCGCAGAATGTCGATCTCGCCCGCCGCGCGCTGGAAGAGAAAAATGCTGCCGAACAGAAGATGAACGAGTTTAAAGCAAGCTACGATCAAAATAAAGCCGCTGCCGACAACCTGCGCGGCAAGCTCGACGAGATGCGCAAGCAGCTCACCGAGATGAAAAATAAGCGCGAAACGCTGGTCGCCCGTTACAACGCCGCCAAGGCGCAAAAGGAAATCAACCGCGCCATGTCCGGCTTCGGCAACGACTCGGCAAACGCCGGCCTGAAGCGGATGGAGGAGCGCATGCTGCAGATGGAGGCGCAAGCCGAAGCGAGCAACGAGATGCTCGGCAGCAGCAAAAGCAAGTCGCTCGACGACGAGTTCGCCGCACTCGGCAAGGATCAAGCGGTCGAAGACGAGCTCGCCGCCCTGCTCAAGCAATACGAAAAGCCGGACGCCTAAGGGGACCCCACAAAGTGGGGTTTGGGCTTCGGAGTCTACTCAGGTACTTTGCGAGGGCCACGAAACCCTATGAACCCAGGGATATAGCAAGCGGCGCTGCCGCTGCTGCACATCGCTCTAGGATTACACATACGCCGTCCTTCGGCGGCACAGCGCGTTTCATTCCGGAGAAATAAGAGTCATTTAGATACGCACAGCATATAAAATTATTTTGTTTTCAAAAAAACGCCTTGCCGGCATTGCTCCGGCAGGCGTTTTTTGAAGTAGAAAGATTGTTGTTCGCAGCGAGGGTAACAGCGAAAGAACTCGACAAACCATCTGGCGTCCAGAGGGACGCGCGGCAGTCAGATGCCGGCGCCCATCAGACGGCGGCAGCCCGACGACATATCGTTATCGTGGGGGGCCGTCCTGCCCATTTCCGAGCCGCACCCGCGGATTCGGGAATACTTGTGCGATATTTCGCCCATTTCCGAGTCCGCACTCGCAGATTCGGCGATACTTGTGCGATATTTCGCACATTTCCGAGCCGCACCCGCGGATTCGGGAATACTTGTGCGATATTTCGCACATTTCCGAGCCGCACCCGCGGATTCGGCAATACTTGTGCGATATTTCGCCCATTTCCGAGCCGCCCCGCGGATTCGGCGATACTTGTGCG
>NZ_BFBX01000083.1:72503-72646 GCF_003851045.1 Paenibacillus sp. 598K | reverse complement strand
GCGATATTTCGCACATTTCCTAGCTACGCTAGCTCGCCGCCCCGACTCAGTCCTCGTCGCGGGCCGCCGCAGACTCCGATGCAGCCGCATCGGGATCGGCCACAGCCGGATTAGCAGGGATGCACCAGTCGATCGGCTCGCGG
>NZ_BFBX01000083.1:0-72427 GCF_003851045.1 Paenibacillus sp. 598K | reverse complement strand
GGCCGATCGACTGCAAGAAGCTGTTGGTACGCGAGAACGGCCGGCTGCCGAAGAAGCCGCGGTGGGCGGCGAACGGGCTCGGATGCGCCGTCGCGATCACGTGATGACGCTTGCGGTCGATGAACGACGCCTTGTCCTGGGCGTGCTTGCCCCACAGGATAAACACGACCGGCTCCTCCCGCTCATTGAGCGCGCCGATCACCCGATCGGTGAACCGCTCCCAGCCGATCCCCTTGTGCGAGTTGGCCGCGCCGCCCCGTACGGTGAGCACGGTGTTGAGCAGCAGCACGCCCTGGCGCGCCCAGGCGACGAGCGAGCCATGCGGCGGGACCGGGCAGCCGAGATCGTCGGCCAGCTCCTTGTAGATATTCTGCAGCGACGGCGGGGTGCGTACGCCCGGCTGCACTGAAAAGCTCAGCCCATGCGCTTGCTTCGGCCCGTGGTACGGGTCCTGGCCGAGGATGACGACGCGGGTGTCCGCATAGGACGTGTAGTGCAGCGCATTGTAGATATCGTGCATCGGCGGGTAGACCGTCTGCTGCCGATATTCGGCGGCGAGATAGGCTCGCATCTCCTGGTAATACGGCTGCTCGAGCTCCGGCTGCAGCAGCTCGGCCCAGTCATTGCGGAAGATCGTTGTAGTGGACATCACTTACGCTCCTTACTTGTCGATAGTGCGAAAAAAAAATCGTCCTACCTATTATAAGACAAGCGTTATCGGGGAACAATAAGTGCTGGACTTATATTGACAACGGACCCTCAAAAAAGTTATGCTTACAAAGCACTTGCAAATCTATTTGTATAGGTGGGACACTATGTCTACAAAACTTGTGATTAAAAATATTGTACCTTCTGACCGCAACGAGGAAACCGGGCTGTACCAGTATATCGCAACCCTGTCCAATCAAGCCAAATGCAGACTGTTCTTCAGCAAAAATCCCGACTGGAAGCTGATCGGCGTCAATCGTCTGCTGAACATCCCATGTCCGATCTGCCGCAAGGATTATTACTGCAACTGCATGAGCAATCACGCCGGCGAACTGGAGCGTCAAGCGCTCGAGATGAACCTGCTATAACCGCGCAGCACGGAGCCTATGGGGGCTTCTTTTTTTTGGCCGCATTGTCCCTCACGCCAGCGCCGAGTCGCCCGGAATACCGCGATAGTACGCGCGGAGCACCTCGCCAGCCGGCTTGCCGTAGATGTCGAATCCGCGATCCTCGCCCGCCGCCTCCAGCGGATACAGTCTCACGCTCCAGTCCCACCAGAAAAACCCCGCGAACCACGGCTCCTCCCAGAACGTCTGCAACGCCGAACGATAAAACTTGGCCTGCTCCTCCGCATCCCGGGGCAGCTCCGTATGCTCGAAGTCCCATGGCATCGCCGCGCAGCCGCGCGCGCTCCGACAGCCGATCTCCATGAAAATAATCGGCTTGCCGAACCTGCGCGAGAGCGCCGCCAATCTTGGTACCTGCACCGCCCATCGCGCCAGCATCGTCTCGAGCGACGCCTGCGGCCCATCGGCCACCGGGTAATAGGCGCTTGTACCGATGTAGTCGACCGCGTCGAACCAGGCGACGCCCTCCTCCTTGCCGTGATTGGCATTGTACGTGATCGGTCCCGTATAGATGGCGCGGACGCGAGCGATCAGCTCGCGCCACCTCTCCTCGTGCTTCTCCGTACGGACCATCTCGCAGCCGATGCACAGCATCTCGCAGCCAAGCTCCTCCGCCAGCTCGGCATAGTGGCAGATGAAGTCGGTATAGGAAGCGAACCAAGCCTCCCACTGACGCGCCCCAGCCGCGCCGTCGGGGAAGCCGATGTAGGCGCGCCACTGACCGTCGCGGGAGTTGACCACCGGCTTCAGACATACCTTGAGCCCAAGCGCCCGCGCCTGCTGCACCGAGCAGGCGATATCCCGATCCGTCATCGTATAGCCATAGTCAAACGGGATCGTCGTCGCATGGATGTCCTCCTGGTACGTCCAGAAGGACAGCGCGATCCACTCGCTGCCGGTCTCCGCCAGCCGCTGCAGCGACTCCGCCGCATAGGTCTGCCTGTAGGCGCCGCGCCGGGCGCCCCAGCCATACGTCATGCCCTTGAAGAAAGGTCTGGCCTCTGTCATCGATAAGCCCCTCCTCGATCGTCTCCTGCTGGCATCAACGCCAGCTTAACCTACGACGCCTGTACGCTCGACGCTCTCCACAAAGTAACGCTGCACGAACAAATACATCACGATGAGCGGCGCAATCGCCAGCAAAATACCGGTGTCGACGATCAGCGCCACATGATTCGGGTCCGCCCGCATATCGGCGTTGCTGCCAAGTCCGAGCAAGGACGGCAAATACTGATTGACATTGGCCGGCAGCGAGGCGACGTTGACCGACATCAGGTCGCTATTGCTCATAAACAGCGACGTATAGAACGTATCGTTGTACTGCCAGACGAAGGCGAATAGCATGACCGTCATGATCGCCGGTACCGCATTGGGCAGCATGATCGTAAAAAACGTCCGGTATGCGCCCGCGCCGTCGATCAGCGCCGCCTCCTCGATCTCCTTGGGCAGTCCGCGGAAAAACTGGCTGAAGATATAGATGTACAGCCCCGACTTCAAGCCGTTGGCCGTCGCCGACGTAATGATCGAGGGCCAATACGTATTGAGCAGATTGACCCCGTCCTTGCCGGTGAACAGTGACAGGATGCCCAGCACATCGAAGCTGCGGAAGTGCAGATACATCGGCACCATCAGCGTATTCATCGGGATCAGGATCGTCAGTACGACCAAGCCGAAGAGCACGCGGTTGCCCGGGAAGGTGAAGCGCGAGAAGCCATAGCCCGCCAGCGCGCAGGAGATCGCCTGCAACAGCGTCATGATCGTCACGAACAGCAGCGTGTTGCCGAGCATCGGCCAATAGTTCAGGATCGACATCGCATGCTTGATATTGTCCAGCGTGACGTGGATCGGCACCATGTAGATCGTCGGATTGTAGATGTCCACCGGGTCCTTGAACGCCGTCGACAGACGCCGCAGCAGCGGCATCAGGATGATGAAGGAGATGCCGGCGATCAGCACGTACAGCACCAGCTTCCAGCCCCACTCGAGCGATGTGTTGCGAGCGCGGTTCAGTCGGTAGACGAGCGCTTCGTCGTTTTTGAGCCTCTCGATTCGTTCCATCC
Source organism: Paenibacillus sp. 598K (assembly GCF_003851045.1). GTDB lineage: Bacteria > Bacillota > Bacilli > Paenibacillales > Paenibacillaceae > Paenibacillus_D. The sequence goes on along the minus strand of NZ_BFBX01000083.1, from coordinate 69,252 downwards.
GGCGCCCTCCTCTCGTTTAGTTATAATAGAAGACTCGCCTGGAGACCAGGACGCCGACGACGACCAGCAAGAGGCCGACGATGCCGGTATAGAGCCACGACATGGCGGCGCTCAGACCGAAGTTCTGCGCCTGGAACGCTGTCTCGTAGATTTTGCGCGTCACCGGCGAGTCGGCGAACGAATCGATGATCGTGTAGATGATATTGGTCAGGATGAGCGGGCTCACCATCGGAAATGTAATCTTCCAGAACGACTCGTACGGCGTCGCGCCCTCCATCTTGGCCACCTCGTACATCGCCGGCGGCACCGACTGCAGCGCGGCGAGGAAGATCAGGATCTGCACGCCGGAGCTGCGGATGATCTCGTAGATGCGGGTGACGCCATCGACGATGTAGTCGATGAACCAGTCGGGGAAGCCGGCGCTGTCGAGCATGAAGACGAGCGAGATCGAGTCGAAGCTGCTCTGCGCCTCGCCCAGCTCCTGGGCGACCTGCGAGCTGCCGGTCATGCTGATCAGCCCCGCCGTCTCGGCGGCTGCGATCGCCCCGGAGGCGAGGATAACGGGCAGGAAGAAGACGGCCCGCGCCAAGCCGCGCCCCTTGAACTTCTGATTGAGCAGCACCGCCGAGAACAGGCTAAAGAACAGGATCATCGGCACGCTCCAGAGCATGTTCACCACCGATTCGGTGAGGATGCGGTTAAAGGTTGGATCGACGTAGAGCGCCTGCCGGAAGTTGTTCCAGGCCGTGAATTCCAGCTCGTAGCCGCCCGGGGCGACATTCAGCTTGCTGAAGCTGAAGCGCGCCGACTGGAGGAGCGGCGTCGCGAACAGGAACACGAAGCCGACCAGCCAGGGCAGGATAAAGCTAATGCCGACGAGCGCGCGTTTTTGCGACAGCGTTAATCTGCGCACATTCATCCTCTCTCACCGCCTACTATGAAGTCTTGCGCCGGGATGGCGACGCCCTCGACCGTCACCGGCCGATCCGTATAGTTGATGTACAGCGAGACGCCATTCTCGTAGCGCACCTCGCTCACGCCCTCGCCATGCCGCAGATGCTGCTCCATCCGTACCGCTCGCAGCGGCGCCAGCGTCTCGGCTGTGCGCTGGTATAGCTCCAGCGCAGCCACATACCAGTCCTCGGCAGAGGTCGAATACATCGTGTCGTACGGCGTGAACTTAAGCGTCGAGGACGGCTCGTGCGTCCACAGATAATGCGGCGCGGCGCCCAGCTCGATCGTCTGCAGCAGCTGCCGCCGCATATCCTGCTCCTCGCTCAGGTTCATCGCTGCGCCAGCGTAGTCCGCGTAGCCATGCAGCACCATCTGGTAGAACGGCACCGTCTCGTCCGCGATGCCAAAACCGCTTGTGCCGACAGGCACATCGACGAAGCGGGCGGCGTAACCAAGCGCGTATGCATTGCCTCCGCTGAGCAGCAGCTCGGGATGTTGCTCGGACAGCTTCGCCAGCTGCGCCTCGGCGATCGTCTTGGCCGTCTCGCGGAAGACGACGCGCCCGGCCCGATAGTCGGCATGCACCTTGTCCCCGAGATCGCGCAGCGACAGCCCGCCTACGCCTACGTCGGCATAGCTGTCCAGGAAGCGATCGACATAATATGGCAGCTTGATCGGCGACAGCAGGTAATAATCGCCTAGATTGCGGTCCATCCGATTAAGCGCCCGATTGTACGGATTGCGCAGCGCCTCCTCCCGCGTGATGAAGCGGGCGGCGTCGGCGGACGGCGAGAATCTGCCATCCGTCTGGTACACATGCTGGAAGGCGACATCCGGGTAGAGTCTGCCGCCGCCGGCCTCCAGCATGCCCGCGAGCTCGCGCAGATCGGAGCGCCCGCCCAGCTTGCCGTCAATCTTGACGCGCGCCGGGATCTCGTGGCTCAGCCCTTCGTTGAACCAGCCGAGATAGCGCATCTCGATCGCCTGTACGCCGTCGGCCTGCAGCCGGCCAGCGATGTCGGCTGCCTGATCGAACGTCGTCATCGGCACCAGGCCGCGATACGGGACGCCGAGCACGGTCTTGCGCTTGTCGATCGCGCCGAGCACGCTGACGAACATCGGCAGCCGATCCTCCCCGGTCAGCGGCGTCAGCACGCCACGGCGCTCCAGCTCGCTTCGGTAGTGGCGGGCCATCCCGGAGTAATCGGCCTCCTCCCCGGCGAGGAAGTGATAGCGCACCGTCAGGTCGCCTGCGTACCGCTCCTCCGTGAGCAGCTGGATCTCCTCGACGGTTGTGCCCTTGTACAGCTCCAGCAAGTCCTCGCCGCGCAGGGCGAAGCTGGCGAAGTTCTGATTGTAGCTGTTGTTGCGGCCAGCGATGTCCGCCTGGATCGTCGCGATCGCGTCGCCTTGCTCGATCGTCGCATACCAGGCGTAGTCTCCGCTCTTGATGCCGAATACCGGCAGCCGCACCGACTCGGCGATCTGGCCGCGACGGCGGATGTTGTCATTCTCGTCCTGTCCGTAGACCCGCTGGGCGTACAGCTCCTGCGACAGCTTGCCGTTGTTCAGATAGATGAGGCTGCCTGTGCCGTCGGGGACGAGCATATAGCCCTCCTCGTCTGGACCGGCAGCGCCGAAGAAGCCGAGTAGATTCAGCATCCGCAGCTTGTAGTCCGGATGCTCCTCGATCTCGCCCGAGGGCACCGTGACGACCAGTGTCTCCCCCTCCAGCCGCACATGGAGCGGGATGACGAAGCGGGGACGATCGACGACGGCGCCGCCGCCGATACCGGCCGTTTCATTGTCCGCTTGCAGATCCTCGGCCGTATACCCCGCCTCCTCAAAAGCGGCGATCATCCGCTTCAGCACGAGATCGCGGGCAACGGCGGTGTCGAGCCGCTCCAGCGTCTCGGGGTCGTCCTTCTTCGGCAGATAGCGCGCGCTGACGTACTTGGCCTGCGCCTCATCGAGCTGCGAGAGCACCCGCTCCTCCATACGCGCCGCACTGATGAACTTGGGCAGCGCATCGATGCCCAGCTCCGCATCGCCGAGCGTGTAGGTGACGCGGAAGCCGCCCTCGATCGCCTCTGCCTCGAATTGGCCGCGAGCGACGCTTTCCTTGGCATTGGTGAAGGTCGTGATCCTCCCCATCTGGTCGCGGAATGTCAGCGTGAACTGCGAGCCGAGGGTCTCCTTTTCGTATGGCGTGGCGATCGGATCCGCCTCGCGCTCTGCCGGATTGCTATGCCACAGCTTGTCGCTGCGGCGATCCAGAACGGCGAACTCGGTCGTCTCCGGATGGTAATAGAGCGACAGCGCCTCGGTCTGGGCCGCCAGCCGCATGCCCTGCAGCCGGGGGTCGCCCGCGCCGAGCTTCAGCTCGCTCGTCTGCACCGCCTCGGCGGCGACCGGCACATAGGCGCTGACATCGACCGCCGGCACACCGCGATTGATCAGGAAGATGAGCAGCGCCCCCGCGCAGACGAGGATGACGCCGGCCGACACCACATAGCGTCGGATCGATTTGTTCATGGCTGCCGCCCCCTTTACATCCGAAAGACCAGCTCTCGGTAAATATTATAGAAGAAATACAAAATCTGACCGGCCATACTGAAGATCAGCGTACCGAGGAAAACGACGATGCCCATCGCCACGACCGTCATCCCGAGCGTAATAACCGTCTTGGTCGCCGTATATTGATGAACCGTCATAATGCCAACGAACAGCAGATAGCCGCACCAGACGACGCCGATCCCGGTGGCAAGATAGTAAAACGCGGACTCCTCCATCGTCATCAGCCGGCTGAGGAAGGTCATCGGCAGGTTGATGAGCACGAGCGGCAGCAGCGCGTAAGCAGTCGCCAGAATAATCTCGCGGAACTTGCCCTCGCCCTCCATAAGCGTCGTAATCGACCAGTTGGCGATGCAGAACAGCAGGAACGGCATCACCGTATAGATCAGATCGTCGAGGCTGTTCAGATAGCGCGGATCGTTGTAATTGACCATAAATCCGGCGAATTGCCGCTGCAGCACCGTGCTCAGCACGAGCAGCGCGACGATGATCGCGGCGACCCTCACCTTGCCCTTGTCGTCGTACTTCAGATCCCAGAAGCCGTCGAACGGATGCAGCATGACATGGAACGGGAATTTATAATGCTCCGGCTTCATGCGCTTTCCCCCTTGCCCTTACTTTTCTGAAGATGAGCCAGCCGACCAGCGCGACGACGAGGATCGCGACAGTCGTCATGAAGGTGCCGAAATGTGCCTGCATGACCTCCCTGCGATGCCGCTTGAAGGCAAGCGAATAATATTTGCGGTCCATGCCGAGCTTGAAGTAGGTCATCGCTTCCTTGTTTTTGCGCTCCATGAGCAGCGACTTGCCGATGCCCAGGTAGGCGAGGTCGTAGTTGGCATTGATCCGCAGCACCTCCTCCCACTGCGCCACCGCCTCGGCGTCGTTGCCGAGATAGCGCTGCGTGGTCGCCTCGTGCACAGTGCGGCCGAAGTGCGTCGGCGCGAAGACGACGAGCGCATTTTTGCCCCGATCGAGTACGAGCAGCCGCTCCCCCAGCCGCTCGACGGCGACCGGGGTATTGAACAGACCAAGCTGCGTCCCCTTGCCACCAAAGGCATACAGCAGCTGTCCCTCGTCGTTGTAGGCGAACAGACGGCCCCGGTACGAGTCCATCGCCACATATATGCCGCCATCCAGCACCTTGATATCCGTCATTCGCGACGGGCCGGAGTTGTTGCCGAACGAGCGGTAGCGGACATCCCCCATGACGGGGTGATAGCCGAATCGCTTCAGCACATCCTGCCCCGACGGATTCAGCCTGCGAATCGGCGTCTGCGAGTAGGTATCGATGTTGGTCGCGAACACGAAGCCCCGAGTATCGATATCCACATTGGAAAACTCGGTCGGGATGAACAGCTGCATCCGCGACCGCTGCTCCCGGGTCGCCAGCATCCGCCAGATCCGGTCGGCGAACGTCTGCCGCACATTGATCGTGCCGGCATAGCCGATAAAGACGCCGTGCTCGTCGAACTGCATCAGCCCCTCGTAGACGCCTCTGGCGACGACGAACATCCGGCCGGCATCATCGACGGTCAGCTTGACCGGCGTGAAGACGAAGCCCTCCGGCAGCACCTCCGACTCCGGCGAAGCGACGATGCGCAGCAGCTCGCCCTCGGGCGAGAGCACGACGATCCGATTGTTGTCGGTATCGGCGATATAGATCGTATGCTCGTCGTTGACGAACAGCCCTTGCGGGTTGCGCAGCGTATCCTCGCGTCCTTCGTTGGCGAAGGACGCGATGCTCTCCGCCCTCCGCCAGTCTCCGCCGGTGCGCAGCAGGCGATGATTGCCGCTGTCGAGGATGTAGATCGTGCCGTCGGCGGTGACGAAGACGTCGGCTGGATCGCGGAACGCTCCCGCGCCCAGCTCCTCGCCCGACACCTGACGCTCCGGGGCGAAGGGCGCCGGCAGCGGCACGGCATCGCTGTAATAATTGTAGGTATACGCTTCATACGGCGTCTGTGTCGCCCCCGCGACGAGCGGCAGAGACGAGGCGATCAGCGCCAGGACGATAAAGCAGGTCAGCAGCTTTCTCACTTGGCGTCCCCCCTAATCCTTCATGCCGGAGGTGGCCATCGTCTCGATGATCCGGCTCTGCGAGAATATGAACAGGGTGATCGGCACGCTCATCAGGATGAGCGCGACCGCCGCGCCGACCCCGGCCCGGGCGATGCCGCCCTGGATGATCTGATTGGTGGCGAAGTGCAACGTTTTTAGCTCCTCGCTGTAGATGAAGCCGTTGCCCTCGGTGCCCCACAGGATCTGGAACAGCAGGATCATCAGCGTCAGCCAAGCCGGCTTGACGTTGGGCATGACCACCTGCCAGAAGATGCGGTATTCGGAGGCGCCGTCGATCTTGGCCGCTTCGATGAGGGCATCCGGGATCTGCTCCATAAATTGCTTCATTAGATACAGCCCGAGCGGGAAGGCAAAAGCCGGGATAATAACCGCCCAGTACGTGTCGATGAAGCCGATCCACGACATGATCATATAGTTCGGAATCGCCGTCACCTGCGGCGCGAACATGAGCGCGAGGACGACGATCGTGAACAGGAGGTTCTTGCCCGGGAACTTCATCTTGGCCAGCGGATAGGCCGCCGCCGAGGCGAACAGCACATGGCCGACGACACCCATCGCGGTGATGAAGACGGTGTTGAAGATATACCGGGAGAACGGCACCCAGGAGTTGCCCAGCAGGGCGGCCAGATCGACGAAGTTATCCAGCGTCGGATTGCGCACGAACAACGTCGGCGGGAACAGGAAGATCTCGTCGAGCGGCTTGAACGCCGCGTTGATCGCGTACACGAGCGGCAACGCCATAAAGGCGCCGGTGACCGCCAGGAACAGGAACATCATCAGGTTGCCGCCGAGCGAGCGGTTGACCTTTTTTTTCCGCATGCGGAAGGATAGATTCAGTACACTCATTGGCCCACCCTCCGAAGAAGTCGTTGGACGATCAGATTGGTGCCGACCATCAGGGCGAACAGCACCGTTGCGATGGCGGAGGCGAAGCCCATCTCGAAGCGGATGGTGCCAAAGTCCATCAGATGCGTGACGATCGTCTCGGCCGCATAGTTGACGCTCGGGAAGCCGGCCAGCTGGATCGAGACGTCGGCGACGGCAAACGAGGTGGTGAGCTGGATGACGGCGCCAAACATAAGCTGCGGCCGCATCGATGGCAAGGTGATGAACCACAGCTCCTGCCAGCGGTTGCGGATGCCGTCCACCGCTCCCGCCTCGTACAACGTCTTGTCGACGGTCTGCAAGCCGGCGATGAACGCCAGGAAGCCGGTGCCCAGACTAAGCCAGAGCTGCACGAGGATGATGATCGCCAGAATGTAGATCTCGGTCTTCAGCCATTGGATCGGCTCGAGCATGATGCCCCAGCGGATCAGGAAGCCGTTGGCGATGCCGTAGCGATCGCCCGAGAAGATCATCTGCCAGATGAAGAAGATGTTGCCCGAGATCGACGGCGCGTAGAAGACAAGCGTCATGAAGGCGCGCACCTTGGGCCGCATATCGTTGATGATCCAGGCGAACACAAAGCAGGCCACATAGCTAAGCGGGCCGGTAATCGCCGCGAACAGCAGCGTGTTTTTGACGGCGATCAGGAAGATATCGTCCTCCAGGAACAGCCGGGCATAGTTTTGCCAGCCGATGAAGGTCGGCATCTCCAGCATATTGAAGTACGTAAAGCTGATGAACAAGGACATCACGACCGGCAGCACGGTGAACATGCCGAACAGGATCATGTAAGGGGCCATCAGCACGTAGGCATGCTTGTTGACGACGAGTGCTTTTTTCTTGAGACTCCACCAGGTGTCGCGCGGACTGCCGGGCTTCGGACCGTCCGTCTTCCCCTCTTGCCGGCGGACGATGACTTCGGACATGCTGATCCCTCCTTATTGCGGAAGTCCAAACTCTTTGCGTTTTGACCGGATCTCCTCGTGCATAAACGCGACATATTCAACGATCGTCTCGCGCGGCTCGGCCTTCTTACCCGGGACGCGGATGCCGACCACATATTGATCCTCGCTGTTCACGACGACCGAATAAAAGGCGTTCAGCAGATGACGGCCGGTAAAGTAGCCGCCCGGTACCTCCGGGATGCCCTTCACCCACTCGAATTGGCGCTTCAGCTGATCGTAATCGTTGACGGGCCAGGGCAGGCTGTCGAGCGCCCGGATGTTGGCCGTCGGGTAGCGGGCGGCAGCGCCCATCAGGCTCTCCATCTCGCGACCATAGGCGACCTGCACCTCATCGCTCGTCCACCACTTCATGAACTCCCAGGCAGCATCCTTGTCTTCGGCGCTCTGCATCAACACGGTGGCGCTGCCGCCGCTCGGCACCGAACGGTCGATCGAGCCATCCGGCTGCACGGTGCCCGGCACCGGCGCGAAGCCCCAGAGGCCTCGGATCTCCGGCGCGAATACGGTGAGCTGGTTATACGTCGTATAGTCCGCGATGCCGACCGGCATCTCCCCGGTGCGGAACCGGTTGGCAAAATCGAACTCGCGCTCCAGCTTGTAGTCCGTATACAGCTCGGTCCATGTCTTGAACGCCTCGATGCCGATCTTCGAGTCGAGGTCGGAGGCGCGTCCGCCGTCGCGGTAGAACTGGCCGCCGTTCTGCAGCAGCAGCGAGGCGTACAGCGAGTTGGGCGGGATGTTCTCCCCGGGATACTGCGGCTGCAGGACGAGCGGCATGCCGAAGCTCATCTGGTTTTTGTTCAGGATGGCGAACAGCCGCGCGATCTCCTCCCACGTCTGCGGCACGGTCATGCCCAGCTCGTTGAAGATGTCCTTGCGATAGAACAGCATGTTGAACGTCTGCGTCTCTGGCAGCGCATAGACGCCGTCCTCGTACTGATACGGCACGATCGCGCTTGGCCGGAACCGCTCGGCGACCTCCGCGAAGTCGCTGAATTGAGCCAGATCTGCCACCGCGCTCCGCATCGCATAGTTGACCGGGATGTCGTTGCCGATCTGCATCGCCACATCCGGCCCTTGTCCGGCCAGCGTCGCCGGCAGCAGCGTATGCATCTGCACGAGCTTCAGATTGACCGAGATGCCGGTCTGCGGCGTGAACGTATCGTCGATCATCGCCTTCAGCGTGTTGGCCTGGTCGCGGCCGCTGCCGATCCAGACTGTGATCGAGCGCTCCTCGTCGCCGCTGGCGACATTGCCGATCTGGTTGTAGTCGATGAAGAAGGAGTAGGCGAAGGTCGACAGCTCATGGCGCAGTCCGGCCCATAAGCCGGCTCCCTTCCTCTTCAGCTTCTGATCGGGCGAGACGACGTAGAGCTCGTCGATCTCCAGCGGCATCTCGCGCGCCGTCAGCAGCCAGGTGCCGAGGCCGCCCGTGTTGGCCTTGTAAGCGCCGAGGCGACGCGGGATCGTGTGCGGCTCGTCGACCATCTCGTCGAGCTGGGTATACATCGTCTTCAGCAGCGCCTCCGAGTCGCCGCTGCCCCCGGAGAGCCGTCGCAGCTCGGCGCTGATCGCCTTGAGCCGCTCGCTCTCGGCGGCGAAGGTCTCGAGCAGCTGCGGCACCTGCTGCTCGATCCGGTAGTCGCGGAACTGGTCCGGCGCCGCGCCGGTGATCATCAGGATCTTGCGGTACATCGCATTGAGCTGATACAGACTCTCCTCGACCTGGCGGATCAGCTCGGCGAACTCGCCCAGCGTCGCCTCCAGCCGCAGCACATGCCGACCGGCCTCCAGGTAATACAGATAAGGCTCGTCATCGCCCATTACGTCGGTGCGATAGTCGCTCGCATAGCGGAACGGCACCCGCTCCATCTCGCGGAACGGCACCTCGCCGTCGATGGTCAGCCGACGGGTCGAGTAGATGCCCCTTACGAAGTTCTGCTGCACCTTAAAGCCGATATGGTACAGGCCCGACTCCGGCACCTCGAATTCCCATTCGATCCACTCGCCGGGCAGCCTCCAGTTGTAGCCGCCGATCGTATTGACCCGCGTCTCTGACGGGCTGTACGGATAGACCGCCGGCGAGGACCGCTCGATCTGCGGATAGAGTGTCGGCGACGACTTGGCCGTCGCGGCCTCGCCCTGCACGACGACCCGCACGCCCTTCGTCCCCTGATGCCCAGCCGCCGCTTGCACCTCTGCATAAGGCGCAGCCTGCGGTTGATGGAACAGCTTGAGCTGGCGGATCGCCATCGGCTCGCGCTGCGACAGCAGCGTCAGCGTGTGCTCGCCAGCCGTCAGGTAGAACTGGAACGGCTCCTCATAGTACCCTTCCGAATCCTTAAACAGCGCCTCCCGCCAGCCCGGATTTTCCTGCTGCCGCGGCCGCAGCTCATTGCCGCGATTATCCCGCTGCACTTCGCTCCGCTCGTTGTCCCAGATCCGGTCGAACTGCAGGTAGGCCGCTTCCTCGAAGGGCACCTCGCCGTCGATCAGCAGGCTGCGGACGATTCCCGAGCTTTTGCCCTCCACAGGGTAATAGAGCATGGATATATGATAACGTCCCGTCTGCGGGACACTCACTTTCCACTCCACTTGGCCCTGCTCTCCGGTCAGAAGAGCGGTGCCGTCCATCCCTTCCAAGCGCTCTGCGGTCCGGAAGCCCTCGCCCTCGATGCGCTCGTAATCCGCCGCCTCGATGACGAGCTCCCGCTCCGGCACGGCAGCCTCCGCGTGTGCGGCCGCATAGTCGGCGTAGCTGTTGCCTTGCATGATCATCGCGAACAAGCTGTCGGAGTCCATCCGTGTCTGTCCCTCTTGGGACGCGAGCTGCTGCTGTTCTTCGGCCTTCAGATTCGAGGTGGTGGCCGGGACGCCAAGCGCCAGTATAAAGCATATTCCTGCCATAAGAGCCCGAACCGATCGACGCGTTTTTCTCAAGTGCCAGACCTCCTCTTCGGTCATCTTCCAAGCGTCTGCGACGCGGCCATGTCTCGTGCCTGGCCGCAAGGAGAGGAAGGGTGTGCGATGGCTGCACACCCTTCCGCATTCGACGTTCGATTAACTGCCGAGATTGGCGATCGCATCCTGTGCCGCTTGCTTGTGGCTCTCGACCGTTGCTGTGACGGATTGCTTCTGGATGATGATCTCATCCATGATGGCGAAGAACGGATGATCCGGCACGCCCTCCTCGATCGAGATCAGCCCGGTGCCATTGATTTTGTCCAGCGCGATCTGGATATCGCGTTCGGTTTTGTAGCGGCCTTCGAGCCAGTCCTGACCAACATACTCCTCGGTCGTCGGGACATCGCGCATCTCTTCGAAGATGCGGTAGACGTCGGCGGGGTTCTCGACCCCTTTGGGGATAAACCAGCCGTTCAGCGCCGTGTTGGCGAACGTATGCTTGCCGTCCGAGTTCGGTCCTGCCGGGATCGGCACGACCCCGGCTTCGAAGCTCAGATCGCCGATATTCCAGTCATATTGCAGCGACATCGCGACATCGCCATCCTTGAACGTATTCGTCTCATTCCAGTCCATCGGATTGCCGGACTTCACCTTGACGACATTCTCGGTGTTGTAGAGGCGGTTGACGAACTCGAGCGCTTCGATCGTCTTCGGATCAGTCGAGTTATCCGTCATCGTATTGCCATCGACGAAGGCGATGCCGTTGGCCGCTGCGAAGTGACGCGCCGTGTCCGCCGCCCATCCGGAATAGCCGTACGTGTCGGGCGTTCCGTCATTGTTGGTGTCGCGCGTGGCATTCTTGGCGATCTCGAGGAACTTATCCCATGTCCACTCGCCGCTATCGAGCAGATCCTGCGGATCAGGCAAGCCCAGCTGGTTGAAGATCTCGCGGTTGTAGTGGATGCCTACGATGGAGACGCCGGGAGACGAGAAGGAATACTCGTCGCCGCCGAGCGGAGGCAGCTTGCGGACGAGGCGACCGTCGTTGTTGATGTCGCTGTCGGCGGCTGTGAACTCGCTGATCGGCAGCACCAGTCCGGACTTGACCGGGACGGCGGCTCGCTTATACTCCATGATGGCGACATCGGCGAATGGCTCGCCCGATAGGACGGAGGTCGTGAATTTGTCCATGTATTCTTCAAAGGGGATGTTGATGAATTCGAACGTAAAATTATACGCTTGCTCAAGCTCGGCCATTTTCTCCAGACGGGCAATCTCGTCTGCGGTCTCGCCCTTGGGCTTGTCGTCCCACCAGGCAGCGACGCGAATCGTGCGGCCGTTCAGGTTAAGCGCAGGCTTTTCCGGCTCTGGCTCCGGCTCGGGTTCTGCCTCTTTTGGCGTCTCTTCCTTAGGCGTCTCCTTCTCTGCCGGCGGAGTCGTCGTCTCCGTGCTATTGCCGCTGCTGCAGCCTGCCACCACGATTGTAAGCGCTAACATAACTAACAAAAGCCATTTTACCGATTTCATTGTTGCCTTCCTCCCCTAAATAAATGATTGGGTTACGATACCGTCCCCGATAGTGAAGCCGCTTCAATCAACATCGCAAACGCTTACAACCCCCTTTTAAAAAACGAACGCTATCCACGAGATTCATGATCAGGAAAAGGCTGGATAATGATCACAAAAAGATAATAACACGGAGCTAAATTTACGTCAACGTTTTATATGTTTTTGTTTGTTTTTGTTATTTTATTGTTTTTGTTATCACAGGCTGTCCGTTAGGTCAAAACTACTGGAGCAAATCCGTCTCCGCGCCCTTCCCGCGCTCACAGCAAAAAGCCCTCCTCGCGCCAGGGCGAAGAAGGCGATTGCATCTGTCTCTATTGGCTGACCGGCTTGCGGCCGTACTGCTCCCGCATGATCAGCTCGCCGGATATCAGCTTGCGCTCGGGGCTGCCGTCGGGATATTCCAATCGCCACAGCAGCTGATCGACGGCGCGTATGCCGATCCACTCCTTGTCGGTGTGGACCGTCGCCATGATCGGCTGATCCTGCACCGTGTTGTCGAAGCCGGTGACGACGCAATCCTCGGGCACCCGGATCCCTCGCTTGGCCAGCTCGATGATCAGGTACGAGGCGTTGGCATCATGCGCGCACACAAAAACCTCCGGCAGCTCCTCGACGGTATAGTGATGCATCATCTCGTACATATCGTAGGCATAAGGTCCGATCAACAGCGGCTCCTGCGCCAGCGGAATATCATGCTCCTCCAGCGCCGCCTTGAACGCTAGCCAGCGCAGCTGAAAGCTGAGCGCGTCCTGGACATGACCGACGAACTGAAAGGATCGGTATCCCTTGCTGATCATACGAATCATCAATTGTCTCATATCATGAAAGTTATCCACGAACACGGTGTCGCACCGGAAGGCCGGGTCGTCGTGATCGACCATAACGGTCGGAATATGCAGCTCGCCGATATCGAGCAAAATCTGCGTCGAGACCGCTCCGATCGTAATAATGCCGCGAATCGCGCCAGGGTTGAGGAGACTGAACAGGTTGTCGCCGGAAGGCTCTGTGACCGTCAGGATGTCCATGCCGTTCTGATTGAGGCGGGCCGTGATGCCCTCAAACACCGGTCCCCAGTACATCGATTCACGATTTTGATACCTTACGTTCGGGAACAATACGACGATTGTCCCCTTTTCGACGTTATGCGGCCGCCACGCCTCGGATTTGGAGGATGCCTGTTCGGGCTGCTTAAAGTAGCCGAGCTGCCCGGCCGCCTTCAGGATCGTCTCTCTTGTCTGCGGACTGACGCCGGGCTTGGCGCTTAGCGCGCGAGAGACGGCGAATTTCGATACGCCGACCAGATCGGCGATTTCTTGCAGCGTTACTTTTTTCCTCATGGCTACACCCATCCTCGAACAAAACTGTCATCATGCATACCTTGTCCAGTATACACATTATTACAGGAATTAGCGATTGCTGCTTGTTTATGCTTGCTTCTGTTCAGATCAGCACCTCGCAAGCTCGAACGCTCAACCAAACAAATGATAGTTTTGTTTTCTTGTTTGTTATTCCGAAACTAACTTTACCCACAAAACAGTTCGGCGTCAATAGCGCATAACCGTTTTTCCTTCCACTATCCTTAAAAAATTAAATATACTTCCTATAAAAACTATAGATTAGCTCCCTCCCACCGAGAAGCGCGCCAAAAAAATCCACCTAACGCTCTCGGTCTTATTGCACTCTAAAAACTTAACACACCGATTTCGCTATATGCAGGCATCCGGGCTACACGGAGAGTTGGTCCCCTCGGTGAGATGACTTTCGTCGGGTAGAATCGGCGTGCTTCACTAGGCCCCCTCACACAACGAAAAAAAACGCAATAAAGTGATTTCTTTCACAACCAAGTCCGGAAAAATGAGGTATGGTATATATGTGAAACAATTCACAACACATATTAACTTGGAGGGTTCAGCTATGAAAAAAACATGGATCGGTATTGTCGTCTCGACTCTCGTACTCGCCTTGCTCGCCGGCTGCGGCGGCGCAAACGAGCCGAAGGATCCGGCATCTCCACCTGCCGAGCAACCAGCCACCACTACCCCGGAGAAGACAGTCGATAATGAAACGACAGGACTGGCCGATGGCGCCTACTACGCCGAAGGCGAATATTCCGAGAAGTCGGGCTGGAAGGAAGTCGTCGCCTTGACAGTCGAAGGCGGCAAAATTACGAAGGTCGACTGGAACGCACTGTATAAAGATGGTGGCCTCGACAAAAAAACTTCGTCGAAAACCGGTGCTTACGGCATGGTAGCTAACGGCAACGCGCAAGCCGAATGGGATGAGCAAGCAGCCAAAATGGAAGCTTACCTCATCGCAGAGCAAAGCGCAGACGGTCTCAACCTGAACGACGAAGGCAAAACCGACGCTGTCTCGGGCGTGTCGATCGGTGTAGAAGGCTTCTCCGAGCTGGTCAATAAAGCGCTCGCTGCCGGACCAACCGAAGTCGGACCTTACAAAGACGGCACCTATCGCGCCGAGGCTGCAGAATTCGCCGAAAGTTCGGGCTGGAAAGAAAACGTCACTGTGACGGTCATCAACGGCAAGATCGCAGCGGTCAGCTGGAATGGCGAGCACAAAGACGGCGGCACTGACAAAGTGACCCGTTCGGCATCCGGCGAATACGGCATGGTCGCCAATGGCGGCGCACAAGCGGAATGGCATGAGCAAGCGCACAACGCGGAGCAATATCTGCTCGAGGTCCAAGACCCGGCAAAAATCGTCTACCGCGCTGAAGATGGCAAGACCGATGCAATCGCCGGCGTATCCATCCATGTCAACAGCTTCGTCGAGCTGGCCCAAGAAGCGCTGGCCAGCGCCAAGTAACGCCCGATCGACTCCAATGACTACCACTACACCCGCAAGGGGGCAAACGCCATGAAACAGATCATCGTCCTCGGTGGCGGCTACGGCGGCGTCTTAACCGCCAAAAAGCTCGCTAACCGTCTGCGCAAACGTCGCGACGTATCCATCACGCTTATCGACCGCAAGCCGTTCCATACCCTGTTGACCGAGCTGCACGAAGTTGCAGCCGGTCGCGTCGAAGAGGATTCGATCAAGATCGACCTCAAAAAAATCTTCTCGGGCTTCCGCAATGTCAATGTCGTGCTCGACCATATCGGCGATATCGACTTTGACGCCCGGACGCTGCAGGGACAAAAGCAAACCTACACCTACGATTATCTGGTCATCGGGACGGGCAGCAAGCCGACCTTCTTCGGCATCCCCGGCGCAGACGAGCACGCGCTCACCTTATGGTCTTATGAGGATGCAGTGCGCCTCAAGGAGCATGTCGGGCATATGTTCCGCAGCGCAATCAAGGAATACGATCCGCAAGCCCGCAAGGAGATGCTCACCTTCGTCGTCGTCGGCGGCGGATTCACCGGCGTCGAGATGATCGGCGAGCTGGCGGAGTATACGCAAGAGCTGTGCAAGGAATTCCACGTCGATCCGGAGGAGGTCTCGCTCCATGTCGCGGACATGATGGACCGCATCCTCCCCATCCTGCCGCAGCCGCTGATCAACAAGGCCGAGAAGCGACTGCGCAAGATGGGCGTCCAGATCTCGACCGGCGCCAAAATAACCGAGGTGAAGGCGCGCGGCGTCACCGTCGGCGGCGAGGACATCGCCTCGCGGACGGTCATCTGGACCGCTGGCGTCGAGGGCGCCGATCTGGTCGGCGAGCTCGATGTCGAGCAGAAGGGCCGGCGTCGCATCCTCACCAACGACAAACTGCAAGTCCCGGCACACGAAAATGTGTATGTTGTCGGCGACAACATCTTCTATATCCCTGAGGGGGCTACGAACCCTGTGCCGCAGATGGTCGAAAACGCGGAGCTGGCAGCCCCCGTCATCGCCCACAACATTGCGTCGGAATTCCTGAATACGAAGAAGAAAACGTACCGACCTACGTTCCACGGCACGATGGTGTGCATCGGCAGCCGCTATGGCGTCGCCAATGTCGGCCTGCCAGGGAAGATGTTCAAGCTGAGCGGCTTGCCGGCGATGGCTGTCAAGCATCTGATCAACATGGTCTATCTGTTCCAGGTGTGCGGCTTCAACAAAGTGTATCATTATCTCCTTCATGAATTTGTCCATGTACGCAACAATCGGAGCTTCCTGGGCGGACACTTCGCCAAGCGCTCGCCGAACTTCTGGCTCGTGCCGCTGCGGCTGCTGGCCGGGTGGATGTGGTTCAAGCAGGGCTGGGATAAGATGTTCAAGATCTTCGACGATCCCGGACATATCTTCCTCATCCCGGCCCAGGCGGCAGACGGCGTCTCCGGAGCGAGCGTAAGCGGCGGAGCGGCCGATGCGGTATCCGCGGCCTCTGCCCATACCGAGACCGCCCTCTCGGCGCTGCCGGTGCCGGACTTCGTCCAATCGATCGTCGACTGGTCGATGGGGCTGATGTTCTTCAACGCCGACGGCAGCTTCAATGCGCTGGCGTACATCTTCCAGGCGGCAATGGTCGGCGCCGAGCTGATCGTCGGACTGCTGCTGATCGCCGGACTGTTCACCGCGCCGGCCGCCGTCGTATCCGTAGGGATGGGCGCGATGGTGTGGATCTCCGGGATGGCCCCTTACGAGATGCTCTGGTACATGGCAGCCGGGATCGCGCTGATCGGCGGCTCGGGCAGCATGTTCGGCCTCGACTACTATGTGTATCCGTGGCTCAAGCGTGTATGGCGCCGCCTCCCGCTGGTCCGGCGCTGGTATATCTATACGGACTAAGATATCTAACTGGACTATGCCGGCCTTCCCGGGCCGCCAAGGAGTGTGAGAACGATGACAACCCTGCTGATCCACGAAGCGCTCCGGCTGTTGCAGAGTCAGATGGAGCCGTCGGTCGATATCCCGCTCACCGCCGATGCGGTGCCGTGGGCGGATATCTCGGCGATCTTGCAGCAAAGCGGCCTCGAGCATGGCCGCAAGGTGACCATCCTGGCCTGCTGCATCCTCATCCGGCTGGCGATCCTCAAGCATGCGCAGCTGGCGGTCCGGGACAATGCCTCGCTGACGCGCAGCATCCTCGACGGCGACTACCTGAGCGGCCTGCTGTATCGCCTCGCGTCCCGCCGCCGCGAGTGGAAGCTCCTGCAGCTGCTCGCGCCGCTGCAGAAGCGGATGCAGCTGCAGCTGCTGCGAGGCCGCCCGGTCGAAGCGCTGTATGCGGAGCAGCGGCGGGAGATCGCCGCTTATCTGAACAGACAGTGCGCCTAAGCGGCGCGAGCATTCAAGCGCTAGGCAGACGGCGGCGAGAGATCGTCGCCGTTTTGCACAGACAGTGCGCCTAAGGCGCGCAGGCATTCGAGCGGTAGGCAGGCGGCGGCGAGAGATCGTCGCCGTTCTGCACAGACAGTGCGCCTAAGGCGCGCAGGCATTCGAGCGGTAGGCAGGCGGCGGCGAGAGATCGCGGCCATTCTGCACAGTCGTGCGCCTTAAGCGGCGCGAGCAGCCGGAGCAACAAAGGAGGCGTCCAGCCATGGCAAAACTGCACGAGCAATTAGGCATCGACCTGCAAGTTATCGATACGACGCTGCGCGAGGTCATCCTCACCGATCGCGAGTTGGACGCCGACTCTGTCGTCCGCTCCGGCGTCCTTCACCTGATCGATGCCGGGGGCAAGCGGCTGCGCCCGCTGCTGGTCATCGTCGGCAGCCGCTTCGGCAAGCTGATGCGCCGCCGCCCTGTCCTGAAGGCGGCGGCAATCGCCGAATACATCCACATGGCTTCGCTGATCCATGACGATATTATCGACGAAGCCGACTGCCGCCGGGGCGCGCCGACGCTGCACAAGCTCACCGACATCCCAACCGCGGTGCTGACGGGCAATTACATGATGGCGCGGGTGATGGAGTGGGCAACCGAGGGCGTCCCCGAGCGAGAGCCGGACGCCAGTCAGCAGCGCCGCTCCGAGCCGCTCGCCGACGTATCGGAGCTCTGCATCGGCGAGTACCATCAGCTGCACAACCGCTTCAACTTCGATCTGTCGATGGAGCTCTACCTGGATAAGACCAGACGCAAAACTGCCCTGCTGCTGGCATTGTGCCTGCAAGCGGGAGCTGATGCGAGCAATGCGGATAACCGCACATCGGAACTGCTGTACCAGTTCGGCGAAGCGCTTGGCCTCGCCTTCCAAATCCGCGACGATGTGCTGGACTTCACAACGCCGCAAGCATCGCTCGGCAAGCCGGCCGGAGCCGATCTGCGCAACGGCAACATTACGTTGCCTGTTCTCTACGCGTTGGAGGACCCGGAGCTGTCGGTATCCATCCGTGCCCTTGGCCCGGAAGCGGATCCGCAAGCATTTGACGACGTGATCGCGCAGATCGCGGCCAGCTCTGCCATCGCCCGCTGCCATGCGCAGGTCGCCGCCTACTCCGAGCGTGCGTTGGACTTGGCCGACCAGTTGGCCTGGCATCCGGCTAGCCCGCAACTGCAGGTGCTGGCGCGTTACTTTCTTCCATCAGAACACTGAAGCGATCTCTACGCGCACAACCTCCAGTACGCAGGTAAGGCAGCATGATGGCGGTCGAACCTCCAGTATGCGGGAGGACGACAATACGATGATGGTCGAACCTCCAGTATGTGGGAGGACGACAATACGATGATGATCGAACCTCCATAAGCATTGGCCAGATGCATAGGCAACATGGATAGACACCGCCACGCAAGGCGCACGTGCCGCAGGGTTACCCTCCCCCCTGCCGGTTCGTGCGCTTCATTATGTCTGGGATGCAGCATGCCATCTGATTGACAGCAGCGATTAAAGGAACAAAGGTACACTGGAGATCGCTGCGTCAGCGTATTATATTACGTGAAATCACAGCACTTTGTCTATCACTTGCTCTCTCCTGCACTAATACCTTACACCTATGTCAAAAGTACGCCCCCCGCCTTCTCCGCTTCCTCATCTAGCCCGCCCGCCGAGCATCGCCCTAATCCCGCGCAAAATCGCTGACCAAGTATCGGTCAGCGATCGGAACAACGGGATCGAATCTGTAGAAGCGAAGCTTATGCTTACGAAGTCGCTTTCTTGCAGAAAGCGTAGTCTATGCTTACGAAGTCGCTTTCTTGCAGAAAGCGTGTAGTCCCCGGAATTAAACCGCTAATGCGGTTAACAACCAAGAAATCTGGGGACAACAGCGATCGGAAGATCGATCCCGTGACCATAGGCCCTGTTTTGAGGGCAGCCTGAACCCTCCCTACACAAACGCTACAGCGACGATCGGCACGAGCAGCAACAGGACGAAGCCAGTGTCCGCAGCTCCCCAGCCGAACGTGCGATACGAGGTGCGAGGCGCGCCGATCCGATAGCCTCGCGACTCCATCGCATCGGCCAACGCTAGCGCCCGGCGGATCGCCCCCGCACATACCGGGATCAGCAAGGCGATGAGCAAGCGAGCTCTGCGCAGCAGCGAGCCGGAGCGCAGATCGAGTCCGCGAGACACCTGTGCTCGCCATATACGCTCCGCCTCGTCGAACAGCGTCGGCACGAACCGCAGGGCGATGCCCAGCATCAAAGCCAGGCGATCGGTCGGCACGCGCAGTCGGCGCAGCGGCGAGAGTACGCTGCCGAGCCCTTGCGCCAGCTGATCCGGCGGCGTAGTGAACGTCAGCGCAGCGGCGAATACGATGAACAGCACCATTCGCCCGGCGGCGACGATGCCCCGTTCCAAGCCGCCGCTGTAAAGTGCGAACGAGCCGAGCTGCAGCCACTTCGACCCGCCGGGGCTAAAGAGCAAGTGGAACAGGAATATGAACAGTAGCAGAAACAAAAGCGGCCGCACCGCTCTGGCGAACGGCCGCAGGCCGATCCCGCTAAAGCGTAGCAGCGCGACCGTGAACAAAAGCAGCGCTCCTGCGGCGATATAACCGTCTACCAGAAACACGGCGATCATAAATAAAGGCATCGCCACAATCTTGGCGCGCGGGTCGAGCCCATGCATCCAGGAATCCCCGGCGATATACCGGCCGATCATCATCCGTTGCCGCATGTCATCCGCCTCCTCTGCAATGACTCATGGAGCGCTCGCGCCAGCTGCGCAGGCTCCGGGCACAATCCGGGCATCTGATCGCCAGTCAGCTTCGTCAGCGAGCTTGCGAGGCTCGAGCCTGGCGGCACCAGCACACCTGCCTGCTCCAGGACATCCGGACGCTGCATGAGCGAAGCGCCGTCGCCAGCATACAGCACACCACCCTCATGAAGTACAGCATAATCCGCGGCATACGGCGCCACCTCCTCGATCCGGTGCGTCGCGATGACGATCGTCTTGCCCTCGTCGCGACACATCGCGCCCAGCAGTGACATCAGCTCGCGACGGCCTGCGGCATCAAGCGAGGCTGTCGGTTCATCCAGCACGATGATCTCCGGGTCCGAGGCCAGGACAGCGGCCACCGCCGCACGCCGTCGCTCGCCCGAGCTGAGCTGCCACGGACTCCTCGCCAGGAGCGTCGCGTCGAGTCCCATCTGGTGCGCTGCCCGCTCCGCCGAAGCCTCCGCCTCCGCCTCGGCCTGACCGAAGTTCAATGGGCCGAAGCGCAGATCCTGCGCCACCGTCTCCTCGAACAGCTGTTGCTCGGGATACTGGAATACCAGACCGACCCGTCTGCGCAACGCCGATCGCTCGCTATGGCCGCTGCCAGCATGGAGACGCGTCTCGCCGATCCGTACTTCGCCGCTATTAGGCAGCAGCAGGCCGTTCATATGCTGGAGCAACGTCGACTTGCCGGAGCCCGGAGCGCCCAGGATCGCTGTCATGACACCTGCCCGGATGCGCAGATTGACATCTACAAGGCCTGCTCCATCCGGATATCGGTACGAGACATGCTCGAATAATAAGTCCATATCGCATTCACCGCTTCCTCTTCTGTCATCGATTCCTCGATCGGCCATCCCAGCGAACGCAGCTCCCGGCACAGCGCTAGCGCATACGGCAGCTCGAGACATTGCTCGCGCAGCATCGCTTCGTTGCGCAGCAGCTCGGCAGGCGGGCCATCGGCGACGATCCGGCCGTCCTGCAGGACGATCAGTCGATCGGCTGCCGCCATCTCCTCGATATCATGCGTCACCGTGATGATCGTATGGCGTCCAGCCCGCCGGATGCGTCGCAGCCAGCCGAGCAGTTCGGCACGCGAGACTGCGTCCAGCATTGAGGTCGCCTCATCGAGGATGAGGATCTCCGGGTTGATCGCGATGATCGCTGCCAGGGCGACCCGCTGCTTTTGCCCGCCCGAGAGCGTCCCGGGATGGCGATCGAGCAGATGCGAGATATCCAGCTGCGTGGCAGCCTGCCAGATGCGCTGATGGATCTCTTCGGTTGGCAGGCATTGATTCTCCAGTCCGAAGGCAAGGTCATCGGCCACCGTCAGGCCGACGAATTGGTCATCAGGCTGCGGGAAGACCATGCCGACCTGGCAGCGGATGTCCCATAACGTATCCGGACCCAGCACATGGCCGCCCACAGTGATGATGCCGTCGCAGCAGGGCTGCAGCCCGTTGATGAGACGGACCAGCGTCGACTTGCCTGAGCCGTTGGCGCCCGCCACGCAGACCCATTGACCGCGCGGCACTGTCAACGATATATCGTCGATGGCAAGACTCTCCTCCGCGCCTCGCCTGCTGGAGACATGTTCCAGCCACAATGCGGGGGGCTCCTCCATCCGTCGTGTGTTATCCATCGCTCTCTCCTCCTCTCACATGATGTCGCGGATCGGTCGGAACCAGCCGCTCCGCGACATCGCCGCGCCGAGATGCCCGGCGGCGATGCCGACGACGACGCCGGTCGCGATGCCGGCCGCCAGCAGGAAGGGCAAGTAATAGAAGATCTTGGTCGTCCCCAGCACCCAAGACGCAGCCGTCAGCTGCCCCAGATTGTGACAGATGCCGCCGACGATGCTGATCGAGATCAGACTGAAGCTGCCGCGTCCGAGCCGCAGCATCGCCAGCATCGCCAGGAAGCTCGCTAGCGCCCCCAGGATGCTGAACAGGAAGGTCGAGAAGCTGCCGAGGATAAAGGCGGTCAGCAGCGTCTTGACGATGAGCAGCATCAGCGTATCGCGACCGCCGAAGAACAGAAGGCAGACGAGGACGACGATATTGCCCAATCCCAGCTTTGCCCCCGGCACGGCTACGGCAAACGGAATCATCGCCTCGACGATGCCAAGCACGACCGCCAGCGACGCCAGGATCGCGATTACGGTTAGCCGACGCAACGCTTGCGGATCATTGGACCACGGCATCGACTCCGCCTCCCCCGTCCATACTGCCCACGATCTCCACGAAGACGCGATGCGGCAAACATACGATGCGTTCTCCCTCGTGCAGGATGCGTTTCATAAGCAGGCACAAGCCGTCTGGACAGTCGGCCTCCACCATCTTCACGCCATCGGCGGAAATCTCCAGTACATTATGTCCATAGCGGGTCGGCAGCTCGATCCGACGCACTTCGTTGCCTGTGAGCGGCACGGTCTCGAATAGCTCTCCATCCACCTCGATACGGACGGCAGCGCCCTCTGCAGCATCGGCCCCGAACAACTGCACGCCCATCCATACGCCTACAATGGCCAACACCGCCAGCAGCCAGCGGTCTCCCCGTCTGCGCATAACTCATCCCCCCACTTCTTTGTTGCTGACTCCATTATGTCCGTTCGTGAATTTATTCACAATGACATATCTCACAGGAGCGGCTTGCGACATCTGTTACGATGGTAACAAATCGCTATGGAGGGATATCCCATGATCCGTCATCGCCGCCCTATCGCTCTGTTCCTCTCGCTGCTGCTCCTCCTGCCAGCTATCGGCTGCGGGCGGGAATCTGCGGCCGGACAGGATCAGCAGCCCGTATCTCGAACTTACTTCTTGTTCAGCACGATTATTACGATCCGCGTCTTCGACGAGGGGATGACCGAGGCCCGATTCGATCGGATCGGCGAGCTGCTGGAGACGATCGACCGACAGTTGAGTCGCCAGCTGGCGGACAGCGAGATCGATCAGGTCAACCGTCAAGCCGGCATCCAGCCAGTTGCTGTATCGGCGGAGACCTACCGCGTCGTCGAGGAGGCGTTGCAATTCGCCAAAAAATCAGGGGGCCGGTTCAATCCGGCGATTGGCCCCCTCGTCGACCTGTGGGCGATCGGCAACGGCGGCGACAGCGTCCCGTCCAAGGAGCACATCGCCGAGGCGCTCGCTCTGATCGACTATGAAGACGTCGCGTTGTATCCGCAAGAGCGCAAGATCGGGCTCGCCCGGACGGGCATGAGTCTTGATCTGGGTGCGATCGGCAAGGGCTACGCCGCAGATGTGATCGCCGAATACCTGCGCTCGGAAGGGATGAAGAGCGCCCTCATCGATCTCGGCGGCAATCTGCTCGCGCTCGGCGCAAAGCTGGACGGCTCGCCGTGGTCGATCGGCATCCAGGACCCGGCGGAGCAACGCGGCGCTTATCTGGGCACGCTACAGGTCATCGACAAGACGATCGTCACCTCCGGCGTCTACGAACGATTCTTCAAGGCAGACGGTCAAGTGTATCACCATCTGCTCGACTCCGCGACAGGCTACCCGTTCCGCAAAAATCTGCTCAGCGTCTCGATCGTCACAGATCAATCGATGATCGCAGACGGACTGTCCACCTCGGTGTTCGGAATGGGTCTGGAGGAGGGGGTCGCATTTATAGAGCAGTGGGATGGCGTCGAAGCGATCTTCGTCACGGAGGATAACCAGGTCATCGTAACCTCGGGGCTGGACGGACGGTTCCAGCTCACGCATGAGGATTACACGTTGGCGGAACGACCAACGGCGACGCCTTAGCGCTCCCAGAGCGCCATAGACCACCTCTACACGCAGCTGACAGCAGCCGGAGCAACCGCTCCGGCTGCTGTCTTGCGACTGAAGGTACAGGTGTATCGGCTTGCTGACAATAGCCAGCTGGGATGGACAACCGGACCGGACCATGTCTTCCGTACCAAACGACACCAACAACAAAACACCTGTTGCCAAAACCAAAAAAGCAGGCTATAATTCAATTAAACATATGAACAGTTGCTCATATATTAACTAAAAATGAGGTGGACCTTATGCACAACCACAATCATGCCCACGATCATAGCCATGGTCACACAAACAACAAAAAAGTGCTGCTCTTCTCTTTTCTGATCATCACGATCTATATGATCGTGGAGGCGGTCGGCGGCTATGTGACGAACAGTCTCGCCCTGCTGTCCGACGCCGGGCATATGCTCTCCGACTCCGTCGCTCTCGGCATCGCGCTGCTGGCGATGATCTTCGGCCAAAAGGCGGCGAATCGCGGCAAAACCTACGGCTACCGCCGCTTCGAGATGCTCGCCGCCCTGCTGAACGGCATTACCCTTATCGGTATCTCGGGCTACATCTTCTATGAAGCGATCAGCCGTCTGTCTCATCCTCCGGAAGTCGCTACAACCGGCATGCTGATCATCAGCTCCATCGGCTTGTTCGTCAATCTGCTGGTAGCCTGGATGATGATGCGCGGCGGCGACACGGAGCATAACCTGAACATGCGCGGCGCCTATCTCCACGTGATCAGCGATATGCTGGGCTCGGTCGGCGCAATCGTCGCAGCGCTGCTCATGATCTTCTTCGGCTGGGGCTGGGCCGACATCGCAGCGAGCGTGATCGTCGCAGCGCTAGTGCTGCGCAGCGGCTACCAGGTTACGCGCTCCTCGATCCACGTCCTGATGGAGGGCGCTCCCGCCGGCGTCGAGCTGGATGCACTGCTCCAGCAGATCCGCAGCGTCCCAGGGGTGCGCGGCATCCATGACGTCCACATCTGGACGATTACCAGTTCGCAGCATGCCTTTACCGCGCACATCGAAGTGGACGGCGGGCTTACGCTTGACGAGACGTCGGCGATGCGCGAGGAGATCGAGCACCGGCTCGCTCACGAGGACATCCAGCATGTCGTCCTCCAGTTCGAATCATCGTCGCACACGCATGACCGTTCGCTGCTCTGTACGATTCGCGGCGGGGCCGTCCACGCGCATAGCCATTAAATGCTCAAGAGGGGCCTCCAGCGAATGGAGGCCCCTCTTGGATCTTGCCCGCTAATCTACGAGATCAACGCACAAACGTAATGCGCACCCGCTCCGACCGCAGGAAGTACGGGATCCAGATCGCGCAGGCGAGCAAGGCTCTTCCCACATGACGGAAACCGCCCTCGCCGAGCAGCTCTTGGGCGAGCGGTATCTGGCTGAGCATGAGCTGGTTAAAAAAGAGGAACAATAAACTGAGGCTGTAAAAGACAATGATCAGCCTCGGCACGATTGATTTTTTCTGGTAGAACAGCACGAGGATGTAGATCACGAACGCCAAAAAAAACACATTATAAATGGCTTCGAAAACAAGTATATTGCTCCACATCGGATGGTAATACTCAGACTCGGGCGACGTCAGGACAGACCAGACTTCGGTAGTAAAGTTGGGAATACTGCTCGTCACCAATCCCAGCAGCATCTGGATTCCCGTAATGTACAGAGCAACTTGCACGACCACGAGCCAGCCCCCGAGTCCCTGGAGTCCCAAAGCGCTCGACGAGTAGTTCAAGGATGGCTCTCCCCTCAATCCGCGTCCCCCTCCTTGTCCGCTATCGCCCGGGCATATGATCCCCATATAAATTGCACGGCCTGCTCGAACAAATCCGGCCGGTTGCGAACATCGTAGATAGAAATGGCAATCCCTCCTATGTCCTCATCATCCGTTCCCGCTTCCAAAGTATATCAAAGACTGACGTGTGGTTGGGCTTTTTTAACGAATCCTTAGCTTTGTTCATCGAAGGGGATAATTCGCAAGCAAACGAGCCAGATTATGGAGAGGAGTCAGTTAGCGCCAGGAAGGAGGAGCACAGAGCGTGTTTTTTTTCGGGAAAGGCAAGCGACGAACCAATCCGTGCTCTAAAGATACGCAATCCTCCCAGGAAGCAACGTTCAGTCCATCTCTCAAAACGAATCTGGACACCATCAAACGACTGCTGCGCGGCAGCTCTGATCTGACGATTCGGCCGCTGCGCAGCCCGCTCGCCCCGGATGTCGTCATGACGGTGATCTATGTAACGAAATTGATCGACGAGACAACGCTAAACGAGCATGTGCTCCGCCCGTTGATGTCCAGTCCGATCGAGGCAGAGGAGCGCAGCGATCCGCTGGTCCGGCTGATCGGCGAGCGTGTCATCGAGGTGGGCTCAGCGGCAATCGCGCGATCGCCGCAGTCCTCCGCCTCGCGTCTGTTGGACGGCCACTGTCTGCTGCTCATCCAGGAGGCCGCATGCGGACTGCTCGTCGATATCAGCGCCCGGGAGACACGACCAGTCAGCGAGCCCAGCGCAGAGACGGTCGTCCGTGGTCCGCAGATCAGCTTCAACGAGTCTATCCATACGAACATCAACCTGCTACGCCATATTATCCGATCGCCCAATCTCCATGTAGAGGAGCTCGAGGTCGGCAGCGAGACGCGTACACGGCTGGCGCTCCTATATATGAACGGCGTTGCGGCTACAGAGACGATAGACACCATACGCAGCCGCATCCAGGCGATCGAAATCGCGAGCGTTCTGGAGAGCGGCTATGTCGAAGCGCTCATTCAGGATAAGGGGTATACTCCTTTTCCCACGATGAAAAACACCGAGCGTCCCGATGCGATTGCCGGAGGCTTGCTGGAGGGCCAGATCGCCATCATCGTGGACGGCTCCCCCTTTGTATTGCTCGCTCCGGTCACCTTGTTCCAGTTGTTCCAATCGCCGGAGGACTATTACAATCGATTCGATATCTCCACCTTCCTGCGGCTGATCCGCTTCGTCTCCTTCATCATCTCGATGACGCTGCCTGCGCTGTACATCGCCGTGACGACCTTCCACCAGGAGATGCTGCCGACGACGCTCTTGATTACACTGGCTGCCCAGCGGGAGGGCATCCCTTTCCCGGGCCTGGTCGAGGCGCTGCTGATGGAGCTCACCTTCGAGGTGCTGCGCGAAGCGGGCGTCCGGATGCCGCGCGCGATCGGGCCGGCGATCTCGATCGTAGGCGCGCTGGTGCTCGGACAAGCGGCGGTCGACGCCGGCATCGTCTCGGCCGGGATGGTCATTATCGTTTCATTTACCGCGATCTGCAATTTTGTCATTCCCCAGCTCAACGTGGCCATTGCCGCCCGGCTGATCCGCTTCTCCTTTATGCTGCTGGCAGGCGTCTTCGGACTGTTGGGCATCATCGCCGGGGTGCTGGCCGTGATGATCCATCTGGTGCGACTGGAATCGTTTGGCGTCCCTTATATGTCGCCGCTCGCCCCCTTCCACTGGTCCGGGCTGAAGGATACGCTCATCCGCGCGCCGCTGCAGAAGCTTGTCGGTCGGGAGCCGCGAAATATCTTTACCCGCAACAGCAAATCCAAATAAAAGCGAGGGATTGCGATGCTTAAGCGCTGGCTGCCATTGTTGCTCCCGTGCGCCGCGCTGCTCCTGCTGTGCGGCTGCTGGAATCGGGTCGAGATGAATGAGATCGGCATTGTCTCCGCCACAGCCGTCGATTGGATCGATAACAAATGGGTCGTCTCCTACCAATTGGTCATCCCGCAGGCCATCTCCTCGCAGAGCGGCAGCTCGCCTAGAGGAGAAGCGCCGGTCAATGTATTCTCGACGGAGGGCAGCAGCATGCGCAAGGCTATTGGCGAAGCCAGCAAGGAGATGTCCCGCAAGCTTTATTTTTCGCATAACCAAATCGTCGTCGTCAGCGAAAGCGCCGCGCGCAAAGGGATCTCGACCATCCTCGAAATCTACATGCGCAATGCGGACGCTCGCGAGACGGTATCCATGTTCATCACGAAGGGGCGCGCTCGAGAGATGCTCGAGCAACTGCTCCCCATCGAGAAAATCCCGGGCAACGCCATCCAGCGGCTCATCGAAAACGAAGCCAAAACGAACTCGCTCTACCCGGATATGACGATCTACCGCGTCCTGCTCGATCTGCTCGGTCCCGAACAAGCGACAGGCATCCCCGAGCTGATGATCGCCGGCTCCCGCCAACCGCTTAATTCGATGGAAGCGCTCAAAAGAACCTCCAACCGGGCCAAGATCAGATTAGGCGAGCTGGCGATCATCTCCGGAGACCAGTTGAAGGGCTGGCTCAGTCAAACTGATGCTGCAGGGCTCGTATGGCTCAGTGACAATGTCAACCAAATGACGATCTCCTTCGACTGCTCCGGCAGCGCGCAGGAAGAGAATACGTCCGCCGCTCGAGTCGCCCATGCTTCTGTGGCACGCAAGCCCGAGCTGATGCCTGACGGGCGGATCAAGATGCGGGTCGAGGTGAAAGCGAACGGGACGTTGCTCGAATATGCCTGCAATGATAAAAAAATCGCTCCGATGATGCTGCAAAAGATGGAATGGCAAATCGCGGAAGAGATCAAAGGCGATATGGAGCTGAGCTGGAAAGCGTTGCAACGCTTGAAAACGGATATCGTCGGCTTCGGAACGATGGTCTACCGGCACTATCCCAAGCGCTGGAAATCGATTCAGAAAGAATGGAATGAGAATCTGGAGGATGTTGTGCTGGACGTCCAGGTGAAGTTCAATCTCTCCCGCGTCGGCTTTAGCGACAGGAACTTCAAGGAGGTCCAAGAGTCGCTGTAAGAAGAGGAGCATCCTATGACCAAACCTATCCAACTGAGCAACTACCAGCTAGCGATTATGATCATGCTGTTCCTGGTCGGCAATACCCCGCTCATCCAGGTTGCCCTGTCGGCGCAACAGGATTCGTGGCTGGCCTATCTGCTGGGAGCCGCTGTGAGCGGTCTATTCCTGTGGATGCTGTTGTCGCTCCAGCGTTGGTTCCCGGACGCCGATCTGCCCGAGCTGTTCCGGCAATTGTTCGGCCGATGGCTTGGGCTGGCGCTGGCGCTGCCGCAGGGCTTGCTGTTCGCTTACGAGGCATCGCGCAACATTCGAGATTTCAGCGATATGACGGTCATGACGATTCTCAATCAGACGCCGGAGTGGAGCATCAAGCTGATCATTATCTCGCTCTCGCTATATGCGATCTGGGGCGGCGTGCAGCATTATTTCCGTCTCGCCGAGCTGCTGTTTCCGCTCATTTTATTCAGCTACCTGTTTCTGATTATCCTCATCTTCCAGGCTGGCCTGCCAGATTTTCACCGGCTGCAGCCGGTGCTCGGCAACGGCATCCGACCTGTCCTGCAAACGGTGTTTCCCAATGTGATGGCTTTTCCATTCGGCGAGATGGCGGTAATGCTGCTGTTCTGGAAGTATGTGCAGCCGAGAGAACGGCTGAGCAAGACCACCTTTGGCGCGTATAGCGCCATTGCGCTGTTTATCGTCTTCATGAACGCGCTCATCCTCTCTGTCCTCGGGCCGGTCTTGACCAACTACAGCACCACTCCATTCCTGGAGACAGTGCAATTGATCCGATTGGCGGACTTCCTGGAGCGGCTGGACATCCTCGTCACACTGCTGCTCGTGATCGGACTGTTCCTGAAGCTGTCGCTGCTCTTCCTCGCAGCGGTGCTCATCATCAGCTCGCTGCTGAAGCTGCCTTACCGCGCTTGCGCCGTCATACTGGCCCCGATTATCTATGGCGTGTGCTTCCTGGAGCCCAACAGCTCGATCCATCTGTGGATCGGCTCGACGATCGTGATCCGCTATGTGATCCCTGCGCAAATGCTCCTGCTGGTCCTGGCTTTCCTCGTCGGTCTCTTGCGCAAGGGGGCGTCTCGCGGCAAAGCTGACGCCTAGACTGCTCGCCCGCCCCATGATCTGCAAGCGTCACGACAAGCATCGCACCGGCTACGGAGCGAATCGCGCGTGTGCCTGGCGATCATCACCCTCCGTACACACGTCAAGAGGGAGCCTTGGAAGGCCCCCTCTTGTCTTACGTTTACAACATGCGATAGATACGGTAGATGATGACCGCCGTCTCGGCACGTGTCGCTGTGCCAAGCGGGCGGATCGCGGCGCCATCGCCCTGGATCACGTCCAGCTCGACGAGTGCGGCGACAGCGTCGCGCGCGTAGGCCGCAACCTGCGAGCCGTCGACGAATCGGCTCAGGTCGCCATCGCTCTCCATGCTCAGCCGCTCCATCGCTTGCAGCGCCCGGGCGACGATGACCATCATATCCTGTCTGGTAATCTCGCCTCTCGGGTGGAAGGCGCGGCCGTCGACGCCTTGGACCAGCCCGAGCTCCTGGGCGATGCCTACCGCTTCGTAATAGTAATCGCTCGGACTCACATCCGTAAAGGTCGTCCGGCCCTCGGCGGTCAAGCCAAGCGCCCGCACGAGCAGGACGACGAAGTCGGCGCGACTCACCGGACGAGCCGGCTCGAAGGTCGTCTCGGAGGTGCCCCGGACGATGCCCTCGGTATAGAGGGCCGCGATCGCCTCGGCGGCCCAGCCGAAGCGGCCGTCGAGATCGGTGAAGCGATGCTGCGGACGCTCTGGATCTACCGGCGTCTCGGGCTCTGCCGGCTCGGCGATCGGCAGCGTCGAGACGGTCACGGTCGGACCAGCCTTGCTCCAGTTGCCTGCGGCGTCGCCCGCTTGTACGGCGAATGTGTAGCTCATGCCCGGCGCAAGGTCCGTGACCGCATAGGAGGTTACTCCGGCTGCTACCGAGGCGAGCTGTCGATCGCCCTCATAGATCCGGTAGCCCGTCACGCCGCTGGCGTCGCTGGCGGCGGGCCAGCTCAGCGTCAGCGCGGTCTGCGCGATATCGGCTGCGCGCAGCTCGCTGCCCTCCGGCCACGTCGGCGCTATCGTGTCAGTCCATGGTACCGGCTGGTAGTAGACCGGTTCGTAGCGTGTCGTAACGGTGGCAGCGGGGCCGTCTGTACTCCAGTTGCCCGCGGCATCGCCTGCTTGCACCGTGAAGGTATAGCTCGTGCCCTGGGCCAGCCCGCTCACCCGATATGTCGTGACGTCTCCCGCTACGGTCGCTACGGTCTGCGAGCCGTTGTAGATCGTGTAGCTCGTCACGCCCGTATCATCGGCCGCCTCGGTCCAGGACAGCGTCAGCGCGGTTGTCGAGACATCGGTCGCGGCGAGCGCGCTGCCCTCCGGCCAGGTCGGCGCCTCAGCATCGATGACCGGCGCTGGCGCAGTCGTCGCTTCGACGGATGGACCGTCGGTCGTCCAGTTGCCGCCCACATCGCCCGCCTCGACGCGATACGTGTAGGTCGTCTCCGGGGTCAGTCCATCGACCGTATAGGTCAGCGTCAGCCCGGATACGGTCGCCAGCTCCTCCTCGCCTTGGTAGAGCGTGTAGCCGGTCACACCGAGGTCGTCCTCGGCTGCCGTCCAGCTCAGCGTCACAGAGCTCGCCGTGATCTCGCTCGCCGTCAGGGCGCTGCCCTCCGGCCATGTCGGCGCCTCGTCATCGTCCGGCGCGGCAAGTGTCGTCGCGGTCGTCGTCGGACCGCTGGCACTCCAGTTGCCCGCGGCATCGCCTGCCTCGACGCGGAACGTATAAGCCGTCTCCGGCGTCAGGAGGGCTGCGGTATAGCTCCCCGCATCGCCAGGCAGCGTCGCCAACTCCTCCTCGCCCTGATAGACCTTGTAGGCTGCGACGCCTGTATCGTCTGCTGCAGCGGTCCAGCTCAGGGAGACGGTGGTCGCCGTGATGTCGGCAGCCGTCAGCTCGCTGCCCTCCGGCCACGTCGGCGCCTGCTCGTCTTCGACCGTCAGCTGGCTGACGGTCAGCGACCGCTCGATGCTGGCCGCCCCGCGCGTCAGCCTCAGGAGGAAACGGCCGTCATCGTATGCGAGCGCCGCGATGACGCCGAGCTCCTGCAGCGCCGGGAGCGCATCGAGGTAGGCTTGCGCGCTCGCCCGGAGCGCCTCCGGCTCGTCGCTGCCGGCATGCGGCACCTCGATCGAGGCGCCGATCAGCGCCGCCGCTTGCTCGACGGCCAGCTGATCCTCGCCGCCCTCGCCCGGCTCGGCCAGCGTCTTCACGAGACTGACGCTGGAGAAGGTGACGTTAAGGTCCGTCGCGTTGCTGAAGTTTGCGCCATACAGATAGACGCGGGCATTGCTGGCGAATGCATCGGTGTAGGTTGACGAATTGCCCATCGCCATCCAGTTCGCATTCGCATTGGGCTTAAAGTAGCCTTGCACGACATTGCCAGTCTTGACGATACGGATCTCGTACACGGTGCCGAACAGGTTTGTCTGATTGGTCGTGTTGTTGAAGTTGGCTCCGCTCGCCCGGCCCGAGTTGTTGACCTTGATATTGGACCCGACCTTCCTCGCATTGACCCGGTAGAATTCGCCCGTCCCCGCGTCATGGAGACCCAGACCGACCTGCGAGAGCTCGGCATGAGACGCATCGCTGAGCGGCTTGTCGACCGTCAGCGTGGCGGTCAGCGTCCAGTCGCCCTGCGCCGTACCCGGCAGCTGCAGCCGATTGCGGCTGGCCGGGTAGTCGCTGTCTCCCTTGTACGTCCGGACGGCGACTCCGCCCGTCTCAGTGAAGCTGATCGCCTGGAGCGGGTCGGCCGGATTCTCAGGGTCTGCCACCTCCCAGCCTGCCGGGAGTCCCGATGCGAAGTCAAAATACTGCGTCGTACTGAGCGCAATCGTATACGTGCGCGTCGTCTGACCTTTGATGAACCGTACGACGGCTGTCCCTTGCGGACTATCGGCCTGCGAGACGCTGACGATCTCGGCACGGTCGCTGGAGACGGCAGTGACGACCGGGATGCGGTCCCCGGACACTGTATGCGTATAGCTCGTACGCGCCGGATCAAAACCGCTCAGTTGCTCGCCATCGACGAAGATCGTGTACGACGAGATGCTCGCCGGCGTCACCGACAATTGATCCGCATACAGGATGTTCGCGTCCTTGGCGTAGATCGCCAGCACGACCCGCGCTGTGCCAGCTGGCTCGCTGTAGACGAACGACTCGCTGTCGCTCTCATGCCAGTCGGCGACCTTCACCATAAGCGGCTGAAACGAGCTCAGACTGAGCGGTCCGCCCTCGAGGATGCGTCCGACGAACCGACCGTCCCGCCAGAAGCCCGGATCGCCAGCCTCGCGGGCCGGGTACGGCTCCGGCATGTCGCGTCCGCTGATCCGCGTCAGTCCGAGCGACTCGCCCTCCGCATCATAATATGCGAGCGCCACCTCGACATCGCCGGGGTGATCGGCTGCGTGGTCATAGCTCTCCGGACGATGCTGCATGGAGAGGAAGTAGCCCTTGAAGTCATAGCTCTCGCCAGGCGTCAGCTTACCGGTCAGATCCTGCCAGATGCCGTCATACTGAAGCTCGGCGTCGATCCGACCGCTCAGCTTGCCTGAGCCGGCTACCCGCGAGCCGGAGCTGTTCTTCAGATACCGCGACAGGCCCGAGTAGCTCTGGATCGTATCGGCCGCCAGTACCGGACCCGTGACGGATGTCGCGAAGGTCCCGTCCTCGTATCGACCTGTCGACCAATGCTCGGCGCTCGCCGCATTGACGGTATCGAAATCGCCGTTGCGCAACAGATTGCCGGGGATGGCGACGACAGAGTTGTTGCCTGCTGCGCTCCAGTCGCCGTCATTGGCGCCGAACAGGAAGCGGTCGATGACAATCGTGTCGCTCGCTCCATCCGTGTCGGCGACGAGATAGAGATCCTTGTGCCCGTAGGCGCTCAGATCGCCGGTCGCCACCATCGTCTGATAGCTGCCGTAGCGAGCGTTGGCCGGGATCGCGATCTCCGCTACCTTGCGGCCCTTGGTCACGATATCCTCGACGCTCGCTGCCTCCGTACCGACCGGCAGGACATAGCCGCTCAGTCGTCCGCCCTTGGCAGCCTTGGCCTGAGCAGTCAGATAGAGCAGATGTCGGCGGACGACGCCGCCATTGGCTGAGCCATCGGCGAAGTTCACATTGCGATAGGCGAGATAGCCGCCGTCATGCAGCGTGACCGCTTCGTCCGGTCGGCCGGCAGCGCCCTGCGCGTCGCCGCGTACGCCGTTGTCGCCGGCCTCCGCTTCCAGCGAGGAGAAGATATCGCGCTCGCCGCCCAGACTGTTGAAGGTGGCATACCGACCGTCGCTCGGCACGATCGTGACAACGCTCGCCGACGGGATGTCGATGACGAACTTGCCGTCCTGGACCGGGATCGTCCCGAGCTTCTGCTGATTCTCATGACCCGAGGTACGGAATACAGTGACGCTCGCGGTCCCCTTCGGGAAGTCCTTCAGCGTGAACGCCAGCGGCTGGATGCTGTCATCGTTCCTCGCGTTGCTGACCGTGATCGCGAAGTCGCTATGATCCTGCGGCCGGAAGGCGACGATGTTGATATCCTCAGCGGGCGCCCGGGTGACATCGAATCGGACGTCGCCGCGGTTCATAAAGCGCGAGAAATGCCCGAAGCTGTAAAACCGCTTGAAGATCCGATATTCCCCTGTCAGCGTACTGATCCGTCCCGGCTCCTGCTGGGAGTTGGACGTGACAAAACGGATCAGGTCGGAGCCGTCGACTCCGTTGCTGTCCCACATACTCCACCAGATAAAGCCGTTGAAGCCCGGATTGCTCGTAAACATATTCGTCATCAGATTGGACCAGCGTACGGCGTCGTTGATGTTCTGATTGCCGTAGCGGTTCGTATAGGCTCCGGCGGAGCCGTCTCCGGTATCCTGGTTCATGAATTCCGTCTGCCAGAGCTTGTAGCGCGTCAGGTACTCCGGGTAGCGATTGCCAGCCGTCGTATAGTCGAGCGGGCTCTGCGAGAAGTCGCCGGTATGGTACAGCTTGCGCTCGTCCGTACCGATCCCTACCGTGCCGTACAGATGCGTCGAGAAGACGTCGAGGTACGGATTTTTCGGCGTTGCTGTCGCTTCGTCGACCTGCGCGAACGCCTGGCCGCCCCGGCTGATCGAGGCGTTCAGATTGGTGCCGTCGACGGCGACCAGCTCAGGAACGAAGTCGATCGTCTTGCCCTCGGGACTGACGATGTCGTGCAGCGCGCCGCCCGGCTCGACGGACCGCTTCAGCGTCGGCCCGATATAGTCGTTGATGATCTCGGTGACATACACTGCGGTGCCGCCTGCCAGATCGACCTCATTGAACGGGCCGATATGCGTGATCGGGATGCCCCACTGCTCCCACATCCCCTTGATGTAGTAGACGAGATAGTCTGCGAAGGCCTGATAATAGATCTTGACCGGCTTGCCGTCGATTATCGCTGTATCGCCGCGGACGATCTTGCCCGGCGCGTTGGCGTTGGAGTTGCTCATCCAGTACGGGACCGTCCAGACGCAAGCGTAAAATTGGTCGACGCCGTACTGCATCGCTTGGCGCATCGTCCACACCTGGTCGAAGTCGAATAGCTCCTTGCGCGTGCGAGGCCCGTCCTTGTGGATGACAGGGTCCTCTCCGCGCGGGCCGACGAGGTTGGTCGGACCGCCGATGTCATTGGCGATCGGCCGCTCCCAGGTGTCGTACTCCCAGACGAAGCCCTCGAGCGGCACCAGCGTGCCCGGCGCATGGTCGGGCTCTACCGGCCAGATGCTGTCGGTGTTGCCGTCGTAGTAGCGATTCTCGGCCTCGATCTTGTAGCCGTACTGGCCTGCGGTGCCGCGCCGCGGGATCGGATGTCCCTCGATGTCGAAGCCCGGATTGGCCACATCGGCCAGCAGCCCAGTCGCCGGGTTGAAGCCGGGACTGGCTGCCGTGCCGGTAGCGGTGAGACCGCCATTGTCGCCGATGATGACGCGGGCGATGTCGTGGCCGGTCCCGTCCCGCTCGTCGAAGGTCAGATCGAGCAGCCGTCGCACCTTGTCCTGATGACCGGCTGTCGCCAACTGCATCATATGGATGGAGGGCGTGTACGCGTAGGCTGCGCCTACGCCGTCCATCGTCTGGTAGGTCGTATACCAATTGGCCTCGACCTGAGCTGGAGCGGCCACTGGCGCTGCTTGCGCCGTCTGCGACGCCTCATCAGCTTGCAGCGTCGTTTCGGGCTGAGGCACTCCTCCTGCCCCACCCTCCTCCGCTTGCGCCACGGTGGCGAAGGCCGCGGGCGCGAGCAGCGAGAGCAGCATGGACAGTGCGATGAGGATGGCGACCGTTTGTCGCCGGGCGAGTGTAGTCATAGATCTGTTCCTCCTTTATCTTTGTATAACGATGTTTTTTGTCGGATATAGGACCGTTTTAGCATATGTCGACTCCTTTCATCTGCTATTTATGAATCCGCTTTCATTATACCAGTGATTAACGCTGCTGATGATACAAGAGACTTTAGTTTGTAGTATGAAAATTAAAGTGAAAACGGGTCAAGGCAACACCATCTCAGTCAATGAGCGGCGACCTTGACCCGAGCTGTCCGGGGACACTAGGCTTCGGTAATTCTAACCACGACCGGCTGCCCGCTGCCGCACCGCCCGCGTCATCGTCTCCTCGTAGATACGCTTGTCGAGCGCGGCCAGCTCCCCGGCGTAGGCGTCCCATAACGGTTCAAATGCATCCGGCGGCTCCAGGATCAGCCTCGGCAGCTCCCGCCGCTGCAGCTCCTCGGCCCGGCTCAGAAATACTTCGGCGCGCGAGTCCAGCGGCAGCGGGATCGACCAGGCCGGGAACCATGGCCGCGCGAGCGGCTCGCTGAAGTAGCCGGTGAATGTGCTTGCCCCGTAGGCGTCCAGGATCCGGCGATCCCCTTCGGTATACAGCTTGTTGTACACCTCCGGCTGATTGCCCGGATAGTAGGCGTTGCCGTCCGCCAGCACGGAATTAATGCCATAGCGCGGCCAATCGGTGTCAAAATAGGCAAAGCCGTAGCTGCGGCTCAGCTCCGGGTCCTCGTGGTAGCGGATCTGCTCGTCCGTGTAATAGAACCGTCCCTGCGCATCGACACTGTACGTCTCGCCCTCGATCCCCCAGGAGACGAGGATCTGGCTCTCCTCCTTAAGCAGATGGTCAAAGTAGCGAATAATCCGCACCGGGTCCTCGGCTTTGACGGAGATGCCGATGCCATAATTGTTGACGAAGCCGGGCGGGTCCACATATTGATCCCTTGTTCCCTCGTCGAACACGAGCGGCAGCGGCGCATATCGCTTGTCGTCCACGCCAGCGGCCTTCAGCTGCTTGTCCGCCTCGGCGATCTGCCATTGGTAGCTGAAATACCCGAGCACATTGCCCGAGGTCAGCTTGTTTAGATATTGATCCTTGTTCAAGGTGAAGGACTCGGGATCGAAGAGGCCCAGCGCATGCATCTCGTTGAGCTTTTGCAGCCAGCGCTTCTGCTGCCCGGTGCCCGCGACGAGCTTGGCCTCGAGCGTCTGCATGTCGATCATCACAGGGCCATCGTTAGGATAGCCGTCGAGATGCATGGCCGGATTTTGCAGCGTGTAAAAGCTGTTCGTCATGCCTGCCGGGATGACGAAGCCGACCGTCGGCTTGCCATCGACGACAGGATAACGGTCGCGGTACTGCCGGATCAGCTCGACGTATTCGTCGAGCGTGCGAATACGGGGATAGCCGAACTCTCGCAGCACTGAGCGCTGGATGTAGAACGCCCCGCCCCGGATCTCTGCATCGGGCGTATAGCCCTGATGCGCCGTGAATGGCAGCGTATAGAGCTTGCCGTCCTCGGCACGCATCTGGTCGTAGTAAGGACTGTAGACGCGCTCGATGTTCGGCCCGTGCCAGGCGATCAGTTCGTCGAGCGGGATATAGGCCCCGGCATCGAGCAGCTGCGCCATCTCTCCGCTGGAGCTGATCACATCGGGATAATCGCCGCTGGCGACCATCACCCCTGCCTTGGTCGCGCTGTCGCCGGTCAGGTACTGCAATCGGAAGTCCACGCCCGTCTCCGCCAGCAGCCGCTTGCCGATGATCGTCTCGCTCAGCAGCGCATCTCTCCTGCCCTGCCCAAAATGAAAATATGTCAAGGTAACAGGTCGAAGATCGAGCGCATCCGGGTCCCCCGTCAATCGTACATGGGAGCCGTCCTCCTGCGTGCAGCCCGCAGCGCTCAGCAACGCCAGCAATACGGCCATTCCCCATAGACGCCGCCCTGTTTGTCTCATCCTTCCGCAGCTCCTTTCATCCTGTAACGGCATCCCTTGCCGAATCGCCCGCTTCTCCCTGCATCGACGCCTGCAGCGGCAACCGGATCTCGATCCGCGTCCCCTTCCCCTCTTTGCTGTGGATATGGAAGGTGAAGCGATCGCCGTAGATCAGCTTCAGGCGATAATACGTGTTTTTGATCCCGACCCGCTCTCCCATCGCATCGTCTCGGGCCAGGTAACGGCGGATCTCCTCGAGCTGTGCGGCCGACATCCCCGTGCCGTTGTCCTCCAGCGTAAATCGGAGCCGACTGCCCTGCCTGCCGACACGGATGCGGATGATGCCGATCTGCGGCATCGCCTCGATGCCGTGAAGGCTCGCATTCTCCACAAAGGGGAGGAAGATCATATTGGGCAGCTGCTCCTCCAGTACCGCATCCTCCACCTGGATGTCATAGTCGAACTGGTCATCGAACCGATATTTCTGAATCTCCAGGAAGGAGCGGATCGCACCCAGCTCCTCTCGCAGCGTGATCCACTCGCGGTGCCAGGAGATGGACTTGCGGAACATGACGGCCATGCTGTGGATGATGTCCGCCGTCTCCTCCTCGCCCTTGATGACGCTACGCATCCGTATCGACTCGAGCGCGTTGAACAGGAAGTGCGGGTTGATCTGACTGTGCAGCGCATGCAGCTGTGCCTGCTGACGCTTCAGCTCGAGATCCTTCCTCTGTATATCCGCCCGGTACACATCATTGATCAGCGTGTCGATCTGAGTCGTCATCCGGTTGAATTCGCTCGTCAACTGGCCGATCTCGTCGCGGGACGGCTCCTCCGGGATCCGCTCGAAGTTCTGATGCTTGACCTGCTTCATATGCTTGAGGATGCGCTGAAGCCGCTGATGGAGCGAGCGCGACATGCCCGTGAGGATGAGCGAGGGGACGACGAGGTTGATCAACGCCAATACGATGATGAAGGCGCGCGACTGCTGCACCTCCCGGAAGACGACGGCCTGATCGATGATGCCGTGCAGCGTCCAGCCATCGAGGTAGTGAATGCCGGCGTATGCCGTCTCGAACCGCTCGTCGTCGGCAGATATCGGGATATCCCCCAGCATGACGGGCTGGCCCGGCTGGGAAGCCGACGGGTCATTGCTCAACTGGACGCGTCCCCCCGGATCGACCAGATAGACGTTGCCGTCGAAGCCATGCTCGCGGACATTGGCGCGCATCCGCTCCATGTTCAGATCGATCTTGAGGATCTGACGATACCCGTTGGCCTCGTAGTTGTCCAGCCGCCGGACGAGGCTGAATGCGTCGTTGCTGCTGATCAGCGATGCGTATGGCACGAAAAACGAATTGAATTGAAGGTACCAGCCGGAGCGCTTGACCTCCTCGGTAAGCGGCTCGACATAACCTGTCAGGATGGTCGGGTTATCCGTGTACACCTTGTACTGCAGCTCGCTTAACAGACTTTTGTCCGGGTCGGAGAAGGCTTGCCGGATGTACGTATCGTAGGCGCGCACATATTCGGAGGGGCTTGCATACCGACGAGACAAGTATTCGTTAAATGTGCGATCGGCATAGAGGGCATACGAAAGCGCGGCCGCTTGATCGACCGCCGATCGCAAGGAGCCCTTGATGCTCTCGAGCGCCAGCGTCGCATCGCGGATTTTTTGACTCTGGATATGTCCTGTCGTCACCTGGTAGAAGATGACGTTCGTCAGGACGAGCGGCAAGAATACGGCCAACAGATGGGTAAGCAGCAGCTTGTCCCGCAGCTTCATATGATGCAGCAGACGTCTTATGCGCATGCGCCTCCCCCGTTCAGTCATGATAGCCGAGCCGTTCGCGGTATTCCACAGGCGAGATCCGCTCTCGCTTCTCGAACTGACTGGTAAAATAGTTCGGGACCGGGATGCCAACCTTGGCCGCAATCTCATACACCCGCAGGTCGGTCTGACGGAGCAGCCGCTTCGCTTCCTCCACCCGCAGCTCGAGCAGATAGTCGTTGAAGTAGACGCCGTACGTTTTGCGGAAGAGCTGACCCAGATAGACGGGATTCATGTAGAACTTGCCGGCGATACCCTTCAGATTGAGATTGTCCCGGAAGTGCGTATCGATATACTGCTTGATCCGATCAATGTCTCCCTTGCGCTGAGTCTGACGCAGCCTGGCGATCTGGCTGGCTGCCCGCTCGGTCATCTGTTGGAAATGCCGCCTCAACTGCGCTAGGCTCCAGGTCGGGGACGCGCGCTCCATCGTCTCCAGCAGTTGCTGCTCAATCTCGGCGTCTCCGCCCATCTGCCGGATGACGCCGATGAAGCGAACGCCTAGCTGGCCTAACCCGCTGATGACGGCCGCCAGGGCATATCGCTGCTCGCGGAACATCTGGAACACCGTTGCTGTAGCGTCTGACAGAGCGGCCCGGTCATACTCCTCCAGCGCTACCATCAGCTGCTCTTGCATCGACGGATCAATAGCGGCGAGACAAAGCGGTCGCTCCTTCACGTCCCCATAGCACACCAGCAGGCTGCCTTCCTCGGCGTACTTGTGCTTCATCGCCTCGGACGCGCTGTCGTAGGTGTGTCGCAGCTCGGCGATGCGCGCTACGGAGTCGCCGACGTAGAGGATCACTGTCAGCCGCAGCCTCGCCGCCATCCGGCACTGCAGCTGCTCCAGCGTCAATGTGATGTCTGCATCTCCAGACCCTAGCAGCGGCTCCTGGAGCAGTATCCCGAACAGCCCCGGCTGCCTCTCCAACACAGGAACGTCCAGCAGCAGCTCGTCGTCGGCGACGAGCTGCTCCCGGATGTGCCTGAGGCTGTCGGCCGTTAGCTCGGCCTCGGTCTGAACCTCCGCCCAGACGAAGAGCATCCGTCGCTCGTCCACCAGCCCGAGCGCTTCCGCATATCGCGCCTCTTCCTCAGGCTCCAGACGTTGTTGCACCAGCGTCTCGAGCAGCATACCCGATGTATTACCCTCTCCTGCAAGCGCTATCATTTGTTTGCGTCGCATCTTGTCTGCCAACTTCTCCAGCCGGCTAGCCAGCTCCATGACATCGATCGGCTTCAGGATGTAGTCCTGGACGCCGTAACGGATTGCTTGCTGCGCGTATTTGAACTCATTGTGCCCGCTGACGAGGATGAACTCCGGCGTGGCGCAAGCCTCCTCCTGCGCCAGTCGGACCAGCTCCAGCCCGTCCAGCACCGGCATCATTATGTCTGTCACGACCAGATCCGGCTCGAGTTGGCGGATCAGCTCCAGCGCCTCGCCCCCATGCTTGGCTTCGCCGACGACCGCGCAATCGTAGTCGCTCCATCGGATCAGCTTTTGCAGTCCCTTCCGCACGAACACCTCGTCATCCACCAGCAATACTTTGAACATAGCTGTAGCCCCCTGCACCCTTGCACATCTGTACCACATTTTACTGCGCGCGCAAGGATTGTACAATGAGCGGTTGTACATAGGCCACGATGGGTCGTTAGTACGAACCTTCCCGGTTTTTCTCGGTTTTTCTCGGTTTTCTTCGGATTTTCTAGCCTTATCGACAAATTCTTCGTCCGATTGTCACACCTTGATCAGAACGGAGGCACACCAAAAACAGCGCCTCTGCATACGGCGCCGTTTCGGTGGTGCGTTGTATAGGGCGCGCGCCTTCTGGATCGCGTCTGCATCCGAGCTACGATCGCCTGCGCGGCCCTGCCCTTGGAAGGGCCAGACTACACCGATGTCGACCGGTAGCTCGCTTGCTTGTGCTGCTTGGCAATAAACAGGATCTGTCCCATATGCTCCGAGTAATGCGCCGCGCATTGCAGCAGCATGTCCAGATGGGTACGATCCCTGCCTCTCACGACTTGAGTGTCTTCGAATTGCGCCTCCGTCATCCCTGTTACCGTACGGACGATCTCATCCATCGTGTCGCCGATCAGGGCAAGCGCCTCCTCCCGACTCATCCCGTCCTTGGCGAATTCCCGCTCCCGGTCACGCGTGATCGGCTCACCCCGGATGCCCTTCACGATACGCTCCTTCATATTGCCCTCGATATGGCGCAACAGGGCCGGGATGTTGTGACTATGCACGTCCGGGTCCCAGTTCAGTTGGGAGTCGTCGAGCTGCTCGATTGCCTTTTGCGTCCGCCGCTTGATCTCCTCGAACTTACGGATCAACCACTCGCGATAGATCGTCATGTTGATCGCCCCTTACCCGAGTTCAGATAATACAGGATGCCCGCCCGGTCCACATCGGCGAAGGCAAGCGGGTCTTGATCGAATAGCGCTTGCAGCTCGCCGACCGCCATCCACCTCACCTCTGACGTATCGTCGCCCGCTTCCAGCAGCTCGCCGCTTGCCTCGCAGCGGAAGTAATAGCCGAGCGAGTCTACGGGACCTCGCACCGTCTGATAGGCTGCGAACGGCCGCAAGCATTCCACAACAAAGTCAGGATTGATCCCTGTCGTAGCGACACGTGTCTCCTGACCTTCGATCGTAATCACATCTAGTCCGGTCTCTTCCTTCACCTCGCGGACCAACGCATCCAGCAACGGCTCGAAGGGCTCGATCCGTCCGCCGGGCAGCTCGAGCTTCCCGGGCGCATCCGGCTTCATCCGTCGCTGGATGACGATCTCACGCTTTCCATCGACCGCTCTTTCGATAATCGCTCTCGCATTCACATAGAACATCGGCTGCCTCCTCTCACGAATGACTAGCTACACCCGCGTCGCTTCATAGGTGATCATCTGTCCGGCACGCTCCGGCTGCCGCTTGTACTGGTAGTCGGCCGAGACGACGATGTCCGCAAATCCGGCCTTCTCCAGCATCAGCTCGAACTCATACACGCCATACCAGCTGAGAGGCAATCGCTGCAGCTC
This sequence comes from Paenibacillus sp. 598K, assembly GCF_003851045.1. Taxonomy (GTDB): domain Bacteria; phylum Bacillota; class Bacilli; order Paenibacillales; family Paenibacillaceae; genus Paenibacillus_D. Next base: position 26,428 of record NZ_BFBX01000083.1, on the reverse strand, counting down.
GGTTTGGAGCAGGCTGCCGTCCTTCCACTTCTCATACTTCAACAACGAGACGACGCGCTGCTCCAGCAGATCGCGCTCGATGCGGCGATCCTCCAGCACCAGCACCTCCTGATCCGGCGTCGTCCACGTCTTGGTGGAGTGGGCATGCTCCTGCACATCCGTTGGGATGAACAGATCCAGGATGAGTCGACCGCCAGACGTCAGGCAGGCTTTGAAATGCGCCAACGCAGTGATAGCCAGCGCACGCCCCTCGATAAGCTGGAACGACCCGCCCGGGATGATGATCGCCTCATACGGATGAGGCAGCTCAAAATCATACATCTCCTCTTGATACAAACGCGGCGTTAGCTGCAGCTGCGCGCACTGTCTCCTGCAGGAGTCCAGCATCGCCGGGGAATTGTCCAGCCCCTCCACATCCAGACCGGCCTGGATGAGCGGGATCATCACTCTTCCCGAGCCGCAGCCGACCTCGAGCACTTTGCCAGTCACGCCAGACAGACGCTCGGTATAATACTCCACATCGCCAAACGAAAAACCAAGCGGCTTGGTCAGATCATACACTTCTGTGCACAAGGCACCATAAGAGCTATACATGAAATTGAATCCTCCATTTACTTGGCTATGCGATATGCTACTTCAAACTCCTCTACAAACACACCGGTACCCGAGATATGGACCTCCAGCCCGTCGGGCTGCCGGTCGACACGGACATAGACTTTGCCCTCCCGGCCCAGCTCCTTGCCCTGCTCTACGACGAACTCGACCTGCTGACGATCCGGGTGGAGATAGGTCAAGTAGTAGGCGCCCATGACGCCTGAGGCGGTGCCGGTTACCGCATCCTCGATCGTGCCCGAATACGGGGAGGAGAAATGCCTTGCCTGCATCCGCAGCTCCTGCGGCCGTTCGTCGATGACGAAGGGATGGACCGAGGACCTCGGATTCTCGGCGAGGATGTCCGGGAAGTCCTGATTGACGGACTGCATCCGCCCGAGCGTCTCGGCGGAGCGGATCGGCACTAGCAGCGTCCAGGTGCCAGTGCTCCCGTAGACGACAGGCAGCCTGTCGTCTACCTCGTCCGTGGCAATGCCCATACTTTGCGCCAGCTTGGCCACCGACCCGTGGAACGGGAGGAATTGCGGCCGGTCCTGCCTCATCGTCACGACCAGCTCGCCGTCCTTCGTCTCAAAGGAAACCGGCAAAACGCCGACATTGGTCTCGATGACAATCTCATTCGTGTCGGCGTTGATCCGACCGGTTGTTTTGAGCGCATACGTCGCAGCTACCGTCGCATGGCCGCATAGATTGATCTCATGGCCGGGCGTAAAGTAGCGCAGCCTGTAGTCGGCTTTGTCCGATTGCACCACAAAAACCGTCTCATTGAAGCCAACCGCTTTGGCTATCGCCTGCATCTTCGCCTCGTCAATCGCATCTGCCTCCAGGACAACGCCCGCCGGATTTCCTTTCGTCTGCTCTGTCGAAAATGCGTTGTAGTGCAATACCTTCTGGCTGTTCATCGTATACCCCTCTCTCTTTAGTTGACCCGGAACCCTTGCATCCCTGCTCGCAATGCCTCGATGCCGCTCAGGACGCTTGCCATCTGGTTATCGTCGTTCATGTGATGTCGGGCATGCAAGAGTGCAGGACGCAACGACTCGACCGAATGACCGAAGGACTTCATCCACTCATATCGCGGTACCATCCAGGTATGAAAATGATGCGTAGTATGTAATCTGTCTTGGCATCGCGCGCCCTCCATTTCATCAGATGAGTTAGTTGATCAGATGCTGCGCTGCATCTCGATACGGAAGTCGGGCTTGGTCGTATACGCCATATACGTCACTTGATCGTCCCCGTCGAGATAAGCCTGGTACCGCGTACGGATCGCTGGCGCAGTGATCCGCTCGAGCACCTGCTCCCGATGCACCCACTCGCTCGCCGAAGTCTCGTCCGAGATGCCCAGCCTCCCGCCGACCGGACGACACAGATAATCAAGGATAACCTTGGTCGGGATGTGCGCGACGCCGCTATGTCCTGCGTAGGAGGAGGTGTTGGAGTAGACGCCGATCAGGCAGGACACCTCGATCTCGATCCCGCTCTCCTCGAGCACCTCGCGGACCAGCGCCTCGATCAGGCTCTCCCCGTTCTCCACCTGGCCACCGGGAAACACCCAGCCGCCTCTGTGATCCTGTACGAGCAGGATCTCCCCCTCAGGATTTTCTACAATGCCGCCAACCGCTACGATATGCAAAGGCATGTTCACGGGCTGGCCCTCCCTAAAGCGCTTGCTTCTCGATCTGCTTCATATGATGACGGTCGTGCCAGAGGAAGTCTTTGAGGTATACGGCGACAGCGAAGGGCTTGCCCTCGGCATCGGTGTATTCCCGATCGAACTTGTCCGCATCGTGACTGCGAATCTCCTCGATGATCGCCAGTCTGACTTGTCGAGTCCGCTGGATCAGCTCCTCCTTCGTCATCGCTCGCCCCTTAGCTACAGCCTGGGCGTTGAAGCTATCGAAGTCCAGATGCTGAAGCGTCAACGGACGATCTGCGGAGATGGGCAGGATCGCCGCCTCCAGGAAGTATTCATCCCATCCATACATATGGCTGACCACCTCATGGAGGTTCCATTTGCCTTCCTCCAAGGGCTTGGACCAATCCAGGTCCTCGATGCGCGTCAGGAATTGGAGCCAGTCTTGAAACTCGGCGAGCTTTTTTTCCTTTTTCATATGCATAACCTCCGGTTTGGTTGAATTAGGGAATCAATGATCCCCGACCAGAAAAGCTACTACCGTATCTGTATACCTGACCGGCTCTTCTGCTCGTGGCATATGCCCGCTGTGTTCGAAGTGAACGATGTCTCCATTCACAGCGAATCGGGCAAAGTCGTTCTGTTGTTGCTGGGTGCAGACGGGAGCATGTCTACCTTGAATGTGTAGACTGCGGTGCTGCGCCTCCGCGAGCTTGGAGTCATTGTACCATTATGTGTAACAAGCTTTAACTAAAGATTACATTAAATTGTGCGTCACAGTCCCTAATAGCGCTAAGAACTCTATGGCCTCCCGGTTTGTAATGTATCGCTTCATACTGATGCTCTACGATTAGCAAAAACCGCCCCTCGATAGGAGAGACGGTTTGCTTGAAGGGAGAATGCGTAATGACAGAGCTTGCGTCCGTCCCTAGTTGAACCGATACTCCGCCAGCACCTCGCCCCAGGACGACGGACCTGTTTCTACAAAACCTACGCTAGCATAAAACCGACGCGCCGTCTCGTTATCCGGGTGGTAGCCAAGCTTAAGGACGTCCGTACGATCCGGCTTTCTCTCGATCTCCTGGATGATCTGTGCCATCGCCTGCTTGCCGTATCCCCGGCTCTGATAACGTTCATCGATCATAAAGCGATAGATCCAGTAGTTGCGATCATCGGGATCAAGCCCGTACATCGCAAAACCAACCAAGGTATCTCCATGATATAGCGCCCGGACTTCGAATCCCGGAAGAAATTGAACCTCGGCGATCGAATACAAATTACTAGCGATGTGCCGCTCCTGTTCCGCGCTTACCTTCAGTTGCGCACATGCTTCCCAGTTACTCCCGTCTACCTTTCCTACACGAATCATCTGGATTCCTCCCATGTCGTGGAGCAACCCGGGTGGTTCTCCACGAGTTTATTTTAGGCTCACCGTTTCAACCGCTAGACATCCGTTTTTTGTATGCATATCACATCACTCCTCTCAAGTATGAATAACGAAAGATCATCCTGAATTGCCAAAAATCAGGGTCAGGAATAGAAGGATGAAGATCACTAACAAATATTTCATGAATCTGAACTTGATCTTTAACAGATTTTTTAGGCCTTCGCCATGGACGTAATAAAACACGCTCCCAAACACAACCGCAATCGCAAACGCAGTAACGAAGACCCATCCCAGTTCCAGTTGCTTCGATGAAAAGATAAAAAAGCACACGTAGACGAGTGATAAAAGCAGACCACCCAGATAGTACTTCACTCGTTCTGACCATCTGAATCGCGCTCTGTTCTTTATACCCTCATAGAAGCTTGCTAGTGACAATAGCAAAACTCCCCCGAACACAATCCAAATGATTACCATATGTGATCGACCCTTAATCTTCTTTTATACAATCAAGTTTTCTGCCCATAGTGCTTTAACCATTTCGACTTGATAATTGGACTGAATATTTTTCCCGCGCGTAACAAGGCTCCATAACTCTTTATTCGATCTTTGAATGTTGGATGCATCCTGTTTGAAGAGCGCAATCGCATGCAACGCATATTGCTTGTTCAAGGAATGGGGTCTTTTATTGTACCGACCCGGCTTTACTCCCTTGACCAGCCCCTCCTCGCATATGCCCAAGAATGCTGTTCGCGGACATCCCTTTGCCTGTCCCCAGCTACCTTCGCCAAATTGCTCGCCCGTAGCGATGTACCAAGCTTCTACGGGGCTTTCAGTTCTGTTAGATTGCATGTACCTTACCGCGTTAAGTGCGGACTTTGAATATTTGTCCATCATGCTCGCACTCCTTATCAATTAATCTTTTTCACTTCGCCAACTGATGTTCCTCGATCAACTCGATGCATCTTCGATGGTCCATATAGTCTCTGATCTGTTCTTTGATGTTGGGGAAAAGGACGATCTCATCCAGCCTGTCGATGTCGATCCACTTGACTCCGGTTTGATTGGGGTCCGGCCTAGCCGGGAGGGCGGGCACGCCTCGGGTAATCTTGCACTCGAACATCAAGCTCAAGCTATGTCCCTCGCCGTAGATATAAGCATTGGCATGAGGCGCATACTCGTACATGAAGGCCAACGGCCCGACATCCACCTCGATATTCGCTTCCTCGTGAGCCTCGCGCTTGACCGCTTCGATGATCGACTCGCCTGGCTCCGCTCCGCCTGCGGGCAGATTGTAATGAAGGCCAGTCGTCTCGTCGTCGAACTCCACCAAAAGTATCGCATCGTTCTCGATAATTAGCGCACACGCTCTCACACGGATATGAGCCATGCTTCACCTCCCATGCTCGATTATGGAATTGTCGTTACTTGTACATTTGCACATACCACATGTTGAACCCTTGTTTCTCGTAGAAGCGAACCGTGTCTGACCAATTGCGGTTTGACGACCCGACCAGCATTCTTGTCACGCCGTCCGCTTCGCCTCTCGATTGCAAATACTCGACTAATTGCTGCCCTACGCCCTGCGAGCGATAGCTCGATTCGACGTAAACTTCAAAAACATCTATATACCGCTCCTCTTGAGCAATGACAGGCTGGGCCTGACCGATTCGGATCTCTCCGAAGGTATACCCTATCATCTTCTGGTCCGCTTCCGCTACAAAGAAGTAGCCGTTCAGCCGGTGACGTAACTTCTCTACCGACCAGGATACATTCTCATAGCCTAGCGTAAGGCCCTCCTTCGCCCACTGTTCAGACAAGCTGACAACCTGGGCGAGGTCAGTTTCGTTACATTCGCGAATAATCATGATTGAATCGCCCCCGATGCCGTTCCTCTTTGGAAGTTCGCTTTTAATTCTGGCCTAACTAACTCTTACCAGCTACTCATAGTTCACGGTAAGGATCTTTCCGCTTGCTATTTTTTTATTCGTAATCAGCTCAAACTCGCCGCCAACCTCTAGCAGATGATTAGGCGCTTCAGGGCTGTCATGAAACAAAAAATAGAGTTTTGCTCTAGCTGTTCTATATGTATTCGGAAGCTTGATCATTTCGACCACTGCGCTCCACAATCCATGTTTCTGTTCCGGGTCATGCCGAAATACAATGGGCGTAGAAAAGTTGTCTTTCACCAGTTGCTCTTGCCCGCCTTCTGCACCCGTTAAAAAGTAGAGGTCTACCATGGCTATCTTTTTCATTGGAAAGCCCTCCGACACAAACGATGAAGTCTCCCTATTATACCAGAATTATGTAAAAAGTCTTAGTCAAAAATAGAAGCGCCCGCCACCCACAAAAGGTGACAGGCTCTCCTACAGATCCCTATTTTAGTTTGATGTTACGCGAACTTCCCCAACCTGCGGAACCCATGACGTCGCGGATGCCGGAATCTCGAATTTGATATACGCCGTGCCAGCCGGCAGCGCGGATGCTTCGATGATCCGCTTGGACCACGGATAACCGCTCGACGCCGGCTCGGTGGAGAGGACGGTCGGCGCCACGCTCGTCCAACTCGCGCCATCCGGCGAGGCATAGACGTTCAACTGATACGTGCCTTCGTAATATAAGGTCGCCTGCAAGGAGTGGATATCCGAGCGTTGATACACCCAGTAAGCCGTCTGGCCGTCGGTGCGACGGACGCGTCCCGCATCCCCATCCGCAATCTCATCGGCATAGGAGCCATCAACAATCAGATTGTCGCTGCGCGATGCCATCCAGCGGAAGTTGTCCATGCTGTCCGTAAGGACGTCCGGCCCGCTGGACGCGCCGGAGACGATCTCCAGTTTGCCGAGCTGAGGCACCCAGTCCAGCACATTGGTGTCCAGGAAGACGATCTTCAGATAGTTGGTGCCCCAAGGGACATCGTCCGCGCTCAGACGCATCCGCCGCCATGGCGCGTTCGTCTGTAGATCCTCAGCCACTGCGGCCTCGACACGGGTCCAACTGCGGTTGTCCGGCGAAGCATAGAAAGCTAGCTCGGCCGAGCTCTCGTAGTACAAGGTCGCCGCGAACGACTGGATGTTGAGTCGATGATACGTCATATACTGCTCCGTGCCGGAGGTTCTGCGGACACGTCCGGCGTCGCCGTCCGCGATCGTCGCCGCATACGAGCCGTCGATGACCAGCGCAGAGCTGCGTTCGAAGATCTTATCGAACGAGTCCAGCTCATCCGTCAGCAGCTCATTGGCGCCGTTGCCCGTCAGGTTATCCAGCACCGCCCGCCGCGCCGCCGCGATCGCGGTAGTATCGCTGTTGTAGCTCGTACCGGTGGCGATCAGCGCCTGGGCGATATTGTGCGCCAGATCGGGCCGCGTCTGGGCCAGCATCGACAGCAGCTCGCGGTCCTGGATGCCCTCCAGCTCGGCTTCGCCCCGGATCGACTCGTACAGTCCCAGATTGACGCGGTCCGGATAGGCGATCCACCGGTCGCCTGGGGTCGGAGTATCCGCCTCCTGCAATACATCGTCGAGACCGTAGACGGCAATCTCTGCCAGCTGCATCCGATAGGCGCCTCCGTCGTGCGGGTTGGCGCGCAGGCCGGTCGCATGGATGCGAACATAACGAGCGCTCTGCGGGGCAAAGGAGAAGCTCGGCGCTTCATCGTAGATGCCCGGCTTCGCATGTCCAGTCTGCGTTACGACCGTCGTCCAGTTCGTCTGATCGTCGGAGATGTCGATCGTGAAGTCGACCGGAAATCCATAGCCCCTGTTGTCGCCGTCGTCGCGAGGGAACATCGTCACCTTGCGAATCTCGGTGCTCTGTCCCAGGTCGACGCTCACCCACTCGGTATGATTGACGCCGGTCGAGGCATTGCTGCTCCAGCCCATCGAGCTTGGCAGCGTACTGATGACCCCGTCCGTCAGATGAGCGGTCGACCAGCCGCCCGCCTCATAGGAGCTTGAGGCGGCGACCGGCTGATTGCCCGAGGCCGAGTTCAAATTCCAGAAGTTAAAGCCCCAGTGCAGGTAGCCCTCGATGCCATGCTGGAACGTATACCAGTGCGGCAGCAGCGTCTTCGCCAGCGGCGCGTCGATGTTGCGCACGAGATAATCCCAGGTCGGATAATTGCAGATGTAGAGCCAGATCGACTGGCCGAAGTCCTGCCTGATCTTGTGATAATCGGCTTCATAGTCATAATTGCTCTGCTTGACGACATGGACATCCAATGTGTCCTCAAAGTCGTAGGTCGGGACAAAGTTGGCTTCCAGCGTGCGAATGCCCGGCGCTAGCGTATGCACCTTGTCGTAGAACCAGTTGTTGTCCTCGCGATCCTGGTCGTTGATTGGCTCGTCGCCGCCGCTCTGATAGAACAACAGATCCCAGCCCTTGCTAGCCAGATGCGCCTTCAGTGCCGGCAGGTAGATATCCAGCCACTGCTCCGCCGCACTCGACTGCGCTGGTACGTAGACAGCCTGCGGCTCGCCCTGCACCTCCTGGATCGTACGCACCTGGTAACGATCGCCCTGCTTCATCATCAGACTGGAGCCATGCAGTTCCTTCATCGCGCCCGCATCGATGAACAACTGCACGAACTGGTCAAACTTGCCCCAGTCGAACGCGTAGCCGCCGGAGGCATCGATCTGCACATCCGGCACCAGGTAGCCGACAGGGTCCACCCAGATGACGTTGTTGCGATGCTTCTTCATATAGTCTGCGAAATGCGCCATCACCGTCCACCAATCGGCCGAAAACTCCGTGATGCCGTATTGATAGCGGAGCGCCTCCAGTCCGACAGGCTCGCCGCCAGCCGAGGAGAACCAGTTGTCCACCCGATAATCCGAATCCTTGGTATCAGGCACGGTCACGCCATAGACCTGGACGCGAACCGGTACGGCGGCGCTGCCTTCGTCGGAGATGAGCTGAGCGGTTCCGGTATACAGACCTGCCGGGGCGCTCCGCGACACATAGACGCTGACCCAGATCGCACGGGTCGTATCAGCTGGCAGCTCGGCGAGAGCCGAATCATGAGTGATGCGGTCGGGGTAGTCCATGCTGCCGTCCGGCGCCAGCACCTGCTCCTCCGTTGGCAACAGATCGGTATGCTGCGGCAGATGGATCGTATCGATGAAGCGGGCGCTCACCTGCTCGGCAGGGATCTGCGCGCCGCCAGGACCGCTCAATGCGCCAACCGTCACCTGCAAGTTATGATGGGCCTGCGAGGAGCGTACGCCGATCTGGCCGGCGCGGTATTCGTTGCGCGCGGCGATCAGCTCCAGCGCAACAGCTGGCTGATCTGGCACGGGCGTCGACTTGAACAGCTTGACCAGCGCATCCGAGGGCCACGCTGCCAATGGCGTAGCCTCCTCGGCTACAGCAGGTGGCGAGAGCGGCATCAGCCCTCCCGACAACAACAAGGCCATTGCAAGCAGAAGGGCAGTCAACTTCTTCATCCTATGTCATCTCCTCTTGTCAGGTAGCGACGGAAGACTCATGCTCCCACAACGCCCCGTTCACATAGATGGTCTTGCCATCAAAAAACGAGCTGTCCAGCCGATACGCAACGATGATTTCGCTCGGGTGGCTTACGGCAATAAAGACTTGCTCGCCCTGCCAGGTGATGGCTACCTTCACCTCGCCATGAGGCGTAGGAATCGTGCCTCCGAGCTCGCCGAGCGACTCGCTCGGCCTAGGCGCGATCAGCGTCTCCCGGAATCCGGGCGAGAGCGGCTTCACCCCGAGCACATAGGCTTGCAGGATCGCCGAGATCCAGCCCGACCAACCGTGGCAAGCGCTATTCAGCGCATCGCCCTTGGCGAACTCAAAGAAGGATCGCAGCGGGAACTGACCGTTCTCCGCATCAAGCATCTCCCAGAAGGTGCCCGGCTCCTGCGCCAGCATCGTCCCCCAGCAGCGCCGGATTAGCTCAATCGCCTCCTCGGTCTGATCGAGCAGCAGCCTGGCTTCGACCTCATAGCCATTAATGAACGGCCAGATCTGCCGATTATGCGGCCACATGAAGGAGAGCGTCTCCTCCGAAGTCAGCTTCTTGCCCGGGAGGTACTTCTCGAAATGCCCGCAACCCTGGAGCGGAACCGCCCGCTCCACCTTGCGATCGGTCGTCGCCGAACCGTAAGGCGTCCACATATGCTGTTGCAAATACTCCAGGATCCGAACAGACATTGCTGGCTCAGCGATTCCAAATACGATTGCATAGCCGTTCACATCGCTAAGCACCACCTCGACGTCCTCCAGATTGACGAGGTCCGTGAATACGCCTCTCTCCTCGTCCCAATATGTCGCTAACAGATGACGGCGTGTGTTATCCGCCCATCCGCGGATACGGTCGGCGCGATCTGTCGCCCCCATATGCTCTTCAATCCGAGCGGCGCATTGCAGCGCATGGTAGAGGATGCACTGGGTCGCAGCGCCGTAGCCGTCGCGCGGGAAGGTCCACATCCAGGTCGTATCGTTGTACAGAAAGGAGCGCTCGTCCAGCCGATACTCCAGCCAGGCCACCAGGGAACGGTAGCCCTCGTACATGCGGCTCAGGAACGCGGCATCAGCGGTAAACAGGTAATGCTCCCAGATCGAGATAATCCACCACAGGTTGTACTCGCTGAACGCCTGACGCGAAGCCGCGCTGCCAGGGATCAGTCCGTTGCTCTCCTGTAAACGGTGGAACAGATCCAGACTGCTCTTGACCGTCTCGTCGTTGCCGAAGGCGTAGTAAATATTAAGCGCCTCTGTGCGGATATCCCCGATCCACGCCTCTCTATCGCGGCGCGGGCCGTCGAAGATCACATAGTCGGAGTACACGCTCTGCCAGTTCTCCACGAAGAGCCGGTGCTCCTCAGGAAGCTGGCTACGGAAGGTGCTGGCGAAGCGGGAGCGCTGCAGGCATAGCTGCGTCGTATAGGCGCCGGTGTGCCACAGCTTCTCCCAGAACGGCTCCGACGCACGGAAACCTCCGCGATAGACGCATGGATAAGCGGAGAACTTGACGCCGATGCGGCGAATCTCCGCAGTACATGGGGCTGGCAGCGCCGAGGTGCTGCGAAGCTCCACAGACATGTAGCGCAGCGCGATATATTCCTGGTCCACCCAGAGTACGCCATCCTTGGGCATCGGGACGACCATCGTTTTGATCAGCGCCTCCTGGAGCGGACCGTAACGGATGACCAACTCGTCAGCGGTATGATGGCCCATCTCCAGATAGAGATAGCCCGTTGTCTTGATGCCGAAGTCGAGCAATACAGAGGGCGCTTGTCCTCCATCCGTCGCAAGATAAGCCCCCGTATCAGAGGCCTCCGTCATATAGACAGCGCCCCGCACCTGTCCATCGCCTTCATCGATATGGATGATTGTTGGGGTTAAATAAGCCACGTCTCTCCTCGCTCCTTATCCTTTGACTGCTCCGACGGTCAGGCCGCCGATAAAATACTTTTGCATGACCGAGAACGCCAACATCAGCGGCAAGGTCGTCAGCACGCACGCAGCGAACAATTGGTTCCACTGGGTCGGATTTTCCCGATCGCCGAGGAAGCGGATCATCACCAGCGGCAACGGCTTGGCATCATGCTGCGAGATGAATACGAGCGGGTACAGAAAATCGTTCCAGATCCAGACGCCTTGGGTAATGACGACCGCCGTCGTCGCCGGTAACAGCAACGGGAACACGATCACCCAAAATCTGCGCCACAGGCTGGCGCCGTCCATCACTGCCGACTCCTCCAGCTCGTAAGGCACGCTGCTGCGGATAAAGCCAGTGTACAAAAAGGTCGAGAACGGCAGACTGCATGTCACAAACATAAATATGCTGGCGAGCTGCCCGTTCGATACATGCAGCGAGTGCATGACCGTATAGATGGGGATCAAGGCCATCTGTCCCGCCACGACCAGGCCAGACAAGAAAAACATCGAGAAGAAGTTGCTCGTCCGGGTCCTCAAGCGGGCCATCGGATAAGCAGCCGCAGCCGCTAGTAGCACAATAGCTACGACAGATACGCTCGTCAGCAGGATACTATTGCCTAGCGCCACAGGGTAGTCCATATTTTTGAAAGCGACCTTGTAGCTACCCAGATCGATACGGGCGAAGAGCTGGAGCGGCGACGCCGAGTCGCGCGGCGCCCGTAGCGAGCTGGAGAGGACGATGAGCAGCGGGAACAAGCTGATGACGATGGTGGCGAGAATCGCCGCATTCATCCAGACATGACCGATACGTTGACGCAGCTTCATGCGCTCACCTCCTTCGTGCGCAGGAAATGCACCAGTGCAAAAGTAGCGATCGAAATGAAGACAAAGGAAATAACGCCTAAGGCTGCCGCCTTGCCAAACTGGCTCTCGGTGAACGCCATCCTGAACATATCGAACATAAGCGTGCGCGTCGACTTGCCCGGACCGCCCTGCGTCATCGTATAGATGTAGTCAAATTGCTTGAGACCGTTCACCAGACCAAGCGACAGATTGATCGTAATTGCCGGCGCGATCAAGGGAAGCTTGATATGCCGCAGAATATGCCAGCTCCGGGCCCCATCGATCTGCGCGGACTCGACGAGCTCACCCGGGACGGACTGAAGGCCCGCCAGATAGATAATCATAACGCCGCCGAATCCCTTCCAGACATCGACGATGACCGTTGCCCACAGCGCCGTCGAGGCGTCGCCGAGCAGATTAAGCTCGAGATCCGCGAAACCTACGCTCTGCCCCAGCAAGGCCAGCATGCCATAGTCCGGCAGATAGATGAAGCCCCAGATGAAGCCGACGACGATCGTACTGAACAGCGTCGGCAGATAGGTGAAGGTGCGGTATATCCCTCTTAGCCGCAGCTTGGCATTGAGCAACAGCGCCAGTCCGAGCGCTAACAGATTCGTCAGGATGATGGAGGCGACCGTGTATTGGAGCGTATTGCCCGCCGAATTGACCAGCGTCCCATCCTTGAGCAGCGCACGATAGTTGTCGAGGCCAACATAGTTGTACAAGCTGCCAAAGCCGTTCGTATCAGTCAGACTGTAATGAAAGGTTAAAAGGATCGGTAAAATCCAGAATGTAACATAGACGAGCAAGCCCGGAACCATAAACCAGTAGATGGATCGTTTGAAAACGGCATTCATTCTTGCTAACTCCCTCTCGCTGGATATGAAAGAAAGGGGCGACTCCTGCATCCCCTTTCCTCTGTGAAACCTGATTAATTCGTCACTTTTTTGCTAAGCTCCGCCATCTTGAGGTCGGCTGCCTGGAGCACGTCCTCGACGGTCGCCGCCCCGGTGATCAGCTCCTGGTACTTCGCGACCAGCTCGTCGACGACGCCTGCCGGCCATCCTTGATTGCTAAAGGCATACGAAGGGTTGGTCTGGAACAGGGAATAGAAGTTCTGATACAGCTCGCTACCGTTGAAGGCCAGACCGTTGTATGTTGGAATCTGGCCGTCATTGTAGCTCACCCATGCCTCGAATAACGGCGATCCTTCTTCATACATATACTCCAAAATACTGACGATGGTATCGTAGTTCTCCGTCTTGGCGTTGACGAAGGTGCCCCCGCTCGGCGCGGCAGACAGAGCCAGCGGTTGACCCGCATCATTGCCGGGCAGCGGGAAGAAGCCTCGCTCGAAGTCGGCCGCGCCTTGCTGCATGACATTGGCGTTGGCCCAGTTGCCGTCGATCGTCATCGCTGCCTTGCCATCGATGAACATTTGCTGCGCCTGTGTGTTGCCTGCTCCAAGCGAGTTCTTCTGCACATAACCCGCATCGTACAACTCCTTGTAGCGTGTCAGCACATCGACCCAGGGCGAGTCGGCAAAGCTGGCTTCGCCTGCTACCATCTGCTCGTCCAGATCGGGAATCGTTGGATAGACCATTGAGGCTGCCAACTGATACAGTCCGAACTGGATGACGTAGGCGTCCTTATCGCCGGAGACGATCGGCTGAATGCCTGCCTCCTGCAGCTTGCGACACGCCTCTAGGAATGCAGCCCAGTCCTGAGGCGTCTCCTCGATGCCAGCCTGACGGAACAAGTCCTTGTTGTAATACACGCCTAGAATATTCACGCCGGACGGGATCGCATACTTCGCTCCACCTACTGCAAAGGCATCGACAACGCTCGGGTTAAATTTGTCCAGCAGCGCCAGTTCGGACAGGTCTTTGGCAAAACCCGGCTTGATGACCTCGAGCGACTGCATCTTTGGCCAGTAGAAGAAAATATCCGGTCCTTCTCCGGTCGACATTCTTGCCTTCAAGGTGGTAATAAACTGATCCTGGGGAAGCAGCTCCGACACAACCGTTACATGCGGGAATTTCTCTTTGACCAGCTCTGGGAAAATTTCCGTATTGAAATCCTTGCGATCGGTCGACGCATTGCCTGGACCTAGCATCGTAATCGTAATCGGCTTTGGACCGTCGACCTCCTTGGTTCCGCTTACATCTTTTCCTGATGGCTTGTTGCCGCTGCAGCCAGCCAATGTAATTGCCAGCAGCAGCGCAAGCATAGCCAATACGCCTTTCTGCTTCACTTGCATGACCTCCCTGTACCTTCTCTTTGATGTCGACAAGCTTGCCCTTCTGTGCACAACCTAAGTATAGCGCAGGATAGCGTACCGCTTTTTAGCATTTCGGGTGCATTATTTTTGGGATTGGCTATGAGCAATGCGATAAGCTTGCGGCGTCATGCCTGTTGCTTTTTTGAAGAGACGCATAAAATATTTGGCGTTGCTGTAGCCAACCATCCTGGCGATGCTATCCAGGGAGTAGCTTGTCTCGCTCAACAGCTCCCGAGCTTTGGCGATCCGCTTGGCCAATATAAAATCAGTCAGATTCGTACCGGTCTTCTCCTTGAAAATAAAACTGCAGTAGCTGGCATTAACGAAAAAGCGCTGCGACAGCCGGGTCAGCGTAATCTCCTCGCGGTAATGACGCTCGATATACGCCTCAATCTGCTGTACGAGCTCCTGGGCCGAACGGGACGATGATCCAGACGAAGGTGCAGCGACCGTATCCAACAGATGGTATAGATAGGCTGTACAGCCGGCGACGTCATATCCGGACTCCAATACCGTCTCGGCCTCTTGCGCCCAGTCCGCAGGGAGGATCAGCGTCGATCGGCTGGCTGCGAGGCGCACCGCCGCGATGAACTGCCGCCCTCTCGTCTTCAGCTCGCTCCAGGTGAGCGGCGGCGCCTCGGGGACAATGGCCCGGGAGGGAAGCAATTGCGAGAACGCCTGCTGCGCCTGCTCCCGCTCGCCGCGCTCCAGGAAGAAGACGATTCGCTCCCAGCCCTCCCACAACCCTACCGCCTGCTCAGGATGTGCCGAGCCGAGCCTCACATAGCCGCAACTGCGATGCACAGAGCATCGATCCATCGCTGTCCGACATTCGAGGTATGCTTCATGGAGCTCGGCGAGCGTCTTCTTCATGCTGCTCGCCGCCAGCAGTCTCGTCTCCGAGAGAGCGGACAGACTCTCCTGGAGCGCTAACTGCGCCCGCTCCGTATCCGAAGCCACTTGGAAGGCCGCGATGATATACGACCAGTGCGCTGATCGACCGGGAATCCGGTAAAGTCTGGATCCGGCATCCGCAGCCTGAAGCTCGCACAGCCCCCGCCCGTTCCCTGCCTCGTGCTCCGACCCCTCGTGGTCTGACGGCTCGGCGCTATAGCAGACGATCACCATGTAACCTAGCGCTTGGGACAGCTCGCGCATGCTCCGCGATCGCAGATCCGTCATCGGCTCGCCAGCAGCCGGGCCAGTCTCAATCCACATCCGACAGCGATCCGCATCATGCTGCTCATACATACGCTCCTGCTCGCTTTGCAGCCCATCGATTCGCTCGACCAGCTTCTCTCGCCTGCGTGCCGTCTCGATGGTCTGGATCGCCTTGACCATGACCGCCTGCACTTCTTCGCGGCTGAACGGCTTCAGCAGATAGCCGAGCGCTTGAGCCTCGATAGCGCCCCGCATATATTCATAATCCTTGTAGCCGCTGATGACGATGATTGGCTTGTCGGGATAATGGCTCTTCAGCCGCGCCAGCAGCTCCTGCCCGTCGATACCCGGCATGCGCATATCGCTAAGGATCATATCCGGGTCGCGCTCGGCGATCACCTGCAGCCCCTCTCTGCCGTTGCCCGCCTCCCCTACGCATAGGAGCCCAATGGATGAAGCGAAGCTGTCGATCTTGCTGCGGATGCCGCTGCGGATCACTGGCTCGTCGTCGATGATGATGTAGCTGTACATGATGTCGTCCCCCTAAGCTTGTGAGTGTATCCGAGGCACGTGGACGATGACCGTCGTCCCTTGGCCGCGTTG
This sequence comes from Paenibacillus sp. 598K, assembly GCF_003851045.1. Lineage (GTDB taxonomy): Bacteria > Bacillota > Bacilli > Paenibacillales > Paenibacillaceae > Paenibacillus_D. The sequence continues at coordinate 10,504 of NZ_BFBX01000083.1, read as the reverse complement.
GCTATCGATCGCGACGCCGATCGGCGTCACGCTGGCACCGTAGTACAGTCGGATGCGAGCGTCAATATTGGCGATGCCGATATGCCCCATCTCCCTGCGCCCCAGCTCAGTGAAGCGGGGCAACTGCTCCAGTTGCCTGCGCAGCTTGCCCAGCGCCTCCTCGTCCATGCCGCAGCCGTTATCCTCGATGCGAATCGCGATGGATCGATCGTCCATCCTTGCCGTGACGAGGAGCAGCCCCCGCTCCTCGCTCGCTTCGAGGCCGTGCACGATGGCATTTTCCACGAGCGGCTGCAGGATCAGCTTGAGGATCGACTCCTCTTGCAGCAACTCGTCGATGTCGATGCGATAGTCGAGCCGGTCACCGAAGCGGATTTTTTGAATCGTCAAGTAATTGGTCACATGGGCGATTTCGTCTCGCAGGCGCACCCGCTCGCTCTCGGTTTTGATGCTATAGCGGAACATGTCTCCGAGTGCCTTGGTCATGACCGTGATGCTCAGGACGCCCTCCATGTCGGCGATGCTGTTCATCGTCTCTAGCGTATTGTAGAGGAAGTGCGAGTTGATCTGCGCTTCGAGCGCCTGCATCTGGGCGTCCAGCGTAATGATCTGGTTCTCGTACCGTTCCTTGATGACCGCTTTGTTCTCGAGCATCATCGCGTGATATTCATAGTACAGGGCGGCAATCTCGTCATTGCCCTTGAGGAATTTGCTCTCAAGCACGACATCCGTCGATTTGGACGACTTCATGATGCGGCTAAGATTGACGATCGGCCGGGTGACGCGGCGCGAGAGCACATAAGAGATGCCCCCAAACATCAGGACGCAGGTCGCCGCAATCGTAATCAGCGCATCGCGCGTTGGCATATATTCGCTTCCCAGCTCCGCCATCGCCACTCGCAGCACAAGCTTCCAGGGATAGTCCGGCATCGTCTTGTAGATGGTCACATATTGCCCGTCCTCATCCCAGAACTGCCCTTGCTCCTGCCCCGCCAATCGCTGCCGGTAATCTGCCGCCGGCGCCAGCTTGTCCACTCCGCCGTTGACTCCGGCATACTCCAGCTCCCCGGAGAGGCTCGTCATGAACATCGCCGATTGCTGCGGCAGGATCGCGCTGCTCGCACTGTCGAACAGCCCGAGATTACAGTCGATGGCGACGACGCCGAGCGGCTGCTTGGTGTCGGGATCGACGATCAGGCGGGAGAACAGCACGGAGCGCTTCTGCGAGCGCGCGAAGGGCTGCGGTTCGATGCCGCTCACATAGCTGCCGTGCTGCAGTGTCTGCTCGTACCACTGCGCGCCGGTTGGATCGTACCCCGGCGGCAAGCCGTGGTCGCTTCGCGCGTAGTAGAACGAGTTGCCGCTCGCGGTGAACAGATAGATGCCGTTGGCATAACGGTAGGAGTATAGTATATTGCCAAATAGAAACTTCAGATCGCGCTGGCTCTGTAGCAGCGAGTAGTCGTTGAGATTTTCCGTGTAGCTGCGATGTCGGCGCAATATATCGATCACCGACAGGTTCTCGGGAGAGTAAGGCTGATACGCGAGCGTTTGCGTCAGATTGGCCATCTCATCTAAGGCATCAATCGTCTTGCTCATGCTATGATCCAGCAGGTTGGCAGCCGTAGCGGTCACATGGCGCTGGATGAGCTTCGAGTAGCCGTCATAGGAAAGATAAGTGATCAGACAGATCGGCACAATCGATACGCTGAGAAAGATCGCAAACAGCTTGCGCTTGATGCTGGAGGATTGGGGGGGCACTTCTCTTTCACCGTCTTCCCTTGCGGTTCTTTTTGCCATTATACCAGAATCGCCGCAACCAAAAAGCCCCCTCCCGCTATATGCGGAAGGGAAGCTGTGCAACAGAGGATTAGCTTGCCGTATAACAGACAGTCGCGCTGGCAGCCGAAGCCTGCCATGACGTATCTCTGGCAACGATGCTGAAATGATAGGTTCGTCCGGGCTGAATATCGGCTATCGTCGCCGAGGCGGCATCCCCGGAAGCCAGTCTCAGTCGCTCGTTCCCATCGTAGATCACATAGTGCAAAATGTCGGGATCGGCAGGCGGCGACCAGGACAACGTTACGGTGCCGTCCAGGTTCGGCGTCGCCGAGAGCGCTGTTGGCGACACTGGCGCAACCGTATCGGGCGCTGCGGCGGCGGCAGGTTCGCCATACCAGACGCCGGTTCCGTCGGTCGCGACATAGACTCTGCCGTACACTTGCCGATCTCCCTCCATATCTCGCGGATTGCCGCCGATCAGATGCTGATCGTCGTTGATTCTTGTCCAGGTCGCCCCGCTATCGTCGGAGCGGTAGATGCCCATTCGCGTGGCGCCGTTCGCCTTGCCATACAGGTACACAGCAGAGGTATTCGTGCCGGGAGCCGCTTTGCCAAATCCGAATAGCAACGCCTCCTGGACATTCGCAAGCTTGCTGAACGTCGCTCCGCGATCAGTCGTCCGATACAAGCCATGCGTACTCAGACTTACCCAGACTTCTCCCGCCTGACCCGGCGCTGCCTTCACATAACCCGCACCGGTCGTCGGGAGATTCGCGTGGGTGACCGCCCACTCGATGCCGCCGTCATCGCTTCGGTAGAACTTCCCGGCATGATACAGGTAGAACACCTCGCCTTCGATCTTGTCGGCGGCGATCACCTGCGACCAGTTCCAGAAGGACAGCTTGATCTTATCCGGCGTCCCGACGCCTGCGGCCCATGTCTGTCCGCCATCGTCCGAGCGCATCGGAGGCGAGTTGATCGGCAGCGTTACGATCAGCTCAGGATTGGTCGCGGATACAGCGACATTGCCATGCGGGAGCTTGACGCCGACAGCATCCTTGGGGAAGTCGCCGAATTCAGTCCAGGTCAGACCGCCATCTGAGGAAGACGCCCCGCCTCCCCGCGCACCATGACTGTAGCCGCCGACACGAACCATTTCGTTGGGATCAGCCTCCACATAATCCAGGGCGGTCGTCTCGCTTAGCGCAGGATGGCCGAATTTCTTCAATGGAAATTGCGTCAGGTCGTCGTGCCGCATCCCGTCGTTGTCGGCATAGGCGGCTAAAAGGGGAGCCCCTGTCGGCGGCGAGATCAGATCGAAGCCGACCATCTCCTCATGGCCTTTCGTGTACGTCGTCCATATGACCTTGCTCTGCGCCACATCCTCCGTACGATAGATGCCGAGCCAGTCCGACATCCAGACCCGTCCGGGCACATGCGGGTCGAACAGGATCGAGGACAACGCGCCCGCCAGATAACCGGGGTTCCACCAAGGCGAGCTGTGATTCACCTGGAAGGAGCGGTTCATATTGCTCCAGGTCGCGCCGCCGTCGGTGGAGCGGAACATATCCTCCGGCACGCTGCCGGCCCGCCGGGCGGCGATCAGATGATCGGCGTCGGCCGGGTCCACGGTCAGGCCGTTATAATTGGTCGAGGCACTGCTCGTATTCAAGTGCTGCGACGTCGGCGGCGTAATATTCGACCATACGCCCGCTTTATATTTAGCGACACCGGCCGAATGCGTCGCATACATCACGCTACCGTCGGTGGATAGCTGGAGCCGTCTCGGATGGACGGGCGATGCAGGCATATGCGTCCAGCTGCTGCCGCCGTCCGTACTCTCATAGACTCCGTACCCCGGCACGCCGGCATAGACGGTGGCGGCATCCTTGTACACGATGCTTCGCACGCCTCGACCTTCCGTATCGAGCGGAATTCCCGTCGCTTGCGTCCAGTTGTTGACATCGGTCGCCGAGCCCGTGCCGTCCGTCCGGGATGCGCCGTTGACGCTTTTCCATATGCCGTCATTCCGGGTGCCTACCAGCAGTTGATTGCTGTCGCTCGGATGGACGGCAATCGCCTCGCCATAGGAGCGCTCGAGGTTGCCGTTGGCTGCGAACGGCTTGTTCAGATTGGTACGGCTCCATGTAGTGCCACGATCCGTCGATTTCAACACATCTGACGGCGTTGCGCCATTATTATACATACCGGCTGCAGCATAGATGACCTGATCGTCGCTCGGATCGACCGCGATCGCGTCGATGCCGTACAGATTTTTGTCCTCGTAGCTGATGCTGTTCAGCAGTTGGATCCAGCTCTGCGTCAGCGGGTCCCAGCGGTACGCGCCGCCGACATCCGTCCGGGCATAGACCAGATCCGGCGTCTCCGGGTGTATGGCCAGCCCGGTCACATAACCGCCGCCGCCGATGGCTACGTTGTCCCAGCGATACGCCGGAGCAGTACTGCCCGAAGCCTCCAGCAGCGGCTGCCAGCCGGTCGGCAACAAGACCAGCGCTGCGGCCAGAGCAAGTCCTTTGATCATGCTTTTCAAATGCGCTCAGCTCCTTATATTAAGATCGATTCTGTCAGAGAGATCACCCTTTGACCGCGCCCAATGTGAGTCCTTGTACAAAATACCGCTGCAAAAAAGGATATACGATGACGATCGGCAAGGAGGCCAGCACGACCGTCGCCATCTGAATCGTCAGCGGCTGGGGCAGCGCTTCCCCGTATTCCATCGCCGAGTAGATGTCCGCTTGACCGACCAGCACGACTTGACGGAGCAGGATCTGCAGCGGCCACAGCGCAGAATTGTTCAGATACAAGATGGCCGAAAAATATTGGTTCCAGTTGCCGACGGCATAGAACAGCGTAAACGTCGCCAGCGCTGGCTTGGACAATGGCAGCACGATCCGGAAAAAGATGCCCAGGTCGTTGCAGCCGTCGATCTTCGCCGATTCGATAATGCTGTCATGGATCGATTCGAAAAACTCCCGCATGACCAGGATGTTGAAAGCCGACGCTGCCGTCGGGATGACCAGCGCCCATAAGCTGTTCATCAGACCCGTCGCTTTGACGACCAGGAAGGTCGGGATCATCCCGCCGGCGAACAGCATCGTAAAGACGATCATGAACAGCAGCGGCCGCCGTCCGCTAAAATGTCCCCGGGAGCAAACATAGGCCAGCAGCGCCGTGACCGCCATGTTGACTGCCGTGCCGACGCCGGTAATCCAGACCGTGTTCTTCAACGAGCTGAAAAAAATACCGGTGTTGAAAATATAACGGTACGAAGAAAAATCGAAGCTCTCCGGCCAAAGAATCAGCTTGCCGGACACTACCTCCGCTGTGGAGGCGACCGAGACCGCAAGTACATTTACGAACGGCAGCAAGGTGATGAGCGTGAACGCTCCGATCGCCAAATAAATCAAGGCATCCAGCCAAAAGTCAGATCGCTTCTGTCGCAACCCCATCATTCCTCCGATCCAGACCAGAGCGGGCAAGGCCGAGCCCGGCCTGCTCTGGACTCTTGTTGCGGCAATATACGGCCTACCCGCCGTTTCTTGCCTTCCAGGCTTCGTTCATTTCCTGCAGTATTTTATCCCCGCCGCGACGCTTCCATTGCTCGAAGATCTCATCGAGATAGTCGACTGGCTGTTGACCCATGACGATGCTGACGGTCCCGTCGGCGACGATTTTGTTCAGCTCTGCGCCCAGCTCGGCATTGGTCGGCGAGAACAGCCCTTCCGCCTCATTCAGATACGGCTCGCCGAGCAGCGCCGCCGCATAGGAGGCTTGCTTCAGCTTGACGATCTCGGGCGTGTCCTTGGCTGTCAGGATCCAGTCGCCCTCTTGCGGTGGATTGGTCAGCATGTACTGGCCCGGCCCCTCTCGCGATCCGAGCTCGGTGAGGATCTTCTCGCCATTCTCCGTCGTATGATGCTCTCCCTCCACGCCGTATTTAAAAAACAATCCGCCCTCTTCGCTGATCTGATCGTCGAGCATGCTCAACATCCGCTTCAGCTTGCCTTCGTCCTTTGCCGCCTCGGCGGAAATCGCGAATACGCCGAAGAAGCCGGGCGACTTCATATACCCTTGACTGCCGTCGGGCATGACGAGCGGTTCGATCGGGAGCAGTTCAAACTGGGGATTGGCAGCGACAGCCTTTTCGAATCTGGAGGCGCTATAATACGTGTAGCCTGCCGCCGCATGATGACCCGCTTTGCCGAGCAGGAAGTCGTCCTCGACCTGCTGATCCTTTTTGATCGAGAAATCCGGGGCGATGATGCCCTCGCGATACAACTTCGCCAAAAACGCATATGCCTGCTTCGCCGTCGGCGAAAACTCGGTGGGCACGATGCCTCCCTGCCCGTCGTCCACCCACTGTCCCATGTTCCAGGGCCCGCCCTTGAACATCGAGGTGACGGCATTCATGAACGTGATGCCGTTATCGCTCGTCCCGACGGCCGGACCAAAGGTGTCGGGCTTGCCATTGCCATCCGGGTCCTTGTCCTTAAACGCCCGCAGCACCTCATAATACTCATCCAGCGTCTTCGGCGCTTCGATACCTAGTCGATCGAGCCAATCCTTGCGCAGCACGACCGTATGCAGCGCAACACCGCGCAAGCGGGGCACGCCGTAGATATGATCGTTGTACGTCAGGATTTTCTTCAGCTCGGCGGGAATGTTGGCCAGGTTCGGGTAAGCCTCCGCGTCGTTCAGATAGGCCTCGATCGGCACGAACTGGCCGCTTTCCACGGCGCTGAAATATTTTTGATCCAGATTGGGGAACAACACGAGGTCGGGAATATCGCCCGAGGCCAGCGTCACGCCAATTTTGTTGGTGTATTCGCTGGACGTCACCGGGATGTACTCGAACTCGATGTTGTAACGTTCCTCAATCGCTTTTTTACCGGAGCCATCCTCTGGCGGAGCCGGGCCGTACAAGATGTTCATCGCACGAATGGTATATTTTTTGTTTTGCTCGGACGTCGCGCTGCCGCTATCCTGGTTCGGGGTCGCGTTATTTTCTCCGCTGGCGCAAGCCGATAGCGCCAATCCCATGACGAGGGTCGCCAATGCTGCCGTCCCTGCTTTTTTTATGATCATCGTCCATCCTCTTTCTGTTCGCATTTAGGATCTCATAGTACCGCTGCTAGTAGATGCCCTTCTCTCCCCATCGTCGTACGAGCGTATTGGCTCCCATGACCAGCACCAGACCGACGAGCCCCTTGAGCAAGCCTACGGCTGTCGTAAAGCTGAAGTTGCCGTTGACAACTCCTGCCCGGTAGACATAGGTTTCCAGCACCTCGCCTACTCGCGAGACGGATGGATTAAGCATCAGATAGATCTGCTCGAAGCCGACGTCGAGCACGCTGCCCAGTCGCAGGATGAATAGCATCAGGATGATCGATTTCATCCCCGGCAATGTAATATGCCAGATCTGCCTGAGCCTTCCGGCCCCGTCGATCTTCGCCGCCTCGTACAAGTCCGGCGATATGCCGGTCAACGCAGCCAGATAGATTATCGTTCCCCAGCCCGCTTCCTTCCAGATGACTTGCAGGACGATCATCCCTCGGAAGTTGTCCGGGTTAGCCAGGATATCGATCGGCCCTAGTCCCCAGGAGGCCAGCAATACATTGACGCTGCCATCGCTGCGGAACAGGAGATAGAAGATCCCTGCGACCACTACCCAGGACAGAAAGTGCGGCAAATAAAGCGCCGTCTGAATGAAGCGCTTGATCGCATGGACGCGAATCTCATTCAACATTAACGCCAGCACGATCGGAAAAGAGAATGCAAAAGCAATCTGATAGAAGCTGATAATGATCGTGTTCCACAAAAACTGGGCAATATCCGGATTGTCCAGGATGCGGACAAAATTAGCGAGCCCCACCCATTCGCTTCCAAGGATGCCCTTGCTCGGGCTATACTTTTGGAACGCGATGACGATTCCGAGCATCGGGACATATTTGTAGATCAAGAAGAAGAGAATGCCCGGCAAGGCCATCAGCCATAAATATTTTTCTTGCCGAAGTCGGTGCTTCACTCCCTTCTTGCCCTGGCGGATCGGCTTGGTCTTCTCGGCCTGCGATGCGATCGTAGATGCCATATCTGTTGGTTTCCCTCCCTTCTGGCCCTTATCGTAAAGGGAAATCCAAACGCGCTCAATCCACATTTTTTGAAGCGAATGCTGGCAAAAACCGCGTAACGACGCGGTTTCCCCGCCCGATTCCCACAACTTGCGCAAAAGATGTGGTGGCAGCAAAAGAAGGGAACCGTTGATTCGGCCCCCTCCATTCCCCGTTTAGCCTTCGTGATCTGCAAGTCCGCTTGCTTCCTTGCGATAATGGCCCGGCGTCGTCCCCGTCACTTTTTTGAATACGCGAATAAAGCTCTTCACGGAGCCGTATCGCAGCTTGTCCGAGATATCCTGCATCTTGTACTGAGGATCGCCCAGCATCTGCTTGGCCACGCCCATCCGGTAGTGGATAACATAATCGACGAAATTCATATCCATCACCTTCTTGAACATTCGGCTAAGCTGGAAGGTATTCAAACCGACCGCCTCCGCACAGGATTGGAGCGAGAGGTCCTCGTCGTATCGATCATGGATATCCGCCACGACGCGCCGGATCGTCTCCTCCTCGCTCCCTGCGCTCCGGGTACGGCGACGGCTGCGGAGCATCGCGAATAGGCGGCGGGCAAAATAATCCTCCATCTCCGCCAAGGTGCGCACCTCGGAGAGATCAAACACCAGCTCGCGAGCGGTCAGGTTGTCCATAATCGCCTCGTCCTGCATCCGCAGGACGCCCAAAAGACTGCTGAGCAGATAGGAGAAATAGGCAAACAGCCCTTCCCGAGACAGCGAATACTCCTCGCTCAACAGCTCGACGATGGACCCGACATACTGCTCGCCGCGCTCCCACTCCTCGGCTTGCGCCGCCTCGATCAATTGCTGTTCCAGTTGCTCCAGTGCGGCGGCTTCGAAGGTCATCGCTGCATCCAGCTCGCTGCTCATCACCACCGTATTGTCGCCGATGATGAATCGATACCGTAGCGCCCGACGTCCCCCGGCGTACAGCTCGGACAGCCCGGCTGCTCCGCTTGATGAATGGTTCACCGAGATGATGCAGGACAGCTTCAGGTACTGGCGAATCGCATCTAGCAGTTGCTCGGCGCAGCGCCTTAGCTCTTGCGCATCCAGGCTCGCGCCCGACTCCTCGATGATGGCGAACAGTCCCGGCTCAATCATCAGCATCATCAGATGGCCATGGGAGGGCAGCAGCTCCGATGCGATGTTCTGAACGGCAAAGTAGTACAGGAACTGATCCTGGCGAGAGAAGCGGCGTTCCAGCTCCAACTGGTCTAACTGGACCAGATATAAGGCAAGATGCGGTTCATTCAGACCGATATCCGCGAAAGGACCCATATCCTTGACATTGCCGAGCAGCAGCTGCAGCAGCATATGATTTTTGACATCCCGGGAATAGCGCTCGATCCGCTCCTGCAGCTCGAGATTGGAGCTCTCTACGTCATCGATATAAGCAATGATCGACTGAACCTCGTCACCCGCATCCGAAGCCTTGGACGGCAAGACCCGTCGCATGAGCCGCTGGACGGGCCGATAGAGCCGGGCCCCGGCCTGCAGAGACAAGAGCATCGCCGCCCCGACCAGCGCGACGCTGATCAGCAGCAAAATGTTGCGCAACTGTACGGCTTCGCGTGTAAGGTCGCTCATCGCCACGGCGGAGACGTAGAACCAGTCATGCAAGCTGACGTAGTTTATATTCAGGAGTGTCGGTACGCCGTCAAGACGGATCTCCACCTGTCGCTCGCTCCGGCCGGCATCAGGCAGCAGATGAGCCAGCAGGCCAGGGTCTGTCTGATGCGTGCCGATACGTTCCGGCTCCGTGTGCAGGAGCACCTGACCGGCGGCGTCCAGCACCATGTAAGAGCTGTCGGTCGTGCCTGGATGGAGCAGCTTGCGGCTTAACCCCCTGGCATCGACATACAAGATGAGCATCCCGTCAGGCGTCGAGGCTCCGTTGATGACGGGGCGCGTATAGGTGATCAGATCGGCGGGCAATCTGTCGTTGATCGTCTGACGCGTGTCGATCCAGGCGCTTTGTCTGTTCTTGTGCCTGGCTTGCTCCAGGATGGCCGGATCATCGAACATCGCTTCAGTGAGCACGTAGCCGCTGGACGTCATGATTTTGCCATAGGGCATATTGTAAAAGGCGATCTCATGTACATCGTCCAGGCCGCTATGCAGGTTGCGCAGCACCGTGTGCAGTTCTTCTACCAGCATATAGTTGGTCGGAGTGAAGTCCTCTTGGGCAAACCGGTTCAACGACGTGTTTTCATACGAATACTGAAGCATCAATTGATCGATTTGCTTGAACACCGTATTCATTTCTTTCTCTACGTGACGAAGCGCCGTCGTATTAAACACCGAGGCTTGCCGCGTCACCGCCGCAGAGCTGTAGAGGGCCGAGATGAAACCGATTACAGCTACGGGCACGCTTGATAACAACATCAGGTAGACCAGTATTTTCCGTCTCAGCATCGCGTCCACCCTCCATTCTTTATGACTTTCCCCCAATGAATGCATACGCTATCATATCACGATCTTCCAGCAATGCACATCAATATTACCTAAAATTTTCTTCTCTTGGGGGATCTGCGGCTGCTAAGCAGGCTCGTCATCGAGTAGGCCTATGCG
>NZ_BFBX01000082.1 GCF_003851045.1 Paenibacillus sp. 598K | reverse complement strand
CTTGCGGTACGGAGTACTAGTGCATTGCTTATTCGCGGCTGTTGGCGAAGATCATAATGAACTTCAGCAGCTCAAGCAGCGAGATCAGTGCAGCGGCAACGTAAGTGAGTGCGGCCGCGTTAAGCACCTTGGCGACGCCGCCCTCCTCGTCGGAGCGGATAAAGCCCTCCGAGATCATCAGATCGCGAGCGCGGCTGCTGGCATTGAACTCAACGGGCAGCGTCACGAGCTGGAACAGGACCGCAGCGGAGAAGAAAACGATGCCGATGCCGATGAGGCCGGAGATCTGGAGGAAGAAGCCGGCCAGCAGCAGCAAAGGCGCGATGCCGGATACAAGATTAACAACCGGAAACATCTTGTGCCGCAGCACCAGCATCGGGTAGCTGTTGGCGTGCTGGATCGCATGTCCGACCTCATGGCAGGCGACGGAGACTGCCGAGACAGAGCTCTCGTAGTAGACCGGCTCGGAGAGCCGCACGACGCGATGGATCGGGTCATAGTGGTCGGTCAATCGGCCTTGCACAGGCTCGATCTGAACGTCGTACAGTCCGTTGTTGTCGAGCATCTGGCGTGCCGCCTGATAGCCTGTCATACCGCTGGAGATCGGGACTTGCGTCCAGGTGTTAAAGGTGCTCTTGACTCGGAACTGCGCCCACAAGGAGATACCAAACGCGATAAGAATGAGGAAATCCATTGGGTGAAAAAATAACATCTGGCAATACGCCTCCTTATTATAGTGTGAATACTGAAAGCTCAGAAAAGCATCACATGAGCGGACCTTTGCCGAGCAGGAACATCAATGCCTCGATGCAAGCGGCTGTCTGCGGCATCAGTTGCTTGACCATATGCTTGGCTTGCTGCGGCTTGAGCTGATCAATGACCGGCTCGAGCTCGCGCACCTCGCGTTGCAGTTGCTCTAGATGGAGCTGCAGATCGGTCAGCTTTTGAGATACCTGCTCCTCAGCGGATACCTTGTTCCATTGATCCAGACTCGCTTTGATCTCGTCCAATGTATACTTTTCTTTTTTTAGTTGTTCAATACGCTGCAGCCGAATCAAAGTTTCATCGCTGTACAGGCGGTAATTTTTGGCCGAGCGTTTCTCCGGCGTCAGCAAGCCGATCGAGGTGTAAAAGTCGACCGTTCGTGAGCTGACATTGGCTTTTTTGGCCAACTCGCCGATTCGGTATAGTGTTATATCCCCACCGGATTCACCTTCTTTCTTTACGTACTTTAAGTAAGCAATGTACTTTCTTTCTCTAATTATATGATACCCAATCTAGAAGTATACAGTCAAACGTTATGCTTTGAAGTTTGTTACGAAGCTGTGAAGAAAACCTTACATTTGTGAAAAACACAAACCCGGGACTAATCGGGTGGGCCTAGGGCCTGGCTCCTAGGGTGCGTCAAAAAGCGAAGAATTAAGGCTTGACAATCGTCTTTTCTTCTGGAAACGGGCCTAAAACTTAACATTAGCTGCCACGAGAGAGACGAACGTTAGAGTTTTCTTCACATTTTTTTGTAAATTTTTAAAAAGTGTATTGTCAAATCACCCTTCACTGACTATAATGACATTAAGTCTTTCCTCAACTGTTAGGAAACATTACACTGAAGGAGTGGTCATTGTGGTCAAGAAAGTTGTCAGTTCATTAGGTGGGTTGCTCTTATTATTCCCTGCAATGGCCTTCGCGGAAGAGCCGGCAGCAAGCACCGTTCTGCTCGGCGTCAATCTGTTATGGGTAATGATGGCGGCGATTCTCGTCATCCTCATGCAAGGCGGGTTCATCCTGCTGGAAGCGGGCTCGACAAGAATGAAGAATGCCGGTCACGTCGCCGGTAAGACAATCTTCACGGTCGGTCTTGGTTCCCTGATTTACTGGGCTGTCGGATACGGCTTCGCATTCGGCGGCAATGGCAATTTGTTCATCGGTCTAGGGGATTTCTTCTATAATCCGGGGACTTCGATCTCCGAGGTTAATCCTTCCTCGCTGTTCTGGGTGTTCCAGTGCGCATTTGCGGTCATCTCGCTCTCGATCGCATGGGGCGGCTTCGCCGAACGCGCCAAACTGTCCTCTTACCTGATCTTCACGCTCGTATTCGTAGGCTTCATCTATCCGGTCGTAGCTCACTGGATCTGGGGCGGCGGCTTCCTCGCTGAGGACGGCGCGCAAGACTTCGCCGGCTCGACCGTCGTTCACTTGACAGGCGCGATGGCAGCACTGGCTGCGACGATCCTGCTGAAGCCACGTATCGGTAAATATAACAAAGACGGCTCAGCCAACCAAATTCTCGGTCACAACCAAGTGTACACAGCACTGGCGGTATTGCTTCTGTGGGTCGGCTGGTTCGGATTTAACGCAGGTAGCGCGCTTGGCGTAGATGACGGATTCTTCGGTTATGTGGCCTTCAACACCCAGCTCGGCGCAGCAGCTGGCGCAGTAGCGGCTATGTTGATCACTTGGATCGTATTGGGCAAAGCGGACATCACGACGATGCTGAACGGCGCGTTGGCTGGTCTGGTCGCGATCACCGCATCTTGTGCCTTCGTTGAGCCTTGGGCTGCCGTTGTTATCGGTCTCGTCGCCGGTGTGTTCGTATTCTTCAGCATGAAGTTCTTCGAGAAAATGAAAATCGACGATCCGATCTTCGCACTGTCCGTCCACGGCGCGGCAGGCGTACTCGGAACGTTGGCTAACGGCTTCTTCGCAACGCCGGAGCTGGCTGAGTATACTGGCGTAGGTAGAGCGGGCTTGTTCTACGGGGGCGGCTTCGAGCAGCTGTGGGTGCAATTCCTGTCGGTTGTCGTCTGTGGCGCCTTCGTCTTCATCGTCTCCTTTATCGTGCTGGCGATCGTCAAGTCGGTCATGGGCTTCCGCGTCTCCGAGGAGCAAGAGATTATCGGTCTTGACCTGAGCGAGCACGGTGCGTATGGTTATCCTGAGCAAATGAAAAAAGGTGCGAATCTGAATAGTTAAAGTAATTCCCGAAATAACGGGTTTTCGGGAAACAAAGGGGAGAGCGGCATGAGAGATCCGTCGGGAGACGAACTCCTGCAGCGAATCGGGGCGGCCGATGGCTATCCGGAGCTGCGCAGACTTAGAGATCAAGCGCACGAATGGCTCGAGCCGCAGCTCTCCTCCATGCCTGTCGAACAATTATATACCGCAATCAACGAGGTGCATGACGCGCTCATCCAGCGCGTCCTGACCCTTACGGAATCGGATATGGCACGGTTGGGGAACGGTTCTCCCCCCGTGCCATATGCTTATTTATTGTTCGGGAGCGGGGGGCGCAAAGAGCAGACCTTATCGAGCGATCAGGACAGCGGCATCGTTTACGAAGACCCGCCCAAAGCGCAGCGCGCCGAGACGGCTGGCTATTTTTCCGCTTTTGGCCAGCTTGTCGTCGACCATCTGCAGCTTGTCGGCTACCCGCCGTGCGAAGGCAATGTCATCAGCTCCAATCCTCTTTGGTGCGACACGATCGAGGGCTGGTCTGCAAAGCTGGAGCATTGGTTCGAGCAAGCGGAGTTTGAGGATGTCCGCCACCTGCTGATCATTGCCGATGGTCGGTGCTTGTATGGCGAGCCGGGATTGGCAGCGCGCCTGCAAGATCATTTCTATTCGGATATGCTCGCCAGGCCGCCCATCGTCAAGCGGATGCTCGACAATACGATGCGCCACAAGATGCTGCTTGGACTGTTCGGTCAACTGTTGAAGGAGCAGTATGGCGAGGAAGCGGGCAGCGTCGATATTAAATACGGCGCATATATCCCGATGGTCAACGCGATCCGAATGATGGCGATCCAGAGCGGGGTGCGCGCGACATCGACGCTGGAGCGGCTGGTCGAGCTGGAGACGAAGGGTGCGCTAACAGGAGAGCAGGCGGAGACGCTCAGAGCGGCGTTTCGTTCGTTTCTTCAATTTCGAATGATGACGATGAAGCAGCAGGAGGACGGATTGTATTCCAGCAACGGCATGCTGTCGAGGCAAGTGCTGGACAAGACACTTACCGAGCAGTTAAAGCAAGGGCTGCGCGTGGGCAAGCGGCTGCAGCGAAGCGTATCCAGACAGGTTACGGGAAAGCTCAGGTAGGGCAAGGCGGAGGCGAATGCAATGAAAGAACATCCTAAAGGCGTCGGACGCATGTGGAATCTGTACAAGATGGGCGGCTTTACGCCGGCCATCGCATCAATGATGGGTGCGCAAAACGCCCAGCAGATGGCCTTTATCCGATCCGTCACCAAAGAACAGCGGAAGCTCTCCATCCTTGACGCGCCGCTCAAGGAGTTGGAGATGGTTGTCTTCGACCTGGAGACAACTGGCTTCTACCCTTATAATGGAGACGAAATATTGTCCGTGGGCGGCGTCGTCGTGCGCGGCGATCAGATCGAACGAAGCCAGACGTTTTATAGCCTGGTGAATCCCAAGCGAAAAGTGCCGAAGCATATTACGACGCTGACCGGCATTACAAACGAGATGGCCGAGGAGGCGCCGGATCTGATGCAGGTGCTCCATGACTTCATGGAGTTCGTCGGCAAGCGGGTGCTGATCGCGCATGGCAGCGGACATGACAAGCAGTTTCTGAATGCCGCGTTGTGGCGGACCTCCAAGGTGAATCTAACGCATCGGGTGCTGGATACGATGATGGTGTCCAAGTGGCTGGAGCCCAAGCGGGAGATGCATGGGCTCGATGAGCTGCTGGAGAGTTACGGGGTACCGATCGGCCAACGCCATCATGCGCTGGAGGATTCACTGATGACAGCGGAGCTGTGGCAGAAGTACTACGCAATTATCCTCTCACGCAACATCGTGACGCTAGCTGACCTATACGCCTACCTGAGCAAGCACTAGCGGTCTGTAAACCTCAGTCCAATTGTTACCCTCGAAGTATGCAGACACGACCTAGCGGATGCAGCTCGCCGTCATGCTCTCGGTACGCCTTCACGAGAGGAGCGTCTGGCGCGGCGGATACGATGCAATAGATGCCACCATAGCCTTGGGGCAGACCGGCATAATCGGTCGCCGAGGGCAGAGGCGCGCCGCTTGGATGGGAATGGAAAAAACCAACAAGATGCTGTTGGTTTTTTTGTGCGTCATAAAAAGCTTTTATCCAGTCGCGCGGGTCAAAAGAAAACCGGCGCTCGGGAGACGGGCTGCTGTTGCGGATCGGTACGATGCAGTCGATCGTTAAGTCGTCGTCGCGCGACAAGAGCAGTCCGCACGCCTCGGCTGGCAACGCCTCAAGCGAGTGGGCGATCAACTGGCGCAGCGCATCTGACGTCATGTGGCATGTATCGCCATGAGGGAGCGGGGACATTCCATCATTCACCTCGGTCCTTGGAACATTGCCATCAGTATACCGCATCCACTGGCGGATGCCTAGCACCGCTAGGGGGCTGACATCAGGAAGTCCCCCCTGCCTGCGCAGGCGGCTTGACGCTCAAGCAGACCATGATGAGCGCTCCGAGCGCAAGTACGGCAACAGCGGAGAACAGCAGCGTCTGCGAGCGATCGGTCAGCCATCCGAAAAGCGGCGGCCCGATCGCCACGCCGAAGAAGCGTAGGCTGCTGTAGAGCGAGGTGATCATCCCGCGATGGCTGCGCTCGACCGAGCCGGTGATCAGTGTATTCAGACAGGGCAGGAGCAGTCCGGTGCCGATGCTGCTGATCGTCAGCAGTGTGATCAACAGATACAGGTTCTGGTACAAGAAGATAGCGGCGGCCAGCGACACGGTCATCGCCGACATGCCGATGATCATAAAAGCTCGCATCCGCTTGCCGGCGTTTTTGATCAGTCGGCCCGAGAGATAGGCAGTGGAGACCAGTCCAAGCAACGGAATCGCCAGTACGCCGCCCTTGGCGACGCCATCGATGCTGTGAGGCGGCTTCTCCAGCAGGTCGGAGAGGAAGAAGAGGACGCCGAACAGGATGAACAGCGCCAGCGAGCCGATCAGGAAGGCCGGGATAAGCCAATGGCCCTGCTTGCGGAAGACGGCGCCGATCTGACGGATGTAGTCGCCAACCGGCTGCGGCTGCTGTTTGGACTTGGGCTCCTGGATGAGCCAGATCATCGCGATGAGCGACAAGGCGCAGAACAGCGGAAAGGCAAAAAACGGTGCATACCAGACGATCAGCGCCAGCAGCGAGCCAAGGATCGGACTGATGACCTTACCGGTTCCATTGGCCGCCTCGATCAAGCCAAGCGCTTCGCTCTCCTCGCCGCCCTTGTATTTGTCACCGACCAGCGCCATCGCGATCGGAGCCGTGCCTGCTGCGCCAAGCCCTTGCAACGCTCGAGCCGTGATGACGATCCCGTACGAGCCCCATAGAGCGCCTAGACCGGCCATAATGCCTGCCGTGCCGTAGATCGCTAGCGAGGCCAGGATGATCGCCTTGCGCGTGAAGCGGTCGGACAGGTAACCGGCTACAGGTATGAAAAAAGCGGCTGTGACCGAAAATAAAGTAATGACCAGACTGGATTGCAGCTTGCTGATCCCCATGCGGCTCACCATGTCGGGCAATATGGGCACCAGCATGGAATTGCCTAGCACGAGTACCATCGGCACGCTGGCCAAGGCGATATATTCTTTCCATTTACTCTGTTTTTTGTCTTGAGGTTGGCTCGAGTCAGACGTTTTTGGGGATGAGGCATCCTCTGCGATCCCTTGCGGGAGCCAGAGTCGCTTGGATTTGACAAAGCCCACGAGGTTTAGCCTCCTTTGGCAGTAGATGGTCATTCAGTCACAATATCGACGATGTTAATGTGCCCGCGATGTTGAGCGGGCATTCTAGGGCATGGTATTCTGTTAAGTAAGAATTACAGTCGAGAAGAGGGATGGCGGTATGAAACGGAGCTGGCTGGTCATCGCAGCCGTAGTGTTGTTGGTCGGAGTAGCAATCTATCAAAACGTGGAAAAACAACCGGTGCTGGCCCGCCAAAGCGATGATACCAAGCCTGTCGTGGGGAGCAAGGCGCCGACGCTGGAGCTGTCTACGATGGACGACCAGACAAAGGCGGTCGCCGGCGAACGGGATAAGCTGCTGCTGGTGAACTTCTGGGCCTCTTGGTGCGGTCCATGCGAGCTGGAAGCGCCCGATCTGCAGGAGCTGCACGAGCAGCATGGCGATAAGGTGACGTTGTATGCCATTAATGCAACTAAATACGATAAAGAACGACAAGCCCGCGAGTTCGTGGACAAGTTCGAGCTGACCTTCCCGATACTGATGGATCGCGAGGGCGAGGCAGTGGAGCTGTATAAGGTTGGCCAATTCCCGACGACACTGCTCGTCGACCGGGACGGCGTCATCCGGGAGCGGGTAACAGGCGTCCTGCCCAAGCAAGAGTGGGAGCGACTGATCGAAAAATGGTCGACGACGTAGGTACGTAAAGAAGTAAATAATAACAAGCTGACAACTTTAATGCTTCTTCAATTTCTACCCAAAAGAAGCTTCCCGAAATGTAAACGGGAAGCTTCTTTTTACTATAAGATTAAGGAGAACTAGTGGTTAATCAGCCCGAGACGCTCGCGCTCGCCGTTCTGCACAGGCTCGATCTTGGCGGTGTGGAACAGCGCATAGCGGATGCTGTCGACCAGCGCCTCCCAGCTCGCTTCGATGATGTTGCTGGAGACGCCGACGGTGCTCCATTTGTTGTTGAAGTCGGTCGATTCGATGAGGACGCGCACCTTGGCGGCTGTCGCATCCTTCTCGTCCATGACGCGCACCTTGTAGTCGGACAGCGTGATATCCATAATGCCCGGGTAGTACTGGACGAGCGCCTTGCGCAGGGCGTTGTCCAGCGCATTGACCGGACCGTTGCCCTCGGCGACCGTATAGACGGTCTGGCCGTCGACATTAATCTTGACGATCGCTTCGGACACCATCTGGGCGCCGGTCTTCTCGACGATCATCTTGAACGACTCAAGCTTGAAGATCTCGCGCGGCTCGCCGAACGCCTCGCGCAGCAGCAGCTCCAGCGACGCATCCGCGCCTTCGAACTGGTAGCCCTGATGCTCGAGCTCCTTGATCTGATCCATAATCCGGCGCGTCTTCTCGTTATTCGTGGACACATCAAGCCCCATCTCCTGCGCCCGCGAGATGATGTTACTCTGCCCGGCCAGCTCGGAGACGAGGATGCGCTGCTTGTTGCCGACCAGCTCTGGCTGGATGTGCTCGTAGGTCTTGGCATCCTTCATGATGGCCGAGACATGGATGCCGCCCTTGTGGGCAAAGGCCGCATTGCCGACGTAGGCTTGGCCGACCGGCATCTGCACGTTCGCGATCTCGGCGATATAGCGGGCCACACTGGTAAGTTGGCCCAGCTTGTCGCTTGTGATGCAGTCGTAGCCGAGCTTGAGCTGCAGATTCGGGATGATCGAGCACAGGTTGGCGTTGCCGCAGCGCTCGCCGTAGCCGTTGATCGTGCCTTGCACCTGACGCGCTCCGGCGCCGACAGCCGCCAGCGTGTTGGCGACGGCAAGCTCGCAGTCGTTATGCGTATGGATGCCGATCGGCGCGGTCAGCTCGTCCCGGACGCGCGAGACGATCTCGTGGATCTCGCCTGGCAAGGTGCCGCCGTTCGTGTCGCATAGCACGATCCAGTCTGCTCCGGCCTCCTGCGCCTTCAACAGAGCAGCCAGCGCATACTCGGGGTTGTGCTTGTAGCCGTCGAAGAAATGCTCGGCGTCATAGATCGCCTCCAGCCCCTTGTGCTTCAGGAAGGCGAAGGAATCGAAGATCATCGCCAGATTCTCCTCCAGCGTCGTCTGCAAGGCCGTATGCACATGGAAATCCCATGATTTTCCGACCAGCGTCGCAGCCTGAACGCCGGATTCGACGATCCGCAGCAAGCTGCTGTCCTGCTCGGCAATGCTGTTTTTGCGGCGAGTGCTGCCAAAGGCGGTAATCTTCGCAGACAGTCCCAGCTTCTGCGCCCGGCTGAAAAACTCGATGTCCTTGCTGTTGCTGCCGGGATTTCCTCCTTCTATATAATGGACACCTAGCGTGTCCAGTTTTTTGGCGATTTTGATCTTGTCGTCAGCCGACAGGCTGATGCCCTCGCCCTGTGTGCCATCTCGCAGAGTCGTATCGAATATCGAGATCTGGTTGGTCATGCGGGACGCGTCCTCCTTTTTGCAGTTCCATTACAAAGTCATAATTTCTATTATACCACCAAAGCAACGGCCAGGGGTATGTTTTTTGCATCTGTATCGCGGGATTGACCGCAGGCGAGGCAACGGGTAAGCTGAAGATAGACGAACTATATCAGAGAAGGAGATGCTGTACGATGGCCAAGTCGCGACCGGTGCCGGAGCAGGCATCGCGTATCATCCTATGAAGTCGCCTCACGAGCATTACCCTGCCAAGGGGCGGGTGATCCTGCATCTGGATATGAACGCCTTCTACTGCTCGGTGCATGAAGCGGACGAGCCGGAGCGCTACCGGGGCAAGCCAAGCGCGGTAGCCGGCAGCGTCGAGCTGCGCAAGGGCATCATCGTCACCAGTTCTTACGCCGCCCGGGCGCGCGGGGTGAAGACAGGTATGACGGTGCGCGAGGGACAGCGACTCTGTCCGGAGCTGATCCTGATCAAGCCGGACTTTGACTTGTACCGCAAATATTCGCGAGGCTTCATGAGCATCGCGCGCCAGTATACGCCGCTCGTGCAGCCGGTCTCAATCGACGAATGTTATATGGATATTACAGGCTCCAAATCATACGGTACGCCGCTTGAGATTGCCTCGCTCCTCCAGAGCCGGATCGCCAGCGAGTGGTCCTTGCCCTGCTCGATCGGCGTCGCCCCGAACAAGCTGCTTGCCAAGATGGCCTCCGATATGAAGAAGCCGGGCGGTCTCACGGTGCTTCGGCTGCGCGATGTGCCCCAGGTGCTCTGGCATCAGCCATGCGATGCTTTGTTCGGCATCGGACGCAAGACCGCCGAGAAGCTGAAGCGGATGAATCTGCACACGATCGGTCAGTTGGCCGCAGCCGACGAGACCTGGCTCGTACGGCAATTTGGCATCATGGGCTCGTGGCTGCTGCAGGCTGCGCATGGCATCGACCACTCGGAGGTTAAGGAGACGCGGGAGCAGAGCAAGTCTGTCGGACATACGACGACACTGCCCAAGGATGTCAAAACCCGCGAGCAGGTGTACCGGGTGCTGCTCAATCTGGCCGATCAGACGGCGCGCCGGATGCGACGGCAGCGGCTGATGGCGCGGGCGATCCAGATTACGATCCGTACCCCCGACATGAAGACGATCACGCGGTCGATGACCTTGGCCGCCCCGACCTCAGAGGCTGATCGGATCTACAAGGAAGCCTGTGCGTTGTATGACAAGCATTGGCAGGAGGGCAGGCCGATCCGACTGCTCGGGATCACGCTGCAGCAGCTCGAGTCCGAGTCGACGGCGGCGGTGCAGCTCGATCTGTTCGATTATCGCGAGGAACCGCGCAAAGTGGCGTTGACGAAGACGATGGACGCCTTGCGCGACAAGTTTGGCGAAGACGCCGTTTTGACTGCCGGCATGCTCAGCGACGATCCGTCTGCGTTGATCCGCAATCGCCGAATTCGCGGGACATCCTTGCAATTGGACGACGAATTGTTATATATTGATGAGTGAGAGATTCTATACGATGGTTTCGTCCGTATTGCACTTGCGGCGCTATAGAGACTACAGGAGGGAATGACCATGGGTAAGTACACTTGGGTAGAGAAGGACACATGCATTGCTTGTGGTGCATGCGGGGCTACGGCGCCGGATATTTACGACTATGACGACGAGGGGTTAGCCGAGGTAATCTACGAGAACGACGGCAACCGCGGCGTAACTGAGATTCCGGAAGATCTGTTTGACGATTTGCAAGACGCTTCCGACGGTTGTCCGACAGATTCGATTAAGATCGCGGACGAACCCTTTAATATGTAATCTTCAGTCCATCCTGCCCGCTTCTTTCGAGAAGCGGGCTTTTTATTTATGATTGTATAGGACACATATACCCCAATATATGTATTGCCATAGTAGGAAAACGTGAACTAAAATAGTTTAAGAGAGTAGATTACATAATGTATAAGGGGGAAGCCATGTCCATCAAAAAATGGCTGAAGGCGGCGGCCGCGGCGGTCGTCATCAGTCTGTTCTGGACGCTCTTGGCGGGGCTAGGCTCGGGAGGCATGTTGAACTTCGTCGAATCGCCGCTGCGCGATCTGATGCGGGCGAAGAGCGATGCGGAGCGGCAGCCGCATCCTGCGATCAAAATTATAAAGATCGATGACTATTCCCTCGAACGGATCGGCCAGTTCCCTTGGGACCGCAGCGTCTACGCGGAGCTGATCGAGCAGCTCGCAGAGGCCGGGGCGGAGGCGATCTTCCTCGATATCGTGCTGGCCGAGCCGGGTCAAAACCCGGATGCCGACGCGGCGATGGCCGAGGTGATGCAGCGGTATCCGAATGTGTATCTGCCGGTCGTCTTCCAACTCGTCGAGCGTCAAGAAGCAAAGGGGCAGCTCGAGACGCGCGCCGTCCTCTATCCAGCCCCGACGATCGATGCGCCGAAGGCGCAGGCAGCGCATATCAACGTCATGCCGGACAGAGACAATACGGTCCGCATGCTGACGATCGGGCTGCGGGATCAGGAAGGCGCGATGGTGCCTGCGATCAGCGTCGCGCTGGCCAACTATCTGCTGGAGGACGATCTGAAGATTCGCTATGACGAACCATCGGGCCACTGGTATCGCGGCGACAAGCAGATTCCGCTCAATAGCAAGAGCCAGGTGACGATCGACTTCTTCACCCAGCCGCGCGAGCAGGCAAGCGCCGATACCGGCTATGATTCGCAGTCGTTTTTTGATGTATGGTCAGGCAATATCCCGCCCGAATATTACGAGGGCGAAGTCGTGCTGATCGGACCTTACACGACCGGACTGCAGGACGAATATTATACGCCGCTCAGCCGGACGACGACGATGTTCGGGGTAGAGATCCATGCCAACATGGTGCAGTCGCTCGTGGCCGGGGCGTTTTATTTTGACACCGGGCTGCCTGTCACCGCTGCGCTCGTCTTGGCCCTCACCTTGCTCGGATTGCTGCTCTTCGAGCGGTATCCCGGACGGACGTCGCTATATGTGTACGGCGGATTGTTCCTCGTCTATGCCGCTGCCTGGTTGATCGTCTACCAGTTCTTCTCTCACTTCATCTCCTTTACGTATCCGTTCCTGTCGCTGACGACAGCGGCGGGCTGGGCGGTCGCTTCGCATTATATGCAGGAACGCAAGGAGCGCAGCCGGGTGACGACGATCTTCGGCCGATTCGTGCCGCGCAGCGTCGTCGACGAGATGCTGGCCTCCGGTCAGGATGTCAAGGTGGGCGGACAGCGAAGGGACATTAGCGTCATCTTCGTCGATATCCGAGGCTTCACGCCGATGTCGGAGCGTCTGCAGCCGGAGGAGGTCATCGTCGTGCTCAACGAGTACCTCGACCTGTGCACCAAGGCTGTATTCAACTGGCATGGCACGCTGGACAAGTTCATCGGCGATGGCGTCATGGCGATCTTCGGCGCTCCGGTCGATCTGCCGGATCATGCGGCGTATGCGGTGCGGGCGGCGCTGGAGATGAAGCGGCAGTCGGATCTGCTGGAGCAGCGCTGTCTGGAGCGTTACGGCATCGGCGTCAAGTTCGGCATCGGCATCCACTGCGGTCCGGCGGTCGTCGGCAATATCGGCTCGGAGATGCTGCGGCTCGACTATACGGCGATCGGCGATACCGTCAACCTGTCGGCGCGACTGGAGTCCAACGCCAAGCCGGGACAGATCCTGATCAGCGGCGATCTGTATGCGCGTGTCCAGGGCCGCTTCCTGACCGAGGACATCGGGCCGATCAAGGTAAAGGGCAAGGAGCAGCCGGTGCAGGTATATGCTGTGCTGGGAGAGGCGGAGAACGCCGCAGGAGACAAGCAGGATCGAAGAGAGGAGCACGCAGGATGAAGAGCAGGTTCATGTACGTAAAGGTCGTGCTGGCGCTGCTGCTGGCGGCCGGACCGATCGTTATGCTGGCTGGCGCTGGCCAAGTCTATGCCCAGATCAAGCGCGTCGCGATCGTAACGGAGCTGAAGGGCACGGTCAATGTGAAAAAATCGGGCGGCTCGAAAACGTTCGCCGCCTTCAAGAACATGACGCTTAACGAGGGCGATACCGTGACGACGGCCAAGGGCGGCAAGCTCGTGCTGGAGCTGTCGAGCAGCAAGGCCGCACAGGATTCGATCACGATCGGCGAGAACTCTCAGGTCACCTTCACCACGCTGAAGGACGACAAGGGCACGAAGACGAAGATGAACGTGTGGGCAGGCTCGCTATGGGTAAAGGTCAAGTCGATCACTAACGCCAGCGACCAGTTCGAGCTGGAGACGCCGACAGCGATTATGGGCGTGCGCGGCACCCACTTCCTCGTCCATGTCGCTCCGCAGACCGGGATTACGACGCTCTCATCCTTGTCAGGCATCATCACGGGCAAGCATGCGTCCAACAAGACGGACAGCCAGGTGCTGCCCTCGCAGCAGATCGTCCTGCTGCCAGAGGAGGAGGGAGGCCCCGACGATCTGGTGACGATCATCGATCTGGAGGAGTTGGTCGCCTGGGCGGGATCGGACATTGTCCGGGAGATTATCCGCTCGAGTAAGGATATCCAGGAGGAGAACGATCGGATGATCCAGCGGTGGACCGAGAGCGGGCCGCCCGCCGGGATCGGCATCGACGATCTGAGCCGGGTAAGCGGCAATCTGAATCGGCTGATCGATCAGGTAGTCAAGGAAGCGATCAAGCAACAACAACTGACCCGGGATGAAGCGAAGCGATTGGCGGATCAGGTTAATCCCGCCCTGCCCGACAAAAACAAAATTCAGCTCGACGAGGAGCAGTCGCTCGATTTTTCCGATGCGGAAAAAGACAAAAAGAAGCGCGTGGACGAAGTCAAGCGCAAAGCAGAAGAGAAAAAGAAGCAAGAGAAAGCGGCGCAAGACGAACAGCGCAAAAAGCAGCAGCAGCTGATAGACCGGCTGACTCAGGCTAAAAAGGAACAGATGGAGGCCAATAAAAAGGCTGCCGAGGATGCGTTGAAAAAGCTGGAGGAGGCCTACAAGAAAACGATGTCGGAGCAGGAGAAGCAGCGCTTCGAGTCCGATAAGGAAAACCGCCTGGCAGAGCAAGGGCAGACAGGCACGGGGACGTCTCCGCCGTATTACGGCTCGAATCCTCCAGCCGCCGCGCAACCCTCCGCGCGTCTGGTGCTGGAAGGCAGCGTCGTCGACTCCGCCTTTATATTGGGAGTGCAGCTAAACCAATTTGTGGACTCGCGAGCGATCTACGGCTTCCAGATCAAGCTGGCGTATGATGAAGAGCGCGTAACGGTTCATGACGAGCTGATGTCCGGCGCTACAGGACTGACTTATCGCACGGGCGGCGGCGTGTTCCGCATTCATCCAGGGACTACAGCAGGCTCGGGCTACGATAGCGCGGATCATTACAATCGCTATAATGGCGGCTTCATGTACGCGTTGACGAAATATAGCGGTCAAGCGGCGTCGATCTCGTCGCCAACCACGGTCGTCAGACTGCCGTTCCAGATCCGCTCCGGCGCTCAGGGCCCGACGACGATCCGGATCATGGAGCTGATCGCCGTCGATGCCTCAGGCGAGCCGATCGGCGCTGTGCAGACGACCGATCTGAGCGTAACGTTGCCAACCAACTAACAGGAAGGGTATGGAGCCACTCATGATGAACCGCAAATTATGGAAAGCAAGCGGTCGGCTAATGACGACCGTCCTGGCAGCCTCGCTGACGCTGCTCGCCCCGGGATGGGGAGCTGCCGCAGCGGGCAAGGATCCGCTAACGGACAATCGGCCGCTCTATGAGCTGCACACGCTGGCAGGCACCGGCGAGATCGGGCTGGTCGACGGTGCGAACGGGAGCGTCGCCTTCCGGATGCCTGGCGGATTGACCGCTGCCGGCGAGGACCGACTATACGTCGCCGACACGGGCAATCAGCGAATCCGCCGGGTGAGCGGGACGAGCACTTCCAGCCTCGCCGGGCTGGATCTCGGCGAAGACGCGTACGGCAATCTGATCGGGGCCTGGAACGACGGGCTTCGCGAGTCCGCGGCCTTTGACGATATCGCCGGACTGGCGCTCGACGCTGCTGGCGCAATAATCGCTGCCGATGCCGGCAACCATGCGATCCGCCGGATCACGGCCGACGGGCAAGCGACGACGATCGCCGGCAATGGCGTGCAAGGCTGGCAGGACGGCGATGGCGAGCAGGCCAGCTTCCATCGTCCACAGGCGGTCGCTGTCGCGCCCGGCGGCATCATCTATGTCGCCGACACGCTTAATCATGTCATCCGCAAGATCGAGCAAGGCCGGGTGACGACGCTGACGGCGCCCTCCACACGGATCGTCGAGTATTTCTCCGGCGCGATCGCTGCTGCCGGCGACTATGCGGACGGTCCGATCGCCGCTGCGAAGTTCAATGAGCCGAGCGGACTGGCGCTCGATGCCAAGGGCAACCTCTATGTCAGCGACACTGGCAATCAAGTGATCCGCTACATCGACTTTGGCGCCGGGACCGTCTCGACCGTAGCGGGCAGTCGTCTTCGTTATGAAGCGGCGACCAGCTTCGCCGAGGGCGGCTATGCCGACGGTCCGGCAGCGACGGCCCGCTTCTATGCGCCGCGCGGTCTGGCGGTGACGCCGGAGGGCGGCGTGCTGATCGCGGATTCGCTCAATCATGCGATCCGCTATCTCAAGGACGGCGTCGTCTCGACGGTAGCGGGCACCCCCGGGACGACCGGCAAGTCGGACGGCCTGGCGAGCTACGCCGGACTGAATACCCCGACAGCGATCGCCCAGCTCGGCGACGGCTCCTACGCCATCGCCGATACGGCGAACAATCGGATCCGGCTGCTGACGCCTTACCGGCTGCCGGCAGGAGTAATCGCCGATGACAGCATCAAGCTGCTCTATGGGCAGGAGCGGGTAGCGACCGACGCGGCGCCGAGGATCGTGAGCGGCACGACGTTTGTGCCGGTCCGGGTCATCGCCGAGCGGCTCGGCTATCAGGTGGTCCACGATGCGAAGAGCGGTCAAGTGACGGTCTCGCGGGAGGGCATGAGCTACCAGCTGAAGGCCGGCGCCCTGATCGTGCAACGCGGGGAAGGGGGAGCGCGCGCTGACGTCGCACTGCATGCAGCGCCGTTTATCGAGCAGGGGCGTCTGTATCTGCCTGTCCGCTTCTTCGCTGAGGAGATTGGACTTGACGTCCAGTGGCTCTCATCGGTGCGCGCGGTTCTGCTTCGCGAGCGACTGGGCTAGGGCGTGTGTCAGCAAGCCCGCTCGGAGTATGCAAACACACCCTAGCTCCGGGCCAACCGAATAAAGTTCCGTCTTTGCAGCCGTCCGGCCTACACCGGGCGGTTTTTGCTGCCGATATACTAGCAGAGACGACAGAAACGCCGGACAGTCGGCAGGCGCAAGGGGGCGGAGGCTTGAAGCAGCGAGAAGAACAAACCCATCTGAAGCATTACGTAAAGCAGCATCCGGATAATAAAATGGCTTGGTATTTGCTTGGGAAAGAGTATACCCGTCTGGGCAAGACGGCCAAGGCCAATTACTGTTACCTGCAAGCAGGGGATATCTATGAGGCATTCGAGGACAAGCGTCATCCGCTGGTGCGGCAGCAGCAGGAGGCGATCGAGCTCTGGCTGCGCCAGCATAAGCGGAGGAAAATCGTCCGGCGGGCGGTAGCGACGCTCGTCGTGCTACTCGGTCTGACCGCGCTGGCTCCAGCCCAGGAGACGCCGGAGCCGTCGCAGTCAGACGTTGCCGCGACGGAGCAGGCGGAGTCCGATTGGGCGGTCGCCTTCGTCCGGGAAGGCGACCGCGAGTCGATGAGCGCGCTGCTGGCCGGATTGCTCTCCGG
>NZ_BFBX01000081.1:4233-28746 GCF_003851045.1 Paenibacillus sp. 598K | reverse complement strand
TTTCGTAATTCAGGTTTATACAAGCACAGAACTTTTTTAGATCTTCATCAGATAACTGTGTGTATTTTGATAATGTGTTTTTATACTTTAAATTGGCTTTCTCACCAGTAGATAACTTCTCAATATTTTCTTTAAGATTCTGATTAATCGGTCTATTTGTGACAATAGTAAAGATGACCCCATCGACTTCGGTGGTGGCAGCGGTAAGCTTTTGAAACCGTGCTGAAAAGCCTTCAAATGTTCCCCTAAGTCCACTAAGATCAAATGGGTTATTTTTATGAACAGTAGTGTGTTTCAACTGATAATAAGCTACATCTTGAAATCCTTGTCTAGTTAGCGAATCAGAGTACTCGGCAACATCAATCACATATTCTCCTGCAAGTTTATTCTCCTTAGAACCCTCAACTACAATTTGATTAATTCGAGATTTAGGTGAGATTAAACGCAGACACCGGCGGGCAGCCCATCGGTAATGAAAAACGTCACCAGCTCTTGAATATCTAACAAGTTCATTCTCCATTATTTATCCCCCCCAACTAAATCGGAATCAATTTTCATCATCTATGCGTCCGAAATTTATGTGGAATTCCCTTCTGTTGTTTAACCTTCCAAAGAAAGTCGCCGTCTACAAAAACACTCGCTTTATTCATTGTTGCAGAATAACGTTTTTCTCGTGCATCCACTAGTATAAGCTCAAAATCAAATTGCTCAGCACCTATGCCATATTCATCGATATTTAGTCTAAGAGCATCTGATGATTGGAACCCAACCATTAAGTGTCCAACGATTTCTGATTTTGGTGGCAATGATAATTTGAAATCTGCTCCTTTGAATTCATCCAATCCATACACATGATGTCTTGACAACTCTTTTCCACAACTATTACGAATATACAATGTGCCCCCGATTATCGTGATAGGTATTTCAGTTGAATTCGTTAATACAACTTCTATGGAAGCGCATCCCTCAACATCGTGCACAGCATGCAATGCATGTTCTAAGAATCTTATCTCATACTGTCCTTTGTTTAAATACATATAATCATAATCGCTGCGCTTAGCAACTGTATTTGTACTTCCTTTTCGAATTAAACAATCCCCTTCTTTCAATCCACTGTATTTCTTCCTCATCATGTATGGCTTGTCTTCTGTTTTATATATCTTAAAAACGCCTAGCACATGCCCCTTATATTCGAACTTGAAATAATCAAACTGTATTTCGGGTTCGATATTATTTAAAACCAACTGTTTGTAGTTAGATGAATCAACAAACTCTTTTGGATCTATTCCCTTTATCTCCTTACCTTCTGGTCGATCCTTAACTCCAATAATAATAAATTTATCTCCAATATGCCGTGAATTGGCCATCGCCATCAGATCCTTTAATAAATCCATACTTTTTTCTTTATGATACTGTCTCTCTTTAAAATCTAGGTAGTCACACTCGTAACCGTGTTCAATTAAGTTTGCAATGTAGTCCATTTTGAACCTCGCTTCACGTATAGAACCATAAATCTATAAGTCTTTAGTCTTAATTCGACATATCCCAACAATCTCCTACTTATTCCATTGAAAAATTTTATAGTACTGGAAGCTGTTAAATATCACTTATACACAACTCAAAAAAAGCGAGCCAGAGGCTTAACACCTCCAACCCGCTCTCTTACTCTTCCCTTATTCCACCGTCACACTCTTCGCCAAGTTCTTCGGCTTATCCACGTCATGCCCCAGCGCCAGTGAAGCGTAGTAGCTGAGCAGCTGCAGCGGAATGACCGACAGCGCTGGCGTCAGGAGGTGCAGCGTGTTCGGGATGGCGAACACCTCGTCTACAGACTTCGCGACCTCCTGCTGGTTGCTCTCATTGGTGACGCCGAGCACATGTGCGCCGCGCGCCTTCACTTCCTTGATATTGCTGATCGTCTTCTCCGCCAGCTCCTCCTGAGTGACAAGAGCGATGACCGGCGTGCCTTCCTCGATGAGCGCCAGCGTGCCATGCTTCAGCTCGCCTGCGGCATACGCCTCAGAGTGGATGTACGAGATCTCCTTGAGCTTGAGCGAGCCCTCCTGCGCGATCGCGAAGTCGAGGCCGCGGCCGATGAAGAACAGGCTGCTGTGGCGCGCCAGCGTCTCGGCGATCTGCTTGAGCGCCGTCGACTGCGCCAGGATCGCCTCGACCTGCTCCGGCAGCTGCTGCAGCTCGGCCGTGACGCTGCCGATCCAGTCGGCATCGCGAGTGCCGACGGTCTGAGCCAGATACAGGCCGACCAGGTAGAAGGCGATCAGCTGCGACGTGTACGCCTTGGTCGAGGCGACCGCGATCTCCGGGCCCGCCCACGTCGTGATGACGTCATCCGCCTCGCGGGAGACGGAGCTGCCGACGACGTTGGTGATCGCCAGCACGCGTGCGCCGCACCGCTTGGCCTCGCGCAGCGCAGCGAGCGTATCGGCGGTCTCGCCCGACTGGCTGACGACGATGACGAGCGTCTCTGGCGTGATGATCGGATTGCGGTAGCGATACTCCGAGGCGACATCGGTCTCTACCGGGATGCGCGCCAGCGACTCGATGACCGACTTGCCGACCAGTCCAGCATGATAGGCGGTGCCGCAGGCGACGATATGGATTTTCGTGATGGCCTTGACCTGCTCAGGCGTCATGCCGATCTCTGGCAGCACGATTTTGCGACCGTCGTCGGAGATGCGCCCGCGCATCGTGTCGCGGTACGCCTTCGGCTGCTCGTAGATCTCTTTCAGCATAAAATGGTCGAATCCGGCCTTTTCTGCGGTCATCAAGTCCCAATCGACATGGAATATTTCCTTGGAAATATTTTCGCCGTCGGTCGTCAGCAGTTCGACACCATCCCGTGTCAAAACGGCCATTTCGCCGTCATCGAGGATGTAGACGTCGCGCGTATGCTCAAGGATCGCCGGGATGTCGGAGCCGATGAAGTTCTCGCCGTCGCCAAGGCCGATGACGAGCGGGCTCGCATAGCGGACAGCGACCAGCCGATCCGGCTCATGCTCGGTCAGCACGCCCAGCGCGAAGGCGCCGCGCATCCGCTTGACCGCACGTTGAACCGCCTGGACGATATCGCCCTCATAGACCGATGCGATCAGGTGCGAGATCACCTCAGTGTCCGTCTCCGAGATGAACTGGACGCCGGAGAGACTCAGCTCCTCCTTCAGCTCCAGGTAGTTTTCGATGATGCCATTATGAACGACAGAAAACTTGGTCGTCGTGTCGGTATGTGGATGAGAGTTCATGTCGGACGGCTTGCCATGCGTCGCCCAGCGCGTATGGCCGATCCCTGCCGAGCCTTGCAGCGGCGCGTCCTGCAGCTTCTCCTCGAGGATCGCCAGACGTCCCTTCGACTTGCTCACGGTCAGACCGCCCGCCGTGAAGACGGCGATGCCCGCCGAGTCGTATCCCCGGTATTCCAGCTTCTTGAGTCCTTCGAGCAGGATTCCCTGCGTATCGCGTGTTCCGATATAGCCTACGATTCCACACATAATGTAACAGACCTCCGTATAGGGTTATTTGCCCTCTGCCTACGGCTGCCTATTCGACATGCGGTTCTAGGTTGTATGCGGTTTTTTCCCGAACGTATCCGTGCTCCACAGGCGGCGTGGCTGCGGCAAGCTTCCGTTCCCTGCCGGCCAGCGCACGCTCCCCTTGTGAAGAAGTACAGGCGATCAGCCTATACTCAAAAAAGCCTTCCGACCTGACCGATGTGACATCGGCATCGTGGACATGCGGGAATGAAAGTATAAATACGAACAACCTCTAAAAGCATGCTGAAGCAAGCATTACGCTACGCCTTTGTGCGACCGGTTGCCCGCGTCGTTTTGAAGCTGCAGCTTGACGGTAGAATGCCGCTACCGGGAGGTCCCCGCCGAACCATTCGAACACCTCCACCTCGTCAGCTTGCCCGGGATGATAATTGCTTCTCCGTGCCATCCCGCACGCAAGCTCTGGCGCTTGTATTGCTAGATCTGACCTCGACCCTCGCTCTCCTCTGGAATGATACTTTCTATCTTATTCATTTTCATGCTCGTTTGCAACCATCCCACCGGCAAAACGTCGAGGATGTTTCAGGCAAGCCACGTTTAATGGTTGTCCATATCCAGCTTCATCGTCCAAGAAGTTCCCGAAATCCCGCAATACGCGAAGCCGAGCCGCTCATATAATCGAACCGCCGCTTGATTATGTGGATCAACGCTTAAGGAAAGCGCCGGATACCCATCACATATCGCTTGTTGGATGATCGCCTCCATAAGCCGCATCCCCAGCCCCTGCTGCCTATGCGAAGCCAGGATTGCGATGCCTAGCTCAGGCGTATTTGCATCCACGAAGCCATAGCCTTTATTATTTTCATCAAATAGTCGGTACCAGACAGCTCCAGCAGGGATATCGTCGACCAGCGCGATTAGCGCCCGGTCGCCCGGTCTTCCCCAATTCTCGCTGTATTTGATAAGATGCGGAGAGCTAAGCAGCTCCTCTTTGGACGGCTTTCCTTCGACAATATGTATGGACTCATAATGCATATCCATCAGGAAATCGTATTCCTCCGGCGCCAACGGTCTTGTACGTATCATTGCATCATCTCATTCACCTTTTTTTGTCTCCCGTCCATACCAGGGCTCAACCCCTAGCCGCACCGCAGCGCCACTGCACCAAAAAGACACAGGACAACGCTGCGGCGTTCGTTAACTCGCCATCTCCGCTTACAACAGTCGGCTACTGCTTAACCCAGTTGAGCTTTGACGACGTCAACGATCTCCTCCACGTAGCGCTCGATCTCCGCCTTGTCCGGCCCCTCGGCCATGACGCGGATCAGCGACTCGGTGCCGGAGGCACGGACGAGTACCCTGCCATTGTCGCCAAGCGTCTGCTCGACGCGTGCGACCGCTTCGCCGATTGCGACATTGCCCTGGAAGAGGCTTTTGTCGGCGACGCGCACATTGACGAGCACCTGCGGGTACTTGCTCATGAGCGTCTTCAGCTCGCTCAGCTTCTTGCCGCTCTCTACGAGCGTATCGACGAGCTGCAGCGCGGTCAGGATACCGTCTCCAGTCGTGTTGTAGTCGAGGAAGATCATATGACCGGACTGCTCGCCGCCGAGGTTGAAGCCGCCGCGACGCATCTCCTCCATCACGTAGCGGTCGCCTACAGCTGTCTGCGCCGTTTTCAGTCCGAGCCCCTCAGCCGCCTTGAAAAAGCCGATATTGCTCATCACCGTGGTCACGACGGTATCGTTGTTGAGCTTGCCGGCCCGCTTCATCGCGTCCCCGCAGATGCAGAGCAGGTAGTCGCCGTCGATCTCCGCTCCTGTATCGTCGATCGCGATCAGCCGGTCAGCATCGCCGTCGAACGACAGCCCGAGATCCGCGCCATGCGCCAGCACCTGCTCGCGTACGTACTCCGGATGGGTCGAGCCAACCCCATCATTGATGTTCAGGCCGTCCGGCTCGGCGCCGACCGTGATGATCTCCGCGCCCAGGTCGCGGAAGACCGCCGGGGCCAGTTGGTACGCTGCGCCATGGGCGCAGTCGAGGACGATCTTCAGCCCGTCGAAGCGGTGACTGATCGTCGTCTTGAGGAAGCTGAGGTACCGCTCCTGGGCATCCTCCAGCACGGTTACCGTGCCGAGCTCGCCGCCCTCCGGACGCGGCAGCGCATCGGTGACGCCGTCCATCAGCCGCTCGATCTCCAGCTCCGTATCGTCGGAGAGCTTAAAGCCGTCGCCGCCAAAAAACTTGATGCCGTTGTCCTCGACCGGATTATGCGAGGCGGAGATCATCACACCCGCTGCCGCTCCCAGTTCGCGGGTCAGGTAGGCTACCGCCGGCGTCGAGACGACACCCAGCTTGACGACGCTCGCGCCGATCGAGAGCAGGCCTGCGACGAGCGCGGCCTCCAGCATCGGTCCCGAGATCCGCGTGTCCAGCCCGATCACGACCTTCGGTTTCTCTGCCTCGCCCGCCAGCACATAACCGCCGCACCGCCCGATCTTGTAGGCGAGCTCCGGTGTCAGCTCACGGTTGGCGACGCCGCGGACGCCATCCGTACCAAAATATTTCCCCATATCTGCATTCTCCTTTATGTGCCTCTAGTCAACGTTAAATATAACTCAGCATACGCCTAAGACCGGCGATGCGTGCCTAGTAGTCCTGTCGTTGCCGCGACACAACGGCCGCTCCGGCGGCTCCACAGCCGCCAGAACCCGCGTATCGGGGCATGAGAAGACATGGCACGTCCCCACAGGACCGCTGCGGCCGCAGCTGCAGCCGCAACTCCTGCTGTGAACATGCCATATGCTAGCTTATCGGCCCACGCCCGTGCAACGGGCGTGGGCTGCGGCTCCCGCTCGCTGTCCGAGACAAAAGGGATGCCGCTCCCTCCGTAACCGGAGCTGCCGATGGCTGGACTGCCCGTCCCCACCAGTCCTGGCAGGAACACCGGCTTGCCGATGCTGCCGCTATCCTCTTCCGAGGCAGGCGGCACTGGCTCGGCTATACCGCCGACGCCTTCCGTTCCTGGATCAACCTCGCCGCTCTCGCCCGGTACCGGTGTCGTGCCGGTCTCCTCAGGCTCGATCGCGCCGTTGCCGCCGTCCGGGGGCGGATTCTCCTGCTCCTGCCGGATGCCGCCCGTGCCGCTGCCTTGCTCGCCTCCGGGCTCGTCAGGATTGCCGGTGTCGCCGCCGTTCTCGCCGCCCGTGCCCGGCGTACCGGACGTGTCGTCAGGATTGTCCGGCGGCTCATTATCCGGCGGAGGGGGCTCCTCTTGACCGGACCCTGGCGTCCCCTCCTCACCAGGCTCCTCCGACTCCGGGGCGCTAGCCTCCTCGACGGCTGTGATCTCCACTCGGACGGTCAGCGTCTCGCCGCTCGCCTCGCGCACGTAGCGCGGCAGTTGCACATCAAGCGGGATCTCATGCGTGCCCGGCACCTGTCCGTTCAGATCGGCGATCAACTGAATGTCGCCGGCGCCCAGCTCGGCCAGCACGCCCGGTGCGCCTGTCACCTGAATATCGACCCGCTGGCTCGCCGGCTCGACGATCTTGGCCTCCAGACCGTCCGCGAGACCGCTCAGCCGGATCGGCACCTCCGGTACCGTTCGTGTATCCGATGCGGCGATCTCGACCGCGATATCCAGACTCTGCGGGCTGATGCCCGCTGTGCCTGGAGGCGGATCGAGCTCGACCGTGATCTTGCCCGACTGCTGGATGCCGCCCAGGTTGACCACGACATCGTCATAGTAAGTCAGCTTGTCCAGCTCGGCCTGCGGTCCGTACACCGTCACCTCGTTGACCTCAGGAGTGAGCGACAGCAGACTGATGCCCTCCGGCAGACTGCCCGCCTGGCCGATCTGGAGCGGCAGCAGCTTGTACGGCTTGACGATCGGAACCTCGACCTCGACCGTGGCGGGATTGATGACCGCGTTGGGCATCTCCTCGCCATTCTTATCATAGGCCTTCAGCTCGACTCGCTTCTCCGTTACGCTATTCTCTTCGCCCTCGATGTCGAGTGTCGCGCCGACCGAGCCGACCAGCTCGAGCTGATCGTCCGGCAGCGTCACGAAGGCGCGGTTGCCTGGCTTGATGATCGGCGTATCGGCCCGATAGTCATAGGCAGGCTTGCCTGTCGTATTAATCTGAATCTCGTATTCGCTCGTCTGCAGCGGCACCAGCTCCACCGTCACCCGCGAGGGCGACAGCTCGATAAATTGGACGCGGCCCGGCAGATCGTAATTCAGTTGCAGGATGTGTTCGCCTTCGCCGACGTCGGTCAGATCGACGTAAGCCTTGTAGTCGTCCGGCGAAGCCGCCATCAGGACGGCGCGATTGCCACGCACCGTCAGACGGACATTGTCCGGCTCCAGTAGCCGCAGCTCATACAGCGAGTCATCCAGCCCCTCGGCCGTGACCTTGACGGGGATATCCCGCGTCTCCAGCAGCGAAGCGACATTGTTGGGCGAATCGGTGTCGAAATGCACGACCGCCCACAGCAGCAGTCCGATGATGACCGAGATAATCTTCAGCGAGGTAGGGTGTCCCAGCCATTTATCCATTGGAATCCCCCTTTCTCTTCCAGAAGGAAACCTTGGCCTTCGTCTTCTCGCGCGTCGATGCCTCCGGGCGCAGCTCGTCGAACAGCTTGGCGATCAGCGACTCTTCCTTGATGTCGCGGACGATCATCCCGCCGATCGCCAGCGACACCTGTCCCGTCTCCTCGGAGACGATGACAGAGATCGCGTCGCTCACCTCGGTGACGCCGATGCCGGCGCGATGGCGCGTCCCCAGCTCCTTGCTGATGAACGGGTTCTCCGAGAGCGGCAGATAACAGGCCGCAGCCATGATCTGGTTGCCCCGGATGATGACCGCGCCGTCATGGAGCGGCGAGTTCGGGACGAACAGGTTGCTCAGCAGCTGCGAGCTAACCCGCGACTCCATCACCGTGCCGGACTCGATATAGTCGTTCAGACCGGTCTCGCGCTCGAACACGATGAGCGCGCCGATGCTGCGGCTGGCGCAGTAGTTGACCGTCTTGATGACCTCGCCGATCCGCGCGTTGAGATCCTCGTCGAGCACCGTGGTGCGGCCGAACAGCTTGCCCCGTCCGATCTGCTCGAGCGCCCGCCGCAGCTCCGGCTGGAAGATGATCAGCACCGTCACCACGCCAAACGTGAACATCTGGTTCATCAGCCACTTGAGCGTGTACAGATCGAACCACGTGCTGATCGCCCAGGTGGCGACGAGCACGAAGATGCCCTTGAGCAGCTGGACGGCTCGCGTCCCTCTCACCAGCATAAACAAGCTATAGATAATGTAGCTGACGATGGCCACATCGATAATATCCTTGATGAGCAGATTCCATGTCAGATCTGTAAAGTAACTCATGGGCTTACCCCCAGCTAGCGTGCCTTGCCATCTCTTCTCTATAGAATATCAAAGTCATCCGCCAATGTCTAAAGCGGATGTTCAAAAAGTTCGTCGTTGATCACGAAGCGTCTCGGAGTAGTGAATTCGACATCGAATCTTGAATGCAGAATAAACTAAGCTTATGCTTCCGAAGCTAGTTTCCTTCGGAAACTCTGAGGTGCTCAATAAGTAGACGTACAAGCATCAACTAAAGTTTGTTTACAAAAAAACCTCCCTGAAGGCAGGGAGGCTGAATTAGAAATTTAAGCCGCTGACCGTGGTCGTTACTTTATACCATAACCAATCAATAGCCTGATTAATCTGGCGATTCTCGCCGACGATCTTGGCGGTGGACGCGAGGTTGGTGGACCCGTCGATGACCGTCAGATTGCCCAGCACTTCGCCATATACATCGGCGACGCCGTTCTCGATCGTCAGGTTGCCCCGGATCTGAGCGCCCTCGGGGACCACGACACGCCCGTCCTCGATGACCAGCTGCTCCAGATCCACATTCTGACCACGGACGATCAGCTCGCTATTCTGACCCCACATGGCCAGGAAGCTCGAGAACATCACCAGACCGAACACGACAGCTACTGTCAGCGCGGGGTGTTTGCGGATGAACGAAGCCCAGCCCTGCTTGTGACGCTGCTTGGGCAGGGAGGCCATGATCTTCTCGGTGAGCGCTCGCGAAGCAATGGCTTCAGTGCCGTCGGAGGCGGGCTCATGCAAGCCTTCGACCATGGTCGCATGGATCATGGCGTCGGTCCGCTGCAGTTGGTCGAATCGTTGCCTGCAGTCCGGGCACACCAGCAGATGCGCTTTGAGCTCCTTGACTTGTTCCCGAGGCAGATCGTCGTCCAGATATTCGTGCATCCATACGATGGCGACGTTGCATTTCATGGCAGCCAATCCTTTCTACGAATTGCTTAAGCCGAGCGTTCAAAACGCCGCGCGTTCCGCATCGGCATATCGAACCCTCGCTTAAGGCAAGCTTGTTGCTGCTATACGATACGTGCCAACGCACATCGAGTTTCAAAATTTTATAAAACCTTTATTTTTTTTAATCTGACTACAACGTCCGCTCCAGCTTTTTGCGCAGGAACTCCCGACCGCGGTGCACACGGGTCTTCACCGTCGTCACCGGCATCCCGAGCGCATCGCCGATCTCCTGCAGCGACAGCTCGTGCAGATAACGCAGCACCATTACCGTCTTGTACTTGGGCGGCAGCGTCTCCATCGCCTGATGGATGATACGCTGCGTCTCCGAGAGCAGCGTCTCGCTCTCCGGCGTGCGGTTGTCGCTCGGGATCATCGCGTAGCCGTCCAACCCTTCGAACTCGCTCGACTCCGCGTCCAGCGAATAGCTGGGTCTGCGCTTGCGCAGTCGGTCGATGCACAGATTGGTGGCAATCCGGTAGATCCAGGTCGAGAACTTCATGTTTTCGTCGTACCGCTCCAGATTGTTGTAGACACGCAGGAACGCTTCCTGCACGACATCCTCGGCCTCCTGGCGGTTGTTCAGCATGCGATACGCCATATGATACAGCTTGTCCTGGTATAGTCCCACAAGCTCAGCAAAGGCTTGCTGGTCACCCTTGATGGCCATGCGCGCCAATCGCGCTTCCAATGATTTCACGAACCATTCCTCCAAACCTAACACCCACCGGCCGGCCCATCCCTACCGGTCTTGCAGGTTGCGTCCGATCGCCTGATTCTTCTCTGTCGATCACCTATTCTTCTCCAGTGTAAGTTCCTCATGTTGTCTGCCTATAATCTGCCTATAAGTAAAAAAAGAGCCGGGCGCGCAGACATTCCCTTACCGCTTCGCCCGACTCTCTGTGCGTCTTATTATGTCGTATATCTGGCCCTACCCGGTGTTGCGCAGCCCCGCGGCGATGCCGTTGATCGTCAGCAGCACCTCGCGCAGCAACTCTGCGTCGTCATTGCCTTGCTCGCGCAGCTCCCGCAGCTCGGCGATCAGCTGAACCTGCATATAGCTCAGCGGATCGACGTACGGATTGCGCAGGCGGATCGACTCTTGGATGACCGGCACATTGTCCAGAATCTCCTGTTGGCCGGTAATCTTCAGGATCAGGTCGCTCGTGAGCTCGTACTCCTTCTCGATCAGGCCAAAGATGCGGTCGCGCACCTGCTCGTCCTTGATCATCGAGGCGTACTCGCGCGCGATCACCAGGTCTGCCTTGGCCAACGCCATCTGCAGGTTGTCGATCAGCGTGCGGAAGAATGGGAACTCGGCATACATCTGCCTCAGCGTATCGAGCTTTGCATCCTCGCCGCTGATGTAAGCTTGCAGTGCTGTGCCGGCAGCGTACCAAGCTGGCAGCAGGTAGCGGCTCTGCGTCCAGGCGAATACCCAAGGAATCGCCCGCAGATCCTCGAATCGATCGCTGTTCTTGCGCTTGGATGGACGGGAACCGATGTTCAGCTCGCCAACTTCCGAGAGCGGCGTCGATTCCTTGAAGAAGGCCATGAAGTCCGGATCGCGGAAGATCAGGTCCTGATACGTCGTCAGCGCCGTCTCCGAGATCCCGCGTGCGATCTCCTCCCACTGCTTCTCCGCCTCAGGCTCCTGGCTCGGGAACCGCGCCAGACGAGCAGCCGTCACGAGCGCCCAGGTCGCTTGCTCCAGACTACGGTAGGCGATCCCTTGCATCGAGTAACGCGAGGAGAGCACCTCGCCCTGCTCGGTAATCTTGATGCCGCCGCCGACCGTATGGGGCGGTTGGGCCAGGATGCTGCGGTTGAGCGGCATGCCGCCGCGTCCGAGCGCGCCGCCGCGTCCGTGGAAAAACTTCAGCCGCACATCATGCTGTCTGGCTGTCTCGGTAATATCCTGCAGCGCTACGCGCAGCTCCCAGTTGGCCGTGACGGCGCCGCCGTCCTTGTTGCTGTCCGAGTAGCCGAGCATGATCTCCTGCAGATCGCCGCGCGCCGTCACCGCATCGCGATACACCTGGAGACGGAACAAACTGGCCATAATCTCCGGCGCCGCATGCAGATCGTCGATCGTCTCGAAGAGCGGAACCGACTGCAGCGTGCAACGGGTCGTGCCGTCCGCTTCGCGGCGGAACAGGCCGACTTCCTTGGCGAATACCATGACCTCCAGCAGGTCGCTGGCGCCCTGGGTCATACTGATCAGATAGCTGGAGATGCAGCCCGGGCCGAACTCCTGTTGGGCGCGATAGATCGTCTCATAGACGTCCAGACATTCACGCGTGCTCTCGCTATAGTCGAGATAACCGGCCGTCAGCGGACGAGGGTCGATGAGCAGTTGATGCAGCAGCTCGATCTTTTCTTCCTCCGGAAGCGCGGCATAGTTGTCCACCACATTCATCTTGGCGAGGATCTCGGTCATCGCATTTTCATGCTCTTTGCTATGCTGGCGCACATCGAGCGACGAGAGGTGGAATCCGAACAGCTCGACCTGACGCACCAGTTTTTTAATATACGTATCCGCGACATAATCCGCGAAATGATGACGAAGGCTCTCGTCGATGACGAGCAGATCGGCCTTCAGCTCAGCCGGACTGTTGTAACGCTTCGGGGAGCCCTTGAGCGCCGGGTTGCGCGCATTCGTCAGCTTCTCGAGCATATAGGACAGCTTGATCCGGTAAGGCTCTTTTTCATTTCGCCACAGTTCGACGCATTTCACCGATTCGATATGGCCGCGGTCGACAGCGATCGACTCCAGCAGCGCAGGGTTCACCTTCACGATGTTGGTGCTGAAGCTGAGCAGACCCATCAGCTCCTTGAGCTTCTCCTCGTACTTCTCCAGCGTCAGCTGGCGATGGAGCGTCAGCGTCTCCCAGGTCACCGTGGCGGTGACAGAGGGATTGCCGTCGCGGTCGCCGCCGATC
The DNA here is from genome assembly GCF_003851045.1 of Paenibacillus sp. 598K. Classification (GTDB taxonomy): domain Bacteria; phylum Bacillota; class Bacilli; order Paenibacillales; family Paenibacillaceae; genus Paenibacillus_D. The sequence continues at coordinate 15,945 of NZ_BFBX01000081.1, read as the reverse complement.
CACGAACCGAACCGCAGGTAGGTCGGCACATGCCAGTCCTCGCCAGGGTAGTACTTCTCCAGGTTGCGCTCCAGCTCCTCATACACATCAGGCAGCACCTCGAAGAGCGTCTCGTCAAAGTAGTACAGCCCGTTGCGCACCTCGTCGATGACGGTCGGCTTGCGGTCCCGCAGCTCGTCCGTCTGCCAGAGCGTCAGCACCTCGCTGAGCAGCCGTTCCCGCAGCTTCTCCCGTTCGCGGTAGGTCAGCGTAGGGTTGTCCAGCTCCATCATCTCTCTGGCCATCCGCTGATGCACGTCCATCACGGCGCGACGCGTCGCTTCCGTCGGATGGGCCGTCATGACGAGCTCCAGCGAGATATCGCCGATCATCTCCTTGACGACAGCAACGTCGATCTCCCGTTCCTTGAGCGTCTGCACTGCGCTCTCGATCGATCCGGGCTGGACCGACTCGCCCGCCGAGCGCTCATAATCGCGCTTGCGACGGATCCGATGGTTCTGCTCGGCGATGTTCACCAGCTGGAAGTAAATCGCGAAGGCGCGGATCACCTGATGACGGATCTCCGGACTCAGCGACTCGATAACCCGCTTGAACTCTTCGTACAGCTCAGGCAGGAACTCTGCCCGCAGCGTCTTGCTCATCTCGCGGATCTTCTCTACGATCTCCAGCAGCTCTTCGCCGCCTTGATGGACGAGCACCTCGCCCAGTATATTCCCCAGAAAACGGACGTCGCGGCGCAATAGATTGCTCGATTGCGGGCGGACGGCCGTAGGTGAAGCAGTCTGCTCAGACATATACGAATCCTCCTGTATGGTTCCCATGCATCGGTTTTTTCACTTGTTACATCATACTACAAAAAACCCCGTTATTGAAAGACCCGAAGCCACTGAACTTCAAAAAGGTTGATCGCCGGAACGCCTTGCGGCACGCAGGCGCAGCCGATTTGGAAAAAAATAAAAAGACCCTTGCCAGGCAAGGGTCTGTCATGTCATCGTTATGGAGCGGGTGATGGGAATCGAACCCACGCTATCAGCTTGGAAGGCTGAAGTTCTACCATTGAACTACACCCGCACAGTGATGTACAATCAAGCGGAAGTTCTTCTAAAAGCTGAATGGTCGGGACGACACGATTTGAACATGCGACCCCCTGGTCCCAAACCAGGTGCTCTACCAAGCTGAGCTACGTCCCGAAATCTAGATAAAAAATGGCGTCCCCTGAGAGATTCGAACTCCCGGCCTTTTGATTCGTAGTCAAACGCTCTATCCAGCTGAGCTAAGGGGACATCTTATGGAGCGGAAGACGGGAATCGAACCCGCGACCCTCGCCTTGGCAAGGCGATGCTCTACCGCTGAGCCACTTCCGCATGTTTTGATTCGTTGTCGTTACTGTAAAGGCGACAAGAAATAATATAGCAGGTATTTCACAAAAAAGCAACTGTTTCTCGAAAAAAAATTCGAAGCTGCGCTAGAGAGCACGGAGGACCCTGCCGCCCCTTGCCCGAGCGGAGGGTCCAAGCCATGCAGCATGCACAAAAATGACTGTCGTCCGATGGCCGGCATGTTGCCGAGCCTAGACGATGTTACGCGCCTACAGTAACGAGCTTGCCGTTAGGCTGAGCCTGCGTGGACGGCGAGAGCGGACGCTCCGGCTCGTGAGCGAGGGCGAAAGGAAGGCACAGCGGCACGCCCGTACGCGGGTCCGGCACGACGTCGGCTTCGATGCCGAACACCTCGCGCAAAATATGCGGCGTCATAACCTCGACCGGCGAACCCTCGCCAGCGACGCGGCCCTTCTTGATCGCGATCATATGCTGCGCGAACCGCGAGGCATGGTTAAGATCATGGACGACCATGACGATCGTACGGCCCTCGCGCTCGTTGAGCGTCTGCAGCAGCTGCAGCACCTCAAGCTGATGCGCCATGTCGAGGAACGTCGTCGGCTCGTCGAGGAAGATGATATCCGTACCTTGAGTCAGCGTCATCGCGATCCAGGCGCGCTGACGCTGACCGCCGGAGAGCTGATCGACCGGACGGTCGGCGAATTCGGCCATGTTGGTTGCTTCCAGCGCCCAGGCGACGACGCGGCGATCCTCGACGCTCATCGAGCCGAAGCCCTTCTGGTACGGGAAGCGTCCGTACGAGACGAGCTCCGAGACAGTCAGTCCGTCAGGAGCGGTCGGGTTTTGCGGCAGGATCGCGAGCTGCTTCGCCACTTCCTTGGTCGATTGCTTATGGATGGACTTGCCGTCGAGCAGCACGCTGCCGCTAGCAGGAGCCATGATCCGGGCCAACGTCTTCAGGATCGTCGATTTGCCTGACCCGTTCGAGCCGACCAGCGCCGTGACCTTGCCTTGCGGGATCGCAATATTGAGGTCCTCTACGATCATCCGCTTCTCGTATGCAATATTCAAAGCCGTCGTCGTCAAACGAATCATGAACCACACACTCCTCTAATCGTCAGCGTCCATTTCGTATGTATGAAAGCTGCACATGTTTTATTATTCACGATACACGTGATAATGATTATCACTTACAAGGAATATGATAATCGTTCTCAGTAGGATTTGTCAAGTGAAAATGCGATTTTGTCACAATATCTCCACCCTGCGGAACGCAAAGACGGGCGGACGACATAGCCATGCTGGTCATCCGCCCGTCTGGACATATGCGAATCTGTAGCGTTACTTGCTCCTCGAGAGCAGGTAGAGGAAATACGGCGCGCCGATCACGGCGACGACGACCCCTACCGGGATCTCCTGCGGCTGCAGGATGACCCGGCTCGTCACCTCGGCGACGAGCATCAGCAGCGAGCCGGTGAGCGCGGACGCCGGCAGCAGGAACTGATGCTTCGGTCCGACCAGCCGCCGCGCCAGATGCGGTCCGATCAGGCCGACGAAGCCGATGCCGCCGCTGACCGCGACTGATGACGCGGCCAGACCAACGGCGACCGCCAGCAGCTTGAGCCGCTCGGGCTCCACCGGCGCGCCGAGACCGCTTGCCGTCTGCTCGCCGAGGTTGAGTACATTGAGCACTCTTGCCTTGGTGAAGGCATACGGCAGCAGGACGACGATCCATGGCAGCAGCGCAAGCACGAACTTCCAGTTCGAGCCCCAGATCGAGCCTGCCAGCCAGGTGGCGACGAATTGGTATTTCTCCGGACTGATGCGCAGCGTCAGGACGATCATCGCCGCGCTGATCCCTGCCGCGACCCCGATCCCCGTCAGCAGCAGCCGCGTCGGCGTCAGTCCATCCCGCTTGCTGTACGCCAGCACGTAGATAAGCAGGGCCGTCAGCGACGCCCCGATCAACGCCAGCACTGGCAGCATGAACACCGGCGCTGCCGAGGTGGACGGGAAGAAGGCGACGACGAGCATGACGACGAGTCCGGCGCCGGCATTGATGCCGAGGATGCCGGGGTCAGCCAGCGCATTGCGCGAGATGCCTTGCAGGATGCAGCCGGAGACCGCCAGTCCGGCGCCGACCAGCATCGCGATGACGATGCGCGGCAGCCGGAACGAGAACAGGATCAGCTCCTGCTTTTCCGTTCCCAGGCCGACCAACGTCTTGATGACATCGATCGGCGTCAGCTTGCTGTATCCGGTATTCATGCAGATGATGAAGACAACGACGATCAACAACCCCAGGATCGTCAGGGCGCGGACGCTGCGCGTCGCGCGTTGCTGTTCGCCTGGCGAGATTTGTACCTTCATTACAGCTCCCTCCTTTCCTTGCGGGCAAGGTAGAGGAAGAACGGCACGCCCAAGAGCGCGATGACCGCGCCGATCGGCGTCTCATACGGCGGATTGATGATCCGCGCCGTCAGGTCCGAGAGGATGACGAGCAGACCGCCGAGCACAGCCGAGCACGGGATAATCCATCGATAGTCGACACCGACCAGATAACGCGCCAAGTGGGGGATGATCAGGCCTACAAAACCGACAGCGCCCACGACGGCAACCGAGGAGCCGGCGAGGATGAGCACGATGATGCTGCAGATGATCTTGGTCACTGCGGTGCGTTGGCCCAGTCCTGACGCCACTTCGTCGCCCAGACTAAGCAGCGTCAGCGAGCGGGACATGACGATCGCCGCCAATATCGCGATCAGCGCCCACGGAATCATGATCTTCAGATGGAGCCACTTGGTGCCGGACAAGCCGCCGGCGTAGAAATACGCCAGATCCTGACCGATCCGGAAGTAGAGCGAGATCCCGTCCGTCAGCGCTGCCAGCAGCGCCGAGACGGCCGCACCTGCCAGGACGAGACGGACCGGGGTCAGCCCGCCCCGGGCGAGCGAGCCGATCCCGAAGACGATGCCTGCGCCGAGCGCCGCGCCGACGAAAGCATACATCATCAGGTAGAGGAAGGGCATCCCCGGCATGAAGGCAAAACATACCGCCATCATAAATGCCGCGCCGGAGTTCAGACCGAGCAAGCCCGAATCAGCGAGCGGGTTGCGCGTCATGCCCTGCATGATCGCTCCGGCGACGGCAAAGCTGGCGCCGACGAGCACGCCGCCCAGCACCCGCGGCAGCCGCAGCTCCCGGATGACCAGATGCTCGGTGTTGCTCTCGTCGAAGTGGAAGATCGCCTGCCAGATCACGGCCAGATCGATGTCCTTAGCCCCCAGCGCGATCGAGACGGCAATCCCGGCTGCCAGCGCCACGAGGCCGCCAACCAGGACGAGCATAGCTGTAAGAGGACGGCTGTGCAGCTTCGGCGACTGCGTCCGTCCCCCTTTTTGCGACGGTAATGAGCCGTCCGTTGCAGATTCCTTGTAAGCCGCCATAGGTCGTAGAGCCTCCATGAGAGTGAATATCATTATCATTATAGCCGAAAGTACAAATTAGCGCTAGAGAAAATAAAAAAATGGGTAAGAAGAAGACAATGAGATGAAAGGAGATTGCTGCCGATGCTTACCAACCGTACCTTGCGAATCAGTCTGCTTGTTTTGATCTGGCTGGCGATCGTTTTCGTCGCCTCGCGGGTCGGCTTTTTGTTCGAACCGCTCGCCGTCGCCGTCCGCCTGCTCATCGTACCGGTGATGCTGTGCGGCTTCCTCTATTATCTGCTGCGACCGCTCGTCGAGCTGTTCGCCGGCTGGAAGGTCCCCCGCTCGCTCGCCGTCCTGCTGGTGCTGGCGCTGCTCGCGCTCGCTGCGGGCGGGTCCTGGGTGCTGATCTGGCCGACGCTGGTCAAGCAGACGACGACGTTCATGGAGAGCCTGCCCGAGATCGGCGAAGCGATGGAGACGCAGTACGATGCCTTGCGAGACAACGGGCTGCTCCGCTCGCTGCTGCCGGAGAATGGCTCGCTGCTCGCCCGTATCTCGGATACGCTCAGCAGCAGCTTCCAGGCTGTGGGCGACTATGCCGGGACGATCCTCGACTGGGCGATGGATGTCGTGATCGCCATCTCGATCATCCCGATCCTGCTGTTCTTCATGCTCAAGCAGACCGACCGCTTCTCCCAGCGGGTCGTCGTCGTCGTCCCGCAGCGCTATCGGGCGGATGCGTTGACGGCGATGAGCGAGATTGACGCCGCGCTAAGCGGCTTCATCAAAGGCCGCGTCATCGCCACCTTGCTGATGGGCTTGCTCATCTTCATCGGCTTCCTCGCGATCGGACTGCCGTATGGGCTGCTGCTGGCGCTGATCGCGACGCTGCTTAACTTCATCCCCTACATCGGTCCGATCGTCGGCACGATCCCGGTCGTCATCGTCGGCCTCACCGTCTCGCCATGGATGGCGATCTGGGCCGTGCTGATCATCATCGCCGCCCAGCAGGTCGAGGAGGTGCTGCTGGCGCCTTATGTGTACGGCAAGAGCATGGATATCCATCCACTCATGACGGTCATCCTGATCCTCGCCGGCGCCGAGCTGGCAGGCTTCGTCGGTCTCATCCTGGCGATCCCCGTCTACATGATCATCAAGATCGCCGCCCGGCACGCCTACAGTCTCTATATTACCGATCGCAAGCAGCCGGACGTCACGCCTTAGCGCGCATCCGACCCCTGGCTCCCCTCTCAGACGGGCCGTCGTCGCTCGATCAGGTTGATGCCGATGCCCATGAACAGCACCGCCATCAGCGCCAGCTTGGCCGCAGGCGCGGCCAGGTCGGCCCAGCCCGCGTCGTAGAGCACGATCCCCTTGAGCGCGGTCAGCGCATGCGTCATCGGCATTACCTCGGCGATCGCCTCCATGACCCGTCCGCTCACTGGGAAGTAAGCGCCGCTCAGCATCGGGATCGACGAGGCGACCATCGAGATGACCGCATAGTTGGTCTCCGCGCTCCGCATCAGCCCGACGAGCAGCATCGCGAACGAAGCGATCGTCAGCACATAGAGCGCCACTACCGGCAGCAGATAGTCGTAGCGATAGCCGATATCGATGCCGAAGCCGAACTGCATCAGCAGCAGCATCAGCACGATCTGGAGGATGCCAAGCGCCACACTGTAGACGAGATAGCCGACATACAGCCGCGTCTTGCTGATCCGCGAGAGGATGAGCCGATTCCAGACGCCGGAGTTGCGATCCTCGAGCATCAGGTTGACCTTGAAGGCGATGGTGAAGATGGCGAAGAACAGCGTGAAGGCAAACAGCAGCTGGACTTGCATCGTATTGCTAATACGTGGCTCGCCGGAGGCGTTGAGCGACTCCACGACGAGCAAGGGTGTGACCATCTCTGCCTGCACCGCCTGGATCAGCGCATCGCCATCGGCAGTCAGCGCGCCCGCAGCCTCGAGCTGTCGCTGCTCCCGCACCCGCTCCTGCACATAGCGGTCGACGATCACCAGCGAGGCATGCTCGGTCGTCGCTTCGATCTGGTACTCGCCGCCAGCCGCCAGTCGGAGCGCCACATCGACCCGCCCCTCGTGGATATCCGCCCGCGCCTTCGCTTCCGGGCCAAGCCGGAACCGGAGCTCCTCGCCCTGATTCAGCGTCTCCATCCACCACTCCTGCTCGTGCTCGCTTACCGATTCGTCGGCGTATACGGGCACGGTCGCCGGGTTGTTCAGATTGGAGGCGAAGACCAGCGTCATCAGGATGCCCAGACCGATGAACACCAGGAACAGATAATCCTCTCGCCGCCGCAGATTGCTCAAGATTGTCCTCATGCCGCTCTCCTCCTCCACGGGAATATCCAGCCGCCGACCGCCACCAGCAGCGCTGCGCCGACACCCAATATCAGGAGCGGCTGCAGCAACGCGCCAGGCGACAGCTCCTGCAACCACTGCACATAGACAGACAAGGCAAGCCCATTGGGCGTCCAGACGCTCAGGAAGTTGATCCAGTCGGGCATCCGCGCCAGCGGCCCCATACTGCCCCCCAGCATCGCCATCAATGTCACGCCGACGCCCGCAAATAGCATGCCTGCGGCAGGCTTGTCGAAGCGATAGTTGATCGCCGTCAGCAGTGCCCCCAAGCCGCCGACGAACAACGCCAAGGCCGCTGAGATCAAGGCTAGTCCGAGCCACAGCTTGACAGACGAGCCGGGGAACACCCGCAGCACCGCATTGACAACTACGAACACGATCATCAGCTGCAGCCAGGCGAACAGCGCCGCGCTCGCCGTCTTAGCCGCCAGATAACGGAACGGCGATCGGTCAGCCAGCCGGATGCGGTCGTAGACGAGCTGGCGCTTCTCCCGGAAGGCGCGACCGGCGGTGTTGCTGGCGATGAACAGCACGAACAGCACCGTCATCGAGAAGGTGTAATATTGGTAGCTCGTAACCGGCGCCATATCCGACTCCGGGTCCAGTCCGCCCGTCGGCTGCGCCACGTCCTGCCAGGCTGCCGACCGGAGTTCTGCCTCCGCCACCCCTGCTTCAGTCAGCTGACGCGACACCGCCGAGTGCAAGCTAAGCGAACGCGCGAACGACTCGACCGTCTCCTCCAGCATGCGCACGCCGAACCCGGAGCGCGGACCAGCCATGATCGTCACGGAGGCGCTTGGCCCCTCGCCCAGCAGCATGCGGGACAACCCCGCCGCGTCGAAGCCTGCGGGCACGGTGAGCACTGCGTCCGTCTCGCCCGCGCCCAGCGCCTCCTTCGCCTGTACGGCATCCATCGGCGTCATCGTCGCCCACGACGCAACCTCCTCGCGCTCCAGCACGTCGAGCAGCAGTCGGCTAGGCGCAGACGCCTCCGCTGCCGCAGCCAGCGCCGTCCGTTCGTCATCGTCCATCGGACGCGCTGCCAGCGACTCGACGAAGGCCGCGATCTCCGCCTCGGCGTCTCCCTCGATGACGAGCGCCGCCTTCACTTCATAGTTGGCCGGCTTTTCCTCCGAGATGCCCCGCACCGCGAAGCCGAGGATGAGGATGAGCACCACCGGCGAGACGAGGACGAGACTGATGCCCTTCCAGTCCTTGAGGAAGAGCAGCAGATCTTTTTTGAAGAACATATCGCGCCCCTCCCCTAGTCCCGTAATGTTCGGCCTGTCAGATGCAGGAACACATCCTCCAGACTCGGCGATTGCACTTGCACGCTGACCACGTGGATGCCCTGACGCTCCGCCGCCTGCACAACCTCGGTCAAGAGACGATCCTGCTTCGTGAAGACCACAGACAGACCGCTGCCCGTCTCATTCACCTGGCGGACCGCCGCCAGCTTGCGCAGCTCCTCCGCCAGTTGGCTGCCGGGCTTGTCGAGCTGGATCTGCATGAGATCGTCGCCCGTCAGGATGCGCTGCAGCTCCCGCTTGCTGCCCGAGGCTATGACCCGTCCCCCATCCATGATGTACATCCGGCTGCACAGCTGCTCGACTTCTTCCATGTAGTGGCTCGTATAGAGCACCGTCATCCCCTTCTCCCGATTGAGCAGGCGGACCGTCTCGAGGATATGGTTGCGCGATTGCGGATCGATGCCGACCGTCGGCTCATCCATGATGATCAGCTCCGGATCGTGCAGCAGCGAGGCGCCGATATTGACCCGCCGCTTCATTCCGCCTGAGTAGGTCTTCACCGGCTCCCGCTGCCGCTCCCGCAGTCCGATCAGCTCCAGGATCTCCTGGATCTTGAGCTCCAGACTGGCGCCGGAGAGCCGATAGATCTGTCCGAAAAACTTCAGATTCTCGTAAGCGCTCAGCTCCTCATAGAGCGCGACCTCCTGCGGCACGACGCCGAGCACCTGGCGGATCGCCGCCGGTCGCTTGAGCACGCTCTGCCCATGCAGCAGCACATCTCCGGAGGTCGGCGCGAGCAACGAGGCGATCATCGAGATCGACGTCGATTTGCCGGCCCCGTTCGGACCGAGCAGCCCGACCGACTCCCCCTTATCCAGATAGAGGTTGAGGTCCTTCACCACCGTTTTATCCTTGTACCGTTTCTCCAGATTCGTTGTCTCCAGCATGCCGTTCCTCCGTTTCCCGAGCTGCCCCCAGCTAGCGCAGCCCGCTTGACGCTATTGGCTTGATCTTGATATCCCTCATTATTATAGAAAAAAGACAGTGCTCCCACTGTCTTCGGTCATCGCTTGCGCAGCCGACCATGACCTCCGTCACGGTGTCGCGCTTCATACCAGGTCTTGGCGGATCGCATAGATCGCCAGCTGCGTCCGGTCGCGCAGCTCCAGCTTGTCGAGCGCCTGGCTAATATGATTTTTGACGGTCCCTTGCGAGAGCGACAGCTCCGAGGCGATCTCGCGGTTGCTGCGGCCCATCCCGATCAGCCGGATCACCTCGCGCTCGCGCGGCGTCAGCAGCTCGGCGTCGCCCGCGCCGAGAGCTGGCGGCGGGGCTTGCTCCTGCTCCAACAACCGCGGCAACACCTTGGCCGCCACCTGGTCGCCGAGCGACAGCCCGCCTGCGAGCACGCTGCGGATCGTCTGCAGCAGCTGCGCGGCGTCGGCGTCCTTGAGCATGTAGCCGTTCGCTCCGAGCCGCAGCGCCTGCAGCGCATAGTCGTCATCGTTGAACGTCGTCAGGATGAGCAGCTTGAGCGACGGCCAGCGCTCGCGGATGACCGCAGCGGCCGCCAGCCCGTCCATCTCCGGCATCCGGATATCCAGCACCGCCAGGTCGAAGCGATGCGACTCGCATAGCTGCACCGCCTCGCGCCCGTTGCTCGCCTCGCCCGTCACCCGCAGCTCCGGGTCCGATTCGATCATCAGCTTCAGCCCTTGACGCACCATCGCCTGATCCTCCGCCAGCAGGATTCGTATCATGACCTTCCCTCCCCTTCTCGTACCTGTGCGGGCGACGCGGCCGACTCCTCCGCCGCATCTCGCCGCTCCAGCGGGATCGTACCCTTCAGCGTGAATCGCCCGGCGCTTAGCGCCAGCTGCAGCTGACCGCCCAGCGCCTCGATCCGCTCGCGCATCGCCCGCAGACCGAAGCCCTCGCGGTAGCTCTCGTGATCGCAATGATTTTCGATCTCGAAGCGCAGCGTCGAGCCGCCTGGCGCCTCAAAGCCGACGACGATCTGTCGACGGCTGCCGTGACGCATCGCATTGGTGAGCGCCTCCTGGACCGCCCGGAAGATCGCTACCGCCTGCTCGCTGCCCAGACGGGCCGACAGCACCCCCTCGCCGAGCGTAAAGCTGATGCGGACGAACCGCTCCGCCTCCAGCTTGCGGATCAGCTCCAGCACCGCCCGCAAGCCGCCGCGCTCTTCCTGCGACAGCTCGCCGACGGCATCACGCGTCTCCGTCAGACTGTCCTGCGCCAGCTCCTTGAGCTGCGCCAGACGCGCCGCCAGCTCCGCATCGGGCGTCGCCAGCCGCAGCGCCTCGAGCTGCATCGACAGCGCCGTCAGCCGATGGCCGAGCGAGTCGTGGAGGTCTCTGGCGATCCGCATCCGCTCCTGCTGCCGCACCGTCTCCTCGCCCTCGACGCCATGACGCTTGAGCCGCCGATACTCGCTGAGCAGCGCCTCCTGCAGCTCCCGGCTCTCGCCCAGCTCCTCGCGCTGTATCCGATAGGCCCATCCGGCCAGTCCGGCCATCGCCGCCAGCAACAGGATAAACGCCGCGGGCGGCATCGGTACTGCGGACTGCGCGGATAAGGCGGGCAGCGCCGACGGGATGACGAACGGCAGCAGCACCAGCATGAGCAAGCCCGCCCCCGTCCCGACGCCATACGCCGCAGGCAGCTGCAGTACCGCTGCGCCATAGAGGAAGACGTAGGCGAGCAGCGCATAGAGCGCGCCGTCCAGTCCCGCCGCGCCAGGCCACAGCGCCCAGCAGGCCGCTGCCCCTGCCGTCAGCAGCAGCCCGCTCAGGACGACCGGTCGGCTGCGCGCCAGCGGCATCGCAAAGTGGCAGCCGAGGAACAGTGCGCAGCCGAACCATTGCTGCGGCCCGGCGCGGTCAAGTCCGATATCCAGCAGCGCCGCCGCCCAGATGGCCGTCGCAATCGCCAGCCACGTCCAGTACGATTTCATGTTCGCAACAAGCCCCCCGTCCGCTTAGCTGTCTATATTGTATAGAAGTCCGCCTCAAAAGGAAATGCTGCCGCCCGACAACTACCTGCCAAACGATAGGTCGTCCGCATCGCCAGAACCTATAGTTTCCCCAGTTTATCCCAATCGCAAGTCAAGCTAACATTAAAGGCAGGAAGGAGGACTGCTGCGATCTGAAAACGCTTCAAAAAAAACGTGAAACGGAGGGGATTGATCCCTATGCGGAACAAACGATTAAGCTGGCTGGCCCTGGTGCTCGCTATCGCTCTGCTGCTGCCGTCCGGCGCGCTGGTCCCGGGAGGCGGCAGCGCGGCA
>NZ_BFBX01000081.1:705-4173 GCF_003851045.1 Paenibacillus sp. 598K | reverse complement strand
GGCGGCGCGGCAGCTGCCGATGCTGGCGATACGCCGATCTCTCTTGCATTAGACAACGGAGCGTCGGATGCGTCCGAACCGGGAGCGCCTGCGCCTGGCGCCCAGCTCGTCTACGACTTCGAGGACGGCACGACGATGGGCTGGGGTCCGCGAGGCGGAGAAGACGTGACCTACACCGAGGAAGCGGCTCGTTCCGGCAACGGCAGCATCAAGGCGTGGAACCGGACCGAGAGCTGGAACGGACCCAGTCTGAATGTGAAGCCGCTGCTGGAGCCCGACACCACCTATCTGATCTCCGCTTATGTGAAGCTGGCGGAGGCTCCGGCGGAGGACAGCACGATTCGGATGTCGATGGAGAACAAGGCTGCGGGCACAGAGACGACCTTGTATTCGCAGTTGACCACGACGAGTACGCGCAGCACCGACTGGATCGAGCTGAGCGCTCCCTTCAGCTATACCGGCGCGATGGACGTGCTCTCGCTCTACGTCGAGTCGTCCAACGCCGCCGACGTCATCTACCTCGATGATGTGACGATCCGCCCGCGCGGCGCCATCCAGACCGATATCCCGAGTCTGGCCGAGGTGTATGAGGATTACTTTGAGATCGGGGCAGCCGTGGAGAATATCCACCTGTCCGGCATCCATCATCAGCTGCTGGATCGCCACTACAACTCGGTCGTCGCCGAGAATGTGATGAAGCCCGGCTCGATCAACCCGAGGGAGGGCGTCTACAACTGGACGGCTGCCGATACGCTGCGGGATTATGCCCGGGCGAACGGCATGAACCTACGCTTCCACACCCTCGTCTGGCATAGCCAGGGCAACGACTGGATCCTGCAGGATGAGACGGGCAAGGAGCTCGAGCCGACGCCAGAGAACAAGCAGCTCGTGCTGGAGCGGCTGGAAGCGTACCTGCGCGTAGTCGTCGCCCGCTACAAGGACGATGTTCGCGACTGGGACGTCGTCAACGAGGTGATCGACGAGAATCGTCCTGGCGGCATGCGCGACAGCGGCTGGTACCGCCTCACCGGGCTGGACTTCATCCGCACCGCCTTCCGCGTCGCCCGCGAGGTGGCCGGAGACGATGCGATGCTCTATATCAATGACTACGGCACCGACAATCCGCGCAAGCGGGATGCCCTCTACGAGCTGGTGACGCAGCTGCGCGAGGAAGGCGTCCCGATCGACGGCGTCGGCCATCAGACGCATATCAACATCACTGGCCCTTCGATCGAGCGGATCTCGGACTCGATCCGTTTGTTCGGCGAAGCCGGATTGGATAACCAGATCACCGAGCTCGATGTGTCCGTCTACACGAACAGCTCCGATGCGTACCAGGAGGTGCCGGAGGAGCTGATCGCGACGCAGGGCTACCGGTACAAGGAGCTGTTCGACGAGTTGAAACGGCTCGACAACGAAGGCAAGAGCGCCGGCATGGACGGCGGCTGGATCAGCAATGTGACGCTGTGGGGGATCGCGGACGATCATACGTGGCTGCACAACCGCCCGATCACACGTCAGGACGCGCCATTCCCATTCGACAAGCATTATCAGGCGAAGCCCGCGTACTGGGGCATGGTCGATCCGAGCAAGCTGCCGCTCTCGCCGCTGTCGGCGCGCGTCGTGCAGGGGACGCCTGCCGGAGCGCAATCCCCCCTCTGGCAGCTGGCGCCGTCGCTCCAGACCGATACGATCGGCACGCTGGGTGCGAAGATCAAGCTGCTGTGGGACAGCGGCCATCTGTATGCGCAGGTTGACGTGAGCGATGCATCGGCTGAGCCCGGGGACAAGGTCGAGCTGTTCCTCGCCGACGGCAGCCGGACGATCCGCGTTCAGGTCGACCGTGACAGCGCGAGCAGCATGGCAACGGAGGATGGCTATTTGGCTACGGCCGCCATTGCGCTCCCTGCGAGAGCCGAGGCGGGCCAGCAGCTCCGCTTTGATGTCCGCGTCACGGACACCGGCGCCGACGACGGGACCGAGCATGGCAAAAACGGCAATATCGTCTCCTGGAGCGATATTCGCAGCACGCAGCATATCGATCAGGACGGCTTCGGCACCCTGACGCTGGGCGAGGCCATTATGGTCGCCCCGTCCGTCAAGGGCACCCCGGAGATCGACGGCGAGCGGGACGACCTGTGGGACGATGCCGCTCCTGCTCTGACGACCGAGGTCTGGGTGCAGGGCAGCTCCGGCGCCACGGCCTCGTTCCAGACGATGTGGGACGACGAGTATCTGTATGTGTACGCCATCGTGAGCGACCCGCTGCTCAGCGATGCGAGCAACAACCCGTGGGAGCAGGATTCGATCGAGATTTTCGTCGATCAGAACAATGCCAAGTCTCCTACCTATGACGGCGATGACGGACAATACCGCATTAACTTCAACAATGTCCGCACGGTCGGCGGCAACGCCAGCCAGGACAATTACACGTCGGAGACGACGATCCTGCGAGACGATGAAGAGCAAGCGATCGGCTATGCCGTCGAAGCCGCGATCGCGCTCGATCGGATCGAGGCGCGCACCGGCCATCTGCTCGGCTTCGATCTGCAGGTGAACGATGATCACAACGGCGACGGCAATCGCGACAGCGTCGCGATCTGGTCCGACCCGACCGGTCAATCTTACATGAACGCCTCGCGCTTCGGGGCGCTCCAGTTCGTCGAGACGTTGGCCGCCGCGCCGACAGCGCCGCAGCAAGTCGCCGCTATCGCGAACAGCCAAGCCGCGATTACAGTTAGCTGGCATGAGGTCAGCGGAGCCGACGGCTATCTGGTCGAACGCGCTGCCCAGGCCGACGGACCTTGGACCGTAGCCGCGCCGCCAGTAACGGAGACGTCGTGGCAGCACACCGGACTGCAGGCGGGCACGACGCATTATTATCGCGTCACCGCGCTCCATGACTTCATGCGCTCGGCGCCGTCCGCTGCCGTCTCCGCGACTACGCACAGCGCATCTGACGGATCAGGCGGATCAGGCAACTCGGGCGGATATTGGCCGGCGCCGCCGACCATCGGCGAGGAGGAGCCTCCGACATCGCCGGAGGAGCTTGGCACGATCCGTCCGGTCGTCCAGACCGACAACGGCCGGACGACGGCAGCGGTCACCGCTGACGAGCTCGCAGCTGCACTTGCGGGAGCTGTGTCGGACGCCGATGGCAAAAAGCGCATCGTCATCGACCTGTCCGCCACCACAGACTCGACCAGCTACGAGCTGACGCTGCCGCTGGCCAGCCTGCAGGGCGACGGCTCGCATCGCCTGGCAGTAGCGACGCCGCTCGGAACGGCAGAGCTGCCGAGCCACATGCTCGCTAGGATCGGCGAACTGGACGCGACCCTGGTCACGATCCGTATCGCGACAGGCTCCGCCGAAGGGCTGAGCGATGCGCTGACGGCGACGATCGGCGATCGGCCGATCCTCGAGCTTGAAGTGATCATCGATGGTGAAGCGATCGCCTGGAGCGATGCC
>NZ_BFBX01000081.1:0-620 GCF_003851045.1 Paenibacillus sp. 598K | reverse complement strand
CCTCGTCATCTGGCATCTGGATGGACCGGCGAGCGCGACGCCGCTGGTGAACAGCCGTTACGATGCCGCCAGCGCGGCGATGGTCTTCACGACGACACATCTCAGCGCCTTCGCTGTCGCCGCGCCGTCTCATCGCTTCGGCGATCTGCAGCGCGTCGCATGGGCGAATGACGCGATCGACGCGATGGCTGCGCGCGATGTCATCCGCGGCGTCTCCGAGACGCGCTACGAGCCGCACGCCGAGGTGACGCGCGCCGACTTCATCGCGCTCCTGGTGCGGGCGCTGGAGCTGCGCGGCTCTGGCAGCGCGACCGTCGCCTTCAGCGACGTCAGCTCGTCGGCCTACTACTATGACGAGCTGGCGATCGCCTCCGAGCTGGGCATCGCCCGGGGCACCGGCGACGGGCGCTTCGAGCCGACGCTGGCGATCAGCCGCCAGGACGTGATGACGCTCGTCCAGCGGGCGCTGGCAGCGGCCGACCGCGAGCTGCCTGCCGGCGGATCGCTCGATCGCTTCGCCGATCAGGCCGAGGTGGCCGCCTATGCTCGCGAAAGCGCAGCCGCCCTCGTCGCCGCTGGCATCGTCCAGGGCGTCGGCGACGGCAAGCTCGAGCCGCGCC
>NZ_BFBX01000080.1:10003-37738 GCF_003851045.1 Paenibacillus sp. 598K | reverse complement strand
TAACGAAACTTTCTTGCGCTACTGCTCCTTCAGGCGGGCAATTCGTCGCTCTAACGAAACTTTCTTGCGCTACTTCTCCTCCAAGCGGGCAATTCGTCGCTCTAACGAAACTTTCTTGCGCTACTGCTCCTCCAGGCGGGCAAATCGTCGCTCTAACGAAACTTTCTTGCGCTACTGCTCCTCCAGGCGGGCAATTCGTCGCTCTAACGAAACTTTCTTGCGCTACTGTGCCCGCGAGCGCGCCCGACTCAGCATCGCTTCCTCGCCTGAGCCTTGCATGCGGGCTGCCGAGCAAGGCTTGCTTCTGCCGGAAGACCGGACGTGCTCCTGTTTTGCCCCACTCCAGCCAACGCGGCTGCCACCCTCCCCTACAACAGATGCATCTTGCCCTCCGCCTCGTCCCATGGCACGGAATAGCCGGCCCCTTTGGCGCAGAAGATCGAGGCGGAGGTGTAGAGCGGGTCGGCGTCCTTGCGATACGCCTTGCGCTCGATGACTTCCTGCTCGTTGTGGCAGCGGTCATAGCCGGCGAATACGAGCTGCAGCGTTCCTTTGCCCTGAGTATAGGCCGCCAGCTCCGTGCTGTAGTCCATGAAGGTAGCGACCGGCACCGTGCCTCGGACGATCGCGTGCGTGCTCGTCGTCTCCGGCGGCTCGAAGCGGCCCGACGCCCGCTGGACATCCGACATGACCCGGCCCAGATGATCTAGCTCGACGCGCACCTTGAAGTCGTAATAAGGCTCCAGCAGTATATTGTCGGCCTTCTCCAGTCCTTGCCGGAGCGCCCGGAATGTCGCCTCGCGGAAGTCGCCGCCATGCGTATGTTCCTTATGCCCCGCCCCTCGCAGCAGCGTCACCTGCACGTCGGTCAGCGGCATCC
Organism: Paenibacillus sp. 598K; assembly: GCF_003851045.1. Classification (GTDB taxonomy): domain Bacteria; phylum Bacillota; class Bacilli; order Paenibacillales; family Paenibacillaceae; genus Paenibacillus_D. The sequence continues at coordinate 36,858 of NZ_BFBX01000080.1, read as the reverse complement.
CAGTCAGCAGACCGTGGTGGTCGCGCTCGAGCAGATGTGTCTCGACGAGTCGCTGATGGCCGACGCTTAGCTCGTGCACATGGCATTCGCTGCGGAAGACGATGCCGCTGCCGCGCTCGCCCGGCTCCAGACGCAGATGCACCTCGGCATAATGGCGCAGCGGCTCGAAATGTCCGTAGCCGATGACCGGCTGCGCAATCGTCTCCTTGTACAGGATCTCTGGCGGGCCGAAGCTGACCGCCAGGCCGAATCGCTCCTGCGCCAGCGTCTGCAGCACCTCGAGCTGGATCACCCCCATCACGTGGATGTGCAGCTCCTGCAGCTCCTCCTCCCAGACGACGCCTAACGACGGGTCCTCGCTGTCGAGGATGCGGAATACCCGGAGCACTTCCTTAATCGGCAATGACGGGTCATAATCGACCCGCGAGGTAAGTGTCGGCACGAGCTCGTAGCCACTCCGATCCTGGCACGCTCCCAATCCCTGCCCGGCGACGGCTGCCGACAGCCCAACAACAGCGCACAGATCGCCGGCGACCGCCGTCTCGACGGGCGTCGAGCGACTGCCGTTCACCCGGAGCAGCCGCGTTGCCTTCTCGCGCAACACCGTAGCGCCGCCAGTCTCGCTATGCCCCCGTGCCATCTCCCCGCCCACGGTATAGCTCAGCTCATCGCGCACCCGCAATGTGCCGCTCAGTACCTTGATATACGTCTGCCGGACGCCGCTGGCGTCGTGGCGGATCTTGTAGACGCGCGCGCCGAACGGCAGCCGCTCGTCATAGTCCGTCCGGGCGAGCAGATGGAGCTGCTCGAGCAGCTCGGCTACCCCCTCGTCCTGCAAGGCAGAGCCGCTGCCGCACGGGTACAGCCGTCCCTCGCGTACGAGTCGCCGCAGCGCCGCCAGCCAGTACGCAGGGTCGCGCTCTCCCGCCAGATAGGCCTCCAGATAAGCCTCGTCTCGCTCGGCCGCCTGCTCCAGCAGCGCCTCTGGCAATATCGGCAGCTTCCGCCGATCCTCTCCGGCCCTGGCTCCCGGCAGCGCATCCGCGTTCGACCTTGCCTCCGACTCCTTGTCCGTCTCTGACGCAATCCCCATCTCTAGCGCCCCGCCGCCCGCCCAAGCGCCGAGCCACGCCGCGTCCTCCGTCAACTGGGCGCGGATCTCCGCCAGCACGCGGTCGGCGTCGGCGCCGGTGCGGTCCATTTTATTGATAAAGAAGAAGGTCGGTACCCGATGCTGGCGCAGCAGCTGCCACACCGTCTCGGTATGACCCTGCACGCCCTCGACAGCGCTGACGATGAGGATCGCATAGTCCATCACCTGCACGGCCCGCTCCATCTCCGGCGAGAAGTCGACGTGACCCGGCGTGTCGATCAGGTAATAGACGGTGTCCCGCCATTGCAGCACCGCCTGGTCCGCGAATACGGTAATGCCGCGCGCCCGCTCGATCTCGTGACTGTCGAGGAAGGCGTCCTGATGGTCCACGCGCCCGCGCTCCCGTATGCTCCGGGTATGATATAACAGTTGTTCCGCAAAGGTCGTCTTGCCCGCATCGACATGCGCGAACAGACCGATCGTTATTCCGCTCATAGGCTCTCCTTCGTCCACTAGATGGTATGGTTAGATTAGTATAGCAGACTTCGTCCCATGCCATCGACCAGGAACCCAGAGGTTATTCCAGCCTTCTTCCGATCATCCGAATGCCGAGCATGACAAACCACACGCACAACATAAGCTGAGCAACAAAGATCGTCACGTTATTAAACAGCCACGGATAAGCTCCCACTAACTGCAAAATCCCTGCCGCAAATCCGAAATAGGCGACCGTCTTGCCGAGCGGGCTCTTCCGAATAACGAAGCAAATCAGGATGACAGCGGCGCTCCATAAGAGCGCGACCGTATGAACGCCTCCATAATAGAGGCTCAGCAGCAACCTGTAGCTCTCGGCATCCAGCTCGATCCCGTAGACCGGATAGGCCAGCCGTCCCAGGATAACGACGATGACCATATTCACCGGCAGGATGATGGCCATAATCCCGCAAGCGAGCAAGGTTTGGGCCTGAGCCGTCTTCGCCAACCGGTACAGCACGATAATAGACGGGATAACGCCTAGCGTAGCGAAAAAAAGCAATTCGTCCGCCATCGCAAAATGCAGCTTCCAATCCTGCAGCCAGGACAGCAGATCGCTGTCGGCCAATGGCGGCCCTGGAACGGGCAGCAGAAAAAGCGATTGGGCCAAAAAAAGAACGCCCGAAACGATCAGCGCAATGCCGCCAAATGTTGAGAAACTGTTGCTCGTCTTCATCTCTAGGATCACTCCTGCTTCGTTGTGAGATGCTAACTGAAACCGTGCTATCCATTCACTCTCATTATGGCAGTCGCGCCGCGTAGGAACAATGAAAAAACTCTCTCTAACACAAACAGGGACGCCGCCTGTCTAGCGCAGTCTATACCATCGATGGCATGTGCAAAATTTCCTTGCCAAGCCGCGCCAGAGTCGGTAGAATTCGAATGGGCGTCGGAAGATGTCAACTTACCTTTAAGGAGAAATCACATGATACGTAAAGAAATCGGGGTCCACGAACGACCGCCGCTCGGACAGGCGTTGCCGCTGAGCTTCCAGCATCTATTCGCGATGTTCGGCTCGACGGTGCTGGTCCCTAATCTGCTGGGCGTCGATCCCGCGATCTGCTTGCTCATGAACGGCCTCGGCACCCTGTTCTACCTGTGGCTGTGTCAGGGCAAAATCCCGGCCTACCTCGGCTCGAGCTTCGCCTTCCTGGCCTCAGCGACGATGGTCGTGAAGTACGAGATCGGTGAAGGCGGCTACGCGGCGGCGCTCGGCGGCTTCATCGTGGCGGGCATCATCTTCACGCTCGTCGCCATCATCATCCGGTTCGCCGGCACCAAGTGGATCGACGTCGTCTTCCCGCCAGCGGCGATGGGCGCGATCGTCGCCATCATCGGGTTGGAGCTGGTACCGGTCGCTGCCGGCATGGCGGGCTGGATCCCGCCCGATGGCGCAGATCCCGCTACCTGGTCGATGGACGGCAAGGTCGTCTTCCTCTCGACCGCGACGCTGCTCATCACCGTGCTGGGCTCGGTGCTATTCCGCGGCTTTATGAAGATCATCCCGATCCTGATCGGCATCATCTCGGGCTATCTGATCGCGATCCCGCTCGGCCTGACCAACTTCGACAAGGTCGGGGAAGCCAGCCTGATCGCGGCCCCTACCTTCACTGCTCCGGTGTTCGAATGGACGGTCATCATCGCCATCGCGCCGGCAGCGCTCGTCGTCATCGCCGAGCATATCGGCCATCTGGTCGTCACCGGCAACATCGTCAAGAAGGATCTGTCCAAGGACCCCGGCCTGCATCGCTCGATGCTCGGCAACGGCCTCTCGACGATCGTCTCCGGCTTCGTCGGCGCGACCCCGAACACGACGTACGGCGAAAATATCGGCGTGCTGGCGATTACACGCGTCTACTCGACCTTCGTCATCGGCGGCGCAGCGGTCATCGCGATCGTGCTCTCGTTCATGGGCAAGTTCTCTGCTCTGATCTCCGGCATCCCGGAGGCGGTCATGGGCGGTGTCTCGCTGCTGCTGTTCGGCGTCATCGCGGCCTCCGGCCTGCGGATGCTGATCGAGGCCAAGGTCGACTATAGCAAGCCGACCAACCTGTTCCTGACGACAATCGTACTCGTTACCGGCCTCAGCCATGTCGAGCTGAAGTTCGGCGACTTCGCCCTCAAGGGCATGGCGCTGGCCACCGTCGTCGCGATCGTCTTCAGTCTGCTGTTCAAGCTGTTCCAGGTGATGCGCATCTCCAACGACGAGGAGAGCGCAGGCCATTGATGTACGTTGGGACGTCCCTCGATTAGAGGGCGTCCCTTTTTCGTTTCCGGGGGAGGTTCTGAGGAGCGGGGTCGGCCGCTCGCGGTCCGCATTTGTGCGGGACGTCGCTTTTTTTGTGAACAGATCAAGAACAACTGAGCCAGGCGGTTGCCTTGATCCCTTGCGGCGTGGTAATTTCAGTACAAGTATTTTTTTAATTCTAAGCATGTATATGTTTCACCCTAACATCAGCTTAGAATTCTCCGACAAAGCTCTCCGCACGTCCTTGAAGGACGACGAAGTCGTTTTTGCTTGGTGAGCCTAAGGAAGCCCGTAGGAAAAAGGAGGAAGCAGCACATGCCGCAATCGACGAGCACATGGGATGAGGCGCAGATCCCGCCCCAGACAGGCAGAATCGCAATCGTCACCGGCGCCAGCGGCGGCCTCGGCCTGGCTACAGCGCGGATGCTCGCCCGCAAAGGCGCCACCGTCATCCTGGCCGTACGGAGCACCGATAAAGGCACGCAAGCCAAGGCGGCCATCCTCAGCGGGCATCCCGATGCCGAAATCCACGTCATGCCGCTGGATCTGACCGACCTGGACAGTGTGAGAGGGTTCGCCGAGAGCTTTGCCTCTTCCTATCCAACCCTGGACCTGTTGATCAACAACGCGGGCGTCATGATCCCGCCATACAGCAAGACCAAGCAAGGCTTCGAGCTGCAGATGGGCACCAACCACTTCGGCCACTACGCGCTAACCGCGCGGCTGTTCCCGCTGCTCGCCCGCACGCCGGGCAGCCGCATCGTCTCCGTGTCCAGCAGCGCCCATCGGATGGGACGCATCGACCTGGACGACCTCGATTGGCAAAAGCGCAAATACAAAGCGTGGCAGGCTTACGGCGACAGCAAGCTGGCGAACCTGTATTTCACGCTGGAGCTGGACCGGCGGATCAAGGCAGCCGGCCTCGATATCCTCGCCGCGGCCGCTCATCCGGGCCTGGCCCGTACCGATCTCGACCGCACCTCCGGTCCGGTCAAGCTGTTCTTCCGACTGTTCGGCCAGGATGCCCATATGGGCGCCCTGCCGACGGTGCGCGCTGCGACCGATTCGCAGCTGCGGGGCGGCGAGTATCTCGGCCCCGGCGGCGCGATGCGGATGAAGGGCTACCCGGTCCTCGAGACGCCGACCCAGCTCGCCCAGAATGCCGAACTCGCCGCCCGGCTCTGGCAGTTCTCGGAAGCCCGCACCGGGCTGACGTTCGAGTTTGCGCAATTATCTTAGAGCATTGGGGCGGCCTTGTTGGGTCGCCGACAAGTAACAGCCCGCACATGGAGATGTGCGGGCTGTTGTTGTTTGGGGAGGGGCTTATAGACTGATGAGACGGCCGGGTAGCATTGGATCGCGCCTGCAAGGGAAAAAAGGTGCACTGGAGCTGACGGTGAGCGCCGAATTGCGTCGTCAAGGGAAGAAAGGTGCACTGAGGCCGCTTAGGGTCTTTAAGAAGCTATTTAAGATCCTGCGCGAGGAGCGACATTTGAGACCGCCCAGCTTTACATTTCGGAATCAAGTTTCAATCCACGCTCCTGCGTGAGGAGCGACAAACCGATGGTCGAAAACTTCGGTATCTCGTCGGTTTCAATCCACGCTCCTGCGTGAGGAGCGACCAGGATCGGTAATATTAGCGTCAGGATACGTAAGTTTCAATCCACGCTCCTGCACGAGGAGCGACCCGCGAGTTGAAACCGCCAAAGCGTGCCGAGCTGTTTCAATCCACGCTCCTGCACGAGGAGCGACGCGATATGAGCCCCCAGTCTGCGGTAGAAACGCTGTTTCAATCCACGCTCCTGCACGAGGAGCGACGTGTACGTCTGGATGCGGCCGTCGTCGTAAGTAAGTTTCAATCCACGCTCCTGCACGAGGAGCGACACACCCGTTAAAATCTGTCAAGAAAAATCCACCGGTTTCAATCCACGCTCCTGCACGAGGAGCGACCGGGACATGAAATAGATTACTTCTAAGTAAGTAAGTTTCAATCCACGCTCCTGCACGAGGAGCGACTTGGTCTTCAGTCGTCAGTTACAGGCAGTACAAGGTTTCAATCCACGCTCCTGCACGAGGAGCGACCAGATCGCCATCACCGGCACGCTGGCACCCGGGGTTTCAATCCACGCTCCTGCACGAGGAGCGACCTTGGCCCAGTCCGGACGGCTTCGTGTCATTGATGTTTCAATCCACGCTCCTGCACGAGGAGCGACCGCCAAAAGAGCGGCAAAAGCCTAAAAGTATACAGGTTTCAATCCACGCTCCTGCACGAGGAGCGACTCCCCGTGACGGTAGGTATGGCCGGGTTGATCGGACGTTTCAATCCACGCTCCTGCACGAGGAGCGACAACCATCACGTTCACCAGCTGGCGGCACAGTAGCGTTTCAATCCACGCTCCTGCACGAGGAGCGACAAGGTCGCCTATGATTATGTGCTAGCACAGTTGGAGTTTCAATCCACGCTCCTGCACGAGGAGCGACTGCACCGGCTCGATGCTGACACTCTGGTCATGGTGGTTTCAATCCACGCTCCTGCACGAGGAGCGACTTTTTCGACAATCTTAGCCATAGCCAAGGTAATCGTTTCAATCCACGCTCCTGCACGAGGAGCGACAGCGGCACACGCAAGGCCTTGCGCAGCCTGGGCTGCGAGGCCCAAAATCGCGAACCTATTTTTAGTGTAGCATAATTTTAATTTTAATGGGGGCTTTTACTTAACAAAACCAGTCAGGGCGCGGGGTGCGAACCTCCCAGGGTTTTCATGTGAGCCTCAGGTTCGCGCTGGCAAGTAGGCGATCTATATAGGCTCTGATATGAGGAACGAAGAGTGTCATGACTCATGACTACATGTCATTTTATTGCATCTACTTTTATTGAATAAATACTTCATTGTACTGCGCGCCTTATTACGAAACAATAAATTGTCATCATTCGGGTTTGGAAGCTTATCTACCCAAGATATTGAAGCTAAACAATAGACCAATTGATAAAATGTGAGTAGAGCTAAATCAACTTTAACCTTGGTTTGTCTTTCCCACCCTTCCACAAATGCATCTATGAATGGTCGCTCTTCAACTCCAAAGTCCACCCATGTCATTTTGGCTAAATCATACATAGGGTCTCCAATCATTACTGATTCAAAATCAATGATTAGAAACTCGCAATCTCGGGTTAAAATGTTTCTTAACGTATAGTCGGTATGCAATAATGTAATCTGATTCGGCTCATTCATCTGAGATGCTTCTGTTATAATTTGATCCACGATGACATCAATACCGTCTAAGAGATCTTCTTCGGTCAGTCTTAATCTTTTTGTACATTTAGCCACAATTTTTTCGACATAATTAACCCAAGTATATGTATCTATTCGATCATCTGCGGATCTTTTCCAAAAATCACTTGTTGCCAGATCATTGTAATTAAGATCAAATTGAAGCTCCCCTAAAAGTCCTCCTAAGGAAACGAGAGTTTCTAGCTTGTTTTGGTAACCAAGATTATGAAAGGTATGCGACAGAGGCTCCCCTTCCCACCACTCCGTAATTAAAAATGAGGTTCCCTTTTTTTCACCAAATTCAAGTAACTTGGGGACTTTCGAATTTTTCTTAGATAATTGCTGAAGAATATTATTTTCGTGTTGATAATTGTCCTTTTTGTCTTTTGAAAATAATTTAATCGCTACTTTATGGCCAGAATCATTAGCCTGATAAACTTCCACGCCATGTCTTATCGAAACTGACCGGATATCACTTAATCTCCTGGAATCTATTAAGCTCTCATTTAACAACATTTGTTGTTACGTCCTCCTAAAACGACTATTATAAACAGCTTAGACAGTAACAAATAGAGCAGAATTCGAACAAATATAAGCATCATACAACTCAATTTTGATAACTCATACCATGATCATAGCGGAAAAGTCTTCCTTATGTCTCTTCGCAAGATTTTTCACCGCTGCTTTTACGGCATTTTGCACATATCTCCTATCATCACAAGCTAGATTCTTTAAAATTTTCAATGCAAAGTTTTTATCCTTGGCCCCTTCTGCGCTTGTGAAAATCATGGCCACATTCCATAGTACTTGTTCGTTATCCGATAGATGCCAACTTAAAATCCGCTCTTTAAGCTTCTCGGGATAATATCGCAGCAGCGCTCCTCCAATAGCAAATGGACCTAAGTTTTTTCTCACATATATGTCGCGGTCCGTAAGCAGCTGCTCAACTAACGAGATTAATTGTTCACTATATCGTTCCGGTAACTCCTTGGCCGCATACATGACTGCGAGCGCTGCAGCCCTTCTAATATTAGGCAAGGGGTCACCCACCCAATTCGATAGAATTGGGTAGGCTGTTTGGAAATGCCGGCTTAATATATTACCGCCTGCACTTGCTGCCCACTCCCTTACTTCCCAATTTTCACTATCTGCTGTTCGATATACTTCGCTGATTACTTCTTGGGGGTTAAGCTCGAATAAATCGGATAAAATCATGACGCCTAATTCGTTTGCCGTAAAATTACTCATTCGCGTAAAAGATAATCCAAGCTCATATAAAAGCCTGGTGTCTTTTACTTTCTTCCTTAATAAATGAAGTGCCTTCATTTTATCCGCCGATTTGGCCGTATGTGCATGCGATGTTTTTTGAGTATCTAGGATATTGATAAGTTCCCCTGCCCTAGCTTTCTCGGTTAATTCATGTTCAAAAGCTTGATTCCACTTCATAGCATACTCCTTCCGCCATCAATATTTATGTTAGTTCCTGTGATATAACTAGCACAGTTCAACACAAAAAAATGTAATAACGGCCGCGATCTCACTAGGCTAAGCTAGTGTTTAGAGGGAGTTGAAAACGTAATTTTCCATGCGAAATGCCACGAATTTTGCAGGCAATAAAACCATCCTTAGTTACCTGGAATCGATTCGGTTCCATCAGACACTTCAGACGCTGGGTCAAGCTAAAGCCGTGGACGCCATCTTCCCCACTCATGATCTTGCAGTATCTCATCATCGGCTGGCTTCTGGACTGTGAACGTCTCTTTCACATCAAATCCCTGGAGAGCGGCGCCTTGGTCGCCCACGCGATGGGTGGTCGAGTGCCACATCACACGTTGTTAAATAAAGATCTGCTGCGTTTATGGTAACGACTGAAGCCTGGGAAGCCATCGACGTATGGCGATTCTACAACCAACGCTGTGCGATGGAGAACTACATCAACGAGTAGCGAAGCAAGTGGCGCTAAATGAATGAATTATCAAAAAAGTTTCAATCCACGCTCCTGCACAAGGAGCGACGAGCCTAGGAGGAGATCGATGGAGTAATTGAATGTTTCAATCCACGCTCCTCCACGAGGAGCGACAGTCGTAATGACGCCCATCCAGTTAATCTCACCGTTTCAATCCACGCTCGTGCACGAGGATCGACCCGTCCATAATTGCTTTACGGCGAGCGGTCAAGTTTCAATCCACGCTCCTGTACGAGGAGCGACGTCCGCCGACTATAGGGCCGCCACGGACCGCGAGGTTTCAATCCACGCTCCTGTACGAGGAGCGACTGCGGCACGCGTAAAGCCTTGCGCATCCTGGGCTGCGAGGCGTAAAATCGCGAACCTATTTTTAGTGTAGCATATTTTTTATTATAATGGGGCTTTTCACTCAACAACCCCAGTCAGGACGCGGGGTGCGAACCTCCCGGTGGATCTCATGTGAGCCTCCGGTTCGCGCTGACCAGCAGGAGAATTTTAATATAGGCTCTCACATGGGGAGCGTCCGATGACGAAAAACCGGCTGATGACCATAAACTTATCCCGACGCGGCCGCCATCGACCCTGAGACCCATCATCGCTTGTGCGCTCTCTCACATCCGCCGACCGCATGTCCATGCTATCCTTGAATAGTTAAATTCTAGGCGAAAGGGCGGGATCTTTATGCGCTTGAAAGGTTTTATCGTACTCGGCTTCGCTGTGCTTGCGCTCGGACTGTTCTGGCTGGCGACGAATCAGGAGACCAAACCAAACAAGCCGTCCGTGCTGGCGACGGACGACTTGAAGCAGAAGGTCCAGGCAATCGGCTCAGGAGAACTGCCGGCTCGCAGCGCCTCCATCGATGCACGGCAGCTGACGCTGGTCGCAGACGATGATACGCAGACGCGTTTCGCGCTGCCGGAGGATGAATTTTTCGTATCGATCGCCCCTTACCTTGAGCATACGCACCCATGCGCGATCCACAATCTGGCGACCTGTCGCGGCGAACTGCCAGAGGAGAGCTTCGCCGTCCGCGTCGTCGACGCGAGCGGTCAAGTCGTCATCGACGAGACCATGACCTCGCAGGCCAACGGGTTCATTGATCTTTGGCTGCCGCGGGAGCAGGTATTCCAGGTAACGCTCGTGCGGGATGGACAAAGCGCTGAGGCCGAGCTCTCCACCTTCGACGAGGACCCGACCTGCATCACGTCGATGCAGCTAGGCGCTTAGGTTTTGCAGACATGCCCTAAGACATATACGTGTCGACGAGCTCGTAGCAGCGCTCCTTGGTCAGTCTGGCCATTGCCATCGTCTGCTCGAGCGGTGCCAGCGTGCCTCCCTCCGAGCCCGAAGCCTCCTGCTCCGCCGTCTCGTCCCGATAGGCGATCCACTCCCGCTGCTCGTCGCGCAGCTGATCCATCTCGGTGTCCGAAAGCTGGTCTCCCAGCGCCGTGTAGATTTCGTTGAGCGCATCGTCCCAACGCTTATATTCCTCGCCCGCCGCTTCACGCATCGAAGCGGTGGTGCCCTCCTCGTACTTGGCCTCGAGATCGTCCATATTGGCTTCGATGTCATCGAGCATCGCCTGGTATAAAGCCCGGTCGCCTGTAGCCGGTGTGTCCTCTCCGTCTTGCGTCGGCCTTCCCTCCTCCTGTGGTTCTTCCTCTGGCGGAGGGGGCGGTGACGATGTCGCCCCCGTGTCAGGCGGCGAGGCCGGCCCCGTCCCTGTCGGCTCCTCGGCGTTGTTTCCGCAACCGGCCAGCAGCATTCCGGCTAGCAGTACGGCTAGCAGCTGTTTTTTCATCACTGATCACCCTCTTGTCAGTATTGATGCCATCGTTGGCAGCTTATAACCACTTACCCTCTGAGCGCGGGTGCAATCAACCGGGCTTTTAATTGTAGCTAGAGATCGCCCACAATCTGTCTTTGAATTGGAACAAAAGTTCGTATTACAATGGAGTAGCTAACCAGGAGGGGATACTGTGGTATCAGTTGGTATCAGTGCGAACCTGAAGCTCAGATGAAATCCCTGGGAGGTTCGCACCCCGCGTCCTGACTGGATTTGTTGAGTAAAAACCCCCATTATATTAAATAATATGCTACACTAAAAATAGGTTCGCGATTTTGCGCCCCGCAGCCCAAGCTGCGTAAGGCTTTGCATGTGCCGCTGTCGCTCCTCGTGCAGGAGCGTGGATTGAAACAGCTCTTGCCGAATCGCGTCAAGCTCACCCACGCCGAGTCGCTCCTCGTGCAGGAGCGTGGATTGAAACATACGCCGCGCCGGCATAGACGCGCATGCCCTCGTCGCTCCTCGTGCAGGAGCGTGGATTGAAACCCAAATGGAGAGAATAACGCCCACCTCATCGCCAAGTCGCTCCTCGTGCAGGAGCGTGGATTGAAACCTCAATAACGCGGACCTCCATAGCGGAGGCCAGGTCGCTCCTCGTGCAGGAGCGTGGATTGAAACCTATAAGGGTAGTGCTGACATACACCCAGCGGGCGTCGCTCCTCGTGCAGGAGCGTGGATTGAAACAATCATGAGATTGTCGATCATATCGACCCTGAAGTCGCTCCTCGTGCAGGAGCGTGGATTGAAACGTACACAAACCGGAGATTCCGGAGGAGCTACGAAAGGTCGCTCCTCGTGCAGGAGCGTGGATTGAAACATTACAGGCATGATACCCTTAGCTGCTCCGTTAAGTCGCTCCTCGTGCAGGAGCGTGGATTGAAACAGATCAGCCTCGCCAAGTTTGATTTCAGCTTCCTGGTCGCTCCTCCTGCAGGAGCGTGGATTGAAACAAGGCTGCGCTGTACGAGCGCTCACTCCGGGATTGTCGCTCCTCATGCAGGAGCGTGGATTGAAACTAATGAAGCTATACCGCTCCCCATTTGCCGCCCGGTCACTCTCACGCAGGAGCGCAGATCGAAACTTCCATGGCCATGTCCTGCTGCCGGAGATGCAGGATGCGCGGCGAGGAGTCGCCAGGGAAGAGCAGCCGCAGGACTTTCGCGCCTCAGCCCCGCACAAATAAAGGTGTCCCCAAGTCATCCAAGATGACCAGGGACACCCTTTTCAAGCGCGAGGCTGGAGAGCATAGCATATTCGCGAATAATTAGAAGTTGTTATAGATCCGCTCTGCCGTCACTTTGCCGCTCGACACGTCCTCCGAGGTGAAGCCCGCGACGGTGTTGCCGACCTTAAAGTCGTCGCTCACCAGCTGCTCGGACACCGGCGGCGCTGTCGGCCCGGTGATGCCGTATTCGGTCGCATCGTTAACCGTCACCCACAGCTCGCCGACCCGGAAGCTCAGCCCGTCTTCGCTCACTTCCTCGATGACGCCCTCGAAGTTGACGACGCGCTTGCCAGCCATCTCGCCTGGCGGCTCGTCGGCAATCGTGCCCGGCTGCTGGTTGGTGCTGCCGCTGTCCACGATTGGCGTTGGCGTCGGCGTAGGGACCGCAGTTTCATTGCCGGGATTAAAGGCGTAGATCCCCAATGCCAGCACCGCGCATGCGGCGATTCCTCCTGTCCAGATGGTCCATTTTTTCCGGCTTGGTGTCGCTTTATAGGTTGTTGTCATTGTACTCGCTCCTTTAGTTTTCGTAGTTGGGTCCAGACCCAGCTTTTTGATCGTCCGCTCTTCGAAATCTTCGCTTCGCTTCAGATGGGACATCGCATCCTTGTAGCTCGGCTTTTTCTTCATGTCGCCTGACCTCCTATCGCTTCCTTCAGCTGATTGCGGCCGCGTGCCAGCCATGTCCCTACGGTCGCGGGCTTGGCATGAAGAATATCCGCGATCTCCTCCAGGGAATAGCCTTCGTAATAGTGCAAATGGATCGGAATTCGATATTTTTTGTCCAGGGACAATACCGCCTGCAGGACCGAGTATTCATCCTTGGGGAAATACGCCAGGTTGTCCGGAATGGGGGTTCTGCTGCGGAACCAACCTGCCTTCAGCATATTTTTGCTTTTGTTGATCGTCGCGCGGATGAGCCAGGCTTTCTCATGCTCGTCGCTTGCGAACTCGGGCGCCTTTTGCAGGTAGGTCAGGAATACGTCCTGCGCTACTTCCTCGGCATCCGCCATGTTTTTGAGATACGCGAACGCAATCTTGATCAGACTGTCCGAATAGGTCATAACCGCCTTGCGTACGGATTCATTGAGCTCAGATGAATCATGCACCTCTTATCCCCCCTTCACTAGTAATACAACTGAGTAGCCGTTTATTTTTCGCGCGGGTCAGATTTTTTTTGGATAACCCACTTTTCTTGTTTTTCAGCGTTCCTCGTTTTGTTTGTCAGCCTTGCCTTCTTTTCATTTTACATACCCAGCCGCCCCCAGTGTGCACCGCACGACAAAAACTCCTCCCCGCAAACGGCTAGCCCGCTTGCAGGGAGGAGTCCTTCTACTATTAATGATTCATTACCTAAAAACCAGCACCTAAACCTACAGTTACACCTGCCCCTCCTCCAGCTGCCCGGGCAGCGCGAGCTCCGAGCGGTAATGCTGCGGGGAGAGGCTGGTCATCTTCTTGAAGAAGCGCGTGAACGACTGCGGCGTGTCGTAGCCGATCAGCGCGCCGACCTCCGCCACCTTCAGCTCCTCGCGACCGAGCAGCTCCTTGGCCTTGCGAATGCGCAGCGCCTCGATGTACTCGGACAGATTGACGCCCCGCTCTTGCTTGAAGAGGCGGGAGAGGTACGACGGGTTGAAGTGAAATTCGTCCGCCAGCCGAACGAGCGACAGGTCCTCCGCCAGATGGGCCTCGAGATAGGCCGAGATCTTGCGGATGACCGAGGCGGCCCGCTTCTGCTCGCCGCTGCGGCGGTCGGTGAAGAGGGCGCTCGCCGACTCCTTCAAGTAATCGAACGCTTCCTCCCACGAGCGGTACGCCTCCGGCTGCATCAGGTTAAAAGCGTCCGCCCGCTCCCGCAGGTCCAATCGGTTAATGTACGAGAGCACGATAACCGCGATCGTGTAGTACAGCTCCTTCACATACGGACTGCCCTTCTCCTGCAACACCGGTGCGGTCAGCTCGCCGAACAGCTCGAGAAACTCGGCCTTGCGGCCCGCCTCGAGATGCGCGGCCAGCGCCTCGGACTTGTCGCGGAGCAAGCGATCGCGCACAGGCGCGGCCGACTCCGCACGCAGCGAGACGGTCTGCACCATCTGCGCCCCGTCGCCGACCCGGAAGTGCTGGCGATGCCGCAACTCGTCATAGGCTGCCGGCACGGCCTCCCAGCCCAGCGCCTCGCGACCGAGCGTCAGCGCCGTCGTCAGCTGCAGCGATTCGTAGCAGGCCAGCTCGATCCTCTCGAACGTCCCCTCGAGGAACATCAGCGTCTGCTCGTAGCGTCCCGGCTCAGCTGGCGGGATGCGCCAGTGCGGCTGGATGAGCCAGATCAGGTCGCCGTACCGGTCGATGACGCAGCTGCTGACCGTCCGCTCCATCAGGAAGCTCTCGGCGAGATACTTGACGGCGAGCGCCGTCTCCTGCCGTCCGGCATAGGATTGGCGCGGTCCGACAGCGGCCAGGTTGCCGAGCGCTAGCAGTACCGGCTGCGCCGGATCGAGCGGGATGCGCAGCTCCTTGAAGTCCTCGCGCAGCTCCTCCACGGTCTTGGCATGATGGAGCAGCTCGCGGAAATAATCGCCCTGCGCCAGCGTCTCCAGCTTGTTCAGCCGCTCCTGCGACTGGCGCACCAGATCCTCGACCCGCAGCGCATCGTCCAGCTCGCGGAGCGCCCGTCTGACCGCCTCGATCAGCTTGGGGTAGCCCTCGCTCTTGAGCACGTACTGGACATCCGGCTGCTGGATCGCGCGATACACATAGTCGAACTCGTCATGACCGGTCAGGAAGACGATCTTGCACTGCGGCCAGCTCTGGTGGATATGGCCCATCAGCTCCAGGCCATCCATCTCTGGCATGCAGATATCGGAGAGGACCAGGTCGACCCGCGTGCGCTGGAGCAGCTGCAACGCCTCCTCGCCGGAGTACGCTTTGTACAGATCCAGCTCCAGATCGAGGCCGCCGAAGATTTCCATCAGCCCGTCGGTTATGATCTCTTCATCATCCACGATCAGCATCCTGTGCATCAGACGCCCCTCCTTCCCTCCCCAATATAATCTCGACCCGCAAGCCGCCGAGCGGACTGCGATCCACACGCAGTCCGCTCGCCTCGCCATAGGTCATCGCCAGCCGGCGATGGATGTTGACGATGCCCGTCGTCTCTGCCTGATCGTCGACGCTGCGCAGCACATGCTCCATCTTCATCAGCCCTTCATCGGTCAGCTTATTGCCGCTATCCTCGATGAGGATGCTGACGGTCTGCTCGGACTGCGCGTAGGAGACGACGATCCGGCCGTCTCTCGCCTTTTTCTCGAGGCTGTGCTTGAAGGCATTCTCGAGGATCGGCTGGACGATCAGCCGCGGTACCGTCAGCTTGCGCAGCTCCTCCGGCAGCGGCTCGATCTCGACCTGGATGCGTCTGGAGAAGCGCAGCTCCTGGATCTCCGCATACATCGTCGCATGATGCATCTCCTGCTCCAGCGTCACCAGGTCCGAGGCGTTGCGAGTGACGAACTGGAAGTATTCGCCGAGCAATGTCGTGAACTGCTCGATCCGCTCATTGTCCCCCGTCTTGGCCATCGTATTCAGGATGAAGAAGCTGTTGTACAGGAAATGCGGATTGATCTGCGACTGCAGCTGCTTGAGCTCCGCGCGCTGCGCCATAATCTTCTGCTTGTACACCTGATCGATCAGCGAGCGGAGATTGCCGACCATCAGGTTGAACCGTTCGTACAGGTAGCGGAACTCATCCTTGGACGCATGCGCGATCGAGATGTTCAGATCGCCCTGCTCCATCCGCCGGAAGCTCTTGACGAGCGTCAGGATCGGCTTGTGGATGAAGTTGTAGGTCGACAGGCCAAACGCGACGATAATCCCCAGCGCCGTCAAGACGAACACCCACGCCCACGTATAAAACTTGGCAAGCGGCTCCTTCACCACCTGCTCCGGGATGAAGCGGTAGATCGAGATGCCCAGCTCATCCGACTGCGCGCGGATCGCGTAGTACTGCTGGTCGTTCAGAGAGATTCGCTCCATCTCGCCGGCCCGCAGCGTCTCCAGCGGCAGCTCGGCGAGCGCCGCGCGCGCCCCTGCCAGCTCAGGCGTCAGACTCGACATGCCGACCTTGCCATCGCGGTATCGGAGCACGGTGCCGCTGCCCGGATACGTGTTGAATTGAGCCAGCGCCTCCTGCAGCTTTTGCCGGTCCAGCTCGATCTCCACGGTGAACAGCGGCTCGGCGTCGCGCGTCCCCTGCGGCTTCAACGCCGCCAGGTACAGGCCTCCATTCCACTCGATGACCTGCGAGCGGCTGCCGAACACCGAGCGGAGCTCGCGGTACCTCGTCTGATCGAAGTCGCGAATGCTCGTCTCCGCCGACATCGACCGCTCGATCGTCGCGATGTGGACGCTCACATCCTTGATGTACTTGCTGCTGTTCTGCACAGTGAACAGCCGGGTCCGCAACGAATTGATCGTATCGGTCCGGTCGATCGTCGTCATCGAGTCCCAGAGCAGCGTCAGCTCGTTGAGGTTCTCGTCCTCCAGCAGACTGTACTGCAGCACCTTCATCCGCTCGATTTCATTGCCCAGGTCAGTCAGATAAAAGTTCGTCTGCGAGATCGCCGTCCGGGCGATATCCGCGCTCGTCGTCTGGACGATCCATTGGTACAGATAGACCGCGAAGAACAGGATCGGCAGCATGATGAGCAAAAAGGTAACGATAAGCCGCAGAAATACCGTATTGCGCAGCGAGAACTCCTGTCGGTTGAACAAAGCCGACGCCTCCATTGTTTTCTTCCCATTATAAACCAAAAGCGCTGCGCAATGCTTACGTTATCCTTTGACGCTGCCGAGCACGATCCCCTTGACGAAATACTTCTGCAGGAACGGATAGGCCAGCATGATCGGCAACGAGCCGAGGAAAATCTGCGACGACTTGAGCGTCCGATCCGAGATCAGCGCCAGGTTCAGCAGCTCGTCGCGGGACATATTGGACAGACTTTGCTGGATGACGATCGTCTGGATATAGCTCTGCAACGGATAGTTCGAGGGACTGCCCATCAGCAGGAGACCGTCGAACCAGCTATTCCAATGCTCGACCAGCGAGAACAGCGCGAGCGTCGCCAGCGCCGGCTTGGAGATCGGCACGAAGATGGTCCACATCGTCTTCCAATGGCTGGCGCCGTCGATAAACGCCGCTTCCTCCAGCTCCTTGGGGGTCGCGCGGAAGAAGTTGAGCAGCAGCACGACGCTGAAGACCGGCACCGCGCCAGGCAGCACCAGCGCCCAAATGGAGTTGAGCAGGCCGTATTCCTTGAGCGTCGTATACCACGGGATGAGGCCGCCATGGAACAGCATCGTCAGGAAGAACAGCCAGGCGTATACGCTGCGCAGCCGGAAGGCGCTGGACTCTTTGGAGAGCGGATAAGCGACGAGAATCGTCAGCAGCAGATTAAGCGGCGTGCCGATCCCGATCCGTGTGAGCGAGACGAGCATCGCCTGCCAGAACTCGCCCCGGCTTGCCGTGTACTTGTAGGAAGCAAAGGTGAAGTCGACCGGCCACAGCTTGACGAAGCCTGCCGAAGCGGCAGCGCTGGAGCTGAAGGACACGGCGATAATATGAATGAGCGGCATAATGCACAAAAATGAAAGTACAATGAGAAACGTCCCATTGACCCACGGGAACCACTCCAGACGCTTGCGCGACCGAAGGCGGACCGTCCCTGCCGGTTGCGGTGACTTTTGATGCTCCACGGGGCTCCCTCCTCCTCTAGAAAATCCGGTATCTGGCCACCTTGTAAGCGATCAGATAGGATGCCGATATCAATGTAAATGAAATGACGGATTTGAACAGGCCAACGGCTGTAGCGACGCCATACTGGGCATCGAGCAAGCCGATCCGGTAGACGAACGTATCGAGAATATCGCCGCTCTCGTACACTTGCGGACTGTACAGGTTGAACACCTGGTCAAAGCCTGCATTAAGCAATTGTCCGAGACTGAGCACCGACAGCAGGACGATAACCATCCGCATGCCCGGCAGCGTAATATGCCACATTTTGTGCCAGCGGTTGCCGCCATCGATCGTCGCCGCCTCATACAGGCCAGGGTCGATGCCGGTGATCGCCGCCAGATAGACGATCGTGCCGTAACCGAAGGTCTTCCAGATATCGGATCCGATCAGCGTAACCGGGAACCAGTTGTTATCCCCGAGGAAGAAGATCTTCGGCAAGCCGATGGCGCCGAGGAAGTTGTTGACGATGCCGCTCGAGGGCGACAGGATATCGATCAGTATCCCGCCCAGGACGACCCAGGACAGGAAGTAAGGCAGATAGATTGCCGTTTGCACCGAACGTTTAATGACGTTGTTTTTTAGCTCGTTTAACAAAATGGCGATGATGATCGGGACCACCAGTCCCAGCACCAGCTTGAAGCTGGAGATAAACAAGGTGTTGAACAAGACCTGAGTGAAGCTCGGCAAGCTCATCACATACTCAAAGTTGGCCCATCCCACCCATTTCTGGTCGCCGAACAGGCCTTTGGCCGGGATAAACTTCTGAAAAGCAATGATGACGCCAGCCATCGGAACATACGAGAACATAATAATTAGGGCCAGGCCCGGAAAAATCATCGCGTGAAGCGGCCATTCTCTACGCATCTTCATCGTTATCAACCTCCACATCACAGGCCAAGGTGTACAAAACAAGGTGAGCTTACTGGCGCTGGCCTGCAGCCTCTTGGCGATCCAAGAGGAGACGGAGGGAGCTGTCCGCTCCCCCCGCCGCCTGCTTCAGTTAGCCCTTGGTCGCTGCATACCATTCGTTGACTTCTTTTGTAATATCGTCGCCGCCGAGCTTCTTCCAGTCCTCTACGAACTGATCGAACTTGTCAAGGGATTCGCCGAGAATAATTTTGACGAATACTTCGTTTTGCATTTTCTCCAGCGTCGTCTTGCGCTCGACCATCGTCGGCGTAGGCGCGCCTACGAACTTGTCTTGGAGGAACTGCTTGTTCTTGTCATACTGATCTGTGATGCCCATCGAGCCTTGCTCGCCGTAGATGCGCTCCCAGCCCCACAGCGCGAAGCCGTCTGCGTCTCCGGATGCATACATCTCCAGCTTCTCCTGGATTGTCTTGGCTTCGCCGACCAGGGTCGAGAAGTCATTGGCTTTGCGAGCCGCATCGATGGCACGGAACGCGTCCACGTTTTTGTAGACTGGCGCTGGCGTGACTGGCGACAGCTGCCATACGCTCTCCGCTTCCGGCGGCGCATAGTACTTGTCGAACTCGGCCGTCTCGCCCCAGTTTTTCTCGAGGTGAAGGTTGAACATCTTGACGACGGCTTCGGGATGCGCGGCGCCCTTCTTGACGGCGAAAAATCTCGTCGTGCTGAATTTCAGCGGCACCTTCGGCGCATCGCCGGTCTCCGACACGATAGGGAAGGCTTGCCATTGCGCGTTTGGATCATTGTCGCGATTCAGCTGCAGCGGCCAGATGGAGTTCCATTGCTCGCCGTATTCCATACCGATCTTACCGGCTGCGATCTGCTCCGACACTTTGGCGCCGTCCTTGACGCCGAACTCCTGGTCGAGCTGACCTTCCTTGTACATCTGCTGCAGGACGCCCAGCGCCTTCTTCATCTCTGGTTGGATGCTGCCGAACTTGAGCTCTCCGGAGCTGTCCTCCAGCCAGATGTTCGGGTAGGCGTTGTAGCCTGCTACGAAGCCCTCGAGGCCCATCGCGCCTCCCCAAAGTGCCTTGGTGATGCCGAGGCCAAAGGTGTCCTTGACGTTGTTGCCATCCGGGTCCTGCTCGGCAAACGCTTTCGAAATCTTCACTACATCATCCATCGTCTTCGGCGGATCGAGCTTCAGCTTCTCCAGCCAGTCCGTGCGGACCCACAGGAACATCG
The DNA here is from genome assembly GCF_003851045.1 of Paenibacillus sp. 598K. GTDB lineage: Bacteria > Bacillota > Bacilli > Paenibacillales > Paenibacillaceae > Paenibacillus_D. The sequence goes on along the minus strand of NZ_BFBX01000080.1, from coordinate 16,766 downwards.
ACCGCTCGATCGAGGACTCCAGCTGCGGGATCGCCATCAGCTTGCCGTCATACGTGACAGCGTCAAAGGCGCTTGTGCCCTCTTGGGTGAGCACTTGCTTGGTCAGCGGCGAGGCGTATTTCTCGTACCATTCGGTCATATCTTCGATCAGATCGGACTCAGCCAGCTGCTTGAGCTGCGTAGCATCCACCGGTGTGATATCGGGCAGATCGCCAGAAGCCAGGGTTACGTTGATTTTCTGCAGGTATTGGTCGGATGTCGGATTTCCCTTGACGATCCAGTCGTAGGTGATGTCGATGCCCAGCTCATCCTTGTACAGGCGCGACCAGATGTTATCCTCGATCGTCTCGCCCGGCAGTACGCCGAGTACGTTGTTTTCGACGACGTCGCTCAGGTTGCGGACGAAGGACACCGAGATCGGCGGGTCGTATTTGGTCAATGGCCCGTCATCGGCTGCGGGTTCAGGCGTGTTGTTCGTGCCCGTGTTCGTGCTTGGCGTATTTTTCCCCGGGTCGTTGGTCGCTGGCGTGTTCGTACCGCCGTTGCTATTGCTGCACGCCGTAGCGGTAAGCGCAGCCAGCATCAGGATAGAGAGCCCTTTCACAAACCGTTTGTTGGTGCTCATATCGTTCCCCCTATACAATGAGTTGTTCAAAATGTCTACGCTTACATTATCATCTCCAAGGGCGGTCCGCCACAATATACAACTATTTACTTTTCTTAACTCCATTTTACTGTTGAGGTCAAATGAAGGGGCGAGCACGCAAGGGAACGGCGAGGTCGATCCGCGGTGCGATGGGCAAAGGTGTGCGATTTTTAGTACACATGAGTAGGATTTGCTCAAGAACGGTAAAGAGGGCAGCGCGGCACGCTGCCCTTGGAACTTTATTGTGTTACTCTCGCGGGACCGTACGACTGCCCCAGATCGCCTCGCCCTGCTCGGACAAAGCGGTGAAGGCAAACGTCTCCGCCCCGGCGACAGCGTCCCACTGCCGGATCAATACGCCGCGGTAGACCGTCCCCGCCACGGTTAGCTCGGCCTGATGGCCGTCCGTCAGCGTCCAGACGCCTGTCAGCTCTCCCTCGATCGCGCCGCCCTCCGTCAGTCGCACGACGTCCGCTTCCTTGAGCTCGGCGCTGATGTCCCGGCCATGCCGGATCAGCTTGTACTCGCCTGCTGCCTCCGCCACTGTGTAGGCGCCGATCGACTCGCCAGCGTATCGGTGCGGCGCGACAACCGGCCAGCCATCGCTATTCATGAACATCTGATGCGTGCGCACCTCGTGGTGCTCGCCCCGATACGGGAAGCGAGTGTGGAAGATGAGGTAGTAGCGTCCCGTCTCCTCGTCGTAGTAAGCGGAGTTATGTCCCGGTGAGACGTATCCGTTGCCTATGCCTCCTCCAGCCTCTCCAAGCTGGCGGCGCATCAGGTAATTGCCCATCAGCTTGGCCCCGTAAGGCTCGATCGCCCGATCGTCAAAAAAAGAACCCGGCGCGCCGCCCGCCTCGATCATCGGCTGGCCTGCCGCATCCACATAAGGACCGTCCGGGCTCTCCGAGCGCGCGACCCGGATGCTATAGCCCCCGGCTGCGTCCAGTCCGCCATAGGACAGGAACAGATAATAATACTCGGTGTCCGGGCTATAGAGGATATACGGTCCCTCGATCCGGCTGTGATTGGCCCCCAGCAGCTTGCCGCCATAGCCTTGATCGGGGTAGGGTCGGCCGGTCTCGGGGTCCAGCTTCAGGATGAAGATGCCGCCGGAGTAGGAGCCGTACACCATCCATAGCAAGCCTTCGCGGTCATAAAAGGTATGCGGATCGATCGCATTGGGATGCACCGTCGGATCGTAGATCGTCCCGTCCTCGCTCGGCTGTCCCCACATCCCCGATCGGAGCAGGATGCCCTCGTCGGTGAACGGCCCCTCCGGAGAGTCTGCGACGGCGAGACCGATCGCCGCGCGCGGTGAATCGCCTTTGCAGACGCTGTAGTACATGTAGAATCGGCCATCCGCCAGCTCGATGACATCGCCCGCCCAGAAGGTATCGGTCTGTCCCCATGCCAGCGCCTCGGCCATCTCCTCCGTGACGTTGGGGATGAGCGGGTTGCCGTCGTGGACGCCGGAGGAGATCAACGTCCAGGACATCAGATCGTCCGACTTGGCCGACTGCAGATGCGAGCCGTAAATGTAATAGGTGCCGTCGACGCGGATCACCGAAGGATCATGCACCGACACCTCGGCGAATGTCGGTCCATTCGCTGCGTGGCCCTCCGTACCGGCCCCGGGGGTCGCCGCAGGGACCGCTCCCTCTTCGTTGACGTTGGCGGCGGACGCGTCGCCCGGCATGGCGGACCCATCCGCCCCCTCACGAGCTGGCGACGCAATCTGCTCTGTGTGGGCCGGTTCATTGCCCGTTGGCTCTGTGTGGGCTGACCCTGTGTTCGCTGGTCCCGAGTTCGCTGTTCCCGTATTCCCCGGCTCCGCCTGTCCGCTGCATCCCGCCAGCGCCAGCACTGCCAGGATTAAGAGACAGATCCTGATCGATTGGCAAGTCATAAGCTTATTCTCCTCCTCCGGTACATCTCGTCGCTCCGTCAAGTCGGTGACGGTCGTCGACGCCCTTGGCCGCATTGTCATCGACATGTTCTTCTCTTCTATTCACCAGCGATGCCCGAACGCTCGACGCTCTCGACAAAGTAACGCTGCACGAACAGATACATGAGCAGGATCGGCAGGATCGACAGGATGACGCCTGCCATGATCTGGTTGAGCAGCGTCGACGCCATGCCGATCGCGTCCGCCGAGATCGACTGCGACATCTGCTCGGAGTTCATACTGGCCTTGCCATAAAAGCCCGACATTCGCTGCGCCAGATTGTAGAAGGGCGGCAGCTGCAGGTACGTGCTAGGCTGGAAGTTGTCATTCCAGTGCCAGACGCTCGAGAACAGGAAGACGACGAGCATCGCCGGACGCGCCAGCGGGAACATGATCTGCCAGTAGGTGCGGAAGTGACCTGCGCCGTCGATCCGCGCCGCCTCCTCCAGCACGCCCGGCAGTCGGCGGTAAAACTGGATGAAGATCAGCACGAACAGCGAGCCTTGCAGACCGTGGCCAAAGGCGGCCGGCACCACAAACGGCAGATGGGTATTAATCCAGCCCAGGCTGCTGAAAAACATATACAGCGGGACGACGATCGTCTGCGGCGGCACCAGGAATGTAAAAATGAGCAAGCTGATCCAGAGCGCATAGCCAGGAAACCGATAGCGCGCAAAGCCGTAGCCGATCAGCGAGCAGCTAACGATCTGCAGCGCAGCGCTGCCAAATGAGGTGACGACGCTGTTTGCGAACCCTTGCCAGTAATTCATCTCGGCGAAAGCGACCCGATAGTTGGCCAGATCGAAGCTCGTCGGGATCCAGCGGACCGTAGCGTCAGCCACGTCCCAGCTCTGCATGAGCGACTTGGACACCATGTACAGCAGCGGGTAGACGAATACGAACGAGAGGCTGAGCAGGACGAAGTAATACAGCAGCGTACCGGCGAGCTCCTTGCCCCGTCTGGTCGCAGAATGTCGCAGCCCCGACTGCAGCCCTGACTGCAGTTGCGCGCCAAAGCTTCGTCGCACATAGTTGAAGCGCGTCTCCTCCATCCACTTACCTCCTTCCTTCCATCGACGCCAGATGCTTGCGGAACAGCGCGAAGACCGCTCCGAGCAGCATGAAGATGACGATGAAGTAAATCCAGCCGAGCGCCGAACCGTAGCCGTAATTGTTATTGCTGAAGACGACAGTCCGCAGATGATTCATGACGCCGTTATCCGCCTTGGTGAACGAGTTCACCATCGTAAACAGCGTGTTGACGAAGATCATCGGCAGGATCATCGGGAACGTAATCTTCCAGAAGCTCTCCCACTTGGTTGCGCCGTCGCAGGTCGCTGCCTCGTACAGCTGCGGCGAGATCGTCTGCAGCCCCGCCAGGAAGATGAGGATCTGCACGCCCGAATCCCACATCACCAAGGTCAAAGAGTCGGAGTACGAGAGCAGCGTCATCAACAGATCGCCAGGGATGAATATCCGGAGCTTGCTGTACAGGTCATACTGCATAAAGATCGGCAATTGGGCCGCCCCCTGCTCCAATAGCTTCTTGAGGATCGTCCCGGAGGCGATGATGACCGGCAGGAAGAAGATGCCGCGGAACAGCATTCGACCTACGGCATGACGATTCAGCAGGAGCGCGCAGATCATCGCGAAGACGAGGACGAGCGGCACATGGCGCAGCATCGCCAGCATCGTATCCCGCAGCAGCGGCAGGAAATTAACGTCAACGGTAAACGCCGCCCGGTAATGCAGCGTCCCGACGTAATCGGCGATCAGTCCGTCGCGGCTCGTCTTCAGCTCCTGGAAGGAGTAGTACAGCGAGCGACCGAGGGGGACGGCCATAAACAGGAAGAAGCCAACGATCCATAAGCCGATAAACGAGTAGCCCTCCAAAATATGACGTCCGCGCATATTGAGTTTCCATCGCATGTTGTTCGCCTACCCCCTCATCCACGTGTAGTCCATCGCCCGGACCGGCTGGCCATCCACCTGGGCATCGGTCGCATTGTAATTAACGATGACGCGGACGCCGCCCTCATAGTCCGTCGAGTAGATGCCCGGCTGGAGCTGGCTATGGCCGATCATCCGCCGACCGGCGGTCGCTTCGTACATCGGCAACATCGCCTTGTATTCGGAGATCGCCTCGCCGAGCCAATCCTCGGCCTGCGAGCTGAACAACCGGTCTGCCATCGTCCGCTGCAGCCTGTTGGTCGGCGCGGCGGTCAGCTCATAGCTCGGCAGCGCGCCGTACTCGATCGCCCGCAGCCGTTCGTACGCCGCATCCTCACGCAGATTGGCCGGAGCTGCATAGTACGGGATCAAGCCGTGGATGGCCAGCTGATAGAACGGCACCGCTTCGTCGGTGTAGGTATAGCCGCTATGATAGAGCGGCGCCTGATCGATCCGGTTGACCGCTCCCCAGGTGTACGCATACCCGTAGTCGACAGCAGCGCGTCCCACTTGCTCGCGTGCGGTCTCCAGCGCCTGCCGCCAGACTGCCGCTGTCTGCGCCCGACTGAAAAAGGCCGCAGGGTCCTCGTCCGAGTAGAGAAGATCGCCCATGTGCTGGAACTGGATTCCAGCGACGCCGAGCTTGTCGGCTTGCGCCAGCTCCAGCGCGATATGACGGTCGTACACCCGCTGCGGCTTGAGTAGATAATAGCCGATATTCCGCTGCGTCCAGCGGTCCGTAAGGTAGTAGCCGGTGAGCTCCAGCACCTCGCGGTCGATGCCGCGGACCGCGTCCTTGCGCTGGCTGAAGCCGTCGCTGCTCTCGAAGGGCTTGACATAGTTGGTCCGGAGGTACAGCGGCGTGTCCTGCTCTGCCGCATACGCCGCCAGACGCTTCAGACCGGACCTTCCGCCCAGCTGCCGTGCAGCAGGGAAGTGTTCGGGCTGATTGCCGTACAGTCCGCCCTTGGACCACCCGTCCAGGGTAAGCTCCAGTCGGTATATGCCTGCCGACTTCAGCTCCGCGATCAGCCGCTGCGCCTGCTCGAAGGTCGTCATCCGGATGAAGGTGCTGCCGATAATCTCGTCGCGCCGGATGCCGCCCAGCATCCGGATCGATAGCGGCGCATCGGCGGCTCTTGCGCCGATTGGTTTGACGCCGAGCTCGTCCGTGAGGTAACGGCGGTAGGCGCCAGCCAGCCCGACATAGCTCGCCTCCTCCCCCGTCAGCAGCTCGAAGCGCACCTGCCGGTCGCCCTCGATCTTGCGTCCCTGGTAGTACGGGATCTGACCGGAGGAACCGATGAAGATGACGTCGTTTTTGCGATAGAGGAACTCTGCCGAGCTTCGGTAGAGCGGGATGTTGCGGATACCGGCCGGCGTGCCGTTGATCCGTGCGTCGTACTCGCCCTGCGTGACAATGCCGAGCGTTCCGATGCCGTCCCGATACATGCCATAGACCGGCATCGTCGCATACTGGCGCGGCGTCTGGGTGCGCATGCCGTTCTGAGAGATCATGTCATGCGTCTGCGTGATGAAGGTCTCGTCCGGGCCGTAGATCATCTCCGAGTATCCCTTCAGGTAGAGCGGATAATCGGGACGGAAATGCAGGAGCGCGCCCGAGCCGTCGGGCAGCAGCATCGCGCCTTCCTCGAAGGGCAGCGCAGCGTTCATGAACGGCAGCGCCTCCAGGCTGATCAGCCTCGCTTTGCCCTCCTCGCGGATCGAGTCGTACGGGATCGTCACCTCCAGGCCGGTATCCGTCAGCCGGTAGACGAGGTCAAAGTACAGTTGCTCCAGCTCGAAGGCAAAGCTGACCTTCACCCGGTCCGCCTCCGCAGCGATCGTCGCCGTCGTCTCGGCATCCTTCAGCGAGTAGGTCGAGGTGATGTCTGCGCCCTCGGTGTACTTTACATGGACCGGCGAGTCCATGAATTTCTTGTTGTTGGGCATCGTCGTGCGCGGCACGATCGGCGCGCCGAGCCACTCGGCCTCCGAGTCCTTGGCCGCCACCCGGACATTGGCCGTCTTCTCGTCGAGGTAGAGGACGAAGCGACCATTGTCCAGATAGCGCGTCGTCGCCGTGACGGGGTACATCGGCTCATCGCCGGTGAGCCTCACCGCCAGCGGCGAGACGACCGGCTGGTCGCTTGGGGAGCCCGGCTGCTCGGCCTGGTTCGGCTCGGCGTCGGGCGTCGGATTGCTCGCTGCCGGGT
>NZ_BFBX01000080.1:0-9831 GCF_003851045.1 Paenibacillus sp. 598K | reverse complement strand
GGGTCGGCGCCGGGCGGCGGGCTCTCCCCCTGCACCTGAGTCATATTGGCAGCATCGCCCCCTGTCGGTGCGATGCGAGACCGCGCCGTTGCGCTGGAGCTTCCCATTGGCCGCGCTTCGTCTACAGCATCCGCACCGGACTCTGGCTCGGCGGCAGACACAGCCGTTCTCGTTGCCAGTAGCGACGGCACTGTCAACGAGAGCAATTGCTGCCCCGTCATCACAACCACTAGCACGATGGCTAACCACCCCGCCGCCCACTTCCGTTCCGATACTCTTTTCACGATCAGACCTCCTCAACGTTACCCTGAAGGGATAACTTCCATCGTAAGCGTAGCTTCGCTTCTCCAGTAACGATTCCGTTCCTCATCGGCTTTTTTCAAACAGCCTAATTGGGACTATCTCCAGGTCGCCGCGGCGTGTTGTCAGTAACCTGTGTCCAAGGGCAGTTTATGCCATTTTTCGCACAAGTCCGGACCGACGCGCAGTTTCCAGGTCATTTTGTGCCATTTTTCGCATAAGTCTGGACACTGCGCCGTTTTTCGAGTCATTTTGTGCCATTTTTCGCACAAGTCTGGGCGCTGCATCGTTTTCCGAGTCATTTTATGCCATTTTTCGCACAAGTCTGAACGTTGCACCGTTTTCCGAGTCACTTTGTGCCATTTTTCGCATAAGTCTGGACATCACACCGTTCTACGAGTCATTTTGTTCCAATTTATGCCCGCAGCCGCAGCTCCTTGGCGATGTCCGTGACGAAGCTGATGAATTGGTTGGCCAGCCCGAAGAGCAGGATGCCCGCGAACCAGACAATCAGCATGCCGACGATACTTAGCGAGATGATGAACAACGCCTTGCCCAGGTTGAAATTGTGCAAAATCTTCACCTTGAGCAAGACGAGCCAAGCGACCCAGGCGTAGACCGCTACGGTGAGCATCTGTACGGTGCCTGACTCATCGAGCGAGAGGATGCGGGTAAGCAGCGTCACGGGAATCATGCAGACGGCATAGGGAACCAGCGCAAAAGCGCTGCCGTAGACGATCTCGCGAAACTTGCCCTCGCCGTCCAGGATGGCGCTGACCGCCCAATGCGCGACGCACCATGTCGCCCACGGGACGACAAGCCAGATCAGCTCCTGCACGGCGGAGATCTCGTAAGGCTCCCGGCTCTGGTATGAGAAGCCAGCGGCGTAAAGCGTCAGCATGCGCACTAGATAGGCGAGCGCGACGATATACAACGCCTGGACGACTCGCGGCATGCCCGGCTCCTGAATCTCCTCAAAAAAATCAAACGGCTTGGCCAGGATGCGGCCCATCATGGCAAACGTGCTCATCTCGTCAGCTCCTTCCCTGCGCCGGGCCCTTGCGCGCCCGTTTGCCCGCTACCCTGACTGCTCGCCTCTCCATCTGCCTGTCCATCTGCCTGACCACTGGAGCGAGCCTTCGCCTGACCACTTATCTGTCCACCAGACTGACCGCTAACCCGCTCATTGCCACGCCCGCTCCCCTGCTCACCGGCCCACCCATTCGCCCGCCTACTCCAGCTCGCCCGCCCACCTCTGGCGCCAATCGCGCGAATCAGCCGCGGCGCGCCCCAGCGCAGGGCCACGAAGAGCAGGATGGCTCCGATGGCGAACACGGCGAAGTGCTCGCGGACGAAATCCTTGCGGTATTCCTTGAAGGCGACGGAGTAGTCTGCCCGCGCGCCGGCGAGCTCAAAGTAGTCCATCGCCTCCCGGTAACGCTCGGCCTTGTACATCGCCTTGCCGATCGCGATATAGGCCATCTCGTAGTTGCCGTTTACGCGCAGCACCTCCTGCCACAGCGCCTCGGCTTCGCTATAGCGTCCGTCGACGTACAGCGTCGACGCTTCGTGCACCAGATCGGCGAACGGCGTCGTGCGGAACATATCGATCCGGTTGCGTCCGCGATCGACAACGTACAGATTGCCATTGAGGTCCTGCTTCAGGTCCGACGGCGTTACGAACAGTCCGTTCTGCTCGCCGGTGCCGCCGAAGGAGAAGAGGAAGTTGCCCAGCTTGTCATACTGGAACACCTTGCTCGTCTGCAGATCGAGCGCCGAGATGATACCCTCCGGGCTGACCGTGACGCCGATAAAGGAGGCCATCGCAAACGGGCCGACCGTGTACAGATCGCCGTAGGGACGAGCCGTCCCGAGGTTGAGCGTATCGACGCCGACCGGTGACAGCCGCTTCAGCTGATTGACCTCCTCTCCGAGCGTCGTCGTGTACATGAAGCCTTCGTCGTCGAGCTCCAGGTTGGAAAACTCCGCCGGTACAATCGCCGACAGCTTGCGCTGCTGCGCCTCCGTGGCGATCAGCTTCACGAACAGCCGGCTCCAGCTAAAGCCGACATGGTTAGCGCCGTAGAAGCCCCGGAACTGCCCGGTCGGATCGATCTGCAGCAGCCCCTGCGTATTGCCCTCGCTGACGACGTACATATAGTCCCGCTTGTCGAGCACGAGCTTAGAGGGCGAATACGAGAAGGTGCTGCCGATTAGCGGGCTCTCCGGCTTCGGGTAGTCGCGGACGAACGCGCCAGCGGCGTCGAATACGACGATCCGGCCGTTTTTCGTATCTGCCGCATAGACGGTGCCGTCGGCCTTGACATAGACGCCCTTCGGCTCGCTCAGCGCGCCCGGCCCCTCGGCATCGCCGAACGATTGGACGTAGCGGCGGTCGCGATCAAGCTGGACGATCCGATTGTTGCCAGAGTCGACGATGTACAGCATGCCGTCCTCTGCGAAGTACAGCGACTCCGGACGATTGAACGCGCCGATCGCCGGGTCCTCTGTGCCGTCGATCGAACCGGCGTATACATAGCCCGCGATCGAGCGGACCTCGCGGTCGGAGCTGTACGTATACCCGTGATAAGGGATCGTCGCCGATGCGCTTGTCGGCAGCAGCGCCCACCCAACCAGCATTACCAGCACTATCAACACTGCCATCACTGCTTTCATGCGCTGCCTCCTATTCCTTCAGTCCTGAGTGCGCCATCGTCTGCAGGACCATCCGTTGGGTGATGACGAAGACGAGCAGCGTCGGCACGATCATCAGGAAGCTGGCGGCCGCAAAGGTGCCGACTCTGGCGATAACCCCCGCGCCGCCCTGGATCGTCTGGATTGCCAGCGGCAGCGACTTCATATTCTCGCTCGTCGTGTACACCATCGACGGATACGGGTCGTTCCAGGCCGTGATGAAGCTGAACAGCGCGAATGTGGCGATCGCTGGCTTGAGCAGCGGCATGATGATAACCCAGAATACACGCCATTCCGAAGCGCCGTCGATCCGAGCCGCCTCCAGCAGCGCATCGGGAATCTGACGCAGGAACTGCGTCATCAGGAACATCCCGATCGGAGCGGCGAGATACGGCAGGATCATCGCCCAGTATGTATTCATAAGGCCAGACTGGCTGATGAGCAGATACTGGGGAATCTGCAGCACCATCGGCGAGAACATGAGCGCCGCGACGATCATATCGAAGATGATCTTTTTGAACGGCATGTTGTGCTTGGCCAGCGGGTAGGCCGCCAGAGCGGAGAAGAGCACGCCGCCGGCGACGATGCCCGCTGTGACGATGACGCTGTTGAGTATGTAGCGCGCGAACGGGACATAGGAGGTGCCTGTGATGAGCAGCAGGTCCCGGAAGTTGAGCAGCGTCGGATTCTGCACGAAAAAACGGGGCGGGAACAAAAACAGCTCGCTGATCGGCTTGAGCGCCGTCGACGCCATATAGACGAGCGGCATCAGCATGAGCAGACCGAAGCCGGTCAAAAATCCGTACAAGCCCACTCCGCCCCAATCCAGCCTCCTGCGTCCGACATGCAATCGCGACACGGTTAATCCCTCCCCAGAACATTAAATATAAGTCGGTTCAAGCCCATCATTAGCAGGAACAACACGACCGCAATCGCCGAGGCATAGCCCATCTCGAAGCGGATGAACGCATAGTCGAACAGATGGGTGAGGATCGTGTGCCCCGCATACAGCGGACTGGGCAAGCCGACCAGTTGTACGCTGATGTCGAACACCTGGAGCGACGAGACGACCTGCATGATCGCCCCGAAGAGCAGCTGCGGCTTCACCGCTGGCACCGTAATATAAAAGAGCTGCTGCCAGCGGTTGCGGATGCCGTCGATGGCCCCCGCCTCGTACAGATCCTTGGGCACGTTTTGCAGACCGGCCAGGAAGGCCAGGAAGCCGACGCCCATGCTCATCCAGAGCGAGACGATGATGATGACCGGGACGATCGAGCGGATATCCTGCAAGTACAGGAACGGCTCGTCGAGCAAGCCGATCTGGATGAGCCAGTTGTTGAGCAGCCCCTTGCGATCCCCGGCGAACATGTACAGCCAGACGACCGACATCGCGGTCGCGCTCGTAATCGACGGCGTATAGAAGCATAACGTGTAGAAAAACCGGTACTTGATCGGAATCTGGCTGATCAGCCAGGCCAGCAGGAAGGCCATCACATAGCCGACCGGTCCGGTAATGAAGGCGAACTTCAGCGTGATGCCGACCGCCTGCATAAAGATGTCGTCATCGACGAACAGCAGCTTGTAATTGGAAAAGCCGATGAAGCGCGGCGACTCCAGAATATTGTAGTAAGAGAAGCTGAGCGCAATCGAGGTAATGATCGGCACGATAATAAAAAAGGTAAACAAGAGCAAAAACGGCGCCAGGAACAGATAGGAAATCTTATGCCGCTTGATCTCGCTCCACAGCAGCGCCAGCCGCGAGCGCAACGGTCGGCGGCGCGGCGCAGACTGGCGAGCAGTCGATGGCGCGGCCGGTTGCGTGATCGCTTGGGCGGCCGATGGCGCAGCAGATTGCACGGTCGGTTGCCCCGTCGGTTGGGCAGCCGTGTGAACGGCTGGTTGCTCTCCCGATTGGGTCGCCAACTGCACGGTCGGTTGGGCAGCCGTGTGACCGACTGGTTGCTCAGCCGGTTGGGCCGCCGACTGCACGGTCGGTTGCGCAGCCGCGTGAACGGCTGGTTGCTCAGCCGGTGAGGCCGCCGACTGCACGGTCGGTTGCCCCGCCTGTTGCATGGCCGATGGAGCGCCCGAGTGTCCCGCCTGTTGCGCACTTGGCGCGGCCGGCCTGGCAGCAGTGCTGCCAGGCACAGCGCTTATCCTTATTGTCATGGCTCCTCGCCTCCTCCCGCCGCATCGAGCCGACCTTGTCGATCCTGTCGATCCTGTCGATCCTCCCGATCCTGTCGAACCTGTCTTTCCTCTCGGTCCTCCCGATCCAGTCCGAACTCTTCGCGCTTCTTGCGCAGCTCCTTGTTGATCTCACGCACGCCCGCCTCGACGGCCTCGCGGTGGATGCGCCCGTTGAGGACGATCTCGTTCCACATATTGGCTACGTGACGGGTCGTAAAATAACCGCCCAGCACAACCTCGCGCTCGCGGAACCATTCCCACTGCTCGAGGATCGCGTCGATGTCGGACTGCTGCCACGGCAGCCGCTCGAGCGCCTCGACATTGGCCGTATTCCAGCGGGCCTCGACGCCCAGCAGCGCCTCCAGCTCGGAGCCGAACCGCTCCTGCGCATCCGCGCCCGTCCACCACTTCAGGAACTCCCACGCCTCCTCCTGACGGTCCGAGGAGCGGAAGATCATCCCGGTCTGGGCCAAACCGCCCGTCGATCGGTTGATGCGGCCATCCGCCTGCTCGATGCCAGGCATCGGCTTCATCGCCCACCAGCCGGTCAGCTCGGGAGCGGCCGTCGAGAGCAGGATATACGTCGAGTAGTCCGCCACGCCGATCGGCATCTCGCCGGATCGGAAGCGGTTGTAAAAGTCCGCCTGCTTGGCGATCCGGTAGTTGGTGAACAGTCCCGTCCACATCCGTATCGCCTCCAGCGCCTCCGGCGAGTCGAGCGCCGAGCGCTGGCCATTCTCGCTATAGAACTCGCCGCCGTTCTGGAACAGGAAGGGCGCGAACTCGTTGATCGCCATCGCGGGCGCATTGGGCGCATGCGGATAAAAGAAGTCCATGCCGTTCTGCTGCAGCAGCGGGATCAAGTCCATCGCCTCCTGCCAGGTATCGGGGATATCCGCCTCTGTCAGGCCCAGCTCCTCCATGATGTCCTTGCGATAGAACAGCATGTAGAAATTCTGGTTCTCGGGGAGGGCAAAGTGCCCGCCGTTGTACTGATACGGGATAAGCGCGCCAGGCCGGAACCGGGCGGCCACCTCGTCGTAATCGTCAAAGGAAGCGAGGTCGACCAGCGCATTGCGCACGGCAAAATCGATCGGCACCTCGCCCTCGACGCCAAGCGCCACGTCCGGGGCCAGCCCCGAGGTGTTGGCGAGCATCAGCAGCTGCATCTGCTGCGCCGGGATGACATTGACATTGACGCGGATGCCTGTCTCCGGCGTGAAGTCCTCGTCGATCATCTGCTTGATGATCTCGACCCAGTCGCGGCCACGCGCGATCCAGACGTCGAGTACCTCCTCGTCCTCCTCGTAGACCGTGCCGACACCGCCGTACTCCTTGGTGAACGAACGCGCCACATCGGCGACGCTCGTCCCAAGCCGCTCATACCAGGGCGCGGCCGGACGCGGCCACGGCTGATCCGGCGACTTTACGATCAGGTAGTCGAGCAGCAGGCTCTGCCGGCTCAGACCGTTGGCCCACAGACCAAGCGCCGATTGCAGCTCCGAGAACTGCGTCAGCCGCGCCGGGATCGCTGCGGGATCGTCCGCGAGACTGAGCAGCACGTCCCTGGCTTCATAGAGCGTGCTCGCCTCCGAGCTGCCCTGCTTGACGCCGAAGTCGTAGAGCTGGCGAATCGCGTCGTCCATCTCCCAGGCCATGTTCTGCAAGCGCGGCACCAGGTTCGGGATGTTGCGCTCGAGCCGCCAGTCGGCGTTGGGGTCCGGATTGGTGCCGGTGACGCGTATGACTTCCCGCGTCAGCAGCGACATCCGCTGCGTCGTGTCGGTGACCCGCTCGAGGATCTCGCCCAGCGCGCCGACCTGCACCTCCATGCGGATGCGATGCGAGCCCTGCTCCAGATAGAACAGCCGCGTCTCTTCCTCCTCCGGTCCGAAGGCGCTGATCTGCCATTCCGCCTTGTATGGGAAGGAGACGGCGTTCATCTCCCGGAACGGCGGCTCGCCGTCGATCGTAATCCTGCGCTGCACCGGGATGCCGTTCAGGAACCATTGGCCATAGCGGGCCCCCAGCTCGTATAGTCCGCTCTCCGGCACCTCGACCTCCCACTCGGCCCACTGGCCGCCATCGCGCCAGCTCAGACCGCCAAAGGCGTTGAGCACGACAGAGTCCGGCAGGAACGGCTCGGTGTCGGGCTCGCGGTCCTCGATACGCTTGAGCGTCGGATCGGAGCGCAGCACGGCCTCCTCGGCCTGCACCTTGATCAGATGGCCAGAGGTTGGCCGATAGCCAGCAGCCTCGTAACTCTGCCGCACCGTCTCGTAGCTCTCTACCCTGCGCGGAGAGAATACCCGCAGCTCGCCGATCAGCGCCGGCTCCCGCACATAGACGATGCGCATGGTGTGGCTCCCCTGCTCCAGATAAAATCGGAACGGCTCCTCCACCTTGGCCCCGGCGTCGACGAAGTCCCGATATTGCCAATCGCTTACTTCCGAGCGCGGGGGATTGTATTCGTTGTTCTGATTGTCGTACCAGGGCTCGCCGCTCTCCTGCCACATCCGGCCAAAGTCGAGCTTCTTGGCCTGGAAGAACGGGTAAGCGCCGTCGATCATGACGCTGCGCACGACATCCGCCCGCTTGCCGGGAAATGCGTAATACGTCATCCCCATCTGATAAAAGCCGCTCGCCGGCACCTCAAGCTCGTATTCGACCCAGCCGCCCTCCTCCGACAAAGCCACCGCCTGTTGCGGTCCGCCTGTCGGCGCAGTCTGCACCTCTGCCCCCTCGCTGCTGAGCGCCGCATAGTCGACGGAGCGGATACGCGCCTCGAACCCTTCGGTGTCGAGCGCGCCCTCGGCCTGGAGCGCCGACAGCACCTTGTAGTACGACGGCTCCAGCAGACTGCTTGTGTCCTCCGATAGCAGGATCGAGCGGTCGTCGAGCCCCTCATGCCGCGGCACGGCAGCCATCGCGCTGTCATCGAAGCCGCGATTGTCGTTCCACACATAGACGCCGACGGCGAGCAGCAGGATGACCGCCAGCGACACCTTGTACCGCTTCACCATACCAATCACGCGGGTATCCCCCTATTGCCCCAGTTGCTTGCGCAAATTGTCGATATCGTCCTTCAGCATGCTCTCGGCATCCTCCTTGGCCAGCTGCAGCGTCGTCCGCGAGTCGATGTTTTTGTCGAGCGCGTCGAGGATGCGCGGCACCCACAGCTCCCAGCCCCGGCCGTCGAGCGGATTAAGCCGCTTGGTCGGCACCTGCTGCGCCAACCGCTCGTACAGCTTGTAGTCCTGCTGGCCGCCGAGGTAGTCGTTCGGTTGCTCGGCATACCAGGGGAGCTGGGCGATGTCTGTGTATCCCGGCTGGATCGAGTGGTTGGTCCAGATCTTCCAAGCGTTCTCCGAACGCATCACCCACTGCATATACACCCAAGCCGCATCCTTGTTCGGACTCTGCGCCGGGATGACGAAGCTCGAGCCGCCGATCGGGAAGTTGATGCCAAACGGAAGGTTAGTGACGCGCCACTTGCCTGCGAGTTCGGGGAAGTCGCTCTCGAGCTGCCTGGCCCCCCACGAGCCCAGCGCCATGCCGACCAGTTGACCGGAGAGCACCAGCTGCTTGCCTTCATCGGTGAAGGCGCCCATATGCGGAGCCCAGCCGAGCTGATTGCCGCGCTTCGTATAGTCGAGGATCTGCACCAGCTTGTCGTTATCGCGTATCCAGTTCAGCTCGCTGTCGAAGTAGCCGAGCTCGTCGCCCGCCCAGTGAATCGGACCGTCCCGCCACTCGAAGGCTTGCTTGCCGTTCGCCGCGAGCACCTGCGCGAGCGTCAGGAAGTTCTCGCCGTCCTGGATATACTCGCCCAACTCGTCGGGATCGCTCGGCAGTCCGAGCTCCTCCATAATATCGGCCCGGTAATACCAGACGCCCGGCGTCGAGTCCCAAGGCATCCCTAGCAGCTGCGTGCCGTCCGGCGACATCCAGCGCTCCCAGTTGTATTCAGGCACGAGAGACTTGAACTGCCCGGCATTGTAAGGCTCGTCCAGCAGATTCTCCAGTACGCCCCCGGTGACGTAGCGCGTGAATTGCCCTTGCTCGACCTCGGCGATATCCGGTGCGCCGCTGCCGCTGGCCAGCGCTGTTTGCAGCTTGTCGTGCAGCTCGTCAAACGGGACGAATACGGTGTTCACCTTAATGCCGGGGTACTCTGCCATGAAGGCGTCCGCGACCTGTTCGAAAACGTTTTCATTAAAAGCCCAAATCGTAACCTCGCCGCTCACATCCTTGCCAAAATCCTGTTCGACTGGCGTTTCCTCGGCCGTCTGCTGACTGTTGTTTTCCGCCGCATTGGCAGGAGTTGTCGTCGCATTGCCGCTATTGGTGCCATTGCCTGCATTGCCGCCATTCCCGCCGCTTTCGCCATTGCCTCCCGAGCATGCCGTGAGCAGCAGCGTCAACGCCAGCCCGCTTAATGCCGCTTTGCTTCTCCATACGTTCATTCCAAAAACCTCCCTGGGTTCAATTTGAACTACCTTGCGCCAGACGTCAGTCGCCCTCGATCTGCAATCGCTTTCAATGCAAGGAGCTATCCAAGCCTTCGATTGGACCAGCCGGACGCGGATAAAATCCTCTTCTTCATTTGTTAATATAAATATTTATAATTCGTATTTATATTAACAT
>NZ_BFBX01000079.1 GCF_003851045.1 Paenibacillus sp. 598K | reverse complement strand
CCTGAATTACGAAAGTGCCGTCTCATAAAAACATAAAAGAGTGCCCGAAACTTTGGTAGAATGGTGTTTGTCGAGAACATCACCAACCAAGAGAGGGGCACCCTTAAGGTGAAGTCTACCACAAAAATGATGTCGTTGAAAACGGAATTTTCTATGCGAAATGCCACGAATTTTGCAGGCAGTAAAACCATCCTTAGTTTTCTGGAATCGATT
>NZ_BFBX01000078.1:492-1715 GCF_003851045.1 Paenibacillus sp. 598K | reverse complement strand
CCTGAATTACGAAAGTGCTGTCTCATAAAAACATAAAAAAGTGCTCAAATCTTTGGTAGAATGGTGTTTGTCGGAACAACATCACCCAAAGAGAGGAGCACCTTTAAGGTGAATTCTACCACAAAAATCATGTCGTTGAAAACGGAATTTTCTATGCGAAACGCCACAAATTTTGCAGGCAGTAAAACCATCCTTAGTTTTCTGGAATCGATTCGCTTCCAACAGGCACTTCGGACGCTGGGTCAAGCCAAAGCCATGAACGCCATCTTCCCCACTCATCGAATCTTGCAGTACCTCATCATCGGCTGGCTTCTCGGCTGTGAACGCCTCTTTCACTTCAAATCCCTAGCGAGCGACGCCTTAGTCGCTCACGCGATGGGTGGCCGAGTGCCACATCACACGTTGTTAAATAAAGATCTGCTGCGTCTAGGCAAGGCCCATGAGCAGATCACGCCGGCCATCCGAGCCTTAAATCTCGCCCTCATCCAACCCCGGTTGCCAACATCGTTAATCTTGGATCTGGACTCTACCGTGGAGACCGTGTACGGCAACCAACAGGGAGCGGAAGTGGGCTACAATAGCTACAAGCACGGGCGCAAAAGCTTGCACCCCTTGCTCATCTATGAAGGACAGTCGCGGATGCTGCTTAACGCCTGTCTGCGCCCTGGCAATACAAGCAGTTCGACCGATGTCCTGCCCTTTGCGGAGCAGACGTTAGATCTGCTGGATTCCCATCCCGTGCGTTATGCACGCTTTGACAAGGGCTTTGGGGGCGAGGACTTCTATGCCTTCTGGGAGTCCCGGAAGATCGGCTATGTCGGCAAACTCAAATGGACGCCGCGTCTTCAGCAGCAGGTGAAAGCCTGTGAACAGTGGACGCGGTTTGTCGATGACGAATGGATCATTGAAGGCGTAGTGCTCGCCTACCAAGCGACCACGTGGGAGAAGACGCGTCGTGTCGCTGTCATCCGCAAGATGCCGCGCTGGGACGGGGATCAGTCGCAGCTCGAACTCGACTTGCTTTGGCAGTACGAAGCCATGGTAACGACCGAAGCCTGGGAAGCCATCGACGTATGGCGATTCTACAACCAACGCTGCGCGATGGAGAACTACATCAAGGAAGGCAAGCGTGGATTTGCTATCCACCGGATCCCTACGCAATCGTTTGCCGCCAATGAAATTGACCTGCTCTTAAAGCTCCTTGCCTACAATCTATTTGAGCG
>NZ_BFBX01000078.1:0-311 GCF_003851045.1 Paenibacillus sp. 598K | reverse complement strand
GACGAGAGTTCTTTTGCTTTACGGGTGTGCTTGTGCGCCATGCTCGGCAAATGACGTTAAAGCTGAGCACGTCCTTTCCAAACCAAGGGGCTTGGCGGCGGATGGAGCGAAAAAGTATTTTATTGGAATGAATCGATAATCCCAACTTATGTCTTGGAAATGCCAGTGCCTCTTCATGTGGGGAGGGGGAAGATGGCGCCATTTTTCAGCCCATGAGGCTCAATGGACACACTCCCTCTCCATAACTGGAGGCTATCCCCAGATAGCTCCTGCCTAAAGTGCCGTTCTTATGGGCTTTCGTAATTTAGGTT
>NZ_BFBX01000077.1:31955-48228 GCF_003851045.1 Paenibacillus sp. 598K | reverse complement strand
GGCAGCCTCCTACCCGATTTAGATGCGTAACCTACAGCTTCACTTCATTCGATACAACTGCACATACGTATTCCAACTGATCGTGATGTGAGCAATCGCAAAAACAATGGCAGGCGCTATCATATAGGGCGATCTGAGCCATATACCTAGCAACAGAAAGTATAGGGACGGGAATACAGCCATCGGCACTGGAATAAAGCCGAGCGGACTAAACAAATCGACGAATTCCCTTCCATGGGTAAAGTACATCCACCAGCTGACATAATAGATGAGCAAGCATACGCCCATGAGGATAACGAAGATAGACATCCGCTGCTCCGCAATTTGCTTTCCCAGCACGATGGGTACGATCAAGCAAGCCATGCGGCCGATCTGCTCGATTATCGTTAAGAACATAGGCGGGGATTTTAAGTTCGGGACAGCCGTTTGCGTAGGGAAAATGTAAAATAATACATTCGGCAACAAAATCAACACAACGATGATGATACCTTTGATATAGATGCCCATACCCCTAATCTCCTTCCAGTCTAGCCGCGCTTAACGTGTCATTTGCCAAAAGCCGAAGCAGGATGACAGGCTTCCCTTTTCCGAATTCCGAAATGGAGTCCTATGATTTAGTATGCGACTAGAGATTCGTTCCCGCAAGTGGCAGATCGCATCGAAGTGAATCCGACTTTGTCATCAACATCGTCTTCCTGGTGCTGGCCTTGGCCATTGCTGTGGGGCGGTTGAGACTAACGGGGGAGGGGAGCGGTAAGCGAAAGGCCTCGGTTGGACGAACAACGCGCGGGGGCCTGCGGCATGACGGCATATAGCCGATTGATTGATCGGCATCTCGCAAGGAAGCCCTGCGTGCTGGAAGCTGCGCGCAGGGCGGGATAGGCTGCCGGGGGGACGCGCCAAGGCGTCCGTTCACTGGAAGGTTAGTTGCTTCGAAGCAGCTTGACTAGCGGATTATTATCCTTACTGTTGCTGGATATACGTGCAGGCGTAATCCTTGCCCTCCCATGCATAGACCAGCTTCAGCGCATCCTCTTGCGCTTCGGCCGTCATGACGAACGGGTCAACCGGCGGGTTGTTCAGTTCAACGGTAGCTTCGTTTGCATGCTGGGTAAAGGTCCCGTAATACATCTGTACGACATTGCCATTCGTCGTCTCCAGCGATACGCCGCCGCCGTTGCTTAGCGGATTGGCTGCGAAGCGCACCGTTGTAAAGCAACCGTCTCCGCTACCTTCGAGCTTCCAGCGTCCGTCGAGATCGGGGCCGCCTCCTTTCTGGCTATACCACCAAAAACCAGCCATACCAGCCACTACAATTACCGCAACCGCCAGGCCTGTTAGTATTTTGTATGAACGTCCCATCGTACATCTTCCTCCTGTCTTGTTGATTAGCGTTGGTCTTCCGTTTCAACCTTAACTGCTCCTTATATATACCCCCAAAAAATCTGTAAAGTTTCAACATTTTATAGACAAGAAGCCGGGCAACGATATGCCCGGCTTTGTCATAGGGTATTTTGACCGCTGATATTCTGGCCCCGCCTCTGGTTCTTTTTAAGGAATGAGCCTTGTGGCGATTGCCACCCGGTTGAAGGTATTGATCATAATTGCAGCCATAATCAACTCTGCAATTTCCTCTTGCGAGAAATGCTTTTCTACCTCGCGGTACACCGAGTCAGGCAGCTGTTCTTTGTTAATCAGAGTGATGGACTCTGTTAAGGCGAGGGCTGCTTTCTCCTTTTCTGTGAATAGATTTGAGTCCTCCCAAGCGCTCAAGGCGTAGATTCGTTGCTCGGTTTCCCCGTATGCGCGAGCTTTTTTGGTGTGGCCGTCTATGCAAAAGGCACACTTGTTTATCTGTGATGCTCTGATGTACATTAATTCCTGCAAGGTCATTTCAATCGAAGACTCCGTAGCTACCTTGTACAAATTTCCAACGGCTGCGTAGCCTTTCGGAAATACCTTTCCCATAATAAACCGAGTTTCCATGTATACCTCCTCATAAAGAATAGAATATAATGCAAGTATAGGAGGTTGGCTGTAAATTTCAATCGTCAATATCGGTTCGTTTATTCGTTATACGACAATTCATATGAAAGTGTCGCATACATCGAAATTAATCGTCAGGTGGTGAAGCGATGTCTAAAAAAACAGATCTTCGAATTATCCGCACTCGGAAATTAATAAAAGAGGCTTTTCTAACGCTGATGGGGGATAAGGGGCTCGACGCTGTTACGATTCAGGATATTGCCAATCAGGCGCTTATTAATCGTGCCACCTTTTACCTGCACTATTATGACAAGCACCATTTGCTAGAGCAATTGACGGAGGAGGTATGTTTGGAATTATCGCAATTAATAAAGCCGACCTCTTACGTAGAAAATAATGAAGTGCTCGTCGTAAAGCTTGAAGCGATGATAGAACGGATCTTCGACAATGTCGGCCAGCATATTCAGTTTTATCAAGTAATGCTCGGGGGACATGGAATTCATGGCGTCAACTATTCGATCCAGGAAATAATCAAGACTAGCTTTAAACGAGAATTTGCATTGCTGAAGCTTCAGGAGTGGAACCCGTCGTTGCCAACAGATCTGCTGGTTGAATTTATGGCTTCTGCGTTGATGGGGATGATCCGGTGGTGGGTTCTCCATGATCAGATGTACTCCCCGAAGCATATGAGCAAAAATCTGGTCCAAATTATAACCAAGGGACCCTTGGAGGCGGCAGGTTTGAAAATCGAATCGCAATAATGCCTCCTGCACGGATTACGAGAATATACGGGTGTATTGACAGATGATCTAGATGTAACTAGAATAGTTACAACAAGAGGCGAGTAATCCAAATGAAATGGGAGGCCAAAACAATGGCAGTGAAGGTGAAGATTTATTCAGATTACGTATGTCCATTTTGTTTGTTAGGCAAGGATCAGTTCGAAAAAGCGGCGGAAGGAAAAGATGTGGAGGTCGAGTGGCTGCCGTTTGAATTGCGGCCAAGACCATCGCAGCCGCTTGACCCGGTGAATGACCCGGCTAAGCTAGCTTTGTGGAAGCAAGCTATCTATCCGCGGATTGAAGCATGGGGGGTGGATATGAAGCTTCCCCGTGTATCTCCGCATCCCTATACAGATTTGGCGCATGAAGGCTTTTGTTATGCCAAAGAGCATCATAAAGCGAAGGAATACAACGATCGCTTGTACAAGGCGTTTTTCCAAGAAGAAAAAAATATCGGCGATCTGGACGTGTTAGCTGCGCTTGCGGCAGAAGTCGGACTGGATGGAGTGGCGTTCAAAGCTGCTCTAGAGACGCGGAAGTACAAAGACGTCCATCAACAAGCGCTTAAACATGCTTACCAGGAGGCTCAAATTACTGGCGTGCCGACCTTTATTATAGGGGAAGAGCGGCTCTCCGGAGCTGCCAGCAAAGAAGTGTTTGAACAGGTGCTTGATCAAGAAATTGCAAGAACAACAAATGAGGTGAAGGGGATGCAATGCTCCCTGGATGGCGAATCTTGCTAATGCAGCGAGGTGTACGAGGAGGCGCACGATAGCTTTGCAATAAAGGGACCCGTAGCGAGAAAAAAGCATGCGGCGCACCGATCTTCGATGCGCCGCTGCGTCTGAACAGCGCCGCTGGGCTTCATCCGATCCGGATCGGATTGGGAATGTCGACATAGAGCGGCGTCTCTCCACGCTGATGGAAGCGGCTGAGCAGATTGGCCTTGGCCGGCAAGGTCGGCGAATGCAGCAGATCGTCTGCAACCGAGCGCAGACGGTCGGTGGCTTCAGACTGCTCCCGGAGCTCGGTCAGCGTCTCCCGTACGATGCGCCAGAAGGGCTGCTCGGACTGCGAGGTGTAGTAAGCGAGCCGCTGCACGACATGACTGAGATGATTGACGAAAAAGTAATACTTCAACCGGTGGCGCGCCTCCTCCTCGTCATACAGGACGGGACTGTCACGCTGGACGAGGCTGCCGACCCACCCCTGTTCCTCCGCAAGGGAGCGATCGACGCTGATGCCCTCCAGATCGCGCACATAACAGGCGTCCGGCATGCCGTCCGAGAGGCGCAGCATCGCATTTTGCACATGCGCTTCCAGACTAATGCCGTAGGTCGCATACCCTCGCAGGATCGGCACCATCGACACCTCCACATACTGGCGGAACCACGCCAGCCAATCCATCTTCCCCTCGTCAGCCTCCTGTCCGAAGCGCTCTCGCAGACTCTCGCGCACCGCCCGGAACAGCAGCGGCTCCGCCTCTCCAGGTAGCACCTCCATTAAAGAAGCGACGACATAAGGCGCATCTCCAGACGATCTCCAGTCATCCGGCACTTGTCCAGACGAACTGTAGCCCCCTGGCGACTCTCCAGTCGAGCTGTAGCCATCCGGCGCCTCTTCATCCAAGCTGCATCCATCCGCCGACTTTCCAGCCGAGTTGCAGCCGTCCGGGGCCTCCCGCACAATCATCGAGAAGCCGGCCATCAGCTGAGCTCTGGTAGCTGAGTCTACACCAGGGGCTTGCAGGGTGCGATACCCTTGCTCCAGCAGGATCTGAAAGGACGCCGACTCCCATCGATCCTTCACGGCGGCAATAATCCGCGAAGCGTCAAGCGTGCGCAGCAGCTGCTCCTCGGTGTTCTCGCGGATGAAGTTGGTGATGCGAATATGCAGCGACAGCTTGTAAAAGCAGTCCTCCCGAGGATTCCACACCGTCCTCACGGAAGAGGTGGGATATACGCGAGGACCCGTACGCCCCAGGTCGATCAATAGCCCTTGCCGCATGAGGCGCTGCACGTCATCCAGACCGCGCAGGTAATCGGCCTGCCATGGATGACAAGGGAGCAGCTTGTAATGCCGACGTTCCTCCACAAGCATGCGATGTGCGGCCTCCGTCATCTCGGCAGGGACCCAGGGAGCCGATCCTTCGCTGTCTGCGCCTCCCAGCCAATCCTCGGCCACCAGCTCCGGGGCCGCCGCAAAGCAGCTGAGGTCGAAGCCGACCCCGTATTCCGGCGAATACGCTCGGGAGTCCGGGGCGCTGAAGCCTTCGAGACTTTTGGGCGTAGGGTGAAAGGGATGCCCGCATAAAAGCGTCTGCTCCGCATACCTGAAGCTTAGCGCGCGGGGCGGTCCGGTCTCGATGGCATGCGCCAGATAAGACGTCATATGCGACAGACTGTTGTACACCATCTGCTCCAGAGCGGTCTTCTGTTGGTCGATGAGCGCTGCCGCAGGAGAGGATGGCGACCGCGATGTCAGCTTGTCTCCCTTTCTTGCGGGCTGCGATGGCACAGCTGCGATCTCTGCCAGTACCAGCTCGTCGGCCTCGCCTGCCGGCAGCGATTGCGCAGCTGCGATCTCCTCCAGCAGCAACGCGGTGACTTGCTCAAAGGAAAGCGGCCTCCAATCTGCTGGCGACAAGTGCTCGATTGCCGAAGCGTAAAGCTGGTTGCCATATACATGATGTCCAGCTGCGGAGCGATGGAGCAGCGTGCCGTAGATCATCTGACCTGTCGCAGGGAGCTGGATCGCCAGTGTGATGCCGGGCAGATGCACGGAGCCTTCCCAAGCCCAGGGAGCGTGCTGCCCGCTCTCGCGCAGATAGGCGTTCAGCATCCGGCTCAGCATTTCGCGCCGCGCCATCTGGGCGGGGGAGTTCTCGTGTTGTTGGTTCTCCTGTGGATGGACCTCCAGCTTGATTGCGATCGCTTGTTTATTACTCATCCTTACTCATCCTTTCACCGATTATTGGAGCGGCAGCCGCATAGCCTCCTGCCTGCTCGGGGCGTAGCTGCGGGGGACGAGCCGCGTGACCGCCAGCATGACCAGACCCATGACGAGGAATACGGCCGGGATGCTCCAGAGACCCCCGATCCATACGCCGAGCGAAGGCCCTGTGAGCTGGCCTGCCATGAGCAAGCTGTTGGTCGCCCCGATGCGGACGCCGCGATCCTGCTCGGTCGAGGAGCGGAGTACATGGAGCATGACAGTCTGCAGCAGGGCACTGAAGAAGAAGCCCGTCAAAAAACGCAGCGCTACGAGCCAAGCCACGCCAAGCGGCAGCAGATGCGCGAGCAGGCAGAGGCCATAGAGCAGGCCAGCCAGCCTGAGATTGCGCTCGGGCGCATGGCGATCGTTGCGTCTGCCCCACCAGGGGGCTCCGACCAGCTCGCCGAAGGAGGAGGTCGCCAGCAAAAAGCCTGCCATGAGCGCAGCAGTGGCAGCCGAATGGAGCTCCCGCATGTACGGCGTAAACATCGTAAACGTCGCAAAATCAACGAGCTTGAACATAATGCCTGCCAGGATCAGCCGGCGGGTCATCGCGTGAGAGAGCAGCGAGCGGAACGCCTCGAAGATGCCGCTCCGCCTGTCCGTCGCCTTCCCCGCCGCTTCCGGCGATTCTACAGGGGAGGCGGGAGCGGATAGCGATGCCGATGCCTGTGTGCGAGCGGTGAGCGTCGGTACGGATACCGATGTCTGCTCCAAGGCGGCCGGAGTAGGGCCGGAGCCGGACACCGCCCCCTGAGCGACCGGAGTCGGTTCGTTGTCTTGCCCCGACTCCCCGGCTGCGGTCGAGCGCCCCCGCTCGGTGTGGCCGCCCAGCGCCAGGGATGCCAGCAAGGCAAAGCCGATCGTCAGTGAGGCGGTAATGAACAGCAACGGACGGCTGCCCCATGTCGCGACGCAGATGCTGCCGAGCAGAGGGCCGACCAGCAGCCCGGCTGCCGATGCCCGCTCGAGCTGGCCGAGCGACCGCCCCTGCTCAGCTGGCGGCGCATGCGAGCCGACGAACGCGCTGCTCGCGTCGGATATGCCGCCGAAGGCGCCCTGACATAGACGGAACAGGAAGAACTGGAAGGGGGTCTGGGCGACGCCCATCAGGAACATGCTGAGGGACAGACCCACCAAGGCGCGCACGACCATCCATTTGCGGCTCCACCGATCGCCGAGCTTGCCCCACAAGGGGGTGAGCAGGGCGTAGGAGAGAGCTGGCGCGGAGACGGATAGGCCTGTCCACATTAGCACCTCCTCAGGGGTGCCGACGTTCATATGCTCCATATAATACGGGATAAAAGGGCTGATCCCGGTCAGCCCCGCGCTGGACAAGAAACGTCCGCCTGACAGGATGCGAATGCTCTGGCTCCAGGCCTTTTGAGGCATCATTAGAGGGCTTCACCAACCTTGCTGTTGGAAAATAGAAGGCAATTTCCAGGAAATCTTATCAATAATGATTCTCATTGTCAATTACAAAAGCATGCACAAATTTGCAAAAGTTTTTAGCGGTTGACAGGGAAAAAAAGGGTACCCATAATAAGGGCTGCACCCGAGTAAAAATGATAATCATTATCAACTAAGATGGTTTTGGATGACAAATTTATCGAGAAGGCTGGTGTGAACTTATGGAACGAAGTGCCTTGCAACGTAATCAACCGTCGCCGAACGTAGCCAGCTCCATCCTTGACTGCATCGGTCAGACGCCGCTGGTTCGACTGAACGCGCTGTTCGGAGCCAAGGGGGCTGCGGTCTATGCCAAGCTGGAGCTGATGAATCCCGGCGGCAGCATGAAGGATCGACCGGCAAAATACATCATCGAGCAAGGCTTGCGCGATGGCACAATCAAGCCGGATACCCATCTCATCGAGAGCACCTCGGGCAATCTGGGGATCGGCCTGGCGCTGGCGGCCAAGAGCTACGGTCTCAAGTTCACCTGTGTCGTCGATCCGAAAATAACGTCCACGAACCTGAGGCTGATCACCTATCTCGGAGCCCAGGTCGAGATGGTCAAGGAAGCGGATGAGCACGGCAGCTATCTGCAATCCCGCATTCGCCGGGTCAAGGAGCTGGCGCAGCAGGACCCGGCGGGCTACTGGATCAACCAGTACGCCAATCCGCTTAACTGGCAGGCTCACTATCATGGGGCAGGCCGGGAGATCGTCGAGCAGATGAACGGACAGATCGATGTGCTGGTGTGTGCGGTCAGCACGACAGGCAGCATCCTCGGTATCGCCCGGAGAGTGAAGGAGGCCAATCCGAAGGCGAGGATCGTCGCGGTCGACGCGGTTGGCTCAGTCATATTCGGCACGGCGTCGAGGCCGCGCGAGCTGCCGGGCATCGGGGCGAATCGGGTGCCGGAGCTGTATAGCCCGGACGAGATCGATCAGGTGATCCATATCGACGATAGAGAATCGGTGCGCGGCTGCCGCAAGCTGCTGGAGCGCGAAGGCATCTTCGCAGGCGGCTCGTCGGGCTCGCTGGTCGCTGCGCTGGAGCGGCTGGTGCCGACGCTGCCCCCGTCTGCCAAAGTGGTGACGGTATTCGCGGATCGCGGCGAGCGTTATCTGGACAGCGTGTACGACGAAGCGTGGGTGGATGGACTGCCGTCAAGCCAGGTTGCCCTGACGATGGCGCAATAATGTCGTGTAAGGATAACAACAAATCAGAGGACAGGGGAGAGAGGACGAGAGATGAATACCGTGCAGGAGCATAGTCTGTTGTACTTGAGCAAGCAGGATATGGTCGACCTCGGAGGGCTCCGTTCAGAGCCGTATGTGCGAGCGGTGAGCCGGGCGCTCGAGCTGCATGCCCGAGGTGATATCGTCCAGCCGTTGAAGCCGTATCTGCGGGTGGATGAGGCGAATGGTCATATCGCCGACCGGATCATCGCGATGCCAGCGTATGTAGGCGGAGAGGTGGCGGTCAGCGGGCTGAAGTGGATCGGCAGCAAGCATGACAATCCCCAGCAGCGCCGCAAGGAACGGGCGAGTGCGCTTATTATCTTGAACGACCCGCAGAGCAACTACCCGATCGCCGTCATGGAGGGCAGCATTATTAGCGGCATGCGCACAGCGGCGGTCACGGTCATCGGCGCACGCTATCTGGCGAGGGAGGGCTTCCGCACGGTCAGCGTCATCGGCTGCGGCGTCATCGCCAGGATGCAACTCGTCTCGCTGCTGGAGCAGTTCGAGGCGATCCGCACCATTCATCTGTTCGATTTGAATGCCGAGGCGGCTCGCGCCTTGGCCGATGAGCTCGGTACCCGGTTCGAGCAGGTCGAGCTGCGCGTCGCCGCATCTGCCGAGCAAGCCGTCCGTCAGGCCGAGGTGCTCGTGACGGCGACGGTGGCATCCGCTCCGCATATCCCTTAC
The DNA here is from genome assembly GCF_003851045.1 of Paenibacillus sp. 598K. Lineage (GTDB taxonomy): Bacteria > Bacillota > Bacilli > Paenibacillales > Paenibacillaceae > Paenibacillus_D. Next base: position 39,089 of record NZ_BFBX01000077.1, on the reverse strand, counting down.
GAATGGCTGGCCAAGGGAGCCTTCGTGAGCAATATCTCGATCATGGACCTGCACAAGGACGTGTTCGTCCGGGCGGACAAGGTGGTCGTCGACGACTGGGACCAATCGAACCGGGAGAAGAAGATCATCAATCAACTCGTGCTCGAGGGGCAATTCTCCCGCGCGCGGCTCCATGCCGAGCTGGGGGAAATCCTCATCGGAGCGAAGCCGGGCCGCGAGCGTGAGGACGAGATCATCGTGCTCAATCCGATGGGCATGGCCGTCGAGGACATCGCCAGCGCTGCCGAGATGTATGAGCGGGCTGTCGCGCAAGGAAAGGGCACGCGGCTATGGCTATAGACGCGAGGCCGCAGCAAGCGAGCTCCGCCCGCGAGCTGGAGCGGATCAAGACGTATGTGCGGGAGCTGAAGCGGCAGGAGACGGAGCCGATCTGTGCGTACATCCGCGATGTGGGCGCGCTCGTGGATCATGTGCGGCAGCGCGTGCAATCGATGCCGTCCGCGAGCCGGCTGTTCTATGCGATGAAGGCCAACTCGGAGGAGGAGGTGCTCCGCGCGCTTGCGCCTGTGGCGCACGGCTTCGAGGTGGCGTCGCTCGGCGAAGTCGTCAAGGCTCGCCGGGTGTCTGCCGACCTCCCGATCATCTTCGGCGGACCCGGCAAGACCGAGTCGGAGCTGCGAGGCGCGCTGGATCAACAGGTGATGCTCATCCATGTGGAGAGTCTGCACGAGCTGCGCAAGCTGCAGGCGATCGCAGCTGAGCGAGGGACGGTGGCGTCCGTCTTGCTCCGCGTCAATCTGAAGGGGCCGCTGCCCGAGGCGACGCTGGCGATGGGAGGGCGACCGACCCAATTCGGGATCGATGAAGCGCTACTCCCGCAGGTGATGGAGCAGATCGCTGGAATGCCGCATATTCGAGTCGAGGGCTTCCATTTTCATTCGCTCTCCAACAATCTCGATGCGGCGCAGCATGTGAAGCTGGTGCAGTATTACTGCCGGATCGCCCGCGAGTGGGCGCAGCGCTATCGCTTTCCGCTGCGGTATCTCAATGCCGGAGGCGGCATCGGGGTGAACTATGCGGACCTGGAGCAGCAGTTTGACTGGCCTCATTTTGTGGATGGCCTGGCTGCGGTATTGCGCCGGGAGCTGCTGCCGGAGACGACGCTGCTGTTCGAGTGCGGCCGCTATATGACGGCATCGAGCGGGTATTATGCGACCGAGGTACTGGACGTCAAGGTCAACCATGGGCGGACGTATGCGATTGTGCGCGGCGGCACCCATCATTTCCGGCTGCCGGTCTCGTGGGGTCACAGCCATCCGTTCGCAGTCGTACGGATCGAGGAGTGGCCTTACCCGTATGACAGGCCCGGGGTGCAGGGGGAGCCGTATACGGTGGCAGGACAGCTGTGTACGCCCAAGGACGTATTGGCGAGCGGGAGCGCTGCGGACGAGGTGCGCGTGGGGGACGTGCTCGTATTCCGGTACGCAGGCGCATATGGCTGGGCGATCTCGCACCATGACTTCTTGAGTCATCCGCATCCCCGGCATGTATATCTGTACGAATGATCCCAAGTATCCGCATCTGGGAGCGGGAATATCGAACGGGAGGTGTCGTATGAACGGGGAAGCTGCAAGGCTGGCAAGATCAGAGGAATGGAGCGGGGTACGACGGCGCGTGTTCCGGCAGCTGATCGAGTCCTTGCTATATGAAGGCATCATCAAGGAACCGCTCATCCTGGAGGAGGCGGAGGCGCAGTACGCGCTGCGCGGCCAGACCGAAGCGGGGGCGCAGGTGCAGTATGTATTCCGGGCGGTCCGCAAACAAAGCTTCGGTCGCATCGGGCTGACGGGAGGGCCGGTGATGCGGTTCAGCGCCGAGGGAGAGGCGGAGGCGGACTCGATCCCGCGCTTCCTGATGGAGATCGGTGCGCTGATGGACGTCTCCAAGGCGCTGCTGACGCGGTTCGCGGAGGAGCTGCAGCAGACGCTGCTCAAGGATGCGCAGTCTGCGCGATGGCTGGCAGCGGCGGACCTGTCGGAGCCAGAGAGCCAGGATTATGATGCGTGGGAGTCGGCCCAGGTGGAGGGTCATCCATACCATCCATGCTACAAATCGAGGATCGGCTTCACGCTGGCGGACAATCTGGCGTACGGGCCCGAGTTCCGCCCGGAGTTCAGGCTGATCTGGCTGGCCATCCGCTCCGATGCGACAGTGCTGTCGCTCTCGGACTCGCTGCGCTCCTATGCGGAGCTGATGGAGGCCGAGCTGGGAGAGGAGCTGACGAGGCTGACAGCGGTGCTGCGCGAGACGGTCGCAGCCGTCGATCCGGCGGACTATGTCCTCGTGCCTGTCCATCCGTGGCAATGGGAGCGCATCCTGTCCGTGGCTTGTCTGGATCAGCTGGCATCAGGCGAGATCGTCTATCTCGGACAGGCAGGCGACGAGTATCGTCCGCAGCAGTCGATCCGCACGCTGACCAACAGGCGTCATCCGGGCAAGCCGTATGTCAAGCTGCCGATGAATATCGTCAACACGTCCTCCGGCCGAATCCTGGCGCAGCATACGATCGTCAATGCGGCTCGCATCTCCGATTGGCTCGGGCGGATCGTGGAGGGGGATGCCTGGTTGAGCGGGGAGCAGGGGCTAATCGTGCTAAGGGAGATCGCGGGCATATCCTATCATCATCAGAAGCTGCCGGACATGCTGGAGCGCCAGGTGTATGGCTCGCTCGGCGCGATCTGGCGGGAGAGTCTGCATCCTCGGCTGGTTGCCGGGGAGGCAGCGCTGCCGTTCACGGCATTAGGCCAGCTGGATCGTCGGGGTCAGCCCGTCATCGCAGCTTGGGTGCAGCGGTACGGTCTGGACGCCTGGGTACGTCAGCTGATGCAGGTGACCGTGACGCCGCTGCTCCATCTGCTCTATGTCCATGGCGTCGGGCTAGAGTCGCATGCGCAGAATATGATGCTCGTCCTGGAGCAGGGCTGGCCGAAGCGGTTGGCGCTCAAGGACTTTCACGATGGGGTCCGGTATTGTCCGGCGATCCCGCATCCGCTCGGCTATCCCGATATTTCTTATCCGCCAGCCAACCATCACGGGGTGAATCGCAATTCGTTTATTGAGAAGCAAGACCCGGCAGAGGTCAGGGACTTTTTGCTCGATGCTCTGCTGTTCATCAATTTGTCGGAGCTGGCGTTTTTTGTGGAGGAGCATTTCGGCCTGAGCGAGCAGGTATGGTGGCGGACGCTGGCCGAAGTCATCGTGGCGTATCAGGAGCGATTCCCGGAGCGGCGGGAGCGCTATGAGCAGTTGGATGTATTCGCCCCGGATATCGAGGTGGAGCAGCTGACCCGGCGTCGGATCGATGAGCGATCGGCCGACTGTGTGCATCGGGTGAGCAACCCATTGCACGCGTACCGAAGGGTGCATCAGGATTAACGTTGGAGGAGGGAGTATATGGAGACGATAGCATCGCGGCTGGAGGCGAAGCGTAGGGCCTCCGCTAGCGGCTCGTATGCGGCAGAGCCCGGGCAGCAAGAGCAACCGGGTCAGCAAGCGCAGCAGGATCAGCAGCAGCGACAGTTCCGGCTGTACACCGAGGCGCTGGCCTCGGAGCACTATGTGCAGGCGCGCCGCCGGATCTTCCGACAGCTGGTGGAGTCGCTGCTGTACGAGGGGGTGATCGAGGCGGTGTCCCGCGAGCGCGAGTTGCCTGGGGGGCTGATCGAATGGAGCATCACGGGCCAGAGCGCAGCGGGGGAGCAGGTGCTGTACATCTGCACGGGGATCAGGCATCTCAGCTTCGGACGTCTGCGGTTAAGCGACGAGCCGGTGACGAGAAGCGTCAGCGATCCAACAGGCGAACCGCTCGACCAGCAATCTGGTCCGCCATCCAGTCGACAGCTTGAGCTGTATTCGATCCAGCCATCCGTCCAGGAAGCGCCCGGCGAACCAGGCCCGACCGGTTATGGAGAGCCGCAGGAGGCGACATCGCTGTCGCTGTTCCTGCTGGAGGTATGCCAAGGTATCGGCGCGGACGAGGCCAGGCTGCTGCATTTTGCCCGGGAGCTGGAGCAGACGCTCATCCATGATACGCTGGCCCGCTATGTCTGGGCCTCGCAGCAGACATCGGAGCCGCTGGAGGATGAGGATTGGGAGCGACTCACGATCGAGGGGCATCCGTATCATCCGAGCTACAAGTCGAGGATCGGCTTCCGCGTCGAGGATCAGCTGGCGTATGGACCGGAGTTCGGAGAGCCGATCCGGCCGCTATGGGTAGCCGTTCATAAGGATAAGCTGCGGATCGCCCGCTCCTCCTCGCAGGAGGGAGACGCCTCCAGCGCAGAGGAGCGGCTGCATGCGCTATGCGGCGAAGAGACGTTATTGCGGATGGCCGAGACGTTGGCTGCGGCAGGCGCAGACCGGACGGACTATGACTTGGTGCCGGTACACCCCTGGCAGTGGCAGAATGTTATCGCCTTGGGGCTAGCAGGGGAGCTGAGGAGCGGCAGCATCATCCCGATAGGCGTCTCGCCGCACATCTATACCGCTCAGCAATCGATCCGCACGCTGTCCAATCGCTCGCGACCGGAGCTGCCCTCGCTCAAGCTCTCGCTCAGCATCGTTAATACGTCGACGAGTCGCGTGATCGCTCCGCATACGGTACAGAATGCGCCGCTTATTACCGACTGGCTGCAAGGCATCGCCCGCCGCGACGCCTACCTGACGGAAGAGCTTCGCGTCATCATGCTCGGCGAGATCGCTGGCGTGGCGTATGACGACCGCGAGCTGCCCGAGCCGCTCAAGCCGCAGGTGTACGGCGCATTGTCCTGCATCTGGCGGGAGAGCGTCTACCCGCTGCTGGAGCCGGGCGAGTCGGTCATCCCCTTCAACACGCTGACGACGCTGGATCAGTCCGGCCGCCCGATGATCGAGCCGTGGATGCAGGCCCTCGGCGCGGAGCGGTGGCTCTCCGAGCTGCTGGAGACGTCGGTGCTGCCGCTGATCCACTGGCTGTTCGCTCATGGCATCGCTCTGGAGTCTCATGCGCAGAATATGCTGCTCATCCACCGCGAGGGTCGGCCTGCGCGGATTGCGCTCAAGGACTTCCATGACGGCATCCGGTTCAAGCGCGAGCTGCTGGCGGAGCCGGAGTGTTGCCCGGAGCTGGTCGAGGTGCCGCCGTACCATCGCCGGGTCAATCGCAATTCGTTTGTGGAGGCGTCGGAGCCAGCGGAGGTGCGCGACTTTATGCAGGATGCGTTTTTCTTTATTAATCTCGGAGAGTTGGCTTTGTTCATGCAGGCGCACTACGGAGTGGCCGAGCTGGATTACTGGAGACAGGTTCGCGAGATCGTGGAGCGCTATCAGCAGCGGTTCCCGCAGCATCAGGCACGCTATGAGCAGCTGTCCCTGTTCGAGCCGTACATCGGCATCGAGCAGCTGACCAAACGTAGGATGTATCCGGACGATGAGCCAAGACTGCACCAGGCGCCCAATCCGCTGGCAGCCGTCGTCCCACAAAGTTCGTAATCGCTGGCTGCCATCGTCGCACGAAGTTCGTAATCGCGGGCAGTCGTCGTCGCTGGATGCTCATAATGGGCGCTGGCTTCGAAAAAGTATATGAGATCTTTAAATTTTTGCATGGACAAAAATAGAAATCATCGGTTAGCATAAATAAGAATGATTATCACTCTTAATTACGAGACGAACAGGGGAATTGGAGGTTGTACAGCAATGCAAGCAGAGAGACAGAAGCAAGGCAGGGCATCTTACAAACTTTGGGTGCTAATGATGGTACTGATGCTGGCGCTCGCAGGCTGCGGCAATGGCGGCTCGGATGCGACGGGTACCACGGGTGGGACGGGCAATACGCCTGCAACCGGGACTACGAACGCAATTGGCAATACGACCGAAGACACGGACGCCGCCAACGCCAGCCAAGGGGAAACGGCCGCGAATACGGAGGAGACAACCCGGACAGTGACGGATGCCTACGGCACGGTAGAGGTGCCCGCACAGCCCGCCCGCGTGGTGGTGCTGGACATCGGAGCGCTCGACAACCTGCTGGAGATGGGTGTGAAGCCTGTAGGCGCGCCGTCGATCCTCGCGGCAGGCGACCCTTATCCGGGCTATCTGCAAGGGGCGGACGGGATCGATAATATCGGCACGGTCAATGAGCCGAACCTGGAGACGATCGATGGTCTGAAGCCGGACCTGATCATCGGCAACAAGGACGCTCACGATGCCATCTACGAGCAACTGAAAAAAATCGCGCCGACGGTGTTCGTGGAGACGCTGGGCGTCACCTGGAAGGAAAATCTGCAGCTGCATGCCGACGCGATCAACCGCCAGAATGAGGGCAAAGCACTGCTCGAGGCGTACGAGCAACGCGTGTCGGGGTTGAAGTCGGCTGTGGCAGACCAGAGCGGCAAGGAAGTCTCGCTGATCCGCCCGCGCGCAGACAAAATCCAGGTCTACCTCAAGGAGACGTTTGCCGGCACGATCATGGAGGACGCGGGCATCGCGCGCCCGGCAGCGCAGCAGGATGCCGGCTTCTCCAAGGATGTGACGGAGGAGCAGATCGCCGATCTGGACGGGGACATCATCTTCTGGTTCAACCGGGAGCCGGACGCCTTCGCCAAGCTGGAGAGCAGTCCGCTGTGGGCTACGCTGAAAGGCGCGCAAAGTCAGACCGTCTACCCGGTCGATTGGGAGTACTGGCTTAGCGGACTGGGCATCCAGGCTGTCAACAAAGTGGTGGATGATCTGGAGCAATACGTAGCCAAGTAAAAGGAAACGAAAAGTAAATGGAAAAGCGTCGCATAGCTTGGCCGGAGACGGGATCGTCCATGTGACGATCCGTTTTTCTGCGTTTGGCGAGTAGCACCCAGATCACAACAGGAGGTGACGAGCAAGCGATGAACAAGGACGCAAGATTCCCTGTGACAGGTCTAGCGCTGCTGTGCGGATTGATGCTGCTGGCCTTTCTGAGCAGTATTATGTTTGGCATCGTTCGGGTTCCGTTGGACTCGGTAATGGATGCCTTCTTTGCGTTTGACGGCTCGCGGGAGCATCTGATCGTCCGCAGCGTCAGACTGCCCCGGGCGATCATCGCGGTCATCGTCGGCAGCGCGC
>NZ_BFBX01000077.1:0-31799 GCF_003851045.1 Paenibacillus sp. 598K | reverse complement strand
AGCCGGGTGCATCATGCAGGCGATCAGCCGCAATGCGCTGGCAGGCCCCGAGCTGTTCGGCATCAATTATGGCGCAGCGCTTACCGCCGTGCTGGCGTCGTTCTATATCGGCGGCACCTCCTTGCAGTTATTCGCCTGGTCCTCGCTGGCGGGGGCGGCCGTGGCAGGCGTGCTGGTGCTTGCGCTCAGCTCTGCAGGGGGAGCGTCCAAGTCCCCGGTCCGGCTGGTGCTGGCCGGGGCTACGCTTAATCTGCTGTTTGCTTCCTTGACGCAAGGAACCTTGATCCTGAACGAGCAGTCTCTCGACACGATGCGGTTCTGGCTGGCAGGCGCGCTGACAGGGCGAGATCTGGCGCTGCTCGCGCAGATTGCGCCTTATCTGCTGGCGGGTCTGGCAGCGGCGTTCGCGCTGAGCGGTCAGCTCAACATTTTCAAGCTGGGCGAGGAGGTGGCTCAGGGCCTCGGGCAGCGATTGAAGCTGATTCGCATCGGCTGCATCGTCGCGGTCGTGCTGCTGGCGGGCAGCGCGGTTGCGATTGCCGGTCCGATCGGTTTCATCGGCCTGGCTGTTCCGCATATGGCACGCATGCTGACAGGAGGGGACTACCGCTGGGTCATCCCCTATTCGGCCGTCCTCGGGGCGCTGCTGCTGTTGGCGGCGGATATCGGAGCCCGGTTTGCGCTGCCGGGACAAGAGATTCCGGTCGGGGTGGTCACCGCCTTCTTCGGCGCTCCGTTCCTGATCTACCTCGTCCAACGGAAGGAGGGCGTCTCATGATTCCTGCAGCGATCCAAAAACGCGCCAGCATCCTCCTCGCGGCGCTGCTGCTCCTCAATGTCGGCTTGATCGTGCTTCATGTGATGCTGGGCGAGCGTGCCATCCCTGCGACAGAGGTATGGCGCAGCCTGATCGGCAGAGGGGACTCGGATTATGCCTTCACCATTTTTGAGCTGAGATTGCCTCGCGCGTTAACCGGATTTGTGGTCGGGGCCGGACTTGCGCTGGCCGGTGCGGTGCTGCAGGTGATGACCCGCAATCCGTTGGCCTCTCCGGGCGTCATCGGCATCAATGCGGGGGCGGCTGCGGCGGTTGTCGCTGTCATGGTGCTGGCGCCGGCTTTCCCTATGCGGGCGATGCCCTGGATTGCCTTTGGCGGCGCGCTGCTCGTTGCTGCTCTCATCTACAGCTTGTCCTGGCGCAGAGGAGCGGTCGACTCTACGACGCGTTTGCTGCTGATCGGCGTTGCCCTATCCGCGATGGCGGGAGCGCTCATTACGTATTTGCTCACCCTGGGACAGATTTTCCGAGTCTCGCAAGCCTTTGTGTGGATGGCTGGCAGCTTGTATGGCCGGACATGGGAGCATTTTTGGCCCTTGTTGCCGTGGATTGTGCCGCTGTTTCTGCTGCTGCTATGGAAGGCCCGGGTGCTCGATTTGTTCCTGCTGAACGCACAGTCTCCCACAGGGCTTGGCGTGCGGGTCGAGCCGACGCGAGCGCTGTTCCTGCTATGCAGTGTTGGCCTGGCGGGCTCGGCTGTGTCGATGGCAGGGACGATCGGTTTTGTCGGCTTGATGGCTCCTCACATGGCTACCCATATGATCGGCAGCCGCAGTCTCGTCCGCTTGCCTGTCGCAGCGCTGCTCGGCGGCGGGATCGTCATGCTGGCCGATCTGACCGGGCGTCTGCTGTTCGCGCCATACGAGATTCCGGTGGGGCTGATCACAGCGCTCGTCGGAGCGCCTTATATGATCTATTTGCTGCGTGCTCGTCGTGCTATATAATGAAGGGAGACGGTTGGAAGCTCAGGAAGGGAGGGGCCCGGCTCGTGTCCTCATATGCCAATGCAGGCTATCAGATCTACCGATTGTCCTCGGTGCGGAAGAGAAGATTCCCAAAGCAAGGTGGAGCGGGACAGCTTAAAATCCCTGCCTACATGCTTTGTTTTATTTTGGAGGGCGAAGGCGTCATCCTGCTCGATGGCGCGCTGCAGAAGCTCAGGCCGTTCCAGCTGTATCTGCTCGTGCCCGGCATGATCGTGGAGTTCCCCGAGCAAGGCGGCGCATGTCAGTATTATGGTCTATGGTTCGAATCGATCCGCCTCGCCAAGACGAAGGACGGGTATGCAGGCGTGTCCGCTCCGCCCTTGTCGGGCGGGCTGTCTCCAGGGCTGCTGCTCGTCCATCAGCCGCAGCAAGTGCTGCAGTCGGTGGCGCAGCTGTATCAGCTTGGCCACCAGGAGTCGCTTCGGCATTCCGTCAAGGGCCGACTGTTATTCGATCGGCTCATGCACGAGCTGCTGCAGCAGGAGCAGGTGCCGCTCGCCGAGGCGAGGGACGAACGGATCGAGCGCAGCATCCTCTATATCGAGCAGCACTACCCCGACAAGATCAGCATCGAACAGTTGGCCCGGGCGGCAGGGGGCATGTCCTCGGCGGCGTTCTCCCGGCTCTTCCGTCAGGAGACCGGTATGCCCCCGCTCGAATATCTCAACAATGTGCGTATGACGCACGCCAAACGGCTGCTGAACAACAAGGAGAGTCGCGTGAAAGAGGTGGCGGCTGAGGTTGGGTTCCGTAGCGAGTTTTACTTTAGCCGGATGTTCCAGCATAAGGTGGGCGTCGCGCCTACGTTATATATGAAGCGAGGCCGACTCAAGGTTGCGGTAGCCTCGTCGCTTAGTCTGGAGGATCACTTGCGATCGCTGGGCATCGAGCCGGTATGCGTCGTCGATCTGTTCTGCTATCCCGGGCAGAGTCAGGAGGTCTACAGGGAGCGGTTGGAGGAGCAGCTGCGGCAGATGAGCACATCTCGTCCGGATCTGATCATCGCCGACGATTATCATACCGAGTTCCGGGAGCGGCTCAAGCAGACGGCCCCGCCTGTATTCCTCGACTTCTCGGTGTGGGACTGGCAGCGCAACTTCGAGCAGATCGCCGAGCTGGTCAATCGGGAGCGCGAGGCGTCCGAGATGCTGACCCGGCTATATGTGCAGAGCGAGACGACCGGTCAGTCGCTGCGGCGGATACTCGGGGTGGAGCGTGTCTTGCTGATGCAGGTCAATCACCGCGCCGTCGGCATCCAGGGCACTGCCCATCATCCGCTCAATGAGCTGGTGTACGGCGAGCTGGGGCTGCAGCCGGGCGGACAGTCCCCTGCGGAGCTGTGGCGGCTGGAGCTGCAGCCGGAGGCGATGCCTGTGCTGGAGACGGAGCATCTGTTCATCCATCAGCATCATGTATTGGCCGGTAGCGGAGATCGCTATCGGGAGATGGTGAGCACGTCCGCATGGACCCGGATCGAGGCGGTGCGGCGCGGCCATCTGTATACGATCCCCAACTGGTACGCGATGAGCTGGACACCGCTCGGGCGGCAGCGCATTATGCGCGAGCTGTTGAGCCATTTGGATGAGAATGCTTCACGGTAATTCGGAGATCGCCGGATATAATTGTATTAATCAAAAAATCGCAAGCGGTTGACGCTTTGCGGTTTTTTGCGTTTTTATGCACTTGTTTACAGCGCTTGTTTATTCCTTGTTGATCGCTCGATTGTATAATGATGTCGAAAATAGGTCAGGAGCATTGGGAATATAGTCATAGGGGATGGAGTGAAAATGATTGTGATAAAACGTTGGCTAGCAATCGTAATGGCATTGCTGATTATGGTGGGGAGCTTGCCTCAGATGGCTGTGGCGGCAAGTCCGTTGGACAGTTGGACCGTCCGAGGTCCGCTGCCCACGGGGGAGAACTTAATCGATGTCGCCTATGGGAATGGGACCTATGTCGCTGTGGGAAATAACGGGGTCGTGATGACCTCTGTCGATGGGGCAAGCTGGACGAATCAAACAAGCGGGATCACGAGCAATCTGAAAGATGTTTCTTATATCAACGACCAGTTTGTAGCGGTGGGCCAGGGCGGGAAAATTATCCTCTCCGATGACGGAGCGAGCTGGACGAGCGCCACCAACAACGATACGAGCGAACTCACCAGCGTCGCTTATGGGAATGGGATGTATGTGGCCGTAGGCGGGTTTGGCAAGGTGTTGACTTCCGGCGATGGAGCGAGCTGGACGTTGAACCCGAACAGTCCGGTCATTGGCAATTCCGTTCTATACGCGATTACTTTTGGCAACGGTGTTTTTGTAATCGCCGGGAACAACGGGAGTGACGGGACGATCTATACCTCCAGCGATGGAACGAGCTGGACAAGCCAATCGAGCAATGTCTACGTGAGTTTGCTGGATGCTGTATATGGCCTCGATAAGTATGTGGTCGTAGGTACAGAAGGGAAAATCGTCACCTCCGAAGATGGAGTAACTTGGACGCAAAGGACGAGCGGCACGCAAGAAAACTTGCTTAGCGTCACTTATGGCAACGGAAAATATGTGGCAACGGCCAATTCCGGCGTGATTAAGTCCTCTACGGACGGAGTAACCTGGAGCAATGAAACAAGCGGCGTCAACTCAGGAAGTCTGATGGGAGTCGCCTATGGTCCAGGAACCTATGTCGTCGTGGGAACCGGTGGCACGATCTTGACGGGGACGGATGGAGGAGCCTGGACGATCCGCAGTCCGTTGCCTACGAGCAGCGGGCTCAATGGCATCGCTTATGGCAATGGAACTTATGTGGCGGTAGGGAGTGGTGGCACAGTTGCTACCTCCGGCGACGGTATCACCTGGAGCAACCGAACGAAGAGCAGCATGACGCAATATTTATCTGGGGTTGCCTTTGGCAAAGGGGTCTTTGTGGCAGCCGATGCCAATGGTACGATGCACGCCTCTGCCGACGGGATTACTTGGTCAAATAATTGGGGGGGCGTGTCCACTCAGTTCAACGGCGTCGCCTATGGCAATGGCTTGTTTATTGCTGTTGGGGCTAATGGATGGATCTCAACTTCCGAAGATGGTACGAGCTGGACGGGGTGGAGGAGTAACACGACTCAAGCGCTCTCAGGCGTCAGCTACGGCAAGGGCAAGTACGTGGCGGTAGGAGACGCTGGCACGGTGGTCGTCTCTAGCGACGGGATGAATTGGACGAGTCAAACGAGTGGAACGACGAAGCAACTGAAAGGCATCGCTTACGGAAACAGCACGTTTGTGGCTGCGGGGGCCGACGGGACGCTGATCGTCTCCACCGATGGCGTGAACTGGACGAGTGCGGTAAGCAACAGTACGGTGTCATTGAATGGCATCGTCTATAGAAATCATACGTTCGTGGCCGTAGGAGCGGCTGGGGTGATCTTGACCTCCAATGACGGCACGAGTTGGATCCAATCGACTAATCCGGATGCGCTGAAGTATAATGCTGTCGCCTACAGCAATGGCGAGTATGTGGCTGTAGGGGAATCAGGCCGAGTGCTGCAATCTGGTACATCGACGATATTGCCGGAAGTTAGCGGTGTCGACATCAGCCCGCGTAGCGTAAGCCTGGTCCAGGGCGGAAGTCAGCAGCTCACGGCATCGGTGGAAGCCGCAGGCGGGGCAGCGACGACAGTGACGTGGACGAGCAGCGATACGAGCGGTGGCGTGACGGTCGATGCGGCAGGCAATGTGACTGTTGCGGCGACTGCCACGCTAGGCTACCACACGATCACCGCAACATCGACCGAGGATGGCGGTCAGCTCGGAACGTCGACGATTACGGTAACTGCCGCTCCGGGAGCACCTGCAGTAAGCAGTGTAAGCATCGCCCCGAGTTACTCAAGCGTGCAGCAAGGCAAGAGCCAGCAGCTTACGGCTACGGTAAGTGTGGAGCATGGGGCAGCGACGACCGTTCACTGGAGCAGCAGCGATATCAGCGGCAAGGTAGCGGTAGACGCGACGGGCAAGGTGACGGTTGCTCCGACTGCCGTCCCAGGAAGCTACACGATCAGAGCGACCTCGACCGTGGACAACAGCAAGATCGGCACCGCGACGATTACGGTTACCGTTGTTCCTGTGACTTGGACAAGCCGGGGTAGCTCGTCAGTAACGTCCAGCCAACTAAACGGCCTCACTTATGGAAGCGGGAAATATGTGGCGGTGGGGAACAGCGGAACGGTCGTGACCTCCGAGGATGGCGTAACCTGGACGAGGCGGACCGTGAGCGGCGTGACGCAAAATCTGCAGAGCGTTATTCATGAGAACGGAAAGTATGTAGCGGTAGGACAAAATAGCACGATCATCACCTCCGACGATGGCTTAACGTGGACGAAGCGGACGGTGAGCGGATCGCAAAATTTGCAGAGCGTCACCTACGGCAACGGCAAGTTTGTAGCGGTAGGGGCGAATGGGCGAGTGATTACCTCACCCGATGGCACAAGTTGGACGGTCCAAACAAGCAACGTTACCTACAATTTAAATGGCGTTACTTACGGAAATGGTCAGTATGTAGCGGTGGGATACGTCGGAACGGTCATTACTTCTGCCAACGCCATAACCTGGACGGCTCAAACCATCAATAGTTACAGCGATATTTACAGCATTGCTTATGAGAACGGCAAGTATATAGCTGGCGGATCCTACGGAGCGCTCATAAGCTCTCCCGATGGCGTAAGCTGGGCGAGTCATATCAGCAACGCTTCATATCACTTGAATGGAATCGCTTATGGCAACGACATGTATGTGGTGGTGGGCAACAGCGGCAAAGTTGTAACTTCCGCCGACGGAGTGAACTGGACGTTGCAATCGAGCTCCAGCAGCACGACGAATAATCTGCTGAAGGTCATCTATGTCAACGACACGTTTATGGCAGTGGGGGCTAATGGGACCATCCTGCAATCTGTCCCGGATCCGGCGGTGAACAGTGTGAGCGTCAGTCCGAGCAGCGTAAGCGTAGAGCGAGGCAGGAGCCAGCAGCTCACGGCCACGGTAGATGTGGTCGGTAACGCAGCGACGACGGTGACGTGGACGAGCAGCGATACGGACGGCCTAGTGACCGTAGATGCTGCGGGCAACGTTGCGGTAGCTGCGAATGCGGAACTGGGGCCTTACACGATCCAGGCGACCTCGACTGCAGATGCAACTAAAATCGGAACCGCGACAATAACGGTCATCGTCAGGACGCAAACGGACGAGGAAGCGGTCGCGGATGACAAAGCCGCGCTGGAGCTGGGCTTCGGCAATGGAGATAGCGAAACGAATGTGACGCAGGACCTGACTCTGCCTACCAGTGGGGCGAGTGGCACGGCGATCAACTGGTCGTCCGACGAGGTGTCCGTCATTGCAGATAATGGCCAAGTGACGCGTCCGTCGGCAGCAGCTGGCGATCAACTGGTCACATTAACGGCTACCATTACAAAAGGCAGTGTGAATGACACGAGAACCTTCACCGTTACGGTCAAAGCTGCGCCAAAGACGGACGCAGAGGCAGTAGCCGACGACAAAGCGTCGCTAGAGGTCGGCTTTGGTACTGGCGACAACGATTCGAATGTGACGCAGGACCTGACTCTGCCTGCTAGCGGAGCGAATGGTACGACGATTACTTGGTCGTCCAACACGCCGAACGTCATCGCGGATAACGGTCAAGTGACGCGTCCGTCGGCAGTAGCTGGCGACCAGTTCGTTACGCTGACGGCTACGATCACCAAAGGCAGTGTCACAGATACGCAAACGTTCGATGTCACGGTTAAAGCCGCTTCGCAGACCGATGCGGAAGCGGTGGCCGACGATAAGGCGTCGCTGGAGGTGGGCTTTGGTAATGGCGACAGCGATACAAATGTGACGCAGGACCTTACGTTGCCTGCAACAGGAGCGAATGGTACGACGATCACTTGGTCGTCCAACGTCCCGAGCGTTATCGCGGACAACGGTCAAGTGACGCGCCCATCCGCCACAACTGGTGACCAATTCGTTACACTGACGGCTACGATTACAAAAGGTAGTGTAACAGATACGCAAACGTTCGATGTCACAGTCAAAGCCGCGCCTCAAACCGATGCGGAGGCGGTAGCCGACGACAAAGGGGCACTGGCGATCAGCTTTGGTGGTAGCGACATCGCGACAAACGTGACCCACGATCTGACTCTGCCAGCCAGCGGAGCGAATGGTACGACGATCACTTGGTCGTCCAACACGCCGAACGTCATCGCGGATAACGGTCAAGTGACGCGTCCGTCGGCAACAGTTGGAGATCAACTCGTCATATTGACGGCTACGATCACCAAAGGCAGTGCCACAGATACGCAAACGTTCGATGTCACGGTGAAGGCAGCACCGCAGACCGATGCGGAAGCGGTAGCTGATGACAAAGCGGCACTAGCGATCAGCTTTGGTGGTAATGACATCGCGACAAACGTGACCCACGATCTGACTCTGCCAGCCAGCGGAGCGAACGGCACGACGATCACCTGGTCGTCCAACACGCCGAACGTCATCGCGGATAACGGTCAAGTGACGCGTCCGTCGGCGGCAGCCGGAGATCAGCAGGTCACGCTGACCGCTACCATTACCAAAGGCAGCGCCACGGACACCCGGACGTTCATCATCACGGTGAAGGCACTGCCGGCGCCTCCTAGCGTGTATTATCCGGCGCCAACGACAACGACGAATACCGGTCAAGCCAACGAAGCAGCAGTCATCGTGCTGGTGAACGGCAAAGCGGAACAAGCCGGTGTGACGACAGTTGGCAAGCGCAACGAGCAAACCATCCTCACGATCGCCGTGGATGAGAAGAAGCTCGGAGACAAGCTGGCTGCGGAAGGCCAGGGGGCGATCATGACGATTCCGGTGAACACACAGTCGGATGTCGTCATCGGAGAGCTGAACGGTCAAATGGTGAAAAACATGGAAAACCAAAAGGCCGTAGTGGAAATCAAAACCGATCGTGCGACGTATAAGCTGCCTGCACAGCAACTGAATATCGATGCGATCTCCGAGCAAATCGGAAAAACGGTGGCACTGGAGGACATCAAAATACAAGTCGAAATCGCTGCTCCAACAAGCGATACGTTGAAGGTAGTGGAGAATGCGGCAGCGAAAGGAACATTTACACTTGTCGTTCCGCCGATTGAATTCACGATTAGAGCTATCTACGAATCGATGACCGTCGAAGTCTCGCAGTTCAAAGCCTATGTGGAGCGGACCATCGCGATCCCTGCCGGCGTAGATCCGGACAAGATTACGACAGGCATCGTTGTCGAGCCGGATGGGACGACGCGCCACGTGCCGACCAAGATTGTCAAGGTCGATGGCCAGTATTATGCTCAGATCAGCAGCGTAACCAATAGCACGTACGCTATCGTATGGCACCCGCTCGAATTCCTCGATGTGGTCAACCACTGGTCGCAAAAGGCTGTGAACGACATGGGGGCGCGGATGGTTATTGAGGGAACGGGAGACGGTCTGTTCAGCCCCGACCGCGATATTACGCGGGCTGAATTTGCCACTATCCTGGTACAGGCATTGGGACTGAAGCTGGAGGAAGGGGCGACGGCTTTCGTTGACGTGAACACGTCGGACTGGTATAGTCGCGCGATCAATACGGCCTATACTTATCAACTAGTCCAAGGGTACGAGGATGGCACGTTCCGGCCTCAAGACAAGATTACGCGGGAACAAGCAATGACGATGCTCTCCAGAGCGATGGCAATGACCGGACTGAAGGCACAGTTGTCCGAGTCATGGGGAGATACCTTGCTTCATGCGTTTGAGGATGCGTCAGACGTATCCGACTGGGCTGGGCGCAGCGTGGCAGACAGCGTGCAAGCCGGTCTCGTCACAGGCAGAAGCGCTGCCGAGCTTGCGCCGAAGGCGTTTATTACGCGGGCTGAGGTGGCCACCATCATGCAACGGCTTTTGCAAAAATCAGATTTGATCTAACTGAGGAACCCGTTAATAAAAACAAGCCGCTATCGATGGATTTATCCATGGATAGCGGCTGTTCTTTTTTTAACTTTACTTCCTGAAAAATGTATCTATCAGATGAGTTAACGCTTGATCATACAATGCTTTTGCAGCGGTCGCATCTGGCAGATGTCCCCCTACATGCAGATGAATAATACCATGCAGCGATGCCCACACCAGACTAACCACCTGTAACGGATCTGCCTTGGCGATAAGCCCCTGCTCCATGGCCTGTACAACCAGGGCGGTCACTTGCTGCAGGGCGGTTACCGTCGCCTGGAAGCTATCCTCCTGCGGTTTGAATTCGCTAAACGCTCCGCCAAACATGACCATATAGTAACTGGTATAGTTTCGCGAGAACTCCCAATAAGCTTGTCCGAGATCGTGAAGCCGTTGTTTCAAGTCCCCATGCTCCGAAACCTCCTGAAATGCGTTGGCCAACAAGTGACATCCTTCCAGAAACAACTCCTTGGCCAAGCCTTCCTTGCTGCCAAACAAATTATAAATGACTTTGGTTGGACATTCCATTTTCTCGGCTACTTTGCGAATCGTTACAGCTTCAGGGCCATGCTCCTGCATGATGGATGCAGCCGCCTCAATAATGTTATCCCGCAGGAGTTGAGCATGCTGAAGCTTGGCATTCGGATAAGTGGTTACCGCAGGAGCTTCTGTGGAAGGCCTTTTGGACGAATGGCCCATCTGGATTCACACCCTTAGAACATTAGTTTAGTAGAGCAGCTTGCATTGTAACCTTCATTTTACCGGGATCAAAGTAAAAATGCCAATCCAATTGACAACAAAGATTCATTGGAATACAATGATTCATATTGAAACACTGTTTCTAATTGATATTTTAGGGAGCGATGATAAGATGATGCCCACTCAAAACAAATGGACGTTGATTACAGGTGCCTCTTCGGGGATCGGAGAAGCGTTTGCGCACGAATTTGCTGCCCGAGGGAGCCATCTGATTTTGGTCGCTCGTTCAGAAGCGAAGCTGAATGCGCTGGCAGAGCAATTACAACGAAAGCATCGTATACAAGCACAGGTCATCGTGTCCGACTTGTCGCAAGAAGGAGCGCCGGCAAAGCTCCATCAGCAATGCGTGGATCGAGGTCTGCGTGTGGACATTCTCGTCAATAATGCCGGGTTCGCGACGTATGGCGTTTTTGAACAGCTCTCAGGCCAGAGGCAGCATGAAGAAATGATGCTTAATGTAGTGGCAGTTGTGGATCTGACCCATTTGTTTTTGCCGGATATGTTGAAGCGGAACAGCGGAGTCGTCATCAACGTGGCTTCCACCGCCGGTTTTCAGCCTCTTCCCAATATGGCCGTCTACGGGGCGACGAAAGCGTTCGTCTTATCGTTTACCCAGGCATTATGGGAGGAAAATCGGACCCGAGGCGTGCAATTTCTGGCCTTATGTCCAGGCTCGACGGAGACCGAGTTTTTCAACGTTGTTGGCGCCGATGAGGCCTCTGTCGGGAAACGAGACACGCCAGAGCATGTCGTCCAGGTTGCTCTTCGCGCGCTGCAAGCAAAAAAAGTGTATGTTGTCCCTGGCATAGCCAACTACATCTCGACGCAATTGTCCCGCTTGTTTACACGCAAACAAATGCTCTTTATTGTCGGACGCATGCTCCGACCGCGTCATTAGAATCATCCGTCGGCAGGAGATTGTTAAGTGTCTGTGAAAGCTCTCTGTTCATCTATATGACGCGATCCACGACCAGAGCATCGCTTAAAGGTCATCTGCCCAGGATGGCCTTTTTGCGACCGCTCCAACGCATTACTTGGAGGACGTTTGCTCGAACATGCCCCGCACGACGTTTAATACGGTCCGTCGAGGCAAGAAGCGGGGCAACTGCGCCAGGATAAAGTTTTTTCTCCCAGCTATCGTACTGCTGCGATCCTGATCGACCGCTCGTAAAGCCGCCTGAACGACTTCTTCCGGCTCCATACGCTTGCCCTTGAGATCATCCGTGCCCGATACCTGATGGAAGGAGCTGCTGGTCTCTCCGGGACATAAAGCGACGATCCGAACCCCCTGCGACCGGTACTCTGCCCATAGCGCCTCCGTGAAGGAGAGGACATAAGCTTTGGTAGCGCCGTACACAGCCATATAAGGCGTCGGCTGAAAGGCGGTCAGCGAAGCCACATTGATGACGACCCCATTCCCTGACGCTGTCATCGGTCCAAGGCAGCGATGTGTGAGTTCAGTCAGTGTGGCCGTGTTTAATTGAATCTCCTGTATGAGCCGGTCCAGGGGCAGCTGATGAAAGCTCCCCCTCGTACCGAATCCCGCATTGTTCACAAGGATATTTACCCGCCATTGCCGATCGTTCAGCTCGCCCATCACCTGCTCGGCAGATGCAGGGTCAGCAAGATCGGCCGTCAAGGCAAGCGCCTTTACCCCATGAGCTGATTCCAGTTCATGCGCCAGTTGGTTTAACCGCTCTTTCGAACGGGCGACCAGGACCAGATGGCAGCCTCTGCGCGCCAATTCCCGTGCAAAAGCCTCGCCGATCCCCGAGGAAGCGCCTGTAACCAGTGCTGTCTGACCGTTATAACTCCATGTCATCATAATCCCTCCTGATATGATTAAGTGATTTAATGATTAAGTATTTGATCATTTAAAGGTGGAGAAGAGGACTTCCTATGAGATAAGAAGTCAGGTCAAGCAATCAGGATTTGGCCGGGTCCTCCAAAATCTGCTCGGCAAGCTGAACGATCGTCCTCAGCTGATTCACTACGGAGTCACCCAACTCAAGGTTGTAATACACCTCGGTTTTCTCCTTGACGGAGCTTAGGAGGCCCGCCTGTTTCATGATTCTCAAGTGATGCGAGATGGCCGGACGGGACAAGGAAGCTTTCTCCACGACTTCGGCCACATTCATCCGCTTGTGGAGCATAAACATCATCAGTATATCCTGTCTGACCGGATCGGCCATCGCTTTGAACAGGCTGGACGCCTGCTTGATTTCTGCCATCAGCGCTTGCTTTTTGTCCAATAAACGTTGATCCACTGTTTCGCCACCTTATGTCGAAATGATCAAATACTTGATCACTTAAATATATTATACGATTTAAGCTGACAATGCAATCCACTACTTTCCCAAAGAATGTATCGTTTCTGCACAAAAGCGTTGCTTCCCTGAAGCGACGCTATTTGATAGTGTAATGTGGTAAGCGCTTGCACAAATTGATGGGAGGCTATTGTAATGAAGAAAGCTTATGCATGGCGAAGATCGCTGTCGCGATGGATCGTCTGCTTGATGGCGGTTGCCGCCATCGTCACCCCGGCCGGGGCGTGGAGCGGCCAGCCATTCGCAGGTACCGCGTCTGCCAATCCGCCGCTATCGACCTTCGAGTCGAGGGCTGCTGCACTACTGGAATATTTCGACGCCCATTCGCCAGAGGAGGCTCCGATCCAGAACGGCGTCGACAACCGCTACACCAACTACGCGAAGTACCACTCCTGGATTGCCGAGGCCAGCCTCGAGCTGGGTAATCTCAATCGGGGGCTGACGATGGCGCAGGAGGCGCTGGAGCGTACAGGAGACATTTTTGACTTCTATGCGGCGATGGACAGCTATCTGCGGTACAAGGATCTGTATACGCCCGAGATGCGCGAGCTGGCCAAGACGGTCATCGGCGGCCATCCGTCCGGCGCGTACAATGGCGGCTCGACGGAAAATCATCATCTGATGCACTCGGTAGCCCGCTATCTGGCGGGGCAGGAGTGGCCGGAGGTGGCCGAGCATGTCGGCGCCGACAGAGGGCGCGACTGGCTGCTGGAATTTTTTGATCGGGTGCCGCGCGAGGGCATCATGGAGCAGGATTCCTCCACGTATATGCCGTCTTACACCAGCTCCTTGCTGTCGCTCATCGATCATGCGACGGACAATGAGATACGTAACAAGGCGAAGCTGACCTACGACTGGCTGCTGGCGCAGTGGGCGCCGGAATGGCTGGAGGGCTATCATGTGACGTCGAGCTTCCGTATGGTCACGCCCGAGTTCGAGCCCAAGCATCCGTCTGAGAGCCTGATCCTGGGCTGGCTGTACTTCGGCGGGGAGCAGCCGGCGACCTTCATGCGCTTCCTGGAGTCGAACAATGAGTGGTATCCGGATGGTATCTTCGCGATCTCGGCGGCGATCTCCAGCTACCGCCCCCCGGCATCGGTGGTGAACGCCGCGCACGAGCGGACGACCGATTATGTCCACCGCGAGACCTCCGATGTAGGCGGCGACAATGCCGAGGGCTTCAAGCGCTATACGTACATCAATCGGGAATACGGCGTGACGAGCACCTACAACGGCTATGGCGGCGGTCCGCTCTACCGCGACCAGGTCCACGAAGGACAGGTGAAGTGGGTATCCGATCAGCCGAACAGCACCTTCTTCATCAACCAGCCGCACAAGGATACGTCCAATGCCAATGTACAGGGGCAGCTCCGGCTCGATGGCGCGACGGGCAATATGCAGACCCTGCAATACAAGGGCACTCAGGTATCGGTCATCAAGATGCAGGCCAATGACGCCTATCCTTATATCCGCGGCCTCGTCTCCAAGACCGCGCTGGAGGACGTGTCGGAGCAAGCGGGCTGGATCTTCATGGATGCCGGTCCGGTCTATATCGGGGCCAAGATGACGGCGGGCTCGTATACGTTCTTCGAGGACGACGGGCGCTACCGCTGGTTCAAGAACACTGCGCCGAAAAACGGCATCATCATCGAGACGGCGCCTGCGGAGGACTATGCCACGCTGCAGGACTTCGCTGATGCGGTGAAGCTGCTGCCGATCGATGATTCGGGTGTGTCGGCGACCAATCCGAGTCTGACCTTTACGAATCTGGAGGGCAAGGTGATGACGATCGCCTATGGCGGAGCGCGCAGCGTCGACGGGGTCGCCTATGACTATGCCAACTGGCCGCTCCTCGACAATCCTTGGATGCAGCAGGCGCGCCAGGGCGTGTTGACGATGCAGACCGGCAGCGGCACATGCACGTATAACTTCGCGACGTGGACGACGACCTGTCCGTCCGGCGCGGCCGCCGCGCCGGATCTGGTCGTCAATCGGATCGACTGGACGCCAAGCGATCCGGCCTTGGGCGATCCTGTCGTACTGCAAGCAGAGGTGCAAAATCTGGGCACGCAAGCGATCCC
Organism: Paenibacillus sp. 598K; assembly: GCF_003851045.1. Taxonomy (GTDB): domain Bacteria; phylum Bacillota; class Bacilli; order Paenibacillales; family Paenibacillaceae; genus Paenibacillus_D. The sequence continues at coordinate 16,814 of NZ_BFBX01000077.1, read as the reverse complement.
GTCAGCGAGCGGTGCGCTGCTGCAATTCCAGGTCGATGGTACGGCTGTAGCCACTGTACCGATACCTGCACTGCAGCCGGGGGAGAAGGCCACTGTGTCGGCAGGCAGCTCACAAAGCTGGCAGCCATCGGCGGCCGGGACGTATACGATCGCGGCTATCGCCGATGCGACCTCGCAGCTAACTGAAGCCCAGGAGTACAACAATACGCGCACCAAGTCGCTCCTGATCTGGAACACGGCCTTTGCCGATACGTTCGCCAGCGGAGCAGCGAGCGGCTGGAGCACGACAGGCGGGCCATGGCAGGCCGGCGGGACGGAGCAGGTGTATCGCTCGACATTGGCGAACGGCTTGCACCTGGCGACCTATGCCGGCAGCGGCTGGAGCGATTATTTCGTCAAGGCGGCAGTGCGGATCGATAGCGTCGGCAGCGGAGCTACCCCGTCGGCGGGGCTGCTCGGTCGCTATCAGGATGCCAACAATATGTACTATCTGCGTTATAACTGGACGACCCAGCAGCTCCAACTGCTCAAGCTCGTGAACGGCAACAATTATGTGTTGCGCAGCGTCGATCAGACCATAGCGAGCGGCAGCTGGCATACCTTTGGTCTGAGGTTCGAGGGGACGACGATTACGGCGTATCTGGATGGCGCGAAGCGATTCAGCCTGGTCGACAGCAGTCTCGCTACGGGCGGGGTTGGCTTGCGCGCTTACAATGCCGCAGCTTCCTTCGACGATGTGCTGGTGCAGACGCCTTAACAGGTTCATTAAGACATGACAGTGGAAAAAACGTAGCCCCCTCTCGATGTGGAAGGGGGCTGCGTTTCATGAGCCTAATCCGACAGTGCCCGCATAATGTTGGATTTCGCCTCTGCCGCAATCGCTTCATTCCCGTCATCTACCGCCTGCATTAAGATCAGTATGGGGATGTATACCGCGATCAGTTGCGCCAACAGCTTCGTTTCCTCGTCCGCTCCTCCGTATGTTTCGAAAAACACGTCGCGAGCGTAAGGCGGTAAAAAGCTATAAGCAACGCTCAAATCGCAAGCCGGATGGCCTACGCTCAGATCGCCCCAATCAATAATGCCGGAAACGATCCCGTTCTCATTCACAAGCATATTTTTGAAATGAAGATCGCCATGCAGCAGCACATTCACCGGCTCGACACGATCCTTGTGCAGCCTGTTAATATAAGCTTTGATCGCACCGGACTCCTCCGGCGACAAGTGTTCAACCACCTTCGATAGAAAGCCCTCCATTTTCACTTTACGCGATGCGATGTCCGTCAAGTTTCGATGATCTTGCTGAACTCCGCACTTCAGCGCCGCCTGCACCGGAAACTCATGCAATCTCTGCAAAAATATCGCCAGCGTCTCTGCCGATAAAGCCCGGCGTTCTTCCGTCAAACCGATTGGGAAATCTCCTGGCACGTGGGCATAGCCAAGAAATGGTGCCGGATATTCGTCACTTGCTTCGCCATAAAACAACGGTTTCGGATAGGGGAGGGTCATATAGGCCTCCAGCTTCGGCAGCAGCTTCCCTTCCATACGAATCGAGCCAACTGCAAACGTTCTTCTTGGAAATCGGAAGACGTACTCGTCACCGACGAGAAAAACCGTATTGTCCCAGCCCCAGCCCAATCGCTTCACTTGCTTCGATGATAGCTGAGGGAATTGCCTGCCGATCAGCGTCCGCGCCTGCTCTTCGTTAACCTCCCACTCCGCATCCCATACATTCGTTCCTCCCATGGATTGTCTGCCTCCTCGCGCGAGAATAATGCAAAAAACAGCAGATGCTGGGGGAGAGCCCTGCGCTTGCTGTTTAAGGCTTCGGATATTTGGTTGGGGATCACTTGACAACGGAAATATATTTTAGCAAGCTCTCCTCTACGCATTCCGCAATCAAGTGAATGAACGGATTTAGGTTATCATGGACACTGGCTTCTTCAAGCGTTGTCATCGATATTTCTCAGCACAAGCTGATGAATCGACTTCACTACATATTCAGACAATGCTAGCTCTCGGTTAACGATGTCCTTCACGTAGTGAATGGCCTCTGCATGATTGATAACCTCGAAATGCTCTCGTAATTTCTTACCGCCAATCGTAAGACCCTCTTCCAAAACCAGCTTGGTTTCAAGCAGGGTCAATGTATTTCCCTCAATAGCATTAGAATGATAAGTCCACTCTACACGGTAAATCTCGTCTAAATTTCGCACGCCTGCAGCCGGGAGTGGTCGAAGCGAATCTAACTCTATTTTTAAATTGTTAATTTTGTCGAAGTTCATGATCCCTACATCTCCTTAACCCGGCACATGATTCCCATTATATCACAAGGAGCTTTTGCTAAACATGGTAGCCGACGGCCGTATTCGCCGTCATGCTGCCTTTAGCTATGGGATTGCGACTTCAGCGTTAACCCGATTTCGCTGTTTGCGCCATTCCAGGATACGTCAAAGCCAAGCGCCTCGCCGATGAAACGGAACGGCAGCATTGTGCGGCCATTGGCGATGTAGGGGGAGCCGAGCAGCTGCTGTTCCTTGCCGTTGACGACGGCGGTCGTCGCTCCGATTTGCAATTCCATCGTCACATGCGCCGTATCGACCGTCACGGTTTGCGTAGCTGCGTCCCAGCCGACCGTACCGCCGACCGCCTCCGTCAGGAAACGAACCGGCAAGTAGGCTCCGCCGTCCACCAAGGCCGGGGCCGTGCCGTAACCGGGATCGATCTCGAACATCTCGCCGTTGAGCGCGAATTCGCTTGCTCCGATATACAGCGTCAAGCGGCTTTCTTCGGCAAACGGGTTGATCACCCGTTTGTCGCTGTAGCTCACCATATAATCGATGATGATCTCGGCGGCTTCCGGCCGCATATCCATCTGCAGGTCCGGATCGAACGCCACCTCGGCCACCGTCCGCCATACCTGCGGCCATCCGGCAGCGTTCTTCATCTCGCCTTGCGCCTGGATCAGAGCATGGATCAACGCCACGGTAAAGCTGTCCGGCAGCAGCGGTCTGGCGTCCGCCAACCAAACCTCTGCCTCGTTTGTATCCAGGTAATCGTCCATCGCCAGCAAATAACCGATTACAAACCGCTCGTCGCCGCGCAGGTCGGTCTTGGCGAGCTCGGTCAGCGGCTTGTTATACGTCAGTTGCGCGAACGTCTCGGCTCTTTCCGTCCGTTCGCTTTCCCATCCGATGGCATTGATCACGGCGGCGCGCACGGCGAGCGGCTGATCCTCATCCGCCAAGTACGACGCCAGCTCCGGCGTCATGACGCGCGAAGCGCGCGCCGTCTGGACGATCGCTTCATCCGCATACGCTACATAAAAGTCGGTGGAGGTGACAGGCGAATCCGCATGGACCGCCTGGAACGGCATGATGGCAAGGACGAGCGCCAGGATGGCGCATAACAGGGTGGACGGACGTTTTTTCATCGGTAATCCCTTCCTTCCTCTTTTACATCCATTATCCGAAACCTCCAGGGATGAAGCAAGGTCCTAAAAAGCCAACTCGCTCACGCCTGTCATTAGATCCTGCTCTATCACCTGATCGCCAATAGTCAGCTCCAGCCGTGCGGATACGCCCGGAGGAATATGAGTCGTGACGAGAAGTTGACCGGAAGCGGCCTTTTCCCAGCGAGCATGAATATTGCCCTGAGCGGTCCAAATGGTCGCCTCGGCAAAGGTTAGATCGGCTGCCAGATAAGGTCGGATCACGGCGGAGGTGAAGCCCGGCGCTGCCGAACGGATGCCGACGATATACTCTTGCAGCAGTCTCGGAGGATAGCCGTTCCACGCATGGGAGTGGCTCTCGATATCCTGCCAGCCTTCCCATAACGTCCTGGACCCTTGCTCGATCATATGGAGCCAGCCGGGATACTCGCGCCGGTTGAGGATGGCATAGGCTTCCGCCTCGCAGCCGTTGTCGAACAACATGCGAAGCAGCGGCAGCGACAGCACCGTGTTGCACTCCCATTCCCGTTGCTTCACATAGGCGAGCGTGCGGGCGCGCAGCTCCGGCGGCACGATATCGGCGGACAAGGCGATGGCGCTTACCCCCTGATGGGTGGCGGAGGAAGCGATACTATCCTTGTAGCCGCCGACCTCCGGCACATACAGATGCTGGTTGACACGGTCTCGCAGCGCACGGGCTTGTTCTTCATACCGCTCCCGGTCTTCGGCTTTGCCCAGCAGGGCCGCCGCTCTTCCTGCCACATCGAGCGCCTGGACGAGCTTGATCTGCTGCACCGTCAGGAAGTCCCCTTCGTGCTCTACCGTCGGATAGGGCCAGTCGCTAATATGCCAGCCTTTGTCTACCGGGACGAGCCCCATGTCCGGATCGATAATGCCGATGTAATAGGCGATCATGCTCGCCATCGTGTCATAGTGGTCGGCTAATCGCGCCGACTCGCCGGTTGCCTCGTACAGCTTCCATAGCAACGTCGCGTAGTGCAGGTCCCACTCCGGGATCTGGATATGGAAATCCGGGTGTTCGTACGTTGTCGGCGCGACGAAGGGGAATGTGCCGTCCGGCAGCTGCGCATCGGCAAAGTCGGATAAGGTTTTGTCCAGCATGGCAACCGCATCGAAATTATAGAGCAGCAGCTCGGATTGCAGCTCGGTATCTGCCAGGTATTGCGCCTGCTCGCGGTGTGGGCAATCGACGAATTGCCCGAGCATATTGTTCTTCTGTGTATGAATCGCGGCTTCATACAAGCGATTCAGCAGCTCGTCCGAGCATACGAAATGCCCAACGTAGGGCAGGGCGGTATGAGCCGCGCATACGACGAGATCGCCCATTGCCGCTGTTATGGGATCGGGGTAACCGGTAATCTCGACAAACCGAAACGACTTATACGAAAAATCGGGCTGCCAGCTTTCCACCTCGTCGCCGCGCATCGTATATTCGTCATAGTATGTGTCGGAGTGTTCATTGGCTACGTTATGCCCCACGCGTCCCTGCGAGTCGAGATTCTCGGAGTAGCGCATGCGAAGCGTGACGCCGGCATAGCCCTTGAGTCGGATGCGCGGCCAGCCGCTGACGACGCGGCCCGCATCGAAGATCTGTACGGTTCCTTCCTCCTCGCTACCGCACAATACGCCGAGCTGCTCAGGGATCATCTCCTCCCCGATCTGCCCTTCGGGTATCGTCTGCGCCTGCATCGGCCACTCGTCCGCGCCTATCGCAGCCAACTGAGCAGATGCAGACACAGCGTCGAATGCGCCTCCCGCATATCGCCACTGCGCGTCCAGCTTCCTGGCGTCGTATGCTTCGATCGCCGAGATTCTCCGGTTCTGCTGGTACGGCGCGCCGATCTGATGCGGCATATCGAGGAGCGTCTGCCAGCTCGTATCCGAGAGTAGCCTGGACGTCTCGCCATCCGCATCCTGCCAATGCAGCTCCAGCCGGAAGCCCGGCAGACCGTTCACCGAGTTTTGACAGTCGCCCCCCAGATAATGCGCATCGGCCGTGATGCAATTGTCGCCCTCGTGCAGCAGGTGCGCCACCTCGTAGGACGTGTACAGCTTTCTGCGCTCGGGATCGGTAGGCGCAGGCGTGCCGTACCCGCCAAGCCGGACCCCATTCACATACACCTTCGCATAATGGTGACAAGAGACATACAGCTGCGCCGACGCTGGTTGCGCCGACATCGTAAACGTCTTGCGGAAATAGGCAAAATCATTGATTTGAACGTCGTTGCTACGCCATATCCATTGTGCTTCCCACTTCATGAAGCTCCTCCTCTAATCAACAGTTCTTGCTGCTTTCCTCAGCATAGCATAGCAATTTTGCTTGTTTATAGAGGGCAATCTGTGCTATGAATAGGGCAATCTTATTTTTTGCGGCGGAGAGGAGCGGGGGACGATGAGCGGCGACAGGCGTGTACTCGTTGGCGAAGATTATTGGGACGATCGGTTCCCGATGCATATTACGCGCGAGCGGGAGTCCTTTGGCTTGCCGCTTCATCTGCATACCTTCATCGAGCTTCAATATGTGGCCGAGGGCAAGGGATTTCATTATATTGGCGACGACTGCATCGTAGCGGAGAAGGGCGATCTGTTCGTCATTCCGATCGGCACCGAGCATGTGTATCGCCCCGCCTCGGCGTCGACCAAGGACGAGCTGATCGTCTACAATTGCTTGTTCGACGAGCGGCTTCCTCGCCAACTGGCGCTAGCCTATCCGTTGCCCGCAGAGCTATCCGCCATCCTGGCCCCGAACGATCTGCGCTATTCCCATTATAGAGATACAGAGTCGACCGCACAGCAGCTTATGGAGGCGATGCACCGCGAGTATTGCGCCCGAGAAGCAGGCTTCGAGGCAGTGTTGTACGCCCAGCTCACCGCGCTGCTCGTCTATTTGTACCGTCTGGAGACGCGTCCGTCGCAAGGCCTGCCGGCTGCTTCGGGGATCGGCGCGATCCTGGACTTTATCGACCGGCACTTCGACCAGCCGATTACCCTGACGCAAGCGGCGCAGTTGATCTCGACCAGCGTCAGCTATATGCAGAAGCATTTCAAGCAGGTGACCGGACAGACGTTCAAGGAATATATCCAGAATGTGCGGATCAAAAAAAGCATCGAGCTGCTGGGGCAGCCCGCTTATTCGATTCAAGAGATTGCCACCCTCGTAGGCTACCGCGACTTGAAATTTTTCCACGCCCTCTTCAAGAAGAAGACCGGGTATTCGCCTGCCCAGTATCGCGAGCATCGTCATTCCTTGTTCATCGAGAAGAGGAATTGATCCTTGCGCCATCAAGCACAACACAACAGGGGAGGCAACATTGCGTGCGCATAAACGGTTGGCAATTCAGGCATTGGCCGATCGCCTACAAGCTGGCGATCGTATTTTCGCTGCTGCTGACGTTCATCGTCATCGTGGTCGGGCTCGTATCGTACCATATCTCTCGTCAGGCCATGGAGACCCAGATCAAAAACTACATCCCCCAAGTGCTCGACCAAGTGAACGTCAGGCTGGAGAACTATGTCGACGATGTCAAATCCCTCTCCCAGATGGCGCTGCTCGAGCCCTACAGCTCGCTGATCGAGGAGGCGCTGGACGGCTTCGAACGATCTGGAGCGGAGCGGCGGCTGGAGGATACGATCAAGCTCCATGAAGCCCTGTCCTTCATCACCTCGAATCCCGGCAAGGAATATGTCGTGGGACTGTTCTATAGCCGCTCGGGGCAAGTCTATGTCCGGCAATCGGCAGGCGGCATCTGGCTTGAAGCAGCCTATGAGACGCAACCGTGGTATGGCGACATCGATCTTGATCAATACACGCCGACCGTGCTTGGCACCATTTCATTCCAGTTATTTGGCGACAATCCGTTTATAGGGGATTATGACGCCTTTTCGGTCGTTCAGCCGATTCGTCGCCCCAACTCGAAGACGCTCAGCGGCATCGTGCAAATTGTCGGCACGCTCGACTCCATCCGGGACATTATGCACGGGATCGATTTTGGCGCGAACGCCAGGCTCTATGTCGTCGATCATCGCAACCGGATCGTCTTCGCCTCCGATCACAGTCAGTTAGGAAAAGAATGGGAAAGCGCTTACGGAGCGGACTGGTCGGAGGCGCGGGACAATTCGGGATCAAGCATCCAGACGATAGCGGGCGAGCAGATGCTGGTCAGCTATAATCGCTCCGCAGCGAGCGGGTGGAAGGTCGTCGGCGTGATCCCGCTCCAGAACGTCAGCCAAGAGGTCGATCAGGTCAAGGACTGGATCGTAGCCTGGATCGCGCTTGGCGTATTCGGCGTGATCCTGCTCTCGGCGATGCTCTCCATCCGTATGACGAATCCGCTGCGGCGATTGATCCGGCTGAGCAGAAGACAGGTGGACCTGGCTACGCCGTCCGTCCATGCCGGGCAAGTCGGCTATGACGAGATCGGACAGCTAGAGCAAGCCTATCGGCAAATGATGAAGCGAATCCAGGTGCTGCTCAGCGAGGTAATGCAAGAAAAGCTGCTCCATCAGGAAGCCGAAATACGCGCCCTGCAAAGCCAGATCAACCCGCACTTCCTGCATAACGCGCTGGAGACGATCCGTATGACCATCCGCAAGGGCCATGCTGCAAAAGGCGAGCAAGCGCTGGTCGCGCTCGGTCAGCTTCTCCGGTATCATGCGGCCAACCTCCAGGAGCGGGTACACGTAAAAACGGAGATGGACTTCATCGAGAACTACCTTCGTATCCAACAGCTCCGCTTTGGCGACCGACTGAGCGTCAAGACCGAGGTCGATAAGGCGCTCATGGACGTTCCGTTCCCGAGCCTGCTGCTGCAGCCGCTCGTCGAGAACGCGATTGCGCATAGCGCCTCGCCTTACGATCATCGGATTCGCGTCACGGTGCGCTTGAAGAAGCAAGGCGATCACATGATCTGTTACGTCATCGATGAAGGCAAGGGCATCCCTCCCGATCGCTTGCATGATCTGGTGCAGTCGCTCCAGCACCACGCCGCGAGGAAGGAAGGGCAGGACGGGAGACGTATCGGTCTGAGTAATGTGTATCAGCGAATCCAGCTCATCTACGGGAGCCGAGCCGAAATGTATATCGAGAGCATCGAGGGGGCGGGAACGGTCGTATCGATCTATATCCCGCTATCGGGAGAAGGGAACGTCGCAGACGGAGGGGGTGGTCCAGGATGAAGGTGCTGATCGTTGACGACGAACAGGAGATCAGGGAAGGGCTGCGTGTCATACTCGGCGCGATGACGGTTGACGATACCCGCATCGAGGTAGTCGGCGCGGTGGGGGATGCGATCGCTGCGCTGGAGTTCCTCGGCGGTACGGAGACTCAGATCGTCATTACGGATATTCGGATGCCGGGCATGGACGGGCTGGGGATGGCGGAGACGATCCGCTATCGGTATCCAGCGATCCAGATCATCGTACTTAGCGGGTACGGGGACTTCGCCTATATGCAGAGGGCGCTGCGACTCTCGACGGTCGATTATCTGCTGAAGCCGGTAGACGAGCAGGAGCTGGAGCGCGCGCTGCTGCGCGCGGCGGATCATAGCACTCACAGGCTGCGGACGAGACGCAAAAACATGCCGAGAACGGCGTTCGAGGAGATGGATGCCCCCTGGAAGCTCGTCCTCGCTGCGGATATCGATACGATGGAGGAGGCGAGAGTCCAAGAGCTTGGAGGCGCGGAGCTGGTGTCCTGGCTCATGGTCAAAGTGTTCGAGGAGCTCGCCGACGAGCTCGGTCACCTCTGTTATCTTGCCGATGCGGTTAGACTGGGCGATGCCAACCTCGTCATCGGCGCTTTCGCCGATTCGCAGGAGGAGGGAGAGCGGATCGTGGACGCATTCGCGGCGCGGTTCACCGCCTTTTGGCGCGACAGCATGAAGCTGTCGGTCAGTATCGGCATGTCCGCCCCCCTCGGCCGCGGGAGCACGGGCGCTTCGCCCTATTATCAAGCCTGTCAGGCGTTGCTTGCCCGCCTGTTTCGCGGCTCGGGAATCTATCGCTACGATGCGGACCAGGAGAGAGGCGGCGAACGCATGAAGACCGAATGGCACGCGTTGCTGGCGGCACTTGAGACCGCCAACGAAGCGGCCTTGCAGACCGAGGCGAGTAGACGGCTCGACGCTTGGCTGGAGCGAGGGGACGCCGGCTCGTTGGTGCGTGGGATGGAAGCGATGCTGCTGATCATGTATGAGCTAATGGAGGAGCGGCAGTCGGCGTCTTCGATGCTGCGCGCGCAAGCGACGGCCGATCTGATCCTGAAGTGGGTATGGGTACGCAATGAAGCGGAGCTGCGACAGCGCGTGCAGGATCAGATCCGCCGGATCGTCGAGGAGATCTCTCCGGACAAGCTGGAGGGCCATGTGCTGGTAGCCGCCAAGGCGTACATTCGCGGCCATTTGACGACTTCGTTCACATTGGCCGACGTGGCGGCAGCAGTATATGTAAGTCCGCATTATCTGAGCCATCTGTTCCGCGAGCGCTCGGATATGACGTTTCTCGAATATGTGACGGCGCTGCGTATGGAGGAAGCCAAGCAGATGCTCAGGGAGCCGGGCGCCAAAATCTATGAGGTCGCCGAACAGGTCGGCTACAAGAGCTGGAAGCACTTCAGCCGCGTATTCAAGGACTTCACGGGCATCGGGCCCGCCGATTACCGCAGGGACGCTACGTGAATCCGATATTTAGCCGCCATATTCGCAAGATCGGTTCCTTTATCGCAATATCCGGTTATTTAAGTTGGCCAATTCTCCTCTATATAATGATGTCATTGGCGACAAAGGGAGGTGGTCACTCATCCGGCGGTGCGGAACGATCGCAGCGTTGGAGGAAGGGAACGGTGCCTGGACGAATGAAACGAACAAAGGATGAACAGATGAACAAAAAGCGGCGGGCCCCGTGGCTCGCAGTTGCGCTGGTGCTGGCGGTTACGGCTGCAGGGTGCCAGGACCGGAACGAACCGACGACGCCTGGGGGCAGCTCGAATCCGTCATCGCTTGAAACGGACGACAAGCTGCAATCCAAAGCTTCGACGGACACGATCCGGCTGGAAATGATGGAAAACGGATGGTCCAATATTCCGACCGATGAGGAAGACCCCTGGAGACAGTGGATGAAAGAGCAATACAAGATCGACATGACGATGAACGCCATGCCAGTCGGAGATCTGGAGGCAAGGCTGCTCGTGCGCTTCGCGTCCGCCGAGCAGCCTGATCTGATCTTCGCATGGGACCGCAGCCTGATCGCGAAGCTGCACAAGCAGGGGGTGCTGCTGGACGACTGGACGCCCTATCTGACCAGGCTTCCCAACGTGACGCGAACGTGGAGCGACCAGATGAAGGCGTATGCGACGGTCGATGGCAAGGTGATCGGGTTGCCGAAGCTGCCGGATGAATACACATGGACGTTGATGCTGCGCAAGGACTGGCTGGACGCGCTGCAGCTGCCTGTGCCGACGACAGATGTCGAGCTGCTCGACGTACTGCGCAGCTTCACCTATGACGATCCGGACAACAACGGACTGGACGATACCTGGGGGATCAGCTCCGCAGGCGCGGGCAGCGATGTCGGCGAGATCGGCGTGCTCGAATCGATGTATGGTCCGACCGGCTTCCATGTCGGTCCGGACGGCATGGCGCAGCACTCTGTCGTCAACGGGACGCACTTGAAATTTCTTGCGTTCATGCGAACCCTCGTCCAGGAGCAGCTGATCGATCCCGACTGGTATACGCAGAGCTGGGAGCAGCGGAAGCGGAGGTTATACGAGGGCAAGATCGGTATCGTTCACTACCCGGGCATCATCGTCCAGGAGGGCGAGAAGACAAACGGGGCGACCGGCAGTACGGTCGCGTGGTGGGATGCGATGCAGATTCCGAAAGGCTCGGAGCTCGGCGGCAAGCGTCCGCCCGCCCCGATCGCGGGAGGTATGCTGGCCGTATCCGCGCAGGCCGCGAAAGATCCGGAGAAGATGGCGCGCATCCTGACCTTCCTCGATGCGACCGTGTATCCGACCGAAGGGTACTGGGCGCTTCGTTGGGGCGTAGGCGTCAATGGGCAAACTGTGACCGCTCTCGAGGATGGAGCAAAATACATCAGTCTGAAAAACGATCCGTACCGAAAAGAGAAGATCGGCGCGCATGATTGGGGGACGTGGGTCGCGACCAGCCAGGATGGAGTGCTCGAGGGGCAGACCGATCGTCCCGGCCTTGCGGACCAGAAGCAGCTGGCATTGGACGGAAAGGCGAAGAGCTTGGCCAGCTACACCAATTATCACGAGCTGCTGCATCTCGATACGCAGATGACATCGGATCTGAAGAAGCTGACGCAGGCGTTCGACATCGCGTATATTCTGGGCAAGACAGACGACTACGACGCATTCAGGCAAAGATGGCTGGAGGCCGGGGGACAGCAACTGCTCGACGAGGCTTCCCGGCAGTTAACAGAAATGAACAGGCTCCCATAAACCGGAGCGGAGGGAGAGGCGCATAACATGAAGCGTATGACGAGGAAAATCGCGATCCTATCCGTTGCTGTGGCCGGCTTGGCCATGGGGACATCCGTGCAAGCCGCAGTGCCCGATGTCGGGCCGTTCCCGATCGGCATCTTCTGGTCGCCAAGCCCTGAGGAGACGACAAGCGCCAAATACCAGGAGATCAAAGACATGAATGCCACCTACGTGCTGCTCTCCAACGGCGTATATTGGTATGATCAGAACGATGCGGCGCTGGCGCAGTGCGCGGCGCAAGGGTTGAAGTGTATCGTCCAGGACGACCGGCTCGGCTCGCATAAGTTCACGGTCGGGCAAACGGTCGGCAATGACGGCAAATACGTGTCGAGCGCCAACTCGCTCGGCCAGACGTTCACGACGCCCGACGAACGGGATGTGGCGATCGATACGATTCAGCTCTATATCGACAAAACGCAATGGACGACCGGCAGGAAGCTGACCTTAAGCCTGTACAACTCGCCCAGTAAAACGGAGCTGATCGGCTCTGACTCGATTACAGGGCCCGTAGAGGATAATTATCCCCTCTTCAAATTATACAAATGGCTCGAACCGAATACGATCTACTATGTCGAGCTGACGAGCGACAGTACCTCCAACATCGGCTGGGTCGTCGGCAATACGGCCGACGTATACGCCGGAGGGACGGCGTATCAGAATGGAACGGCGCTGAGCAATTACGATTTCTGGTTCAAGCTGAATTACGGACAGAAGATGTACAGCGGCAGCGTGGTGCCTTCGATGGCCACGGTGAACGATATCGTCTCCCATTATTCCTCCAACCCCGGACTGCTGGGTTACAATCTGATGGATGAGCCTTCCGCATCGGCAATGGCAGGGCTGCATAGCACGATGGAGAATTTCAGACAGGCCGATCCGAACCATATGACCTACGTCAATCTGTTGCCGACCTATGCGGCCAATCTCGGATTCGGCGCCCAGACCGGCGAGTATGTGACGCCTGGCAGCGCGCTTGGCCAATCGTTTAAGACCAACGCAGGGACGACGCATATCTCGACGATTCAACTGTATATCGACCATAGTCAGTGGGGCAGCAACGAACCGCTGACGCTGAAGCTATGGGACTCGGCGGCCAAGACGACGCTGCTCGGTCAGAGCACCTTGTCCGGCTCGTCCACGAGCTTTCCTCTATTTGAGGTGAATGCTGCGGTCACCCCGAACACGGTGTACTATTGGGAATTAACCCATGGCGGGGGCGGCGACAATGCTGTCGGCTGGGTCATCCGTTCCGCGAACGGCACGCAATGGGAGAAGGACGGCACGGCCTATGCCTCGGGCACGCCGCTCAACGGGGATTTCTGGTTTGCCCTCAATCAGAACCTGCTCCCTTTCTCCTATGAAGACTACGTGTATCGCTGGGCGAGCAAGCAGCCGGACGTGCTCATGTTCGATCATTATCCATTCAGCGCAAGCGGCGGCTTTAGCGGAGAATATTATACGAATCTCGAGATTATCCGGCGACAAGCGCAGTTGGCATCCCTGGATTTCTGGACTTATATCCAATCGGTCGGGATAACGGGCGGATTGCGTTCGCCATCGGACAATGAGGTAAGGTATAATGTCTACACCAGTCTGGCTTACGGCGCAAAAGGCATCAACTACTTCACCTACGAGACGCCGAGCGGCCAAGGCGAGTCGTTCCATGACGGGATTATCCTCCCCGATGGCTCCAAGGGGCCGTTGTACGCCTCGGTCCAGGCGATCAATGCCGAGCTGTTCAAGATCGGTCCGACGCTGAGCGGACTCGACTCGGAGGCGGTGTATCATACCGGGACGCTGCCGACTTCGACAATGGCGTTGCCGTCCAGCTTCTTCTGGCAGCCCGTTGATCCGGCGCAGCCCCTCATCGTGAGCAGCTTCAAGAATGCGAGCGGCAGGGAATATGTGATGGTAGTCAACCGGGATACGGCGAACGCAAGAACGGTATCGTTTGCCTTGTCCACCAAGCCGGCTTCGGTAACTGAAGTATCCAAAACGACCGGTCTGGAGACGGCGACCAATTATAATGCGACGACCGGCGAATTGTCTTCTTCGTTCGCACCGGGCGAGGGCCGACTGTACGTTTTGCCTTGAAGGAGGACATGAAGTGAGGACGGAATCGATCAAAACCTATTATACAGCGATGGACAGTCTGGAAGGCAGGTTCGACAAGGAGGCAAGGAAGCTGCGATTGGCGGCGTCGGATGTCGACGCCTACGAGGCCTGGAAGACGAAGACGAGGAGCGACTTGAGCGAGTTGATCGGCATCGCGAGGATGGAGACGTGCGAGCTGCTGCCAGAGAGGCTGGAGAGTGTCCAGGAGGATGGATACCGCCGCGAGAAATGGCTCATCCAGACGGAGCCGGGCGTCTGGATGCCGTTCTACCTGCTGCTCCCGGGCGATCTGCAGCCGGGCGAGCAACGGCCTTGCATGATCGCGGCGCATGGACACGGCACGGGAGGCAAGCTGTCTCCGGCAGGTCGTACGGACATTCCCGCGCTAGCCGAGCGCATCGCCAGAGAGCATACCGATTATGGCGTATCCTTCGTCCGGCGGGGGTACGTGGTGCTCTGTCCGGATGCGAGGGGCTTCGGCGAACGTCGGGAATCGTCGGGACAGGGCGACGAGGAGGACCTGTTCATATCCAGCACCTGCAATCAGCTGAACGTCATGGCGATTGGTCTGGGCCTGTCGCTGACCGGGATGTGGACCTGGGATCTGATGCGTCTCCTCGATTATATCGGGACCCGGGCAGATATCGCTCAGGATCGTATCGGCTGCTGCGGATTGTCCGGGGGCGGATTGCAGACGCTCTGGCTGTCGGCCCTCGACGAGCGGGTGAGCTGCGCGATCGTCAGCGGTTATTTCTACGGGTACAAGGACGCCTTGTTGAAGCTGTACAACTGCTCCTGCAACTATGTTCCCGGGTTATGGGAGCGCGTGGACATGGGCGATATCGCCGCCTTGATCGCGCCGCGGTCGCTGCTGATCGAGACGGGAGATCAAGATCCGCTCAATGGCGAGCGGGGCGTGGACAATGTCGTCGAACAGGTGGACATCGCCGCTCAGGCTTACAGGCTGACGGGGACGGAGGAGCGCCTCGTCCATCATATCTTTGCGGGCGGGCATGTATGGAACGGCGACCGAACCTATGATTTCGCGAAGCGATGGTTAGGTCGGTGAAGGAGCGGTTAAGCGGGGACACCTGCTTAACCGCTTTTTTTAGTTTCCCGCTTCGATCATACTTGTTGCAGGCCAATGAATAAAAGTATATTATACTTTTATAAGTATACTTATTATAAAAAGGCTTGATGAAACAAGCAGGAGGGCGTCACCTATGGATAGAGACAACTGGCAGGCGGCTTGGATATGGGTAAACGAAGGGGGAGATGAGAATAACGTATACGTGGAAACGCGCAAGCGCTTCGACTTGACGTCGCTCCCGACGCGCGCGACGCTGCGCATCTCGGCCAATCAGGCATACAAGGTGTACGTGAACGGTCATCCGATCGGAAGAGGGCCCGCGCCCGCCGACCTGGCGTGGATGTCTTACGATACGTACAGCATCGTGGAGCATCTGCATGCCGGAGCCAACGTCGTGGCGATCCTCGCCCATAATTTCGGACGAGAGCAGATCGTGACGGAGCAGCTCCAAGGTCCTGGCGGGGCGATCTGTCAGATCGATCTATTCGATACGGCAGAGGACGCCGCTGCGCCGACGCGCTCGATCGCAAGCGGGGCGGATTGGCCGTGCCGGCGCTCTCCCCGATGGCAGTCGAAGGCCAGCCGATTGCATCTGTGGGGCGGATATCGCGAGATCGTCGACCTTCAGGCGGAGGACGGCTGGGAACGCGCGGATTACGACGATTCCGACTGGCCGACGGCCGTCGTCGTCGCCCGGGCGGAGCAGCCGGATGGTCCATGGCCCCGCTTGCTGCCCCGCGAGATTCCGTTATTGCGAGAGACCCTTGTGCAGCCTGTGGCGGTCGTCGCCGCAGAAGCCTATCTGGGACGACTGGAGCGACCCGAGGCTGTATTGCGAGACGATGCGGGAGGCGGGGCGGTTGTCCTCGATGCCTCTGTTCCGGGCTCGCTGCCGCAGATTACGTATGATTTCGGCGCGGAGGTCGTCGGCTTCCCGGAGGTGGAGCTCGAAGCGGACGAGGGCGGGGTCGTCCAGATGTTCTATGGGGAATCGCTGGAGCTGCTGCTGACCGACACGTTCCTGTTGCGGAAGGGGCGCAACAAGCTGTCTCCCTTCGGCCGTCGGGCCTTCCGCTATCTGAGGATCGCAGCGATGGCGACGCCTGCCGAACTTCGACTCCAGCGGCTTGACGTTCGTTTCGTTCACTATCCGTACGAGGGCGAGCCGAGCTTTCGCTGCAGCGACGACAAGCTGAACCGGATCTGGGAGACGGGACGGTACACCACCGTTGTGAACAGCCAGCATCATTTCGAGGACTGTCCGCATCGCGAAGCAGCCCTTTGGGTGGCCGATGCTGTCGTGATGGCCAAAGTCGCGTACCAGACGTATCGCAATCCGGAGATCGTCCGCAAGTCGCTGCTGCAGTCGGCGCGAATCCAGAATGACGACGGCTCCATCCCCGGCACCGGACCGCTGCGCAATCCGTTTCTGCTGCCGGACTTCTGCGCGTTCTGGCTGCTCGGCGCATGGGAGTACTATTCCTATTCGGGGGATGCCCGGTTCCTGCGGGAGATCTGGCCGCATGCCGTTCGGCTGGCGGACTGGTTCGAGCGTCAAGAGGACGAGAGCGGATTGTTCGCGAGGGCGGATCGGGACGGCTGGTGGGGCTTCATCGATTGGTCGGACGATATCG
>NZ_BFBX01000076.1:43956-46125 GCF_003851045.1 Paenibacillus sp. 598K | reverse complement strand
CGGTGCTGGCGTTGTCGCCGTCGCTGCCGATGTCGCCGGTGCTGATGGTGAGGCCATTGCTGACGGTGACGCCGGTGCTGGCGTTGTCGCCGGTGCTGACGTTGACGCCATTGTCGGCATTGACACCGTCGCTGGCGATGACGCTGTTCCTGCCGTCGACGCTACTGACATTGTTGTCGCATGCTCTGTCGTCATGCCCGTTCACCTGCTTTCTGCGGATCGAGCTCGGCCCACATGATGAGGGCGTCCTCGTTGTTGTCCGAATAATATCCCGGCCGCACGCCCGAGGGCTCGAAGCCAAGCTTGCGGTAGAGCTGCTGGGCCCGTTCATTGGTCACCCGCACCTCCAGCGTCATCCGCGTCATGCCGAAAAACACCGCCGTCCGCTGCAGCTCGGTCAGCAGCCGCTCGCCCAGCCCCTGGCCGCGATAATCGTGCCGCACCGCAATATTGGTAATATGCGCTTCATCCATGATCGTCCACATGCCGCCATAGCCGATCACCTCGTCCTCCAGCATCATCACCATATAGCGGGCAAAATGATTGCTCGTCAGCTCGTTCACAAACGCCTCAGCCGTCCACGGGCTCGTAAAGGCCTCCCGCTCGATCTCGCAGATCGCAGGCACATCCTCCATCCGCATCGCCCGGAAGACAAGCGCTTCTTCGCGCCAGTCCCCGACGTGACGGTCAACACGCCCTGCATCGCCGCCCGCCATCATGAGCCCTCCCGCGCGCGGGCCAGCAGCTTGGCCTCGGCCTCGGCCAGCTGCGTATAGTTGGGCACGAGGTCATGCGCCGCGTCCCGCTCGCCCGCGAGCAGCCGGACCGCGCCGAGCAGCCCGGCCCAGCGTCCCTCCGCGACATGCGCTCTGACCTCGACCCGGAGCTCCGGCCAGCGCTCGCCAGCCAGCTGAGCGAATGCTTCGATCTCCTCCAGATGCAGCGACGGATCGCCGGTGAAGACGACTGAACTCGGCTGCTCCTCGCCAGCAGCGCCCTCAGCGACGTCCTCTAGCTGCCGCAACAGCTCCTCCCGCCAGTCCTGCATCAGCCGGATGCGATCCTCGGCGAGCCGATGCCAGCCGTCCGGCGCGGCGGCAAACGCCGCCGTATACACCTGTCCCCGCCGCGCGTCCATCAGCGGTACGAGCCATGCCCGCTCCGCCGAGCGAACCTCGCGCTCTGCTTCCGACCAGTAACCGCCCAGCGCCAATTGCTCCAGACTGGAGACGCCGACCAGCGGCTTGTCCCATACCCAGGCGAGCGTCTTGGCGGCAGTCACCGCGATCCGCACGCCCGTATAGGAGCCTGGTCCGAGTCCGACGGCGATCCCTGTCAGCGACGAGCCGGATACGCCTGAAGTCCGCAGCAGCTCTTGGAGCTGCGGGACGATATTGACCGAATGGTTGCGCTCCGCCAGCGACTGAACCTCCGCCAGCACGCGGTCGCCCTGCAAGAGCGCCGCCGCGCAGGCGGCCGTCGCCGTATCGAAGGCCAACACCAGCGGCTCGTCCGACTCCGGACGATACGCATGGAGCCCTTGCTGTAATCCTTCCTGCAGCTTCATGCCTCTTCCGCCCCCATCTCCTCTAGTTGTCGGCACCAGGCCGCGTAGCGCTCGCCCCGCCCGATCAGCTCAAAGCGGCGTCCGCCTCCCGGCGCATGCAAGATCTTCATCTCCAGTCGCTCGGGCGGCAGCAGCGGCTCGATCAGACTCGCCCATTCGACGATCGTCACGCCCGCGCCATAGAAGTAATCGTCCAGCCCCAGCTCGTCCGCCTCCGCGAGTGACAGTCGGTAGACGTCCATATGGTAGAAAGGCAGCCGCTCGCCCTCATATTCCTTGATGATCGTGAAGGTTGGCGAGTTGACGACGCCCTGCACGCCTAACGCCGCTGCATACGCCTGTGAAAATCGCGTCTTGCCGGCGCCCAGCTCGCCATCGAGCGCCAGCACCGTCTCCGGCTCCGCCCACGATGCGAGACGCGCTGCGAGACGGACCGTCGCCGCTTCGTCCGCGGCCTGCCATATCAACTGCTTAACTATCATGCCTATCAGTTCTTTCCTCTGTAGTAGGTGTCGCAAAATGATCGTAACCGCCTCGCGCCAGCGGCTCCCGGCGCAAACCTCCGATCCCGTCGGACGGCCGCTCCAGCCATACCCCCGGAG
>NZ_BFBX01000076.1:42891-43861 GCF_003851045.1 Paenibacillus sp. 598K | reverse complement strand
CCCCAGCCATACCCCCGGAGCGCCGGCCGCAGGCAGCGCCTTCCCGATGACGTAGAAAGGAATCCCGAGACGGCCAAGCTCCGTCTTGGCCGTCGCCACCGCATCGGCATCCATCGTACCGACGAGCGCATAATCCTCGCCGCCGTAGAGTATCCACGTCAGCGGATCGATGCCGACAGCGCTGCCGTAGCTCGCCAACGAGCCAGCGCGCGGCAGCCAGTCCTCGCGCAGCACGAGCGAGACGCCGGAGGCTTCGGCGATCTCCCATGCCTCGCTAGCCAGACCGTCGCTCACATCGTTGAGCGAACGGCATGCTACGCTGGCAACGAGCCAGCGTCCGGCCTCCACCGAGGGCCGGGGCCGCCGATGGGCGCGGACGAGCGCCGCTGTGCCGTCTGTCTCCGCCGCTTCCAGCGGGACGGCAGTCCCGCCGTCCCCGGATGCAATTGCTGCGGCGCGCTCCGTCGCAGCGCCATCGCCAGATGCAGTGGCTCCTCGGCTCTCCCGCTGCCCCGCCGCCAGCAGATAGTGCAGCCCCGCCGCCGACCGACCTAGCGGGCCGGTGACGAAGACAGCGTCGCCGGGCCGCGCGCCCGCGCGCGTGAGCTCCGCCCCGCTCTCTACCGCGCCAGTGAGCGTGACGCTGACGACCAGATGCTGCGGCGCCGATGTCGTATCGCCGCCCACTACCGCGACGCCGTAGTCCTCGGCGCAGCGATAGAGCCCGTCATAGAGCCGTCGCAGCCGCTCCGGCCCCCAAGCTGGCGGCGCGCTCACTGTGACGAGCGCATGCCGTGGCAGACCGCCCATCGCTGCGATATCGCTGATGTTGGCGGCGAGCGCCTTGTAGCCGATGTCCTCCTCGGACATCGTCTCCGGCAGGAAGTGCACCGTCTCGACCATCGTATCGACCGTCAGCAGCTGTCGCCAGCCGGCCCCGTCAGCCGGTCCGGCAGGCAGCGGCTCGACG
>NZ_BFBX01000076.1:334-42773 GCF_003851045.1 Paenibacillus sp. 598K | reverse complement strand
GCTCGACGACTGCCGCATCGTCGCCGATGCCGACGATTACGCCGCGAGCAGCTTGCCACGCCGCTGCTTGTCTCTCGCCGGTCCAGTAGCGGATCCGGCCGAACTCTCCGAGCGTCATACGCCACCCTCGCTTCCTGCCCGCCGGAGCTTGTCCGAAGCGGGCTAGTGAATATCCCGTTTTTTGAACTGACCGCCCCGCACATCATGGATGCTGCCGATCGCCAGGAACGCCGAGGTATCGAGCTCTTGGACGATCGACTTCAGCTTGGCCTCCTCCAGCCGGTTGATGATGCAGAAGATGACCTGCTTGCTGTCTCCGGTGAATGCGCCCTCGCCATGCAGGTACGTGACGCCGCGACCCAGTCGGTCGATGATCGCTGCGCCGATCTCGCGCGCATCCTCGCTGATGATCCAGACCGATTTCGACTCGTCAAAGCCGGCCATGATGATGTCGATCGTCTTGAAGGCGATGAAGTACGCGATCAGCGAGTACATCGCGCGATCCCACCCGAAGACGAAGCCGGCGGTCGTCATGATGAACAGGTTGAAGAACATGACGATCTCGCCGACGGAGAAGGGCGATTTTTTGTTGATCAGGATCGCTACGATCTCCGTACCGTCGAGCGACCCGCCAAAGCGGATGACCAGGCCGACGCCGATGCCGAGGATAACGCCGCCGAACACCGCCGCCAGGAACGTGTCGATCGTGAGCGGATTCACATGATGGAGCACCAGTGTACCGACCGACATCAATGTGACGCCGAATAGCGTCGAGATGGCAAACGTCTTGCCGATCTGCTTGTAGCCGAGGAAGAGGAAGGGCACGTTCAGCGCGAACAGGAAAAGGCCCAGCGGCAAGGATAAGACATGCGCCAGCATAATCGAGATGCCGACAATCCCGCCGTCGATAATCTGATTGGGTACGAGGAAAATCTCCAGCGCCACTGAGACGAGCGTTGACCCGAGTACGATGAAGAAGATCCGCCGTGCCAGCTCCGCTTTGGTCAGACGATGATGTTTCATTGCAACCACGAAAGTTGCTCCCTTCTGCTTGTCTACGATTATTCAGACAGACCTCAAAAAGCCGAAGAGGCACGGAATCGAATCCGCAGAAGCGAAGCGTTCGCCTTTGTCCCCGGATTTCAACCGCTACCGCGGTTAAAACAAAGAAATCAGGGGACAACAGCGATCGGAGGATCGATACCGTGACCGCAGGCTTTGTTTTGAGGGCAGTCTGAATCAATGTTCTTATTTTAACTGAAACCCGCGCAGATTCAAAGCAGTTCCCCAGATGCGTCCTTCCATGCCAAAAAGCCCCTCGGGGTAAACGCGAGTCCGACGGTCCCGAAAAGCCGTGGATTGCAGGCTTCCGGGACTGCCGACTCGCCCCGAGAGGCCGTCGCAGCAGACGTTTTATTTTTTCAATACATCATGATCAACGTACCGCTCGCCGTTCAACTCGCTGATGACATTGATCGCGACCTTGGCGCCGTCGCCGGCGGTGATGATCGTATGGACGCTCATGCCGGCAGCCGTGCCAGCGGCCCAGACGCGCTCCATCGAGGTGCGTCCCTGCGGGTCGCAATCGATGACGGTCTTGATGCGCGGCTCGGTGCCCGGACGCGTCATGATGCCGCTCGTCTCCAGCACATCTTGGGCGATCCCGGTGGCGATGATGACCTGCTTCGCTTCGTAGTTCTCGCCGGTATCGGTGTGGATCAGGATGCCGTCTTCGATCAGCTCCAACCGGGTGACATGCTCCTCCATGATCTCTGCGCCGAATTTTGCAGCTTGCTTCTTGCCGATCTCTACCAGATCGGGTCCAGACGTTTCCATAACGCCATAGTGATTCTCGACCCAGGCTCGTTTGGTCATGCTCTGATTATTATCGAGCACCAAGGTCGATTTGCCGGCCTTGGCAGTGAACAATGCTGCGCTTGCTCCGGCAGGTCCGGCTCCGATGATTGCGATTTCGTACATGTCAGTCGCTCCTCTCATTCCATGACAGGTTGTGATACGTCCCTATTGTAGCATATCAGCGGAACAAAGGAGAATCGGTCTTGCCCTGCAGCTCGACCAGCCGCATGATGACGGTCGCTGCCTGCGCTTTGGTCACCGCCCGCTCGGGGTGGAAGCGTCCATCTGTCGTCTGCAGCAAGCCGAGGCTGGTGACGATCGCCACCGCTCCCTTGTTGCGGATCGCCGCGCTGTCTGCAAGCCCGTTCACAGTCACGTCCCGCTGCATGAAGCCGGCGAGCTTGTCGTAGTTGAGCAGATGGGCCAGCAACTCGGCGAGATGATCTCGCGTCAGCGCCTGATCCGGCTGCAGCTCCCCGGTCGGGTTGCGTTCGAGCCAGCCGTTGCCGACGAACAGGCTGACAGGAACCGCATATGGACTATCGGCGTCGATATCAGCGAACAGACCGCCCCTTTCATTATACATGCCCGCGTACATCTCATAGTCGCCGTAGATGGCTTTGGCGATCATCTGCAGCCATTCGCCGCGGGTCAGCTCGGCGTTCGGATGCACCAGGCCGTCCGCATCAGGCGTCAGCGCCCCTGCACCGATCAGCGTCTCGAGCTGCGCCTGCGCCCAGTGTCCTTCGATATCCTGTGCCTCGCCTGACGTCTCCGTCCCGTTCAGGTCGGGGTAGATCGCTTTCAGTTCGCCAGTTATCGCATCGACATAACTGCCGTAGCCTCTGTCACCAGCCGTCGGCACGTAAGCCAGCACCGCCTCTGGCTGCGACACAGGACCCTGGAGAGACATCCCGCCCTTGCTCACATAACGCAGCTCGACGGACAGCGCCTCCGCATACGTCGCTCGCGCTTCCTCGGCAGACACCTTCGGCTTCAGCGCCTCCAGCTTGGCAGCCAGCTCCGCATTGCTCTCGCCCGTATTGCTATAGCTGACGATCCGCCCATCGGCTCCGAGATTCAGCTGGATCGTGTGGTACTGGATCGGATGATCGCCATAGTAGCGAGGGAAGGCGTAGATGAACTGCCCATCCTGCTCGGCAGCCTCGCCATCCGTCGGAGCTGTCAGCCGGAGCTCGGACGCCGCATTCGGGTACAGCTGATGGATCAGACGGATCGCCTCGACGCGGGCCTCGGCTTCAGTAATCGAGGCAAGCTTGCGACCCTCCGCGCTCTGCCTGTTGAAGAGCTCGCCGTAGTTGCGTATCCCGAGGATCTTGCCCGTAGACGCATCGACGGTTGCCGAGATCTCATCGTAGTACAGGCTCGGACCCGAGTCTCCCCGAGACCAGGTGAGCTCCCACACCTTAAGCTTCGAGTCGCCCGACTGTTGATAGCCTTGGTCCGGCTCGTATCCCTCTGGTATGACGTTCAGTTGCGTCACTCTAGCCCGTGCCTGCTGCTCCGTGAGCGGAGCCCCTCGATGAGGCTGATACACTTGCGTGCTGGCAGGCAGCGGCTCCGGCGCGCCGAATGGCGCTTCCAGTTCGACGACCGCTTCGCCGGTCTTGGCATCCAGGGCCATCAAGCCCGTGACAGGGACATAACCGAGATTCCATTTGTCGGAGGGCCGTTCCATATAGTAGGAGAAGAGATTCTCATTTTGATAGGCCAGCTCGAGCTCCAGCATCGCTCTGGTTTTGGCCAGCGCTTCATCTGCCTTGAGCGCAGCGGTAGCCTTCGGATACTCGCCTTGATATCGGGTGTAGTGGAAGTTGCGCACCACGCCTTCGCCGTCGACCTCGATATTGAGCGCTTCCAGATTGCTCTGTACGCCGTTGATACGGATCTGATAGCCCAAGTTGTAGCTCACTGCGCCGAACAACCCCCTGCCAGGCTGTCGGAAGCTGCGGTCATCCAAGGGGACGAGCTCGACCCGCTCCAGCGACGGAGCTGCCTTCTTGACGAACGCCAGACCGATCTGCTCCGCCTCCGCGCGGTCCACAGACGGCGGGTACTCTACGCTCCCATTTGCCTCGAACCTTGGTAGCGAGTAAGACAGGACATCGCCCGATAGCGCATCGACCCAGATGCTATACCCCCAGGAGCTGCTCTCCTGCGCCATCTCCCAGTCCAGCGTCCAGATCGGCTCGTGTGAGGGCGGGTACTGGTTGGAGCTGCCTAGCTGGATGCCTCGCAGCGTAGCGTCCGCAAGCTCGGGGAACAAAGCCCTCACCCGGCGCTCCGCCTCCTCCTTCGTGATCTTCACCTGGCTCTCATCGAGCTGCGTCGCCGCGCTTTGCGCTGATGTCGAACTAGCCGTGCCGCTGGCCTGATGCTCGCTGGTCGAGACCGCAGTAGCCGGTGCTGCCGATGCCGGGAGGATCGACCCTTGCAGCAGTGCCAGACCAAGCGTGCCTGCCATCACCATTTTGTAAGCCTGAGTCGGTTTCTTATGTAGGTTGCTCATTTCATCCATCCTCTCTCTAGGACGTGTCTGCACACCCTAGTCCATTATGTATCGAATCGATAAGTACAGTTGTTATATACGAACAATAATGTAAATGGTTTCATTTGGAATTTCGCCACACGGAAAAAACGGCTCTCGATCAAAAGAGCCGTTTCCATGATCGTATTTATGTTCTGTGTCCATCCTATTCCTAGTCTATGTCCATTCGCTTAGCACGACTAGTGCTGCCCCAGCAAGCGCGGGATCGTCGCCATGCGGTAGCCTTGCTCGCGCAGCTTGGCGATGACGACGGGCAGCGCCTCCACCGTGCCTGTCAGCTCGGCTCCAACTCCGCCGCCGGAGTGCTGCAGGATGATCGCGCCAGGCTTGATATGGTCGAGGATATTGGCCGCCACCTCGTCCTTGCTCAGCCCCTTCCAGTCCAGCGAGTCAACGTTCCAATTGACGACCTTGCGCTGCTGCCCCGCAAACCATTTTAATTGCTCTTCATTAATATTGCCGTAGGGTGGACGAACATAACTGGGCACATATCCGGTATATTGGCGGATCAACTCGTCCGTCCTCGTAATCTGCGAGCGGAAGTCGGCATCGCTCAGCTTCGGCAGATTGGCGTGGCTGTACGAATGATTGCCGACAATATGTCCTTCCTGGACGATCCGGCGCATCACCTCCGGATACTTCTCGACCCGCTGACCGACGACAAAAAACGTCGCCTGCACGCCCGCCTCCTTGAGCGCATCGAGCACCAGCGGCGTAAAGGTATTGTCTGGCGCATCGTCAAAAGTGAGTGCAACCACCTTGGCATCCGTCGGTCCATTAAAAATAAAGGTCTCTGGAAACTTACGCCGCAGTTCGGCCAATGAGGGCGTCTCCGGCTCCTTCTCTGTCTCCGGCTGCTTGGTTTGCGGGCTGAACGCGACCGGAGCGGGCGACTGCTCTCCGATTGGCTCGCCCGCCTGCTGTCCCGTCGAAGCGCCGCAGCCGAGCACCAAGCTGAGCAGCAGCAAAACCGTCAACTTGCTTCGTCTCATGACTAGTCTCCTTCGGACAAAGCGTCCACTGCCACCGTCTGCACATCGGTCGGTCTGGAGCCGACCTGTACCGTCGCCATGCCATTCGCCTCATCCACGTGCTCGATCCATACCGGCTCGCCGTTCCACTGCACGCCGATCTGCTCCTTGCTATGGTAGATTTCCAATGCCCGCTTTGTATTCATCCTCATCGTCCTTTCGCCTTAGTCCAGATTTTCGCGCTCCAGCTCATCCTTCATCCGCTGCTCGCCGTCCATCGTAGTGACCGTTGTATCGTCGATCAGGCCATTGTCTTTCGTCACCTGTCCGCCGCCTAGTCCTTCATTGACCATCCGATCGATATCCATCTCATAGGCCTGGCGTCCTTCATGGTCGGCATCGACCGACTGCTTCGGGCGTTCGTGTGTCATCGGCTACCTCCTCCTCTCGCATACCGTCTCTTATGAAAATATGCCCTCTCTGGTTGATAATCATGCATTCGGGGAAACCTGAGCACTAGACTACCAAGCAGGAGGAGATGACGATGCATACGGTCTGGAAGGGTGCGATCAGCTTCGGTCTTGTGCATGTGCCGGTCAAGATGTTCTCTGCGACAGAGGATAAGGACATCTCGATGCGCCTCATCCACAAGCGATGCGGCTCGCCGATCGCTTATGTGCGCCAATGCAAAACATGTGAAGTCGACGTCGAATGGGAGGATATCGCCAAAGGCTATGAATACGAAAAAGGCCGGTTCGTGCTCTTCGAGAAGGAAGAGCTCGACCAACTTGGCAGCGATGGCAACAAGACGATCAAGATCGTCGATTTCGTCGACCTGCACGAGATCGACCCAATCTACTTTCAGAAAACTTACTATCTCTCGCCCGATCAAGCGGGCGGCAATGCGTACAATCTGCTGCTCGAAGCGATGAAGCAGTCGGGGCGCATCGGCATCGCCCATATCTCGATCCGCTCCAAAAGCTCGCTGGCGGCGATCCGTGTCATGGACAACTGTCTAGCGATGGAGACGATCTTCTACCCGGACGAGATCCGGCCGATCTCCCAGGTGCCCGGACTGCCGGACAAGGTCGAGGTCAATGACAAGGAGCTGTCGATGGCGGCGATGCTGATCGATCAGCTGACAACGCCGTTCGAGCCTGAGCAGTACAAGGACGATTATCGCGCCCGGCTGATGGACCTGATCGGCAAAAAAATCGCCGGCGAAGAGGTCCACGTCGCGCCTGAGCAGCAGCGGACCAATGTCGTCGATCTGATGGCTGCGCTGCAAGCGTCGCTCGAGGCGGTCAAGCCTGCCGGCGGCGATGAGGACAAGTCCGGCAAGGCCAAGCCAGCGGCAAAAAAGAAGACGGCTCGCAAAAAAGCCGAATGAAGCGAGGCGCTGAAGCATGACCCCATCGGTAAAAGGGACATTGATGATCGAAGGCTGCGAGCTCGAGATCTCCAACCCGGACAAGCTGCTCTGGCCGGAGCAGGGTATCACCAAGCTAATCTACCTGCAGCAGCTTGGCGAGCTGTCGCCCTATCTGATCAAGCATTGCAACGGCCGCTACCTGACGACCATTCGCTATCCGAACGGTATCCACGGCAAATCGTTTTACCAAAAAAACTGTCCGCAGCCCCAGCCGTCCTTCGTCCATCTGGCCGAGCAAAACGGCATCCAATATGTCCACCTCGACAGTCTGCCGACCCTGCTGTGGCTCGGCAACCTGGCGGCGCTGGAGTTCCACGCCTCCTTCGACCGGATCGGCGAGCCGCTCACGCCAACCGAGTGGGTGCTCGATCTCGACCCCTCCTTGGAGGAGGAGCCGCGGATCATGGAGGCCGCCAGCCTGGTCGGCCAGCTGCTGGACTCGCTCGGGATCGCCAGCGTGCCCAAAACCTCCGGCGCGACTGGCGTCCAGATTACGGTGCCGCTCGTCCCCGACCTCAGCTTCGACGAGCTGCGGCAGCTCGGTCAGTTCATCGGCGATTACCTGTCCTCGTCGCGGTCCGATCTGTTCACGATCGAACGGCTGAAGAAGAATCGCGGCACGCTCATCTACGTCGATTATCTCCAGCACTATCAAGGCAAGACGCTGTCTGCCCCGTATACGCCGCGAGCCCGGCCCGGCGCGCCGGTCTCCACCCCGCTCACCTGGGACGAGGTCGCGCGCGGACCGCAGGCGCGCGATTATCATCTGCTCAATATCGGCGAGCGGCTAGCGCAGGTCGGTGATCTGCTCACGCAGACGCCGCCGCAGCAGCTGCGGCCGATCCTCTCCTTTATCAAGGGCAAGAGCCCCTCGCCCGCCGGCCGCTAGGGTTTGCAAACATACCCTAGAGGAGCGGCGATAGCATGCGCGCCACGATCTCGCTGGCGCGCTGCATCCGCGGCCGCGCATGGAACTCCGCCAGATGCAGCTCCTTGCTGTCCTCCAGATCGCGCATGAAATCTTCGGTCAGCTGCCGGATCGGCGCTTCGTCGAACAGCATCGCATTGATCTCGAAGTTGCTGAAAAAGCTCCGCATATCCATATTCGCCGTGCCCACCGAAGCGACCAGATCGTCGATAATCGTCAGCTTGGAGTGGATGAACCCCTTCTGATACCGATAGAACCGGACGCCGGCCGTCATCAGATCCTCCACATAAGAGAGCGATGCGTACATGACGAGCCGCGAGTCCGCTCGCTGCGGGATCAGGATACGCACATCGACGCCTGCCAGCGCAGCTGTCCGCAGTCCCATCAGGATGCTCTGATCCGGGATAAAATAAGGCGTAGCCACGTAGATGCTGCGCTTGGCGACGCCGATCGCGCCCGACAGACATTCGAGGATCGTGTCGGCCGTACTGTCCGGTCCGCTGGAGATGATCTGCACATGCTGATCCGTCTCGCAGCCGTGCTCGGGCATATAGGCTTCGTCCTCCAGCTTCTCGCGCGTCGTGAACCACCAGTCTCGCATGAAGACGTCCTGCAGGAAATAGACGGCGTCGCCGCTAATCTGGAGATGCAGGTCGCGCCAGAAGCCCAGCTTCGGATTGCCGCCGACATATTCATCGCCGATGTTGATACCGCCGAGGAAGCCGACAGTGCCGTCAATGACAACGATCTTGCGATGGTTGCGATAGTTCATCCGCTTGTCGAAGAAAGCAAGACGCGGCGTCAAAAAGCAGTTCGTCCGCACGCCCGCCTCAGACAACTCGCGCAGGTAAGCGAGGCCCAGCTCATAGCTGCCGACGCCGTCATAGATCAGTCTGATCTCCACGCCTTCTCTCGCCTTGCGGAGCATCATCTCCTTGAAGCGCTGTCCGATCTCATCATCCCGCACCGTGTAATATTCGAGATGGATATGATGCTTAGCCTGGGCCATCGCTTGCAGGATGGCGTCAAAGGTCGCTTGACCGTCATTAAGGATCCGGACGGTATTGCAGCCGGTGATCGGCGATTGCGCCAGATTGTGAAGCAGACTGAACAAGCGCTCCTGATGGTCGAAGCGGCCCTCTCCGAGATCCGAGATGCGGTTGACGAGCTTGCAGCGGCGCAGCGCTTTGAGCCGATGCTCGCCGGCGATGACGCCTCGCTTGCGCACGGTCCGCCGACGCTGGAAGTCCTTGGCCATAAAGTAGTACATGACGAAGCCGATCAGGGGGAAGACGAATAGGATGAGCAGCCAGGCAACCGCTTTGGAGGGCCGGCGGAATTCGGCAATGAGAATAGTAGCCATCTGAAAAATAAAAATCACAAGCGCCAAGACAAGCCAGATCATGGATGACTCCTTTCGGGGGCGGCTCCGCTCGCCATAAACCGTTCCGGTTAGTGTTCGCTCGCGCTCCTTGCGTTATACCCTCCTATACCCCGCTACAGGGCGTGTTGCATCAGTTGCTGTACAAGATGTTGTCATGAATGAGCGACAAGTCGAATAAATAGCTAGAGAGGGATGGGACATCACCTTAACTTAGGAGGAGGTCTGCTCCAATGTTCAAGGAATCGAAGCGTTACTCATCGGCCGACACAAAAATCGGGCAAGGAACATCAAGCGAGGGCAAGCTCGTGTGCGAGGCCGATCTGCGGATTGAAGGGGAGTTTCGCGGGGACATCGAGTGCAAGGGCGAGATCATCGTCGGCGAATGCGGCATCGCCCACTCCACAGTCGTCACCCGCGACCTGACGGTGGCCGGCATCGTCTATGGCGAGGTCAGCACCTCAGGCAGACTCATCATCACAGCGTCCGGGCAGATCCACGGCACCGTGACGACGCCGCTGCTGCACATCCAGGAGGGCGGCCAGTTGAACGGCCATGTCGTCATGGTGCAGGCGCCTTCATCAGCATCTGGGAAGCTGGGCGCCGCCTCCCGCAAGGAGGAGAGTGCGTCCAAGGAGAGCAAGGATTCGAAGGAAGCCAAAGAGAAGTCTCGGGCTGCTGGATAAACTCGGATCTTGCAGCGATAACATGAAAAGAGCTGTCCTCCCTCTCGTCGCAATGACGGAGGGGAGAACAGCTCATTCTTTGTATAGCTCGCCGTATAGCTCGTCGGTAGATTAGGCGATATCCCGTTTGTTAAACACCCACCAGGTAATCGCAAGGAAGGCCACATAATACCCGCCCAACACAGCCAAGGTGAAGCCAATAGGCTTGCCGGTGATCGTCGAGACGTCGCTGTTCAGATAATCGGTCAGCGCCATATTGGCGAACAGCAGATAGTCTACCCACGCGTAGTCGAGCATCCGGATAATGCCCGTGACGATGCCACCTCCCAACAGGAGGAACAACGACAGGCCAATCGCCAGACCGCCGCTGCGGAATACCGTCGAGATCAGAAACGCCAGCGTCACCGTAATCGCAAGCGTCACGAACTCATAAAGGTAATACTGTATCCAGTAGCTGAGGGGGTTCATGCCGCTAGTCCCTAGCGCTTCATTGCTATAACCGAAGAACAGCATCGAGGTCAAGACGCTCCAGGCAAAGGTCACTGCGATGAAGAACAGACCAAACAGCAGGAGCGCTACATACTTCGACAGCAAAATCTTGGAGCGGCTCCATGGCCGGATCATCAGCAGCTTGATCGTGCCTGTGCTGAACTCGCCCGCTACCGTCTCGGCGGCGATGACCACTGCGAACACGGTAGCCAGCATAATGCCGATCGCACTCTGAACGATGAGAATGTCCCACATCGAGACGCTCGTACCGCCTCCGTACACATAGGTCATAAGCGGGATGACCAGCGACAGCAGCAGCAGGATCGCCAGCATAATCCAGGTCCGAAGGCGTCGGTATATTTTCATATTCTCGTTGTTGACGAGCTGCAGGAAATCAAACAATTCGTTCGCCCCCCGTCACTTCTAGGAACTGGTCTTCCAGCGTTTTGGTATGCTTGCGGATGCCGTATACCTTAAGCCCCGCCTGCACCAGTGTGCTATTGACGGCGGCGATTTGCTCGCGTTCGCCTTCGAAGGTGAGCATGCCGCCTTCGAGCACCGCTCCGAGCCCGGTCAGCAGCTCCAGCGCCGCTTGCGGCTGATCGACCTCAAAAAACACCTTGGTCAGCGCCAGCTCGCCCTGATGCTGGCCAATCTGCCGGACATCGATCAGCCTGCCATTCTGGATAATGGCAACACGGTCGCACATCAGCTCCATCTCCGAGAGCAGATGGCTCGAGACGAACACCGTGATACCCTCCTCGCGCGCCAGCTGGCGCAGGTAATCGCGCAGCTCGCGGATGCCCGCAGGGTCGAGGCCGTTGGTAGGCTCGTCCAGGATGAGCAGCGCCGGCTTGTGCATGATCGCTTGCGCAACGCCGAGACGCTGCCTCATGCCAAGCGAGTACGTCTTCACTTTATCGTGGATGCGAGCGCCCAGACCGACGAGCTGCACGACCTCGTCGATGCGTTGCTTCGTGATCCCCGGGATCATCCGGGCGAAATGCAGCAGGTTCTGATACCCGGTCAGATATTTGTACATTTCGGGATTTTCCACGATCGCGCCAACATAACGGATCGCCTGCTCATAGGCGCCGGTAATGCTATGCTCGCGGATGAAGATCTCGCCCTGGCTGAGCTTCATTAGGCCGACCATCATACGGATGGTCGTTGTTTTGCCCGAGCCGTTGGGGCCCAGGAAACCAAATACTTCGCCAGAGGGCACCTCTAGCGTCAGATTGTCGATAATGGTTCGTTTGCCGATACGTTTGGTCACGCCTTGCATCCGAACGACCGGCTGACGGTCGGACGGAGGGACTTGCGCTCCCGCAGGAGCCGAGCTGGGGGTCATGCCATCTCTCCTCTCATCAAGCTTCCATTATTATATCCGATCCGTGAGAGTCAAGGGTAGTTATTTAGCAAAAACTTAGCAAACCTTTACAGCTCGCGGCATGCTTGGCGTCACGCCAGTCACAAGCTCAAGAGGCAACCGTGTCCGAAGAGATGCAAAAAGCCGCCTGCGGCTCATCGCAGTGCGGCTTGATCTGTGCTTATCCTCGGGGAGGGTCAAAAAGCCCAAGCTAGTTCTTTGCGCTCTTTATATGGGTAAATAGGCGGGTGTTGACGGTCCTGCAGCGGGGCGCTATCGGCGAGCGGATTGGACAGATCCTGCATGCCGTTTTCCTGTTCGCCGCAAACGGCGCAACAGCCGAGTGGATGTATGATTTTGAAGAAGCCTGTGCGAAACAGCACCTGAGCCTCCTCCAGCTTCTCCATCCGTCCACAGCCGACACAGTAATAGTGGTCCGATCTTAACATCAACAATCTCTCCTCGGCTTCGAATATACATAACGTATCTAAAATGCATTTATGTTACAAAACGTATCTTCCCTCCTCTAAATTTATGACAAATATCGAACCTTGTCAAGCCAAAGATGTAAAACTTGTTGGCTTTTGTCATGAATGCGCTTTCTTTAGTGGGTACCAAAACATGCCTCCGCCCTGGCATAGGCTAATCGGATCATCCGTATTGGCGCAGCCATCCCTCCGCCTGGCGGCGACTGGCCACATCGAGCGCGCTCAAATCTTGCAGCTCGCAGCGATGATCATTGAAGTTTACGATAATCCAGCGGGATGGCGAGAGCTGATGCAGTTGCTCGTCTGCGGCGTGCAGCACGATCGTCTCATCCCCGCATGTCGTACGGACATGCCACATCCAGCCGTCCTGATCACTGACGATCGACTCGATCCGCTCGATCCTCGGTAGCAGATGGACTCGCTCCAACTCCCGCTGCACTTCCTGGCGGCTCTCCTCATCGAGGAGCTGCAGATGATGGATGAGCGCGATGCGCTCTCCGGTATGGCTCAGCACGGCGATATAGCCCTCGGGGATCGCTCGCGGCAGTCCATACGCGATCCTTATCTTGTCGTAACGGCCCCCCTCCATCTCCAGCACCAGCATGCCTTCGGGACTCCGGTACAGTCTGATCGGAGCCTGACTGCCCTGTTCGGGGCGGTAGTAGACCAGGTTGCTCATTCGGAACCTTCCTCTCTAGTCGAGATCTTTTATCCTTCTGGCATCGAACGTCGGCACCAGGCTTCCCGCCCGCGATATTCAGCCTTCTCCGCCATCGCGCCGATAGTCCCACAGGATTCGCCATTCGTCATTTTCTTGCGCGACATAATTCATTTGCTCCAGTTTGAATTGTCCGAAGATCGGACTGAGGAAGACGCTCTGCACGTTGACAGCATACACGTATTGCAGCTTGGAGGCGTTGGGCTCCATACGCCAATCGCCTACCAGCTCCGGCTTGCCAATCGCATACTGGAAGGTCTGTACGCCAAAATGATTTAGTAACACATGCGCGCGCGTCTCGATATAACTCTCCTTGGAGAAACGCTTGTGCATGTCCGAATGGAACAGCTCCCACGAGCTGCCAAAGTCGCCTTGCTGCTCTGCGGCATAAAAGGCGTCCACAACTCCCGCCACATCGCTCTCGCGGCTGGAGCTAAAGGACGATTGCAGCCATCCGTAGATTTGCCACCCGCCCCAGATCAGCAAAGCACCCAATATAAGGATCGGCACCAGCCGCAACGGACGGCGTCTTCTTCTCAGCATACGCTCCCTCCCCGTATAAACCTAGCTAGTACAGTCTATGATGGGGAGGGTAACACTATGCTCTAAGTTGTAGTTGCAATAGAATCAGACGTAGGCGACTTTTCGGAACGCTTGCTTCCAAGTCTTTTAATAAACTGAATTAATGGACGTTCAACAAATGAGAAAGCCATGCATCCTATAATTATGGCTAACAACATCATAATTATGGATGAAGCCAACGGACCAATATGCAAATGTAATTCCAACTTGTGGAACAGTTTCGACAGGACCGATATTGCAGGCTGGTTTATTAGATACAAGGAATATGAAGCCAGACCCAAATAGTTTAATAGCTTTGGAATCTTGATTTCCCGCTTCATATCAATACTGGAGAGTCCCAAAATGACCAAGCAAGAAAAAAGCGTGTAGCCAAGCGAAACATGTGTGTCTATAAATCCATTTACATGATTTATCCAAGTTAATGGAAATCCGATTATTCCGATTATAACCATCGTTTTTCCATATTGGATTCGGTAGTTTAACACTATAAACGCCAAAAAGCACCCGAGCACAAATTTAATCAGGGTATAGCTGAATAGATAATCTATCCATATGGAATCGTGCGGTATGAGAAACAGGGCATTTGCCACTACAACGATTAGCCAAATACTTACGATTACGCCCGATAGTCGGGGAGAAAAAAAGAGAAACGAGAAAATAAAATAAAAAAGAACGGTGTGACATAATGACCATGCGACCCCCAGCACAGGAGAATGAGGCTGATGAATAAGTAAATAGGATTTTACAATTACTAACGAATCTGTCTCCCACCCTTGACCAAAATCCGGGACAAAAAAATACACCGGCACAATTAGGGTTAGAATAACCCAATAGAAGGGATAGATTCTTATGAATCTTCCTATAAGAAATGATTTCAGTTTACTCCTGTTTCCGATATGCTTGTGAAACAAGTAAAAAATCATGAAGCCGCTGAGCACAAAAAAGAAGTCTACCCCTCCGGAATAAGGCAGACTGTTCATCCCCAAAAAGTTGTAGTCAAAATACTTTGAAGAAAAGTTTGAGGTATGCAGTAAAATGACTAATAGAGGGACTATCGCCCTTGAAACATGGATTAAGGATAAATGCTTTTTCATAGTTTCACTCCTATATGCTGAAAATCATCCATCTTGCGATCATATAGTTTATGTGAAGACAAAGAGGAGTAGACATTCATTTTAGTTTGGTTACCACGTTCCTTGTTAAAGGTACAATAACCAATGGGCAAGAGAAGAGGAGAGCCGGAATGGAAAGGAATTTCTTTTCTTTCACTCTTTGGTTGATTAAATACTCACTTAACTGAATGTCCTTTTTTCGTTGGTATCTTCTTAACGCTTCTCTCATCCCCTGGTCCTCACCATACTTTAACAGGAGCTCCGCAATCGAGTTAAGCTGCGATCTTAAGGCATGTTCCCGATGGTCCGAACTTGTCAGTGAGGCCGGCCTTATACGATAATAATATAGCGCCTCGCTGGTTACTGACATTTCCCCTCCAGCAATAATGCATTCCAGCAAAAATCTAAAATCCTCCCCGTGAAGCAATTTATCTGAATACAGCAATTCTTTTTCTCGGATAAGCGATGTCCTAATCACAGGCTGCAAATAGCCGTAATCCTCTCTTATCATTTGAATGGGGGACACTTGAAACTCAGCATCCTTTTTACCGATTATCGATTCTCGAGATTTCAAATAGTTGGCATGGCTTGTCTTTGCGCCATCATATATCAACAATATATTGTCGCTGACAATGCCAGCTTTACTGCGTGCAGCAAGCTCGATTA
This sequence comes from Paenibacillus sp. 598K, assembly GCF_003851045.1. Lineage (GTDB taxonomy): Bacteria > Bacillota > Bacilli > Paenibacillales > Paenibacillaceae > Paenibacillus_D. Next base: position 27,525 of record NZ_BFBX01000076.1, on the reverse strand, counting down.
GCGTCTCAAGCCGCTTCTCAGCCCACCAATCATCAGCATCAAGGATGGCAACCCAAGCTCCTGCGGCTTTGGCAATTCCACGATTCCTTGAATAGGACGGGCCTTTGTTCTCTTCATTGCGTAAAAGTTTGATTCGCTTATCGCCGTAGGATTCAACAACAAAAGCCGTATCATCACTTGAACCGTCATCAATAATTAACAGTTCTACATTTTTGTAAGTTTGATTTAGAACGGATTCTATTGCTTGACCGATGTATCGCCCAACATTAAATGCAGGGATAATGACTGACACCAGCTCGCTCACAAGAGGGCCTCCTTCATTTTTCATGCCTGCGCCGGTTTGCTTTCTCGCTCATACACAACCGCTCGCTTTGATCCAGTGTGCAACTCACTAATAGCCAATCGCATCTGCTGCACAAAACGGGACTCGTCGAACTGTTCTGCATACTGCCGTACCCTCACAGGATCGAACATCAAGCTGTCAAATTGCGTTATACTACCGACAAGCGACTCCACTGTCTGCTCCATAAAGAACTGACCGTTTACGCCAGGCTTTACTGTATCCAAAGCGCCACCGCCGCGATAAGCGATGACAGGCCGGCCGCAAGCGTTGACCTCCAACGGAGTAATCCCGAAATCTTCGAGTCCAGGAAACAGGAAGGCTCGACAGCCTTGCATCCAACGAAGCACCTCTTCATCAGCGAGACGCCCCATGAATCGTACGCACGGCGCAGCCATTCCCTCCAGACGCGATCTGTCCGGTCCGTCGCCAATCACGACAAGCTGGACCCCCAATAGGGAACATGCCTCAACAGCCAGATCGATGCGCTTGTAGGATACCAATCTCGAGACGACGAGCATATAGTTCCCTGGAGAATTACCGCTTGGCTCATAGCGCGACAGATTAACTGGCGGATAGATAATCGGCGCCTCTCGTTCATAATTTCGCTGGATACGTTCCCTGACAATCGTGGAGTTGGCGATAATCAGATCTACACGTCGAGAGTTTGTCCGGTCCCATAGCCGCAACGGCCTGATGAGCAGTCGCGCTGCCAGTTTGAGTACAGGGGATATGCGCATCCCCGCCATATACGTATCGAAGTCCCAGGCGAATCGCATCGGCGTGTGGCAATAACATACATGTAATGCTCCCTTGCGAACACGAGCTGCCTTGCCGTAGGCGCTGCTAGAGCTAATCACCAAATCATAGTCGCTCAACTTCATCGAACGCATCGCCAGCGGATACAGCCAGAAAAAAAGCTTGAATCGCTTTTGTATCCCCGGAATTCGCTGCATCCAGGTCGTATGAATCTTTGCACCCTGTAGTTCTGGCAGCAACCGCTCCCGATCGGCAATCGTCGTATAGATCGGAGCCTCCGGAAACATCCGATGAAGTGTACCGACCACACGCTCGGCACCGCCCATCTGATTGAGATAGTCATGTACGATAGCTACGCGTTGTCCCGTAGGCGACGACTGACGACCACTCCCCCCGGATGTGCCCCAGGTCACACGATAGATCTCCTCGATGCGTGCAGTTGTGCGCTGGATTGTAAACGAATGACGTACACGCTCGGCCGCTTGCTTGCCCATTAGACGACGTACGTTCTGGTTCTGCATCAGATGGCTGACGCATTCGGCCAGCGCTTCGATATCGCCTGTTTCATACAGCATGCCGTCCTTCCCGGGACGTACGATCTCTGGCACGCCACCGGAGCGAGTCGCTATGACTGGCGTTCCCTGCGCCATCGCTTCAGTGATGACTCTTCCGAACGGCTCGTTATTTGAGCAGAGTACTAGCAGATCCGCAGCGCAGCAGATCTCTGTGACATCGTTGCGGAAGCCCGCAAAGCGGATTCGGTCCTGCAAGCCCGCTTTTATGACACGCTCTCTTAGGTCGCGGTAGTAGTCAATATTCTCCTGACGGAATTTGGGTGCACCGACGATCCATAGATAGATGTCCTGCCCTTCCCAGATCAGTCGCTCTGCAGCAGCGACCGCATCTTCTTGCCGTTTCCAAGGGGCGATTTGGCCTATGATGACCATTACCTTCGCCTCCGGCGGCGTCTGCCACTCCTTACGGATTCGGTGCCGGTACCTAGCTCGCTCTAGTTCACTCAGCTCAGCGACCTCGACGCCGTTATGGGCCAGATGCAGCCTGCTGCGCAGTGCCTGTGCGGGGAAACCCGCCAATACTGGGTTTGATATCCCGACGATTGCCGTTGTCGTCGGGATGGCTAACCATTGGATCATCCTGCCCATCCAGCCACTGGGCGGGATATCCCGAACATGCCATATGACTGGACGACGATGTACCCAGACGAACAAGGACGCCATGATGCCTGCTCGCAACGAATTAGCATGGACCGCCTCTACCTGCTCGCGATGCACGGCCCTAGCAAGGCGCCAGCCCGCCTTGCACATGCCCCACATATCTTTAAGCAACCGAAGCGGGTGCGACGATTTCCTCGCCCGATAGGATTCGATCGAAAAGGTAGCGATGCCCGCTTCTTGTGCCCGCTCGAGCAACTCTCCCGACGGAGCAAAAAGGACCGGCTCGATCTGCTGTAGATGTTTCATCGTCAACAGCAGACTGATCTCGGCCCCACTAATGTCACTTGTATGGTTATAAAATGCAATTTTCATCGAACCTTCAGCCTCCTCCGGTCCGCAATTGCCATTTCGAATAATTGGGTTACCGACTCAGAAACGCCACCCCATGTGTACCGTTCCAGCACATGTTCACGGCAAGCCGCTCTGCTTGGTATCCCGCATTCGCCTGACAACACAGCCGATATTCGCCCACTGATCGCCTCAGGACTATGATCGTGAAACATCAGTTGTGATTCGAATTGATCCAGTATCTCCTTAGTGCCACCATAGGGAGTGCCAAGAACTGGAGTACCGCAGGCTAGCGCCTCGACTGTAACCAGCCCAAAGCCTTCGAGCGTCACCGTCGGCACGATGCTCAGGTCAGCCGCCTGGTACCAGCTCACCAGCTTCTCATTGCTCACCTTACCTAAAAGGAACACCGAGCGCTGTAACTGCAGCTCTTGGATCTGGTCTGCCAATCGCCCGCGCAACGGTCCGTCGCCGACGATATAGAGTACCGTGTCCGGCAACTTGGCAATTACCTGCGGCATCGCGGCGATCAAGCCTTCGATGCCCATTCGCCGGACCAGGCGTCTGGCGCAGAACAGGACGGGCTGTCCCGGCAGCAAGCCCAGCTTGCTGCGCACAGCCTCTCGATCGTCCGCAGGCCGGAACCGATCCACATCGACCGCCCCGGGTACAATGTGAATGCGTGTATCCGGAATGCCGTATTGCTCCGCGAGAATATCACGGAAGTAGCGACTGAGCACGATGAAGTAGTCAGAGCGCCGATACGAGAGCTGCTCGACGTTTTTTTTCAATTGGTATCGCATCTTCTGCATCATCCGCCCACCCCGGTCTTCTACTTGCGACTCTTGGGCCCACGGACCATGAAAATGCGTCACAATCGGAATATCTTCCGGCACCAAATTACGTGTAATCATCGAGGCGTACAGCGCAAAATGCGGGTTGTACACATCTGGCCGCTCCTCTCTTATAACTTGCCGGAAACGGGAGGCAAATGCCTGGCTACGGGAGAGTGGGCTGACCTTGGCTTGCTTAGGCAGCACTTCCTGGATATAGGGCGGCGCGCTGGTCTGCTCGCCGTGGGCAGTCATCAGTCCCGTCACCTGATGCCCGCGGGCCTGCATCGCCGCCGTATAATCGGCAAAGTAGCGATTTAAGCCTCCATGCGTATGATCGATCCAGCCCATGCCGGAAGCGAGTATGTTCATCGTGAAATCCTCCCCTTCGATGCATTGGCACACAATATAATATCCTGCACAAACTCCGTCACCCGGGAGACCTGATCCTGTTTATTGAATTGAGGGATCAAGGAAGGAATGGTACGGGAACGCTCTTCAATTTCAGCTTTGGAGACGCTGTTTATCCAGCTTGCCAAGCCTGCAATATAGGAACCAGACCACGGACAGTCACCATAAATTTTGTAGAACCAGTTGCGCTCCAGATCGTAAGCCATCGGGATCGTGCCAGTAATAATCGGCAATCCAATAGACAGATACTCGCTGACCTTGGTTGTATAACGAAAGCTCCCTACCTGATCGATGCTTTGCGGCAAGCTGGCCGCATCCATCGCAGCCAAATAAGATGGAACCTCTTCTCTGGCGACTCGTCCAGTAAACAATACTTTGCGGCTTTTATTGAGCCTCTCCAGATGGGGCTTACCCGAGCCGTCACCGACGATTACGACAGTTACATCGTCCCGATCCACTGTCTCCATTGCCCGCACCAGCTCGTAACCGTAGCAATACCCAATCCGTTTGTTCCAGTTCAAGGACCCCACGAGGCCGATGACAACATGATCCTCCGGGATGCCCAACCGCGCCCTTTGAACTGATCTCGCCCGGATTCGCTCCTCCGAGCTCAGTTCAAAGGGCGCCCACCCCGGCGCGGTCATCGCATAAGTCGACCCAAACGTTAGGGCTCTTCCCGTCAAGTATGGCGTCCATCCGATAAAACCGATCGAACGTTTATACAGCAGCTTCTCATACGTGTGGAACAAAAGACCCAAGGCCGGATGCTTCTGCGCGATAAAAGGCCCTACCGAGTCCCCGCTGCTTACAATATAGGGCGTGCGGTACAAGGTTCGCCCAAGTATAACCGCCAAGCCGCCGACAATCCCAGTCCCTTCCATCACGACAAGTTGCGGTTGCTCCGTCCGGATGCGGGCAAGGATATTCCAAAGGTTGCGAACTTTATTCTTTTTTTCAAAAGGATAGTAGCTTACGGGAAGATTGCCCAGCAATGCCCTCAGTCGGTGCTCGTCATCACCCTTGCTGCCTTGCGTGGCGAAACCTATTATAGTATTGCCTGACTCCTGTTCCACAGCTGTTCAACCCTCCTAATATCATGTTCTAGCTGCTTTGTTCTCGCCGTTTCTTCAGTTTATCCATCAATTTACGCAGTTCCTGCATGATCAGTCGAATATCTGAGCCATTCAAAATTAACTGGACCTTGCCCGGGTATCGACGTCGCAGCATGATCGATACGAAGGCCAGGCGTACAAGTGCGGTGGCCAGCAAGGCGATGGCGACTCCTGGCAGGCCGTAGGCTGGGAGCAGCCATAGCATAAGCGGAACGTTCAGCGAGATGCCGATTGCCTCCATGATCGAGATGAAGCCCGGCTTACCGTTAGCCATAAAAAACTGGATCATAATGCCTACGCCGCTGGCTACAATCTCGCGTACCAGCAAAATTTGCACTGTAGTAACAGCGTTAAGAAATTCATGCCCATAGAGCCATTCAATAGCAAACGAGCTGAGAAAAATCGCTGCTATACAAAATAGTCCAGTGACGGCAACGCCGATCCGGAAAGAAACCAACGTCATTCTGAGAACGGTTTGCTCGTCATTCCCCGAAGCCTTCGGAAACAATACGGTGACAATGGTCGTTTGAATGATTTTGGGTAACTTGGAGAGAGCCAAGGCAACAGAGTAATACCCCATCTGCGTCGGCGTCAGCATGGCTACGACGAGAATCTGATCTAATTGCATCGAGATCGTGCCCAGCAAGTCTACTGCATAAGCACGAATACCATAACCAAATAACTCTTTGCTGCGTTGCTTAAGACTTCGGAAGGATAGCTTGATCTGCTTGTAAATCACATAGAATACAACAGCAGCAACAGGCAAACCGCTTGCCAAGTAAGCGGTCGCCGTTAACATCGGTGTTACTTGGCCCGTAGCAATCAAGACAATTATAAGAACAAGCGAGATAAAGGGTCCGCTGGTTTTGGATAAATTAAGCAGTCGGTAATTGTCATACGCTTGCAACGCTGAGCTCATGTAGGCCGAGAGTAAAACAATCGGACAAAGGATCATTGACAACTGAACGTATATAATAACGGCGGGGCTATACTCCGAGAGAAATTGTGGTACAAAGAAAACCCCAATTGCGGCTGCAATTAAACCTAACACAGCTGCAAATAGGATCGAAACCGTAAAATAATCAGAAGCAAATGCTTTATTCTTCTTATAGTAGTAAACTAAAGATGACGGAATGCCAAACGTTAAGGTGAAGGCAATAAATTGAGGCCACATAATCATGGCCGCTTGCTCACCTCTCCCCTCAGGCCCCAAAAACCGAGCAACCAAAATACCTGTCCCCATATTCAATGCCATTAAGCATACGGACGAGAACAATACTTTGCTTGCCGCCGAAACAAAGCTCGACGTTTTTTGTCCGCCGAAAGAGAGCAGGCTAGCCCGCCAGTTGGCAACGCTCCTCATTGAATACACTCCTAACTCGCATTCAATGGAACCTGATCCATGTGAACGTTTTTTTCATATGCGCGGATATAGCTAGCAGTGGTTTTCAGTGTAAATCCTGCTTGCTTGAAGCCAGACCAGCCGTTTTTTATAAGGCCATGCAGCACAACATGCAGAACTGCCGTCCCCAGGAAACAACTGCTTTTCCACAGGCTCTGCTCGCTGTACCGGTAGCGCTTATATGTGACATACAGCCTGGAGGCATCAATATAAGGCTTGTAATAATCACGATTAGCCTCGGCTGGGTAATGCTGATTGACCGCCCGTTCGCAAATATGAATCGTATAGCGCGCCCCGCTTGCACGTGTTGTCAGATCGACTTCGTCGTAACCGTAGCGCAATAGCTCATCAAAACGAAAGGTATCGAATAACCTTCTTGGAAATATGGTGCTATTGATAACGACCGTTTTTATCGGCTCGCCACTGCCGTACATTTTGGTTTGAAAGCCTAGAAAGCTTTGGTCATGAGGATGAATCAGATGCTGATTGCGATACTCAAGACCGGTCACAATATGCTCCCCATCAAGCAAGTCATGCTCCAAGAGATACGCGTAGATACTCTCTACAAAGGATTCGCCCAGCAACACATCATCATCAATAAACAACACATGAGTGCCGCTCACCCTTGATAACGCATGATTGCGGTTGGCGCAAAGGCCTTTCTTGGGCCCTTCCATCACGATGACTTCCGGAAAATGAACCTTGACCATCTCCATCGTTCGTAGATCCGTACTGTCATCGGAGACGATCGTCTCATGTATTGGATAAGAGGAGTTTTGGACGGATATCAAAGCCTTCGCCAGTTCATCGGGACGATTTCGTGTACAGATGCAGACCGACAGTTTAAATTCTCCCCTTGGTTGATATGCCGTTTGCATTCCATCGTCCCCTTTGCGTTGCAATAAATTTTTTCAACAGATGATCGTATTTTCCGGTGACAAACAATCTAAACACCTGCAACAGACCGGGAGCCGTTGAAGTGCCGATGAATACCGACCAGAGTAAAAAAACTTTACTTTTGAATGGTCCCAAATACTGTTGGATCGTTAAAGTTTCATTGTAGGCACTGTTGTACTGCGCGATGGAATTAAAACTGTTTCGCTTGTCCTCGTCGAATCGCTGAGCAGGGAAATGATCCACCGCAACCAGTGGGTCATATACCAGCTTCCAACCCGCCCGCTTGACCTCCAAACTAAAGGCCATATCATTGTGCACCTGAGCGCCGTTCCCTTTGAGCCGTTCGTCAAACCAAATTCCGGAGATCGCTTTCCGTCGATAGCTCATATTGGCCCCTTTCAATAAATCGACCTCCTGCACCTTCGTTCCCAAGTGGTGATTGCCTACGACCTTTCCAAACCAATGGATTCTGCCGATTCGTTCCTTCTCTCCATTCAGGACAACGCCTCCGCTATGCACCCAATCCCGGCCGCCGACACCGCCAACTTCGGGATCAGCGTTAAAATTACGCTGGATATGATAGAGCCACTCTTTTCGCGGTACGGTATCATCATCGGTAATTGCTATAATGTCTCCCTTGCTGCTTGCCAGTCCTTTATTCAAAGCAGCAACCGTCCCCGTAACCGTAATAATCGTTACTCTGACTGTCAATGGCGTAAACTTTTGACGCAAAGCGGCAATCGTTTCAAAATCCGTATCTCTAACGACTACAATAACCTCATCAGGCAACACCAATTGACGCTGCAGCCCTTTAAGACAAGCAAGCAAACTATTTGTCCGTTTGTATGTCGGTATAATAACCGTGATCACATCCGTCCCTCCTCTCTCGCCGCACTCGATTCTCTGGCAGACTGTCGGTCCAGGTATCCTATACATAGCCATACAATAGCTACCGTTGTGTAGTTGCCTCCAATCAACCATGTTCCTAGCGTCGCAAGCAAAATACCGAAAACGCACAGGTTCACACTATTGTGGCGGCAATGATGATATGCCAGTCTCATGACATGAAACACAATCATCATATAGAGTATCCCGCCAAACAACCCTGTTGACGTGAACATATTGCTAATATCGACCTCAGAATTGCTACTGCCATCCGAGAATTTCATCCCCGCTAACGTTGTGCTGCCCAATCCGCTTCCGATTGGATTGGTCAATCCGTTCCTCATCCCACTGGAAAAGTATTCCCAATGCAAGCCTAACGTCGAATGCTCTTCATCCATTGGATTGGCCAGACCATTTACCTGTCTGGCAATTAGTTCATTTTCGCCGGCGTCGATATTAATGATGTATTGGTATGCTATGACGACCGCAACAGCAACCAAGCCTGTGAGTAGAATACGGGTCTTGTTCGTTCTTGCATTGACTACTGTAATGATAGCCAGCGCCAAGATGAACATGATAACTGGCGTTCGGCTTCCTGTCATCATCAGAGCGTAGGAAAAAAGCGGCAGCAAAAGTGCCGCCACCACCTTCCACTGTGCTTTGGCCTTGAGCAAGGCTACCCAGCAAATCACACCACCTAGTAAAATATACTGCGCATATTCGGCAGCGCTGGTGAAAAACGAGAATCCTCGGGAGTTCTGACCTACCATTAATGCCGCGTAACCGGATATCTCAATCCACGCTTCTTCGAAGCTGAAGAACCCGAGATGGACTTGCTTCAAGGAGTACAAAAGACTAATAACGCCCATTATGACTATCGTTGCAAGAATCCGCTTGATCCATCGCTCATTGACATATAATCGGCCCATTAGCATCCAGGTGAGCGGCACGATGTAGAAAATCATCCCGCCCAGTCCAACCATAAGAGAGCCCTGGAGCGGATTAAACACTTGCAGGAAAGACAGCAACAATAAAATGCGAATCAGCTTGAAGATCCGAGTATCTGCTTCAATGGGCTCTCGTCCGACGTAGGTTTTGTACACCCAGTAAGAGCCTAGCAGCAAAACAACAGAAGGCGCCAGCACTACAAGCGGGTCAAAACCACTCCATCCCGCGTAGGGGATCAGCAAACGACGAAAAAATCCCATTAGCGGCAAATACAAAAGCAGGCTATATAATACAAAAATCGGGTTGCGCAAGCTAAGGGACATCGCAATAAGAAAGAACACTGTAAACAGCAACAATCGAGTCATACCTGGATTTAATGCAAAGCGACCAAGAATATAACTTGAGCCAATGATGGCGACAATCAACAGGAAGGAGCGCAATAGACCATTGTCTCTAAGTTTCACGGTTAACGTATTCAAATCGGCCCCCCCTGTTTTGTGTCGTCGTCAGCATCCTCTGGTATTGCCCCATCATTTCCCGATACGTATGTTCCCAAGTCAAAGGGCTAACGCGTTCCCTGGCCTGCGTTCCAAGCTGGCGATAGGCTTGGGGTTGTTCCAGTACCTGGGCCAAGGCTTCAGCCAGGCTTCTACTGTCTCGCTCTATATAAATGCCGTCTTGACCATCTCGGATCAAATCCTCAATACCGCCGACCTCAGTCGTAAAAATTGTCAGGCCGGCCGCTGCGGCTTCATGGACGACAAGCGAGAATGTCTCATAGCTGGAAGGGAAGACGAAAATGTCGCTTAAAGCCATCCATTCCTCGGGTCTAGGCTGCTTGCCGACAAATACTGCACGGTTGCGGTGACTCTCGCTTAATCGTTGAAGATAAGGTTGAGGATCGCCTTTGCCTACTACCAACAGTCCGACATCGGGGTATCGGTCCGCCAGAATCACGAAGGCCTCCACCAACAGATCCAAACCCTTCCTGGACCAGTCCCCCCCCATGAACAACAAGTATGTCGATGATTCAGCAAGTCCATACTGGCTGCGGAATGCTATTTTCTCTGCTTGCGTACAAGGCTTAAAGCGCCCAAGATCAACACCATTAGGTATAACAGCGATCTCTTGTTCTTGATAAGGAAAAGCTGCGAGCAGTTCTCTTTTGACACGCTTGGATACAGCAATCAATTGCTTCGTTCTCTCGGGCCGATAGACTAATTTTTCCATGCTGCGAGCAATGCCGCCGGCGATCCGACTATTCCACTTCTTCCAGATCGATTGATTCAGCTCGGATCGCGTATTGCCTACCGCCTGAAGGTAACCGTCGTGACAAAAATGCACGGTCGAAAACTCCGCTCGATTAAATACGATGGCTCCTGTTGTATGTAAAATATCTCGCTTGAGAAAGACGATACGCAACGACGCAAATATGGAAAACAGGATTAATCTTACCGGAACCGGTCTCGTGATGACAGGTATCCGAATGTGGCGAACACCCTCGGCGTTTTTGAGCTTCAGGGAGCTCGAGACAACGATCAACTCGCACTCATTTTTGAGACGTTGTATAACTTCTTCCAGGTGAAGCTCCATGCCGCCTGGTCCACCTACATCATGGGCGACATAGACAATGACAGGTTTCTTTCTCATCTCAAAACCACCTCGCAGATGAAGAATCGATTACGTGGAGACCGGTCGTGGTTCCAGAGTAACGGGCAGCTCATTCATCAAAGTTGCCATATCGAGCGCTAGCCGGATGGAGCTAAACTCCGCTGCGCGCAGCTGTGCATGCTGACCCAAAGTTTGCATTTCCTCGTCGGAATCAATCAGTCGCCCGATGGCTTCAGCGAGCGATACAGCATCGTTCGGCTTCACGAGCAAGCCATTGATGCCATCCTGAAGAATTTCTTCGGGCCCTCCGGATTTCGAGGCAACGACACCTTTGCCAAGCGCCATCCCTTCGATAATAACCATACCAAAGGGCTCAAAACTCGTAGAAGTATGGACAACAATATCAAAAGCCTGCATCCACAGGGTAGGATTGTCTTGATGTCCAGCGAACCTTATCCGACCGCCCAGACCTGCCTGGTTGGCTTGCTCTTGCAGCTCATCAAGGTATTGGGGCTCCGAGAAATGCTCTCCACCGATCACGACAAAATAGGCGTCCGGGTGCTGCGCATGTACATATTCAGCCGCTTGGACAAAGATATGAACCCCTTTCCACCTTTGCAACCGCGCCGCAATACCTACGATCGGACCGCTCGTGGGCAGCCCAAGTTGTCTTCGCGCATCCGTCGGCGTAACAGTCTGTGTGCGCGAGACCAGCTCGGCGTCGATTGCGGGATACACCACTTTCGTCGGCATATCGGGGAGCGCTTTGGATTGCAACCTTTCGACCGATTGCGAGCAGCAAACCACAGCTCTTGCAGGTAGGAGATCAATGATGCGTTGCAGTCCGCTCTTGCCACTTACCCCGTGCTGCCACCAGACCGCTGGCGTTTTTGTCATCCATGCAGCTGGCCCGGCATAGAGATGGGCCTTGGTCATCCAGGACATGACCGCTTCAAGCCCATGTCTTCTGATCCAGCGCTTCAGTTGGATAACCAGCGATACATACTTCAACACATTCCGTACTCTGCCCGCTTCCAATACCTCTGTCTCGTAACCAAGAGAAGCCACTGTTTCGACCATTGGTCCGTGCTCTAGAAACACTATCTTGTATTCGATTTGGCCTTCCTCCCGGTTGGCCTTCAGCAGATGCAGCAGCATCAGTTCAGCGCCTCCACGCTGACTGGCCAGTGGCATGACGACTCCCACCCTCATCTTATTCTCTCCCTCTACTTTATATATAGAAACCTTAACTAAGCCGTTTTGGCAGACTACCATCGCCGCAAAACGACCTACTTAAGGCTTCTATGTCTGTGTCTATAACCGGGCATCAAACCCGCCCTCACGCCATACCCTTGACGACAAGCGTCTAAGGCCGCCAGACCCACAGCATGGCCGAGTGTCTGCAGTGATAAAGGTACAGCAGACGTTACCTTGGCTTCGTATTATTATTTATTGATAGACATGAAGCCCCTTTCGTTTGACCTTGTTGAGGACGACACCAAGTAGCTTCGCATTGACCTGATTTAGATAGAAGCTCACCTTTTTCGCATTGGAACGGTTCACCTTGCCGTATTCGACGACAACGACAACTCCGTCCGACTTGGCCGCGACGATCTGTGCATCGGAGACAGAGAGTGCGGGCGGAGTATCGACGATGATAACGTCGTAGGCCTGCTTCAAATACTCCAGCAACTCATCCATGCGTGGCATCGTTAGCAGCTCGGCAGGATTAGGCGGCGTCAGCCCCGAAGGGATAAATGCGAGATTTTCGATATGCAGCGAGCGCACGACTTCCTGAGGTTCTACGGATAGATTAGCCAGAAAATTGGCGAGTCCGGTGTGATTGATCACGCCGAACATTTGATGCAGCGCCGGTCGCCGCAAATCAGCGTCGATCAGGACGACTCTTTTGCCAGTCTGGGCGATCGAGATAGCGACATTGGCCGCCGTGCTCGATTTGCCCTCGCCTTTTTTGGTGGAAGTAATCATGATGACCTTCAATTCTTTGCCGTCGGCGGGAAATGCGATGCGCGTCCGAATCGCTCGGTAAGCTTCGGCGATCGCTGATTCGGGATTAATATCCATAATCAGTGGTTGGCTACTTGGTGATGGCCGCATAGTTAGAGTCACCTGCTTTCGGATGGGAATACGACTGTCGTTTATGCTTTAGATCGCTCTTGCGGATGCGGACGACGCTCGCCAGCGTCGGCGCCCCGAATACTTGCGAAATGTCCTCCTCGGTCTTCAACGTATCGTCCAGATACTCCAGAAGGAAGCAAAGCGCGATGCCGAACAACAGCGAGATTGCAAAGCTCATGGCGACCGTCTGAGTCCGCTTGTCATTCACCGGGGGCGGGTTGCCATCCAGCGGCGCTTCGTTGAGAATCGTTATGTTGTCCACCTTCATGATGACAGGCACCTGCTCTTGGAAGACGCGAGAGACGGTATTGACGACCGTAGCTGCCCGCTCGTAGCTGGTATTGTATACCCGAAGCGTCATCACCTGCGAGGTATTGGTCGTTAACACCTGGACGCTCTGGATGAGTTGATTGGTTGTAAGCTGCAACTCCGGGTGACGCTCGACTACCTTCCCCATGATTGCTGGCGTATTAATTATTTCCCGATAGGTGTCAAGGAACATCCGTGTAAAGGTGAGTGTGCCGTAATCGATCTGTTCGCTACCGGATTGACCAATCGTATTGTTAATAATCAGTTTGGTTGACGCTTCGTATACTGGCTGAAACGTCGAGTAGGTGTAATAGGCCGTTGTGACTGTTGCAACGATAGCGCAGGCAACGACAATCCAGAGTCGTTTGAAAATTACCCGGGCGTATTCTTTAATCTCCAATGTCATTTCCCTCCGAGCCTCCTGAATTTATGCTACAAAACGTAGCATCCCTTACCGGTTACTATATGATACATTTTGTATCATGTCAAATCTTTTTTTCACGCCGTTTCATCGCAAAACTACGCGACGTCGCCTCGTCGACAGGCAGGGGGAGCCGTCGAAGAGGCGTCGATTAGGAGTTGGCCGTCAATCGCAAACCGTCCCCCCTGTCCTGCTGGCGGTATTGCATATTGTAGAGCCGATGATACATGCCTTTGGCTTCCATCAGTTGATGATGCGTGCCTTGCTCGACAATCTTACCTTCGTCGAGCACTACGATGACGTCGGCGTGCTTGATCGTCGACAGCCGGTGAGCGATGACGAGCGTCGTCCGCCCTTCCATCAGTCGCTCGAGCGCCTCGCGCACCTCCTGCTCGGTCTCGCTGTCGAGCGCCGAGGTCGCCTCGTCGAGCAGCAGGATCGGCGCGTCCTTGACGAGCGCCCGGGCGATCGCGACCCGTTGGCGCTGGCCGCCGGAGAGCTTGACGCCCCGTTCGCCGACCTCGCTCTCGTAGCCTTCCGGCAGCGAGGCGATGAAGCTGTGGATGCCCGCTGCGACGGCGGCCCGCTCGATCTCCTCCTGCGTCGCGCCGTCGCGGCCGCAGCCGATATTGTCGCCGATCGTGCCGGCGAACAGATACGTCTCCTGCGGTACATAAGCGATGCGGCTGCGCCACGCCTCCAGCGGCAGTGTCGCCGTATCATCGTCGTCCATCCGCACTCGCCCACGCTCCGGATGATAAAATCCGAGCGCGAGGCTGAGCAGCGTGCTCTTGCCCGCTCCACTCGGTCCGACCAAGGCCGTCACGCGACCTGCAGGGATGCTCAGATCGAACCGCTCAAGGACGCGTTGACCCTCCTCGTAGCCGAAGGCAACCTCCTCGAAGCGGAGCTCGGGCGCCTGCCGTGTCGGCGTAGTCGGCGCCGGCAGCGACTCCGTCTCCGGCGGTGTGCGAAGCAGGCCGACGAGTCGCTCCACGACGGCGAGCGAGCGCTGGAACGCGCCCCAAAGTCCCGCCATCCCCGTCATAGGCGAGATCAGGTAATTCATCAGGCTGACGAAGGCGAGCAGCGAGCCCACCGACATCCTTCCTTGCGCCACGTATATCGCTCCTAGGCCCATACTCATAAAAAAAGCGATCGTTCCGGCCGCGCCGGATCCGACCTGGAACCAGCCGCGCAGCTTCGCCATCCGCAGCTCCAGCTTCAGCAGCGATTCATTGTGCTCGTTATACCGCTCATGCGTCCTGCGCTCCATCTGGAAGGCGCGCAGCACCGTATGCGCAGCAAAGGTATCATTGAGGAACACCTGGATACGGCTGAGAAGACCTTGTATCTCGCGGCTGCGCCGACGCAACAGCTTGCCGAAGACAGCACCCGCCGCAGCGGCTAGCGGTCCGATGGCGATGCAGATGAGCGTCAGCTCCAGATTGATCGTCGCCAGGTACGCGAAGGCTGCGACCGCCATCAGCGGCAAACGGATCATCTCGAGCACATTGGTGCCGATCGCGCCATCCATCCCGCTTACGTCATTGGTCAGGTGCGACACCATCTGCCCCGAGTGATGCTTGTTGTAATAGCTTGCCGGCAGACGCAGCATATGGTGGAGCAGGTCGTTTTTTATATCTCGCTTCACCTGCTGGACGGCGGCGGCGCCAGAGACCATCACACGATAGTTGATGATGCCGTTGATCAGGATGAACAGGACGCCCATCAGGATCAGGTTCTTGACCGTGGCGACGTCGCCGAGCAACGCCGAATCGGTGATCTGCTTCAGGAACCAGGAGTAGGAGATGGTCAGGACGATGCCGACCAGCATGAGCAGGAACAGCTCGGCATAGAGCGACTTGTATCGCTTCATATAAGAGTAGATCAGTTGGACGGGTTGTTTCATCTCGCCGATCTCCAGCAGGCTTTTGATGCGAGCGTTGAGCTTGGAGAGGATCCTCATGGCGTTACCTCAGCCTTCACAGTATTTTGGCCTTCCAGCGCAGATACAGGGCGACATAGCGGGAGCACCCGGGGAACCGGGTGAAGGTGCGGCCCAGCAAGCGAGCGCGATAGTGGGTGGAGAGCGTCATGCGACGGGCCGATTTGATCCACAGCAGCTTGCCGATCACCTCGCGGTAAGGGATAGGCGCATCATGCCGCACATTGGAATCTCCCTTGCACACGAGCCACGACTCCTCCCCCTGCCGACTCGTATACAGATAGCGGTGACCGACGAGCCTCCCCTCGCGCGAGCGGAAGAGGATGATATCTCCCGGCGCGAGCTCCTGGCGCTCGCAGCGGACGAAGCGGCATAGATCGCCTTGCCGGATCAGCGGATACATGCTCTGACCGCTCGAGGGCAGATCGATGTATCCCCGATGATCGACACGATGCTTGACCATGCGGATCGCTTCGAGATCAGCCTGCATCTCGGATCAGCCCGATCTCCCGCATCTGGCTCAGGAAGGCTTCGACATCCGCCTGCGCTTCCTCCGCTGTGATCGCGTAGGACGACAGCAGCGCTGCCGTCAGCGTATCGGGACTGCTCGGCTCACGTAGCAGATTCCAGCACAGGCCGCCCGTTTCGTTGACCTTGGTTACCGTGAATTGTCCCGGATGCAGGATGACCCAGGCATCGTCCATCTCGACTGCTTCGCTGCAGTCCTCGCTCCATACGTATTGCGTCATAAGCTGATCGCCTCCCAGAATCGATCGTTTTTTTGAAATTGCAGCTCGTACACCGGCACATTCGTCGCCAGCTTGTGGCAAAGCCGCATCACTTGCTGTGTCTGCGCCACATCGGCTGCCCAGAAAAACACCTTGTCCATAATGCCCATCAAGCCATCCATCTGCGGTAGCCGCTGCCGATGGATATGCTGCGACTGGCGCAGCAGCTGGATCGCGGACAGCGGCACGCCCTCGCGGCGGCTCGGCGGGCCGCTGTCGCTGCGGAACGGCGAATCGTAAACGATCGTCTCCCCCTCGCCGATCTTGACGATGGTCGCCTCGTCCGACAGCACCGGCCGCGGCTGGGAGAGCAGCGCCACCGTCGACTTGCCCGCGCCAGACGGGCCGGCGAACAGATAAGCCTGCTCGCGCTCCATGATGCATGAGGAGTGAAGCAGCAAGCCCCAGCCGCGTTGGGCAGCGAAGGCGCTGTACAGATTCATCATCGCATGCTTGAGCGCGAACGTATCGTGCACCTGCACCGAGGCGCGGGTGAAGTCCTCATCGACATCGATCCGATAGTCGCTGCGGACGAACAGCAGGACGCCGTCGCTAGCGCTCGCTGCGACATCATACGTCTCGAACGGTCGCCCGTAGCCATCATGGATGACGAGCATCATATCCGGCGGCTGCTCCGACGGGTCTGCTGGCAGATAGTTAGCCGACAAGAAGTCGGCAAGCTCCGACGCATAGGTCGTCACCTCGAAGCGATGCTCTGCAATCTGCAGGTTTAGCTTAACCATAGGGCATCTCCTTTGCCTTCATGTCGGATGGTCGCTTGCCCAGCCGCTTGTAGACCGGCTGCTGCGATAGCAGCTGATGCTTCCACGTGTCGAAGATTCCGAAGCGGAAAAACATCCGGTTGCGGTAATCGTCCAGTCCGCGCTTGCCCAGCCTGCGGTCGCGGATCGCCTCGTACGTCCAGTACGTCTCGATGACGTCGAAGGGCAGCGGCTTGCGAGTATGTAACGAAGGGAATTCGCCGTAGACGATCGACAAGGCCGCCTGTACGCGGCGATAGGTGCGGTCGCGGCGAGCCCGGACGACCAGCTCCGACAGATCAAGCGTCTCGCCATGCTCGAGCAGCATATGCGCCAGATCGAGCAGATAGCGTGGCGACTCCATCCGATGACGCATCCCGTGCAGGAGCATAAAGTAGAATGTCGACAGCGCGTCCAGCTCGCGGATGCCGTCGAATCCGGCCATCGGCAGCGACGAGTCCCAGAATGGCTCATCCCGCAGCTCCGAGAGATGCGGCTTATCCATCGTCCAGTGCAGCTCCACCATGAGCGGGATATCCGGCGTAATCAGGCGATAGAGCACGGCGTGATTATGGATCTTCTTGTCGAGGATGAAGCCCATATCGCGCACGAGCGAGATCGCCTCCTCCAGTTGGCCCGGTCTTACGAGCAGATCGATATCAGAGGTTGCGCGGGCGGCCAGAGCGCCGAAGAACCGTTCCGCGAAGCGCGTGCCCTTAAGCGGCATCGCCGCGATCCTGTGGCTGTCGAATTGCTTCAAAATTTGCCGTTCGGTATGCTGCAGCATCAGATTTTGTATTCCGATCGTCTCGGATTCGCGCTTCAAGCGCTGGCGCAAATCCTGCGGCAGCGACTCTCTGACGCGTGGACAACGCTGGAGCAATTTATGGATCTGAGCATGCATGGCGAACAGCTCGATGTCCGCAGCCAGCTGGGGGCCAGCCGGCGGGACGTTCCCGCTATCGCTGTCATACAAGGCATTCAGTAAGGCAAACATCGCATCTTCCTCCGGTCTCAAGTTAGACTGTACACTAGAGAATTGTTACAATTTGTATCATATTTTTAATGTAGTCGATACCACAGATCGATGTCAAGTTTTATTTTCCTTTTCTTCCATAACATAAAAAAAAGAGATTAACCAGCCGAGGCCAGTTAATCTCCGGGAGAATATCTTGATTGCTAATGTCGAACTTTTTATGGGAGCGGAGTCCAGCTTCCATCTTCATGCACGCAAATGTTCCCGCCAGGGTACTGTCCAGGAAAGCTAGGCGGCACACAATTGGAAATCACGGTTTCGAACTTGACCTTGCTGTGTGTTAACACAGACGGCTTGACATATGGTTTCATTTTTCTCACCCTTTCTAGCTTTAATACGATACATTTTGTATCATAGCTGAATCATACTAAATTCAAATTCTACCGTCAAGTATTTTTAACAAACAAGCTGTCCTGTAACGATTTTGGGGCAAATATTGGCCCAACTATCACCAGCGTACGCCGCTCACGTCATAATCCCAATACGGAAAAACCGCTCGTATTCCCTCCTTGGACGTCAAACTGACCTTGACACCCTCCCCAACGCTCAGATTGACAATCCGTACCACGACGGTCTCGCCTGCCGTTACCTGCAAGCGCTGTTGCTGCCGCTCGTCCGCAGCCGGGGCCACAGACTCCCGCTGCTGGCTTTCGCTGGCCCAGTAGAGGCTGAGATGGTGCTCCTGTTCATATGGGCTGCTGTAGGTCGTCTTAATGTTGTAGCTGCGTCCTGCCACCAATGTCGCTCTTCCCTGCACTCCCGAGTAACAACCATCAATGATCTGACGATCATTAATCCATAACGTCACATTGCAAGAGGCTGCATCGACTATGAAGCTGTACTCTTCGCTGTAATCGGGCTGAATTACACCCGTCCATTCATACGAGCCCTTGCTCGACGGCAGTTCTCCACCAATCCCGGATGTCTGCTGCTCACCTGTGCGCTCGCGTAACAGATCATCCCCATACGTAATCTTGCGGAAGCTCCCACCGCTGCGCCACGGGTAAGGGCCCCAACTAATCTTCGCTTCCCCGGAGACCTCCGGTACGAACGTCAATATCGCATCGTCCCCATCCATGCGCAATTCTGCCCCGGCGATCAGCGGCTGGGGCTTATCTTCTTCGATCAGCAGCAGTCGCGGGGCGTCCGTCACTGGCAGTTGAACAGTCAGTGTCGTAGCCGTAGTAGCCGCCACACGCGGCTTTGTCCGGGTATCCGTCAACGGGTCGTATACCTCCACCTTTGCGCCAACGCCCGCTACGTTGGAAAGCGTCACCTCTATCATCCGTTCTGGCTTGTCATAGCGCTGCGGATCGAATACCCCCTTGTCTGGATTCCAGACAGCCGTCACATCGCGGGTGACGATATAGTAGGCGACCGCATAGCGATGGTTGCTTAACTGATACGGTAACACCGCCAGATCCTCGATTAGATATCGGTCAGGCGCAACTGAACGACCGTCTCCACGATAGACGAGCGTCCCGTCCTCGGAGGCTATACGCTCGACATCAACAAACCGCGGCTGTTCGACTCGCTCACCATTCTCCAACTGCCGCACCAAATTGCCGAGCGCCTGCAACTGCGGTCCTGCAGCTAGACGTACAGCAGGTGTCAGTCGGTACTTGGCGCGCTTCAATGTCTCGTAGTAGGCTTCGGGCAGTAGGGCAAATTCACTGTCCTTGCCCTTGGCTGCATAGAGATAGATGCGCTGCACACCTTTGTGGCTCTGGAAAATATAGTTGCGTAGCGTGCTTTTGGCAGCAATTCGATGCATCAGCGCCGACAGACGGCGATCTCCGATTGCCACACCGGTTTTTCTCGCCAGCTCCTTGGCGAATTGACCGCGATATAGATTGCTCTCAGTCATCCACACCTCGGCAGTTTTACCGTCCCCCGGCTGGCTATAGCGATAATGATTTTTCCATGGACCGGGAAATGGCTGAAGATCGCGACTGACATATTCCGTTTGGTACGCATAGTGCCAGCGCTCAGGGAAGGCGCTGACATGGGGCGGGATATAGCCCTTTGGATCTGGCTGTCCGAGTCGATCGATCATCGCATCCCGCTTGAGCGTTCGGTTAGCAGCGACTATCTGCGAGCTTACCGGGTCCCAGCCCGTATAGTAATGCCTGCTGAACCCCGTTTGCCCCGGCCAGCGGGTGGTCCCGTTATCCCAAGGCCGTTGATTGGCAAAGCCATTAATCACCTTCACGCCCGGCAGTTCACTGGACGGCTTGGCGATATATGCAGCCGTCAGTGGTAGGATAATCTGCGCTCCTTGCTCGCTAAGACTGCCATCGCTGTAACTGAGTTCTTGCGCATAGACCAGTGGTGGATCGTAGTAATCATTGATATCGAGGAAGTGATAACCAAACGACAGCTCATTCCATACCTCCACATCAAAGCCCGCATCGGCCTCATCGTCAGTCGCCATCACATTCTTGACGAAACCAGTTACTGTGCGCACATATCGCATCCAGCCGTCCACTGTTTCTTTAGAAGCGGCATTGGTCGTTCCGTCCGCGAGTCGCTCGCCAGAGAATGGCTGATAACGAAGCTCTGCCAGCTCCAGTTTGCCCGCTGGCAGGCTCTCTGACAGCGGCGCCGATAGTTCGGCGCGTCCATTAGATACATCATAGCTGGTAATAACGGGATACATGAACTGTGCAATCCCCTTCAACCCCGTATATTTAGGTCGGATCTTCTCGCCCGCACTCAGTTGCAGCACTCGATCTCCTGCCTTGGCCGGTTTTTGCAGCTCTGCTTCCCATGAGCGGCCCGGCGCCGGCAAGCCGGAGTGGCTGTTCAGCAAAATCAACGGTCGGATCCCGTGCTTTCGCAGCGCCCCCAGGACCATCCTCATCTCCCGTTCTTGCTGCGGACGCAAACGCCCGGTATCTTCATAGTCTAGCATCCCCCAGCCGATCTCCACCCGCGCCGTGACGATACCCGCCTCTGCGAGCAGCCTGGCGGTGGGATCGGCTTCCTCCGGGGCAACGTTGAATACAACACCCAGTGAACCGAGCAATTGCGAAGCGTCCCAGGTGTCCATGTACGCTCGCCATGGTGCGTGATAATACGAATGCGAGCCAAACGGCACCTCCTGCTGTGACCAGTCGACATATCGTCCAGGCAACTCTACAGGGTGGACTGGCCATGCTCCGTACCCTGGACTGCCGCTGGTCGCTAGCAATCCCCCCACTGCGAGCACGGCCAGAATACCTCGGCTTAGCCAAGTACGGACGTTTCGCCGAATTGACATCTTTGTAACCTCCTAACAAATATAAAAAAAGAGCCTTCCCCTAAAGGGAAAGCTCAGTACACAGCTAAATTCATTATTCGTTCCACAACACGCCCTGCACATCATAATTCCACTGGGGGTATGATGCAGTGATTCCCGAGTGATGCAACGTTAATTTGACACCCTCGCCTGTCGACAGTCCAGGAATATCCACATGGACGCGCTCACCGGCCGCAACAGAAATGCGGCGGCTCTGCAACTCGTCGGCCGCCGGAGCGACCACCTCCCTAGGCTGGCTGGCGCTTGCCCAATACAGAGAGATACGATGCACGTAGTTGTAGGGATTGTTGTATTCAACTAGCAACTCATAGCTTTGTCCAGCTTGTAGATCGATGCTGCCCATCTTCTGCTGAGCGCAGCCCTCGACGATAAGCTTGCCGTCGATATAGACCTTGTTATTACACGTATCCGAATCGATGATAAAGGTGTACTTCTCCGAATATGCGGGTTTAATTGTCCCTTTCCATCGATACGCAACTTTGCCATCAGGCAACTCACGCGTATCGATCTTGTCCGCTACCCCGACATCAATCCGCTCTCTGAACTGATCTCCTGCATAACGCTCCTCAACAAAGGCTCCTCCTGTACGGAATGGATACACCCCCCAGGTAAGCAACGCTTCGCCGTCCACGTTGGCGGTAAAGGCAAACTCTGCTCCGCCCTCGTATTTCTGTAATACCGGCTGTTCGATCAGCGGCATGGTATCAGCCTCGTCAACGATCAGGAAACGTGGGTAATCCGTAACTTCAAGCTGCACGGTCAAGGTGTCTTCTCCCGCATGCTTTATAGACACCGGCATCGACTTGTCGGTCATCGGATCGTAAGCACGCACTTGGGCAAGTTCACCCTTCACATTAGTCAGTGTCACATCATAACGTTGCATCGGCATATCATAGCGCTTTGGATCAAGCTGATTTTTCGTGTTGTCCCAAGCCTGTGTGAGATTACGGGTGACGATATAATATCCGATTGCATATTGATTGCTTCGAAGCTGGTAAGGCAGCACTGCCAGATCCTCGTCCTGGTAACGGTCTGGCTGGGCCTCCGTGCCATTCCCCTTGAATACTAACTGCGGCTGGTGAGCCTTGATCTCGCTGACGCCGATCGCCCGAGGCAGCTCAATCCGCTCGCCACTCTGCATCAGCCGCGTTACATTCGCCACGGCAACCAATTGCGGGCCGGCAGCGCGTCGTACGCTTTCGGTTAACTGGTAGTTTTGATTTTTAAGTTCAGTATAAAAAGCCTCCGGTAACACCGCAAACGTATGATCCTTTTCCTTGGCTGCATAGAGATGAAGCGTCTTTACCCCTTTATGCGATTGAAAAATATAATTGCGCAGCGTCGACTTGGCGCCGATATGGTGCATCAATTGGGCCATCCGCGGGTCGTTCAGCGGAACCTTGCTGCTATAGCTGAGGAACTCGGCGAACGGGCCGCGATAGAGATTCGTCTCGGTCATCCATACCTCGGCAGGTTGTCCGTTGCCCGGGTTGGCAAACCGGTGATGCAGGCTCCATGGCCCGGGGAACGGCTGCAGGTCGCGGACGATGAACTCGGTCTGATAGGCATAATACCAGCGCTCCGGGAAGGAGCTGGTATGCACCGGGATAAAGCTCGTCTGCTGCGGCTTGCCGAGCGCATTGAGCTGCGAATCCCGCTTCAGCTTATTATTGTTGGCGCTGATATTGGAACTGATGAAGTCGGTGCCTGTATAGTAATGGCGGCTGAAGCCGTCTTGTCCTTCCCATAGCTCGGTGCCGTTATCCCAAGGCCTCTGATTGGAGAAGCCGTTGATCACCCGCACGCCGGGCAGACCATGGGCAGGGTCCTTGACGTAATTGATCGTGAGCGGGAAGATGACCTGGGCGCCCTCTACCTTCAGCGCGCCCTCCGTATAGACGGGCTGTTTGGCGAACTCCAGCTTGGGATTGTAATAATTGTTAATATCGAGGAAGTGATAGCCAAAGGACAGCTCGTTCCACACTTCGATATCGAAGCCGACATCGGTCAACGATTCGCTCTGGAGCGTGTCCTTAACAAAGGCAGTGACGGTCGCGACATACTTCAGCCAGCCGTCGATCGTATCCTGCGCCGCCGGGTTAGGCTTGCCGTCCGCCCACTCGGTTCCCGAGAACGGCTGATACTTCAGCTTGGCCAGTTTTAGCGCGCCCTTGTTGAGCGCTTTGGGGAGCGGGGCCGACAAGGTCGCTTTGCCCGTGGCCGCGTCATATGCGGTAATGACCGGATACATCATCTGGGAGAGACCGCTCAAGCCGGTATAATACGGCACGATCGGCTCGGACGACGTCAGATAGATTTCGCGGGAGCCGCTAGCCGCCGCCTGCGTTAGTGTTCCGTCCCATACCTTGCTGGGGCCGGGATCTCCCGAATGCGAGTTGAGCAGGATAAGCGGGCGGATGCCATGGCGCGCCAGCGCCTGCAGCTTCGTCCGATTATCTTGCTCCACATTGCTGCGCAGCAGGCTATCATCCTCATAGCGGAGCCCATTCCAGCCGATCTCGACCCGCGCCGAGACGATGCCGGCCTCGGCCAGCATTTGCGCCGCCGCATCGGCTTCTCGCGGCTGGACGTTAAAGGCGATGCCAAGGGCATCAAGGTATTTATTTTTGTCCCAGGTGTCCATATACGAACGCCAGGGCGTCAGATAATAAGAGTGCTGACCAAACGGCACTTCCTGTTGACGCCAATCCTCGTAAGGCTTCCCAGCGGCAGCAGGCTCCGACAAAGCGCCGACGAGCGGCGTGACCGAGCACCCCGTCATGAGAGCCAGCACAGAGATGAGCAGGACAAGCCAATATTTTCTCATTTCGCATCAAGCCTCTCTTGGTTGTCTATTCTTGAAGCGTATCATGCCATCAAGCGCACACTCGCTTCTTCGTCACATGGTGTAGAGGCTATACCGCGTGCATAGACTACCAATTAGTAGAAATTACTAGTCTATGATACCGGATGTAGCATATTGTTAGATATAGGCATAATTTCCCGCTTTTTGTCGAGAAACAGAGGCCTGTGGCCGCACTCCCTTCGTCCTATGTCGCTTATAATCGCTCTACCCCTTTGTGACGTGACGCTAGTAAAGCTTGGCTACAGTTGACTTTTCAGCAGCTCATGGATTCGCTTGCGCTCCCGCTCGTCCACGATATAATACCAGACGCCGTCAATCTTCCTGCCCTCGCCCTTGATCTCCTCGGTCCGGCTGGCGCGCAGCGCGCTGCGATAGCCTGTGGCAAACGACTTCAGCTCCCGGAAGCTGGCGTTGGTGCGCACATGCTCGCCCGCCGCCTCCAGCAGTCCATCAAGCTTCGTCACGGTGGAGAGCTGCAGCGCGTCCGCCAGTAGTCCCTGGATAACCTGGCGCTGCCGGGCATTGCGCCCCAGATCGCCTCTCGGATCATCCATCCGCATCCGCGAGTATGCCAACGCACCTTCGCCATTCAGCTTGAGTGGCCCTGCCGCAAAGGCCTGCCCGTCCAATTGAAACGCAAATTCGTTGTTCACTTCGACGCCGCCGAACAGATCGACCAGTCGGGCGAAGCCCTCCATATTCACCTTGACGTAATAATCGATGGGGAAATCGAGGAACTGCTCAACCGTCGCCTTCGCCATCTGAATGCCGCCGAACGCATACGCGTGATTGATCTTGTCGACTGTGCCCCGACCAACGATCTCGGTCCGTGTGTCGCGCGGGATATTAAACATCAGCATCCGCTCTTCCTCGGGATGGATCGAGATGACCATCATCGTATCCGAGCGCCCCCGGTCCCCCGCCCGCTCGTCCACGCCGAGCGCAAGGATCGTCACGGACGCCCGCTTCTTCAGACGCTCCGGCGCAGGCGCGCTCTTCGCTTGCTTCACCTCCGGATCCTTGCTCACATAGAGCGGTACCTCCTCCTCGACCTGCTCGTACATCTGCAAGGCAGTATCTTCTACAGCATTGTACATGCGCCAGCCATAAGCCAGTCCGCCGAGCATCAACAGGAGCAGCGCGATACCGCTGCCGATGGCGAATTTGCGTCGTTTGCTCATCGCGTCAGCTGCCTCGCCGATAAGTCAGCACCCGCGAGTTGTCCATCCGGGTCCGACCGGCCGACGCTCCGGTAGACGAACCCCGCGGCAGCCATTTCGGCGGCCGAGTACAGATTGCGACCATCGATCAGCACCGGCTGTCGCATCAGAGCTCGCATCGCTGGCCAGTCGCATGCTGCGAATTCCCGCCATTCGGTCAACAGGCAGAGCGCGTCGGCTCCCTCGACCGCCTGCATGGCTTCGTCGCACCATACAATTGCTGTATCCTTTACTATATGCATCGCATTCGACATCGCAATCGGATCATAGGCCCGAATCACCGCCCCTTTTTGGCGCAGCTCGGCGATGATGTCGAGCGCCGGCGCATCCCGCATATCGTCGGTGTCCGGCTTGAAGGCCAGCCCCCAGAGCGCCACGACGCGGCCCGATAGCTCGCCGATCGCCGACTCCAGCTTGCGGATAATGTTGAGCCGCTGATCCTTGTTCACCTCGACGACCGACTTGAGCAGCTTGAACTCGTAATCGACATTGCCGGCGATCTGGATGAGCGCCTGCGTATCCTTCGGGAAGCAGGAGCCCCCGTAGCCGATGCCCGCCTTCAGGAAGGCCGGTCCGATCCGTCGGTCGTACCCCATGCCATGCGCCACCTTGGTCACATCCGCGCCGACCTTCTCGCAGATGTTGGCGATCTCGTTAATAAAGGAGATCTTCGTCGCGAGGAAGGCGTTGGACGCATACTTGATCATCTCGGCGCTCCGGATATCGGTGACGAAGATCGACTCCGTGAGCGGCCGATGCAGCTCCAGCAGCTGCGCTACCGGCCGCTCGCGGCTCGTACCGATGACGATACGGTCCGGATGGAAGGTATCCTGCACCGCCGAGCCCTCGCGCAGAAACTCCGGCACAGAGACGACGTCAAAGGGGTGCTCGGTCAGCTCGCCGATCAGCTCGGCGATCCGCTCATTGGTCCCGACCGGCACCGTGCTCTTGGTGGCGACGATCGTGTACCCTCGCAGCGCCAGCGCGATCTCTCTGGCCGCCTGCTCGATGTAGGCGAGGTTGGCTTCGCCGCTCGGCAGCGGCGGCGTGCCGACAGCGATGACGACCAGCTCGGCTTCCTCTACCGCCTCGGCGAGCTGTGTCGTGAAGCGCAGACGCCCCTCCGCCATCCCCCGCTGCATGATCTCTTGGAGACCCGGCTCATGGATCGGCACCTCGCCCTGCCGCAGTGTGGCGATCTTGCGCTCGTCGAGATCGACAGCGACGACCTGATGCCCCAGCTCCGCATAACATACGCCCGACACCAATCCGACATACCCTGTTCCGATTACCGCGATTCTCATCGTTCCACTCCTCACAACCGACTCACTTGCATGATGGCTTCCCACTCCATATGGAGCCGGATGATATCCTCCTCGATCAGCTCGGGTCCCGACTGGACCTCGATGATCTCCAGCTGCGTGACCGCGCGGATACTATGACAGCTGCCCGGCAGGATCCGCACGACGTCGCCGGCGCCGACCCGCCGCAGCTCGCCGTCCTGCACCAGCTCGCCCTCGCCAGAGATGATCGTCCAGATCTCGCTGCGCCGCAGATGATACTGATAGCTGAGATTGCAGCCGCTGCGGATCGCGATCCGCTTGGTTAGCACTTCGTCCCCGCTCTCGGAGACGAGATGATCGATGATCCGGTAGTGTCCCCAGCGCCGCTCCTCGTACAT
>NZ_BFBX01000076.1:0-248 GCF_003851045.1 Paenibacillus sp. 598K | reverse complement strand
CAGCGCCGCTCCTCGTACATCGGCCGCCCCGTCAAGGGCTTCAGCATATCCTTGATGCGCGGACTGGCCGCTTTGTCGCTGACGAGGATGCCGTCCGGACTCGCCGCGACGATGACGTCGGACAAGCCGTTGACGACGATCGGGATGTCCAGCTCATTGATCAGATGGACGTTGCGGCAATCCTCGCTCAGGATGCCCTTGCCGACCAGCGGCTGCTGCATCTCCTCGGTCAGCGTGTTCCAGGTGCC
>NZ_BFBX01000075.1:41131-42310 GCF_003851045.1 Paenibacillus sp. 598K | reverse complement strand
ATAAATCGCACAAGTATCGCACGAATCCGCCGGTGCGGCTCGGAGATGTGCGATCACATTGGCACATTTTTTGGGATTTGTGTAATCGTCCCGTTATTACTGCATGAGCGTCACTCAGAGCATGTTGAGTGACGCTTTTTAAGTTGGCATCGTAATCGTCCGGTTTCGTGCGAGGGTTGCCCAGGATTACGTGGATTAATATTGGGGCAAAGCTATACATGAGAAAAAGCACCGGTTTGCCAAACATTAGCCAGTTACACGATACGAAAACGAAGGGAGCCCCAGATGAAGCCGCTATCCACTATCATCGCAGAACTGACACGAAGCAGCCGCCGCAAGCATCTGTATCATGTGACCAGGATTGACAATCTGCCGATGCTGGCGGAGACGAATCAACTGTCCTCCAGTCTGCAACTGGCGCCGCAGTTAGCGGGTATCGGCCGGAGTGAAGCTGTAACCGTAAGGAAGAATGCTCAGGTTGCGACGCTTAACGCCCATCTTCGGATTCCCGAGGCGATGATGGCGGAAGGCGTCACGCGTGCCGAGTTCCATGCCTTCCTGGACCGACATGTGTTTTTCTGGCCTACATGGAAGGATGCAGTGTATATGCTGGCCAGCTATGCGAGGCGGGAACCGGGTCAGCGACTGGCCATACTGGAGATGGATGCGGCGTCATTGTTGCTCGAGCATGCCGAGCGGATCAAGCTGTCCCGCTACGACTCGGGCAGTGCGCCCAGGTATCCGCATCGCTGCCGGTATCGCAAAAGTCCGGCGATGTTCCTCTCGTTGCCCTTGTTCGGAGAGGCGGACCGCGACGATCAGCCACACCGACCCGCACACATACGGGAGGTGTTGGTCGCCGACAGGCTTGAGCAACTCTCCGACTATCTGACCGCCGTCTATTGCGAGCAGCGAGATCGCGTGCCGGTTCGATGGCAGTCCCTGTACAGACCGCTCGCAGCGCTGGACGAAGACGACTGATACGCGATAATTACTGCCGAGTGCGAGTAACTAGTCCGAGCGGCAGCGACAAGACGAGCTTGCAAGGGGCACTGGAGCGCCCGGGAAACGATAAGTCGCGCATGCAAGGGAAGAAGGGTACACTGGAGCGTCTGAGTAACGATAAGCCGTGCATGTAAGGGGCTAGTCTCGAACGTCACGCCATGCTCATCCTCCACA
>NZ_BFBX01000075.1:14488-40929 GCF_003851045.1 Paenibacillus sp. 598K | reverse complement strand
CACACGCCTTGCCGTAATCCTCGCCATCCTCATCCTCACACGCCTCGCCGTACGCTCCTCCATCCTCACCCTTCATACTCCTCTTCCATACTTCCCGCCTTGCTCTGCTCGCCTTGACGTTGCGCGGTGTAGCCGACTATAATTAGGGCCAGATTCCAGACCTGTCCAGAGGAGGGGCTTGATGCTTCATAGGTTGATGAGGGCGTTGTTCTATCCGTCGCCCGGGATCGATATTGGCGCGCAGGAGGCTGCGGATTACGAGGCGTGGCTGGAAGGGGGCTTGGCTCTGTATAAGTTGTATGCGCTTCCTTATGATCCTGTGCGAATGCTGCGCTATCTGGCAACCCGGGAGCGCTATCTGTTCCACGGCTCCAACAACCGGGAGATTGCCCGATTCGAGCCTCGGGAGCAGACGTTGTATAGCGGCAAGCCGGTACATGCGGTTTTTGCTTCCGCTGAGCCGCTTTGGTCGTTGTTTTACGCGGTATTCGACCGCAGCAAGCTTGTTGGCAGCTTTCGCAACGGCTGTCTGGCGTACGGCGGGAAGAGCTATCATTACTATTCGCTCAACGCTGCGACGATGCGAGCAGAGCCATGGACGCAAGGGGCGATCTATGTGCTGCCGCGCGAGCCGTTCCGCCGCGCCTCGAGCAGCAAGCTGCGCTTCGATGAGTGGATCAGCGAGGAGCCGGTCGAGCCACTGCTCCGGGTCGACGTACAGCCGCAGCACTTCGTGTTCCGGGATCGAGTGGCTGTCCATGGCGATCGCGAGCCCGTGTGGCAGACCTGGCTTAGGTACAAGTCTCGCACATCTGTTACGCGATAAGGCGTCGCACAGGATTCTTCCTGCCGGGAGGCGGGGGGAATCTTTTTTTGAATTCACAATCCATGAAAGGCGGGGATGAACCGTTGAACAAAACGAAGGCGACGATGCTGATGCAGTTCCTCGTATCGTATCTCTTGGTATTCCTGCTGCCTGTAGCGAGCATCCTGCTCTACTACTATCCCAACTCCACTCAGGCGGCCAAGGAAAAGGAGATGGCGTGGAACTCGCATATGACCGAGCAATTCATGAATGCGATGGATATCTTCACCCGTTACGTCTATGACTTGCCCTACGAGCTGATGCGCAATCGCGACCTGAAGATTTATCTTGCTCCGCATGACGATTATCACCGGTACATCCTGGCTAATGAGATGCGCAAGTATAATGCGACCGATGGCTTCATCTATAACACGTTGCTCTATGTCAAGGAGGTAGACTATCTGTTCTCCAAAACCGGCAACGTCTATACCGTCGACGACTTTAATCGCCGCGGCGTCGGCTATTATTACGAATCGTGGCCGCATGGCCGGATGTTCGAGGAACTGGATCGTCTGGACGCGCCGCTCGTACGGGGGGTGGAGGCAGTCGTCGTCCCCGGCAACAACCGGGCACGGATGATGACCTTCCTGCTGCCGATGCCTTCCGGCGAGCAATCCCCAGGCGTCCTGCTCATCCAGGTGTTGGAGAGCACGATCTCGCGCCTCGCCCATACGGTGTCCGACTCGTACAACGGGACGATCTTCATCTTGGACGAACGCGGACAGCCGCTCGTCTCGACGCAGACGGTCGGCTACGAGGCGTCGCCCGCCTTCGATCAGCTGATCGCCGGACTCGCCGAGCAGCCGCCCGGCGCGGCGATCCACCAGGTGGAGGGCAAGGACTATATCGTCTCGCACACCGTGTCGGAGCGCAACGGCTGGCAATATGTCAGCCTGCTGCCGCTCACTGAGTCGCTGCAGACGATCCGCTCGATCCAGTGGAACTCGGTGCTCATCTTCCTGCTCATCCTGCTGGTGGAGATCGTCGTCATCTATATCTCGCTGAGGTATAACTACCACCCCATCAAGCGGCTGGTGCAAGCGGCGACCGAGCTGTTCCAGCATCGAGGCTTGCCTGCGATGAGCGAGGTGGAGACGATCCGCTATACGCTCGATCAGCTCTCCAGCGACAACTCGCGGCTGGATGAGGAGGTAAGGAGGCATCAGCCGATCGTGCGCGATTCGCTGCTGTTCGATCTGGCGAGCGGACGCTTCGAATCATGGGAGGCGTATCAACGGCAAGGAGGCGCCCATGCTATCGCGATCGCAGGCGCGCGAGTGACGGCTGCGATCCTTAGCTTCGCAGGCTATCGTGGCGATGAGGAGGCGCTGCGCGTCGCCGTGCAGCAGGAGGAGGCGAGGCTCGACGGGGCAAGCGACGAGATAGCTGGCTACCTGTTCCCGAGTGTCTACCCGCAGGAGTACATCCTGCTCGCGACGCATGAGCCTAACGCTTCGCTGGACGAGCAGTTGGGTGCGATGCAGGCGCGGCTCGAGACAGCGGTCGGGGTCGCTCCGGCGATCGGGATCGGCCAGGCTGAGTCATCCGAGACACCGGCAGGAGCGCATCACTCGTATCTGCAGGCGCTGCGAGCGGCGGAGCAGCTGCGCCTCTGCCGCCAGTCGACGCTGCTGCGATTCGCCGAGCTCGCCGAGCCCAATAGCGGATCGGTCGCCTACTCGGCCGAGCTGCTCCAGTCGCTGGAGATGGCGATCCTCAAAAATGAAGCCGGCATGGTCCAAGCGGTGCTGGAGCGGCTGCTCGTCCATATGCGCGGCGAAGGGATGCCATCTTATCGGATACGCAGCGTGTACGCCAACACGGTCAGCATCCTGCTCTCCGGCCTGCAGCGATTCCGGCGGGACGATGTGCGACTGCTCCGGCTGACGGACGCCGTGCTGTTGCACAGCTACACGCTTGAGCAGATGGCGGATATTATGCGCGACACGGCGGACAAGCTATGCGATCTGATGCAAGCGGCCAAGCCGGAGGCACGCGCTGCTTCGTCGGAGGAGATCCTGGCGATGCTGGAGAGCCAGGCCTTCGAGGCAGATTTCTCGCTGCAGACGATGGCTGACCATTTCGGGATGTCATTGTCCGGCTTCAGCTATCACTTCAAAAAAACGGTTGGCCATAACTTCAAGGAGTCGGTCGAGCGGCTGCGCATTCACAAGTCGATGCAACTGCTGCGCGAGTCGGATGCTCCGTTGGCGTCGATCGCCGAGCAGGTCGGCTACACGAATACATCAAGCTTCATCCGCGCCTTCAAAAAAATCGCTGGCGCGACGCCGGGGCATTATCGTGACACACAAAAATAAAGCGTCCTTGCTCGTGCGATGAGAATGGGTTAGCGCCAGTTTCAAGATCGCTTCCAGCAGGCTGGGTTTGCCGCCAATACCCAAAAATTGAAGAGGCGCATTTTTTCGAAAGCCGCGCTGCGACTGGTATGTAAGCGTTTCATGTAAATTCGGAGGAGTGCCTGCTCAAAAAATGAAAACGCTCAAAAAATGCCCGTTTACGATGGCGAACAGGCAGGGCTACAGTATAAGCACCGCGGCAAACGTCAGGCAGCATGAGCCAGTCGCGCATCCTCTCGCGCAGCATCCATGGCCCGGTCAAAATCTACGGAAGACAGGGGGAAACGGGAATGATGAACAAACGAAAAACCATCGCTTTATCGCTATCGCTGTTACTGCTCGCGACGAGTGCGCTGGCCGCATGCTCCAATAACAAGGAGGCATCTGGCGGCGACGGGGAGGATGGCGCACCGGTCAGACTGACGGGCGTCGTCATCAAGCACGCATTAACGAAACCGCTTGCAGAGATGGAGTGGCTGCAGGAGGTCGAGGCGAAGGCAGGGGTCAAGATCGACTGGCAGGAGATCTCCGCTGACTGGGATCAGAAAAAAGGGACGATGCTGGCGAGCGGCGATGTACCGGATCTGTTCGTCGGTCCCAATGTCGTCACGGACGGCGACTTTGCCCAGTTCCAGGGGCTGTTCCAGGATCTGAACGAGCTGCTGGAGCTGGCGCCCAACGTGCAGCGGATGTTCGAGGAGAAGCCGGAGACGCTCCGCATCGCCACCCAGCGCGACGGCCAGATCTATGGGCTGCCGAAGTATCAGCGGTATTGGCCGGATTCGTCGACGCGCCAATACATTAACCAGCAATGGCTGGACAATCTCGGTCTCGACATGCCGACGACGTGGGATGAGCTGTACGACGTGCTACTTGCGTTCAAAAACGAGGATGCCAACGGCAACGACGATCCGAACGACGAGATCCCAATGGATTGGCCCGGCGGGATCGGCGGCTATTTTAACCCGGCAGTGCTGCTCGGTGGCATGGGCATGACGCTCTCCTCCGATGTGAGCGGGCGAGGCTACTTCGTCGAGGACGGGCAGGTCAAAAACTTCCTCGTCGACGAACGCTTCAAGGAAATGGTGCAATTCCTGAACCGGATCTACAAGGCGGGTCTGATCAATCCTGAGGTGTTCACAAGCGACTATACGAAGTTCCAGGCGCTGGCGCGGGGGACGGGGGATACCGCCAAGGTCGGGTTCACCTGGGGCTGGGTTGCCTCCGATCGATTCGGAGAGCAGGTCGGGCCGCAATATACGTCGATGCCGCCGCTCCAGGCCAAGCCCGGCGCCCAAGTGTCCTGGAGCTACGATACGTACAATCTGAACTACGGCGCCAACCATATCGTCATGTCCGCCAAGTCCAAGCACAAGGAAGCAGCGATGCGCTTCATCAACGAACTGTACGATCCGAAGGTCGGCATCCAGGTGCTGTTCGGCTCTATCGGACCCAACATTGAGGATCATGGGGACGGCACCTACAGCGTGCTGCCGCCGCAGGACGCACAGATGGACCCGGGCACCTGGAAGTGGACCTCGTCCTGGGCTGACAACGGCGCCTTCTATATCTCTGACGACATCGAGCTGACGCTGGGCAAGGATATGCAGGAGGTGCTGACCCAGTCGGAGCCGCTGGCGGAGGCGCTCGCCGATGTGGACCCGGAGCAGGATATCTATCCTGCGCTGTTCATTAAGTATTCGACGCCGGACAACAACACGCTTAGCCTCAACAATACGAACGTGATGAATCTCGCCAACACGTCCTTTGCGAAGTGGGTCATGAACGGAGGCATCGAGGGTGAGTGGGACAAGTACGTCGCCGAGGCATCGAAGGCCGGACTGGACAAAAATCTCGACATCATGCAGCAGTATTATGACGAATACCTGCAAGCGCAGTAGCCGGAGAGGAGGAGCTTCAGATGAACCAGGCAAAATGGCGTAAATGGCTCGGCGGCGACGTTCAGCTGTGGCTGATGGTTTTTCCGGCGCTGGCCGTCATCCTGATCTTCAACTATGTGCCGATGTATGGCGCGCAGCTGGCCTTCCGCGACTTCGACTTCAGCAAGGGGCTGACCGGCGGCGAGTGGCGGGGGCTGTATTACTTCCAGCAGTTCATCGACAGCTATCTGTTCACCGACCTGATCCGCAATACGTTCCTGATCAGCCTGTCGACGATCCTCATCGGCTTCCCGGCGCCGATCGTGCTGGCGCTCATCCTGAACCAGATCCAGAGCCATCGCTGGAAAAAGCTGATGCAAACGACGGTGTATATGCCGCACTTCATCTCGGTCATCGTCCTGGTCGGCATGCTGCATGTGCTGCTGTCGCCGGGTACGGGCATCGTCGGGCATCTGTTGAAGTCGATCGGGCTGGGCCATATCCATCTGCTCGGCTCGACCTCGACGTTCATCCCGACGTATGTCCTCTCGGACATCTGGCAGCATGCCGGGTGGAGCAGCATCATCTATCTGGCGGCGCTCTCCGGCGTCGATCCTCAGCTGTACGACTCGGCCAGGATCGATGGCGCCAACCGCTGGCAGACGGTACGCTATATCGATTTCCCGACGCTGCTGCCGACGATCATCATCCTGTTCATCCTGAGCATGGGCAACATCCTGAGCACCGGCTTCGAGAAGATCTTCCTCATGCAGAACTCGCTGAACCTGCCGGTCTCTGAGGTGATTGCCACCTATGTATACAAAATCGGCATCGTCTCCAACCAGTTCAGCCTGGCGGCGGCGATCGGACTGTTCAATACGGTCATCAACTTCGTCTTCCTCGTCACGATGAACCAGATCTCCAGACGGACGTCGGATACGAGTCTGTTCTAGCTCATTCGATAGAAGGAGGTGTTGTCCATGATGCGCTCGCGCATAAGCGGCGGCGAGCTGGCGTTCCGGCTTGTGCTGTTCGTCTGCTGCGCCGCGATCTTTCTGCTGATCGCCTATCCGCTTTATTTTATCGTCATCGCCTCGATCAGCGACTCGACGCTCGTCTCGACCGGTCGGGTGCTGCTGTTCCCCAAGGGCGTCAGCTTTTTCGGCTACGGCCAGATTTTCCAGGACGAGCGGATCTGGATGGGATACCGCAACACGCTGTTCTATACGTCGGCTGGCACGCTGGTCAACCTGCTCGTAACCTTGCCCGCCGCCTACGCGCTCTCGCGGCAGCAGTTCAAGCCTCGGCGAGTGCTGATGTTCGTTTTTGTGTTCACGATGTTTTTTAACGGCGGGCTTATCCCGACCTATCTGCTCATCCGCGATCTGGGCATGACCAATACGGCGTGGGTGTTCATCGTACCGTTCAGCGTCAATGTATTCTATCTGATCATTGCCCGTACTTTCTTCGAGAATACGCTGCCCAAGGAGCTCTACGAGGCGGCGGCGATGGACGGCTGCTCGCATGTTACTTACTTCGTCAAGGTGGCGCTGCCGCTGTCCAAGGCGATGATCTCGGTCATCGGCCTGTATTATCTGGTCGGGCACTGGAACAACTTTTTCACGGCGCTTATCTACATCCGGGACAACAATCTGCAGCCGCTGCAGATCATCCTGCGAGATATCCTGCTCTCCAACCAAGTGTTCTCCGAAGGGGCGGGGGCAGGCGGCGCCTCGGGCGGTTATGCCCAGCGTTATGCCGATCAGATCAAGTACGGCGTCATCATCGTCTCGACGCTGCCGGTGCTGGTGCTCTATCCGTTCTTGCAAAAGTACTTCGAGAAAGGCGTCATGATCGGCTCGGTCAAAGGGTAGCGGGGCCGCGTCCCTACACAATAGTATCCTCCAGGTAACTACACCACTTGCAAGTGCGTACTTCCGATTCGGATAGAGAGGCGCTAGAATGAAGCCTGTACTCATATTCCGATGATAGGGAGACGATGAATAGATGAAGCTGCAATTGGCACTGGACCTGGTAAATATCCCGGAGGCGCTGGCCCTGGTCGAACAGGTGGAAGAATATATCGATGTCGTGGAGATCGGCACGCCGGTCGTCATCAATGAAGGGCTGCATGCGGTGAAGGCAATCAAGGACCGCTTCCCGGCGCTTGAGGTGCTGGCGGACCTGAAGATCATGGATGCCGGCGCTTACGAGGTGATGAAGGCGTCCGAGGCGGGAGCAGACATTATCACCGTACTTGGCGTCTCCGACGATACGACGATCGCCGGCGCGGTGGCGGAAGCGCGGGAGCGGGGCAAGCAGATCATGGTCGATATGATCAATGTGCCGAATCTGGAGCAACGGGCGCGCGAGATCGATGCGCTTGGCGTCGACTACATCTGCGTGCATGCCGGTTATGATCATCAGGCGGCAGGCAAAAACTCGTTTGCCGAGCTGCGGACGATCAAAGGCGTCGTCGAGCAAGCCAAAACTGCCGTGGCCGGCGGCATTAAGCTGGAGACGATCGAGGAAGTGATCGCGGCCGAGCCGGATCTGGTCATCGTCGGCGGCGGCATCACCGGCGTCGACGACAGACCTGCAGTCGCAGCAGCGATGCAGCGGCTGGTCCGGGGAGCGTAAGCGGATGTCGTCGGTGCAAGCCTCGGCGGAGGCGATCGCCCGCGAGCTGGCTGCGCTGGCGGCGGCGGTGCCGGACGAGGCGGCGGAAGCGCTGGCGGAGCGGCTGCAAACGGCTCCGGCGGTATTCGTCGCCGGAGCCGGGCGCTCGGGCTTGATGGGCCGGGCGCTGGCGATGCGGCTGATGCATCTGGGCATCGCGGCGCATATGGTCGGCGAGACGACGACGCCTGCCTTCCGGGCGGGCGACCTGCTGCTGATCGGCTCCGGCTCGGGAGAGACGCCGGGTCTGGTGGCGATGGCGGCCAAGGCGCGTCGTCTCGGAGGCGTCGTCGCGCTGGCGACGACGAATCCGCAATCGACGATAGCCGAGAGCGCCGAGCTGGTCGTCGCGCTGGCTGCGTCGCCAAAGGACGATGCGGACCCGTCGCGGCGCTCGCAGCAGCCGATGGGCTCGCTGTTCGAGCAAGGACTGCTGCTGCTGTACGACGCGCTGGTGCTGCGGCTCATGGAGCTGCGCGGGCTGGACGGCGCGGCGATGTATGCGAGCCATGCCAATCTGGAGTAAGGCAGGGGCAATCCTGAATAGCGCAAAGGCGCTCTCAAACCCACTAGAGAAACGGGGCTGAGAGCGCCTTTGCTTATGCTTATAGCGCTGTGCGGGCAGATCCGGTATACTGGGTGGACGAGGGGGTGGCGCAAGATGGCGCAAGTATTAAAGGAGAGGATCAATCTGCGGGAGATCAACTGCGAGAAGGAGCTGACGCTCGCCGTCATCGGGGGCAAGTGGAAGCTGATCATCCTGTGGCATCTCGGCCTGGAGGGGACGAAGCGATTCAGCGAGCTGAAAAAGATGATCCCTCATATTACCCAGAAGATGTTGACGAACCAGCTGCGAGAGCTGGAGGAGGACCAACTCGTCGAGCGCAAGGTGTACGCCGAGGTGCCGCCGCGCGTCGAATATTCGCTGACGGCCTACGGCGAAAGTCTGATGCCGGTGCTGCGACTCATGTACGATTGGGGCAAGCAGTACGGCGAGCAGGTCGTCTGGAGCCCGGGCGTGTCTGAATCCTCCGGGGGCTAATTGCCTTGGGACGAGATTCAGACAAGCCTGGGCGTGTCCGCTTATAGATGCGCTCCGCCCGTCGCGTCCACCATCTGGCCTGTGATCCAGCGGCCATCCGGGGAGGAGAGGAAGGCGACGATATCGGCCACGTCCGAAGGCTCGCCGACGCGTCCGAGCGCAGACATCTCGGCGGCCGACCGATAGCCCTCGGGCGTATGCAGCCAGGAGGCGTTGAGCTCGGTGTCGATAATGCCGGGCAACACGGCATTCACCGTAATCCCGCGCGCGCCCAGCAGACTGGCGAGATGCAAGGTAAAGGTATTCAGCGCGCCCTTGGTCATGTTGTACGCCATAATATGAGGGAAGGCGATGCGCGTGACGCCGGAGGAGATGTTGACGATCCGTCCCCCGTCCCGAATCCGCTCGAGGGATTGCTGGACGAGGAAAAAGGGCGCTTTGACATTGACCGCGAACAGATCGTCGAGCTCTTGCTCGCTGGTCGCCTCGATGGCCGACGACGTGCCGATCCCGGCGTTGTTGACGAGGATATCGAGCTGCGGGCTTCCCGTCCTCTGGACAAGCTCCTCATCCAATTGCCGTAGCAGCGTTGTGACGGCCTGCAGCGTATTTAACTCCGCGCCGATGGCAAACGCAGCTCCGCCAATCGCTTCGATCGACTGAACGGTCTCGCGCGCAGCATCCTCCCGCGTGCGATAATGGACAGCGACGAGAGCGCCTTCCGCTGCGAGACGCCCGGCGATGGCTTTGCCGATCCCGCGGCTGCCGCCTGTGACGAGCGCGACCTTGCCTTCCAGACGCTTCACCTTATTCATATTCACATTCATACTCTCATTCACTCCTTGATCTGTAGTTCATACGACCACAGTATAAACCCTCTTCCATAGGGGAGAGTCAAGGGGTGCTGCTGAGCATTCAGACGCGCTCAACCGGCAGCAGGATCTCGGCCACGCGCAATTGGCCATAGATGTCCTGATCCGACGTCCAGTAAATCTCCCGCACGGGAGTTTTTTTGATGGGGCGATATCCGCGCTCCTTGATCCAGTGCGAGAGCGTATCGATCGCTTGACAATGATCCGCATAAGGATTGCAGCGATGCATATAGGAAGCGGCTGCTTCGAAGCCGGGCAAGCGATGGATGCTTATTGCCTTGCTGGGCGGAATCGTAGCGGAGAGGGGGATCGCGACTTCAAGATTGGAATCTGCTCCGCTGCCGTTCGTTGTAGAATGCCGGATCAGGATCAGCTCCTTGTCCGGTTCCTCACCGCAGGCGGCTACATACTGCTTCAGCTCATCGAGCAGCAGACAACGCTCATGCTGAGGGACGACGGCGCGAAGCGAAGCGACGAGGAGCGGCTCGACCCGGCGAATCGAGCAGCTTTCCTCCGGCAATGCCGCGTCCTGTTGATGGATTCGGGCAAGCCGCAGATCGATTTCGTTTATTTGCAGACGTGCTTCCTCGAGCTGGCGCTCCAACTCCTGTCGTTTCTTTAGCAGCATATCCTCCGCATCGGCGAGCGAGGTGGCTTCGGATAGCAGCGGCGCGATCTTTTCCAGGGTCAGACCTTGTTTTTTGAAGTAGGCGATCCGCCTGATGGTCAGCAATTGATCGGCCGTATAATAACGGTAGCCCGATTCGTCGTCTATGTGCGCAGGCTTCAGCAAGCCGATCTTGTCGTAATGGCGGAGTGTTTTTATCGTGACGCCGCCTAGCTCGGCGAACGCTCCTATCTTGATCATTCGGCACCTCCTGAGTACACAAACTCTAATAACAGTATAAAGAAGGATGCTAGCTCCCACAAACAAAAATGATGCCGAAAATTCAGGCTGCCCTCAAAAGGCCGAAGAGGCACGGGATCGAATCTGTAGAAGCGAAGCGTTCGCCTTTGTCCCCGGATTTCAACCGCAAACGCGGTAAACAATCAAGAAATCTGGGGACAACAGCGATCGGAAGATCGATCCCGTGACCGTAGGCCCTTTTTTGAGGGCAGCCTGAAATCTGCCATTGTTCCCTCTGCGGTTGTTGACATCGGGTAGCCATTCCAGCACAATAAGAGTGGAATGATGTAAAACTATCGGTTGCAGGGAGAATTGTACATGACGAATAAACCAGGTCGGCATTCATTTCGAGAACGACTGGACTATATGATCGATAAGCTGCGGACGGATATATTGAGCGGCGTGCTGCAGGCGGGCGCCTACCTGCCGGCGGAGAGCACGCTGGCCAAGCAGTTCCAGCTCAGCAACAAGTCGGTGCGCAAAGGCTTGGACACGCTTGTCCAGGAATCGCTGATCGTCAAGATCGACCGCGTCGGCAGCATGGTGCTGGATGTGGCGCAGGAGCGGATTCGCATTCATTTTGGGTGCAGCGCCTCGTTGTCCCAGGACTTCCTGATCGACGAGCTGATCGCCGCCTTCCATCGCCAGCATCCAGGCATCCATGTATTCCCGGTCACGCTCAATGACTTCAACCATGTCCACTCTGCCTCGGAGATGATCAACAATGGCATGCTCGATGTCATCTCGCTCAACAGCACGCAGTTCCAGGAGATGACCGAGAACGGGCTGACGGCGCTGCTAGATCCGTTGGAGCCGGACGCCGGGCTGTATCCGATCGCCACGGAGGCTTTTTTGGCGCAGGGGGTAATGTACGCGTACCCGATTTCGTTTTCTCCTGTTGTGCTGTGCTACAATCGATCGCACTTCCGCGAGGCCGGGGTGCCGGAGCCGGACAGCTACTGGACATGGGACGACCTGATCGAGGCAGCGGAGACGCTCTCGCAGCGGCTTGGCAAGCATGCCGTTTATTTTGTCCCGGCTTCGGAAAATCGCTACTCGGTCTTCCTGCTGCAAAGCGGCCTGCATACCGTAACCGACGCGACGGGCAGACCGACGCTCAGCGCCGATACGGCGAAAAGCCTCAGCGTCTACAGCGGCTTGGTGAACAATCACCGGATATTCCCCAAGTATCTGGCGGGTGATCATGAGGACGAGACGATCTCGCTGTTTGTCAACGGACAGGTCTCGATGGTGCTGGCAACGTATTTCAACCTGAACGCCTTCAAAAACCTTGCGCTCGACTACGATCTCGCGCCGCTGCCAACGCTGAAGCCCCGCGATCCGCAGCGGATGCTGATGATCACGATCGGCGCCGCCGTGGCGGCCAACTCGAGACAGAAGGAGGCGGCTCGCCAGTTTGTCCGCTTCCTCGCCTCGGAGGAGGCGCAGAGCCTGATCCGCGAGAAGACGGTCAGCATCCCTGCGCGCAAGCTGGTGGCCGAGTCGCCTGCGTCCAGCGAGCTGAATCGGCCGTCGCGCTATTTGATGTACCGGGAGCTGTTGCCGGCCTTTTTTTACCATAGCGAGCTAGGCTTGCCTATCGATGCGCTGCGTCGATTCCGCAAGCTGCTCAATGCGTACTGGTCGGAGCTGATCGGCGAGGAGGAGCTGCACGAGGAGATGAGCAAGCTGATCCAGCTTGAACGACAACAAGGGCAGCCGGTCTGAATCGCAGTTTAAGTGACATATATGTAACGTGAAATCGAGTGTTAATTGATAAAGATAACTTTCCGAAGCGAAAAAACGTTCGGAAAGTTATTTTTTTGCGCATTTCCTTGTTTCTTTCGATTGATTCATTAATTTCATGATAATTTTGTTGACATGTTAATGCGGGCGCAATTATAATAAAATACATCAGATGTACAACAGTTGTTACGGGGGTTCATCTGGTTCGTTGGATGTTCGGGGAGCAGAAATGGGTTAATAACCAGCATTAACCAAGTGTAAGTGAACAAAAATCGAAAAAAATGCGATGAAAGCGTTGACAAAACTCTCGTCTCGCAGTTATTATGATGTACAACAGATGTACAACTGCGACGAAAGGATGTGTTCGACGCAATCGTATCAGGAGGTGGCACGCGGGTCTAGGTCATCAGGAGTACATCAGATAGTGGATTGAGGCTGTTGCAGGGCGAGATGGCACACAAATCTTTCATTCTAAATGGGATGTTCCCCAGGGGGTTGAAGACAAGGATGAGAAATCGTAAATGGACGGTTCTGATGACGTCAGTGTTGACAGCGAGCATGATGCTAAGCGCGTGTAGCGGTAACAACGGGGCAAACAATGGCGCGGCAACAACCCCGCCTCCGGCGGCAGGGGAAAACAACGCAGCGACAGGCGAAGGCGAGGGCGGCAGAGAGGCCGGCGGATTATCGCTGCCGATCGTTCAGGACAAGCTGGAGCTGTCGCTCTGGTCGCCGAGCGGCGGCAACTTCCGCGGCACGAACTTCAACGAGAAGCATTCCTTCCAGAAGATGGAGGAGAACACCAACATCCATATCGACTTCCAGCACACGACGGAAGCGAGTGCCGAAGCTTTCAATCTGATGATGAGCTCGGGACAGCTGACGGACATCATTTACTCCGACATCTGGGGGACGGAGGCCAGCAAATACGGCAACTGGGGGGCGCTGCTGCCGCTCGAGGATCTGCTCGCGGAGCATGCGCCGAACTTCACCCGCATCCTCGACGAGCATCCGGATATCCGGGGTCAGATCACTTCGCCGGAGGGGCATATCTACTACTTGCCCAATCTGGCGCTCGCCTCCGAGGACCTGACGCAAATGTTCCCGCAGATCCGCCAGGACTGGCTCGACAAGCTGGGCCTGCCGCTGCCGGAAACGACCGATGACTGGTACACGACGCTGAAGGCGTTCCGCGAGCAGGATGCGAACGGCAACGGCAGTCAGGACGAGGTGCCGCTCGTAACGGTCAGTCTGGAGAACATCATGATGCTGTTCGCTCCGGCGTATGGCGTCGAGTACGGCTTCTTCGTAGATAATGGTCAGGTGAAGTACGGTCCGGCCGATCCGCGCTTCCAGGAGGTCGTCGCTTATCTGCGCAAGCTGTATGAGGAGAAGCTGCTCGATCCCAACTATCTGGTCGACAACACCTTCCAGTCGCTGACCGAGAAGGTGACGACCGATAAGGCCGGCGCCTGGTTCGGCTGGTCCGGCTCGTATATGGGCAACTTCACCACCTTGATGGAGGGCAAGCACGAGACGTTCAAGCTCTCGCCCGTGCTGCCGCCCAAAGGTCCGAATGGCGATCAGCGGCATGTGTCCTTCCGCTGGCAGGCGGCCGCGCACGGTCTGGCCGTCTCCTCGCAGACGAAGCACCCGGTCGAGGTCATCAAGTGGCTGGACTACCAGTACTCGGAGGAAGGCATCCTGCTTAACAACTTCGGCGTCGAAGGCGTCTCCTACGATCTGGTGGACGGACAGCCGATCTACAAAGAAGAAGTAACGCATCCGAGCAACGGGCTGACGAATACGCAGGAGCTGCTCAACCATACGATCGGCGGCGGCAGCTGGGCCACAGTGGCCGATCCGCGTTATGCCGAGCAGATCCGCGTAGCCAACGGCCAGACAGACAACCCGCTTAAGCTGTACAGCGAATATATGGACTTCGACGCCAAGATGCCGCCGGTACAGTTCACCTCGGGGGAAAGCGAAATTACGGTGCCGCTAATGGCGGACATCCAGACCTACGTTGCCGAGACGATCAACGCGATGATCATGGGACGCGGGACGGTTGAAGACTACTCAGC
Source organism: Paenibacillus sp. 598K (assembly GCF_003851045.1). GTDB lineage: Bacteria > Bacillota > Bacilli > Paenibacillales > Paenibacillaceae > Paenibacillus_D. Next base: position 26,497 of record NZ_BFBX01000075.1, on the reverse strand, counting down.
AGTCATTACCCAACTGGAGCAGATGGGCATAAAGCAGGTGTTGGAGCAATACCAGAGCGCCTACGACCGGTTCAAATCGCAATCCTAATTTTGTAACGAGCTTTGCGGCAGACGGGGGCGGCGACCGCCCCCTAGGGCGTGTCTGCATACTCCGAGGGTAGCAGAGCATGTGTGCAGATACGCCCTAAGTTAGGCCCGGTACGCGCTACCTTTGCTCGATGAGATAGAGACGGCTCGTCTCCTCCCACAGCTCGCCCTGCCCGAGACCGATCAGGCCGATCTCCTCGGCCGGCAGCTCCGGTCCGTTAGGCGCGTTGACCAGATTCATCTGCGGCTCCGGGCAGAAGAACCCCGGCGTCGCCTTGTTGTTCCAGATCATCCACTGCTTGTACGCCGTGCCGACATCGTATACGAGCTTGAGGCCAGCCCGGCTGTCCAGCAGCTCCATCCGATTGCGGCCGTCCTGGGGCACTGCCTGATAGTGGTTGTCCATCTCCTCGAAGAACGGCGACAGTCCGCCCTCGGACAGCTTGCGCTCCTGCTCGCTTTTCTCCTGGAAGCGTCCCGTAGGCAGCAGACGATCGCTAAGCTCCCAGCGCTCGCCGACCGTTACCTTGAAGGTGCAGTCCTCTGCCGCGCTCCCCGGTGCAAACGGCGCATTGATCGTCGTATGGAACGCCATCAGGCAAGGCATCCGCGTCTCGCCGTTGTTGCGCACCTGCACCCGCTGATGGAGGCCGTCGCCGCTGAGCGTATACTGGAGCCGGATCGTGAAGGCATGCGGGAAGTGACGATACACCTCGTGCTGCTCGTCGATCGTCAGCGACAGCGTGACCCGGCTCTCCAGCTCGTCCGCGCCGTATCCTTCGACACTCCACGGCAAACCGTACACGAAGCCATGCAGATGGTTGCCTGTCGCCGCCTCGTTCACCGGGAACTGATACGTCTTGCCCTCCCAACGGAACTTGCCGTCCTCGAATCGGTTGGGCGGGAACAGCACTGGAATACCATGGACGTAAGGCAGCGCTTTAAACGCTTCCATCTCGTCCGCCGCAGGCTCTCTCAAATAATGATGCTGCCTCGCCGTATCCCGAAAGGCGATCAGATTGGCGCCGACGCCCGGCAGCACTGCCGCTTCGTAATCGCCCGCTCGCAGCCAGATCGCCGGCTCCCCGTGAAATACACCCTCATAGGCTTGTTGTGCCATAAGTCTTGCTCCTCCCATCATCGGACTCATCCCTGGACTCATCCTGACTTGTACGTACATCCAGCCTCACTATACCATAAGTTGCATCCGCTGGGGAACAGCCGAGCTGGAGCAAGTACGGCTCTCCGCTCTGTAGGTAACGGCTCGTTATTCAACAGGTGCTGGGCTATATCTGCGGACCATCATGTCCCTTTGTACAAAGCCGAACTGCTCATAGAGTCCATGCGCATCGCGTGTACCGAGATAAATATTCGTATGACGAATGCGAGGATGGTCGACCACAACAGCCACCATCCATTTGCCGAGTCCTTTTCCGCGATGATTCGTGTCGACAAATAACTGCTCTTCAATAAGGCAATGACCACATCCGGCTGCAGCTCTTCCATCCTGTCACTGATCCTGTAAGGCAGGCTCTCATGAATCCACTCCATCTGTATACCTCCATGGTTCGAAATTTTTGCCCACCAAAACACGAGATGCCAATGTACTGTTCACGCGCAAAAAAACTTGCCTTTACTTGTGGTACGGTTCGCCGCGTTTCTTGAAGTGGCAAAACACTTGGCATAATTGTATCGTTGATGCTTTCGCGGTCACAATTCCCTTGATTGCTCACGCCAAGACAGGCGGTGACGAATCGATTGAAGTTGTTCAATATTTAGAATCTCTCCAACAATAATTTCAGCGAAAATGACCGAAGAAGCTAAAAAGCTTCTCGGTCATTTTAATTAGCTAACTCGTATATTAGATAAAAGCTCATTTCCATTCACCGGTTTGCCTAGTTTGTGATAAATTAAAAAAGCGACTTTTGTAAAACTAAATCGCTTAAATCTACAAACACCAAATATCATTTTGAAAAACACTTTTTGCCCTTTCCATTTTTTCTCTGTCTCTTTCATCCTGATGTGCAAAACACCACATCGCATATGCTTCTTTTCGTGATAAGCCTTTTTTCTTCATAGCCTCAATAAAATCTCTAAGTCGAATCACCAAAATATCTTTATCAGTCCCACTATTCAGTTCATTATTTAACAATTCTTGAAGCTCACGTTCGTCCGAAAGTATAAATGGAATTCCACTTGCAAAAGCGAAGGCTACCGAAACAGTTTCTCCCCAGTTCTTACCATTTACTCTCGTCTCAGGATCTACCAACTCCAAGTGCTGTATTGTCTGTTGGTAAATTAGCGATTTATAAGCATCATAGCGTAAATCTTCTGCATCAACAATAACAGCCCTTTCGTCCTCTATCAGTTTATCAATTTGGTCCTTCGTTCTTTTCGGCATTAAGATTTCATTCTCGTATACGTAACGATGAATGTATAACTTTTTTACTAATAGGGGAATGTATTTTTCAATAGCATTAAACTTTTGGACTTTCTCTAATTTAAGAGCGAAATCTGTATCTAATATCGCTTCTTCCCAGATCCAATCAGTCATCCCCGTCGTAATCCCCCATGATACTATCCCATTCATCCTCCCCTCCCGATTCAATAATCTGCATTGTTTCAGGAGATTCATTTACGATTGATAGGATATTCCGAAGTTTTCGTTCATTGATAATCTCTTTACCATATGCCGAAATCGCATTTTCAACTAGTTTTTCAAAATAAACCTCGTTTGTTCTATCCTGTGTAGAATCATTTAGCTGCAATCTCTTTCTGACCAGCATTACACCTGCTTGTGGGTCTCTATCTGGTACAGTCAAGAATTCTCTCATCTTCCTATTATCAATAAATTGAATTTCAAACAAACGCCTTACAATAGTTTTGAATGGCACATAAAACAAAGCCATTAACCTAACGATGTCTTCAATCTTTAAAGAATCTTTTTGTATTCCACGAGATATTATTTCGTTAATTAAAACCTCTGTAGGGACAAGCAATATGGCTGCAAATAGGTTAGCTTTTAACTCATTAACATCATCGGTTTCATTCTCTAACACTTGGTCGTTTAATATCTCTGTTTGGTTTAGTTTATCCTGATCATACCAAATATGATATAACTCATGGGCTGCTGCAAACACTTGTTTCTCTCGAGGGATGAACGTGTTTATATACACAAAAACTCTGTCTTTTTTCTTGCAGACAAAAGCACATAACTCATTGTCTTTAATAGGGTATTTAAGCAGTGTTGCTTCTTGTTGGATTAGGTCTAATACCTCTTCTCTCAATACCCTGTGTGTTTTCAATTTTTCTCCAAGCTTTGCTCGAACCTTTGCTTCGATTTCATCGAATTCCTTTGGGCTTAAAGATTGAAATCCTCTCATAGTGCCTCCTTATTTCGAATGGAGAATTTCTTCTAATTCGATCATTTCATTCATTACATGATTTAGAAATTGAAGCCCTTCTTTGGTGTTTTCATTTTCCAATTTTCCCATCATAAATAAAATTGGTTCTTGAATTACTTGTGGGGTTTCCTTCGGTCTTAGAAGTTCATCCACCGTCACTCCGATGATGTTTGCTATTTTTGCAATTTCATCAATATTAATTGCCTTTTTCCCATTGACAATCTTGCTCATCACTTGTTTAGAAATACCCATTCTCTCTGCAAAAAAGGACTGGGTTTCTCCTTGTGATTCAAGCCATCCTGCAATCTTCTCTCCTATTTGCTCGAAGATTGTTTTCATTTTACACATCCCCTATTGTTAAGTAGTTTCAGTATATGCTTACTGATACAAAAAGTCAACAAATCATTGACCAAATAAAAAAACAAGTACACAAAACGAATATGAATCTCAACTGCTTTGCTTTAGTCTTACGTTCCCTCCGAATGCTAAAAAATATCCGCTTTGGTTACAATAATCTCCCCTCTCCGCTTCACCACTACTTGGGATACGGCTCGCCGTGCTATACTAATACTACAAAATTAATACGGCAGATCAGACATACAGCGAGGAGCGCTATCCTGCCGTCACTACGCTGCGAGGAGGCCAACCGCTCATGAAGGACAAGACCGTCATCGTCACCGGCGCCAATGCCGGGATGGGACTGGCGACCGTGACTCTGCTGGCGCGCAAGGGCGCACATGTCGTCATGGCATGCCGCAGCCGCGAGCGGGGCGAAGCCGCGCTCGCCCAAGCCCGTCGCGACAGCGGATCTGCCGCTATCGAGCTGATGCTCTGCGATCTCGGCTCGCTGGAGAGCATCCGCTCGTTTGCAGAGGCATACCGATCGCGCTACGCTTCGCTGGATGTGCTAGTCAACAATGCCGGCGTCGTCGCCATTAAGCGACAGACGACCCGGGACGGCTTCGAGAGCATGATCGGCGTCAATCATCTCGGCCACTTCCTGCTGACCCGTCTGCTGCTGGAGCCGCTGATCGCCGCGCCGCAGGGACGGATCGTCAACGTCTCCTCGGGCGCGCACAAGTGGGGCCGTATCTACTGGGACGATCCGCATCTGACGCGAGGGTTCAACGTCGTCAAAGGCTATGCCCAGTCCAAGCTCGCCAACATCCTCTTCACCAGGGAGCTGGCCGCGCGACTGGCCGACACCCGGGTGACGGCCAACAGCCTGCACCCCGGCGCGGTCAGCACCCAGATAGGCATCGATCGCAAGACCGGGTTTGGCCGCCAGGTCCATGCGCTGCTACGCCCGTTCTTCCTGACGGCGGAGGAGGGCGCCGGAACCGCCGTCTATCTCGCCTCGAGTCCCGATGTCGCGACCGCCAGCGGCGGCTACTACATCAAGAGCAAGCTGGCTCCGATCGCCAAGCGCGCCGCCGACAAACAAGCGGCGCAACGGCTCTGGACATGGAGCGAGCAACAGGTCGGAATGGAGCTGTAGTGACGCAGCGGCTCTGGACGTGGCAGGTCGGACTGGAGCTGTAGCGACGACGACGAGCGGTCCGCGCCCACAGCGCCCGGGCCCTTCCGTTCCAGTCTGGTGCGCTTTTGATACAAACAAATGCAAAAGTACCTTTATTTTCACCAAAACGAGGAAGAACCAGGTGAATAAATGCAAATGCGCACTTAAAAGGATTGAAATTGCCTCAGGTGCGACGTTTCCCCAAAAATAACTGCACTTTTGCATTAAAATCCCGATTAATCGCGCTTTGGAGCATAAATAAAGGTATTATTGCAGTTAAGCGATGACAGGCACCGCATGGAATCACTCATAACCAAACCACGCGAGTATAGCGAATGGAGAGCGGCCTCGCGAGAAGACTCGAGAAGTGCAACGTCCATAGGAACGGTAAGTTAGGATCGTGCTACTAAGCCGTGCGGAGAACGCCGGGGTGTGCCTTGGGCGGCTGAGCTGTATTGTAACCGCAAGACGGGACTGCGGCGGAGCAGCGGCTGGCCGGGGCGGCACACCGCTGCAACCTCGTGTCCCGCCAAGGCTAGCCAGACGGCCTACCCGCGCGCTGCGCCGAGCCGCCGCACTTGGTCCAGCCAGCGTTCGCGCTGCTCGGCCGACGACTTGCGGATCGGCGCGAACTCGGTAATCCGCACCGGCTTGATGCCGCAAAATTCGAGCACATTTTTTTTCATGACGCGATAGCCAGCCCGTCCGTAGACGAGACGATTGTAGATCGACGGCGTGTCTAGCGTAATGATAAGGCGCGCCGACTTGCCTGCCAGCAGGCGGTCCCACAAGGGCGACCCTTTGCGATAACGATAGGCGAAGCCCGGCAGGAACACCCGGTCGATGAACCCCTTGAGCACCGCAGGCGCTGCCCCCCACCAGGTCGGGTAGACGAAGACGAGATGGTCGGCCCAGCGGATATGCTCTTGCGCTTCCAGCAGATCCGGCTCCAGCTCCATCGGCTGGCGGTTGCCGAAGGCAAGATTGGGGTCGAAGGACAATTGGCTCAAGTCGATGTGGCGCACCTCGGCTCCGCTGCCCGCGGCCCCTTCAAGGTAAGCGCGGGACAGGGCGGCGCAGTAGCTCTTCGGATCGGGGTGACCGGTAATCAGGACGATTCTGGATTTCATGACGATAACCTCTCCTCTGGAAATGATCTACCCCAATCGTACTATACCGCCTGCAGGGGGACTATGATGCATCGCGCAGATCGATTGCGGATATGCGCAGACTGATAGGGAGGGCTATACCTTGCAAGAAGATTATGGGGTATCGAGCACGATGCTCTACCCGATCATCAAGACCTTGACCCGAAGAGGATGCGACCTCGCAGCCTTCTATGAGGCAAACGGTCTCGAGCCTGAGCAGATGGACGACCCGGACGGACGGATCGCCGGCGCAGAGCTGGAGCGCTGGACGCTGGCTGCCGCCGCCTGGACGGGCGACGACCATTTCGGGCTGCACCAGGGGCGGACGATGGAATTTGTCGATCTCGGCATCCTCGGCTATGTGCTGATGCACTCGGAGACGATCGCTGACTCCTTGGCAGCCTACCGGCGCTATAACACGACCCTCGTCAGCGCCTTCGGACTCGACTGGGAGGAGCGCGAGGGCGAGCTGCGCCTCCGCTTGTACTCCCGTACGCCCCAACGCATGTCTCGCCATTGCGTCGAGGACATGGCCAGCTCGCTCTACGACCTGCTCGGCAAGCTGAGCCATCGCGAGGTGCCGTTGCTCGGCGTTGATTTTGCCCACGACCCGCCCGCCGATATCCGTCCGTATGTAGAAGTGCTTGGGCGGATGCCCCGGTTCGGTCAGCCTGTGGACCAGCTTCGTCTGGCGCCTGAGGTGCTCAGCTTCCCCGTCCGCTATGCCGATCGGCGGCTGCTCGCATATTTCGAGGGACTCGCTCGACAGAGCGCCGAGGAGCTGGAGCGCTCCGCACCCTTCTCCGAGCAGATCGTCTCGTGGCTGCATCGCCAGTTGCCGCAGACCTTGCCGACGTTGCAAGAGACGGCGCAGGCCTTCCATGTCAGCTCGCGTACCCTGCAGGAACGGCTGCATCGCGAGGAGCTGACATACAATGCACTGATGATGCGGGTGCGCAAGGAGTTGGCGATCGACTACCTGAGTCAGACGCCTTACGCGGTGGGCGAGATCGCTTACGCCCTCCATTTCTCCGAGCCGAGCGCCTTCCAGACCGCCTTCAAAAAATGGACCGGCCTCACCCCCGGCCAATACCGCGCGCATACGATGCGGGGTTGATAGCGGCGGCTGACGACAGGTCTCTCTCCAGATCCCTTCATAAACCAATAACGGCACGTTGCCTGCGAAGCAGCCCCTCTACATGAGGCGTGCGCTTCGCGGCCGCGTGCCGCTGGTCGTGTTAGCTATATATGGCAGTCGCCGGGCTTGTCCCTCCGACCCACGATCTACTGGACGCCGTCGCTCTACAGCTCCAGACTCTCGCCTGGCTCCAGGATCGCGCCCTCGATGCCGACGCCGGCCAATGCCTGGCCAAAGGCCGCTCCGTCCTGCGCGATGAGCGGGAATGTATTGTAATGGACAGGCAGCACCCGCTTAGCCCCTACCCACTGGGCAGCCAGCAGGGCATCCTCCGGTCCCATCGTGAAGTTGTCGCCGATCGGCAGGATCGCCAGATCGATCGCATGGCGTTCGCCGAGGATTTTCATATCTCCGAACAGCCCCGTATCGCCGGCATGGTAGATCGTCTTGCCCCCGATCTCCAGCAGCAATCCCGCCGGCATCCCCATGTAGATGAATGTCTGCTGGTCAGCCACCTCGTACCCTGAGCCGTGATACGCCTGGGTCAGCTTGACCCGTCCGAAGTCAAAATTGTAGCCTCCGCCAATGTGCATCGGATGGACCTTGCAGCCTTGCCAGCCCATGTAGACGGCCAGCTCGTTGGGCGCGATGATAAAGGCGTCATTGCGCTTGGCGATTGCCTCCGCGTCCCCGACATGGTCGCCATGCCCGTGCGTCAGCAGCACGACGTCCGCCCGGATCTCCTCCGCCGGAGTCTTCGCCGCCGGATTGCCGGTAAGGAATGGATCGATGATGAGCGTATGGGTACCCGTCTGAATCTGCACGCAGCTGTGGCCAAGGAACGTAATCTTCAACATGTCGCATCTCCCTTCTCAACCTAAATTCCAGTTACTGTCTAGTAGTATACCAGAACCTGCCCCCGTCCGAAATGTTAGCAAAGTATAGGGAAATGCAATATTCGCCTAATGTCAGACTCAACTTCAGTTGACAATTGAACGCTATACTTGGGTTATCCGCAGGGGCGAAAGGATGATTGCCTTGCCTAAGAAAGTGAACAAAAAAGAGCAGTATCCGTTCCAGGTTGAGCTTCATGTCACTCGCGTACGTACGCGCGAAGGAAACGGCGTCATCATCAGTCGCCAAGGCGAGTGGATCCAGGTACTGCTGCCGACGCGCAACAAGATTATCGAGACCAGCCTGTTCCTCGTTGACGAAGTTTCCTGATATCCTGATCCGGCTTTCAACCCAGCGCCTGCCTTCAAGATGCGCAGGATCTCATGTCCGACCGTTCAACCCATTTGCAACGATGTTCCGTCCGCAACCATAATAAAGCCGACCGTCTCCTAGGGGATACGGTCGGCTTTTTGATGATATGGGCTGGCACACCTGCCGCCAAGCTGGCGACTATTGGATCAGGCCGAGCCATTGCCAGTACGGCACGCACAACACCGCGATCAGCAGCACCAGGATGCCGTAGCCGAGCCCCATCCATCCGCCCTGACGGTGACTGAACGACTTGCCCTCTGTGCTGTAGTAGGCCATCAGATAGGTCGGCGACTGGTATGCAAAAAAGAACGGATCGGTGGAGAGCAGGATGAGGAACACCAGCACCCACGGATGCACGCCCGCCAGCCCGGCCAGCGGCAGCAGCGCGATGACGAGCAGGATCACGGCCGGGTCGTCGCGGATGATTAGCGTCACCGCAAAGGACAGCACGACGACCGCGAGCAGGAACAGCGTCGGCGAGGCGAGGAACACTGCCATATGCTCGCCTAGGAAGCCGGTCATTGCTTCGACGATGCCGAGTTGCTCGGCTGCGGCGGCGAAGCTGAAGGCGATCCCGATAAATATAAGGAACGGCCAGTCGACGCCGCTCTTCAGCGATGCCGTATCGAGGACGCCGGTCGCCACCAGTACGCCAAAGCCGAGCAGCATCACCCAGGCGTTGTCAACGCCATGCAGCGGCTGGGCGATCATCAGAGCGATGCAGCCGATCACCGTCGCCGTCGTGATCCGCTCCTCGCGGCTGAACGGCCCCAGCACCGCCAGCTGCGCGTCCAGCGTCTGGCGGGAGATCGGCCGCTCTGCCCGGACGCCGCGGAACAGCAGGCTCAGCAGCAGCAGGATGCCGGCACTGAACAGGATAAAGGCGGGCAAGGCGTACAGGAACCAGCGGAACCATGAGATCGGATGCCCGTCGCCGACGAGTCCGTAGGCCATGACGTTGGTGTACGAGCCCGTCAGGACGAAAGGAGCCGTGAAACCGTAAAATACCATCGCTGCCAGGCCCAACCCGGCCGCGCCCGGGCTGCGGTCGCGGAAGCCCATCGACTCCGACAACGTCGACGCCACGGGTACGCCGAGCGCGACCTTGGCCGAGGAGGACGGGATGAGCGGATTGAGCAAGGCGCCGCCCGCGACGATGCCCCAGAGCTGGCCCCGGTAATGCGATGGGAAGCGCCGGAGCGCGTGCAGCGACAGCCGATAGAGGATGCCCGAGCGGGTGATCGCCGCGCCTAGCGCCAGGATGAACACCATGTACAGCCAGGTCGGCGTGGCAAAGCCGGATAGCGCCGTCTCCGGCGGCACCACGCCGCCGAGCACCCACACCATCGCCATCAGCAGCGCGACCAGATAATCGGGGATGATGTTGACGATCCACAGGATGACCGCCGCGATCCCGACTCCGATGAAGAGCATCGCCGCCTCAGACAAGCCGCCGAGCGGCGGCAGCCAGCCGAACAGCAGGACGACCAGCAGCGCCGCAGCGACGCTCGCCGCCGCCGACCAGCGCGTCCGCTGCAGCAGCAGCCCGGCCCGACTCGCCAGACGCTCGGTCCGCTGCCGCTGCACCTGCTGCCGCTTCAGCCGGTAGGTGCGCTCCTCGGCAGCCTGAGCGGCAGCGCCCTGCTCCTCGCCCAGGCGACGGCCCAACTCCTCGGCCATCTGTACATACTCCAGCGCCTTGACGCGCTGATCCAGCCGATGGCTGAGCTCGCCCGCCCACTCATAGAGGCGCGCCAGCCGCGCGGGCGGCCAGTCCGGCGACAGCGCCAGCACATCCTCGAGCTGGCGCAGCGCCGGCTCTCGTCGCTCGTCGATACCATGCAGCACGTACGCCTCCAGCAGGACGCTGTGCGCGGCCAGCACTGCTGCCGGACAGCCGTCGAGCCGCTCGATTACTGCCGCCGGCAGCGATCCGCTGGCAGCGCCCTGTGCCAGCTCCCCCTCCAGCAGCGACGCCGCTTGCTCCCAATCCTCGAGCTCCAGCCAGGTCAGCAGCGCCCCCTCCAGCTGTCCGACGGCGGCCAGATGCCGGGCTTCGGCCGCGAGCAGCTCGCGCCGCCCCTCCGCCCCGCGCTCGCGCCGCAGCAGCTCCGACAGCTGACGCCGCAGCGCTGGCTCCAGCTGCAGCCAGCCCGGGCGTCCGGGGATCGGCAGCAGATAGCTCTGCAGCGATGCCAGTTCGTCCTCCGGTGTCGTGGCTGAGGCGCTGGACGGGGGACTAGGCGATGCAGTGCTAGACGGGGCGCCTGACATAGCCTCCGGCGAATCATCCGTCGCTGACGGCCCGTTCGACAGGGCGCTCGACTCAGCACGCGACGAATCGCCCGTCGCTAGCGACGCGCTCGACATGCCGCTCGACTCAGCGCGCGGCGGTATGCCCGATGGGACGCTTGGCGAGGCCGGGCTCGACGGAGCGCCCGACTTGCCGCTCGGCGAATCACCCGGCGTTGGCCGCTCGCTCGACATGCCGCTAGACGAACGCCCCGACTCCGACGCGGCGCTAGACGTCGCGCTCGCCGCGCCGCTTAGCAGCCGCGCAGGCAGCGTCGCCTCGAACATCGCAAACGCAGACAGCTCCAGCAGCAGCTCCCGATGCGCCGGGGACTGCCGCTGGAGCTCTGTATGGGCGCGCTGTGCCTGCTCCCCCTTGGTCGCTTGCAGCTGCATATTGGAACGATGCAGCCGGTCCGACAGCTGCCGCAGGAAGTACGCCGACACCGTAGGCTTGTCCATCAGCACCTCGTCGAAGGTCTGCCGATCGATCCGGTACAGTACCGCAGCCTCGCCGATGACCGCCGTGGCGGAGCGCCGCTCGCCCGTGAGCAGCGCCATCTCGCCTAGCGAGTCGCCCGCGGACAGCCGAGCCAGCGGCCGCTCCTCGCCGCCTTCGCTGGCCGCCGACAGCTCGATCGTTCCTTCCTGCAGGAGATACATATCGTCGCCGCTGTCGCCCTGGCGGAACAGCACAGTGCCGGCAGGCAGCGCCACCTTCTCCAGTCGACCGAGGATGCGGGCCAGCTCTAGGTTGGAGAGTCCGGCGAATAGCTTGGCTTTGCTTGCGTTCACGTACGTTTCCAACTTTCCTTAGAAGATGTACAGCCCCGAAACACTTGCGTTATTCCAGCATTGTACAACGATCCGCAGGACCAGGCAATCAGAGATTTCAGCGGCTGCCCGCTGCCTCCGGCTCCCTCGCGTGGACCAGTCCATAGTAGAAGCCCCGCCGCGTCAGCAGCTCGCGATGCGAGCCCTGCTCGAGGACCCTGCCGCCCTCGAGGACGATGATCCGGTCGGCCTGCCGGATCGTGTTGAGCCGATGGGCGATGACGACGCTGGTCCTTCCCAGCATGAGACGCTGCAGCGCCTCCTGGATCTTGATCTCCGTAACGGTGTCGATGCTGCTCGTCGCCTCGTCGAGGATGAGGA
>NZ_BFBX01000075.1:0-14431 GCF_003851045.1 Paenibacillus sp. 598K | reverse complement strand
GGCCGCCTCCACCTCGGCGTCGTCGGCCTCCAGCCTGCCGTAGCGGATGTTGTCGCGGATCGTCCCCGCGAACAGGAACGTATCCTGCAGCACATAACCGATATGGCTGCGCAAGCTGGTCCGTTTCACCTCGCGCAGGTCGTGTCCGTCGAGGGAGATGACGCCGCTATCGGAATCATAGAAGCGCGAGAGCAGCTGGATGACCGTCGTCTTGCCCGCTCCCGTCGGTCCGACGAGGGCGAGCGTCTCGCCGGGCGCCGCCCGGAAGCTGACCTCGCTCAGAATCGGCCTTCCCGCCTCGTACCCAAAGGAGACGCGGTCGAAGATGATCTCGCCGCGCACCTCTGCGAGTGTACGCGCCTCCTGCTCGTCGGCCTCCTCCACCTCCTCGTCCAGGATCTCGAACACCCGCTCCGCTCCCGCGATCGCCGAGAGGAAGGTGTTGAACTGATTGGCCAGATCGTTGAGCGGTCGCGTGAACTGACGTGCGTACTCGGTGAAGGTGACGATGACCCCGATCGAGATCGCCCCTTGGACAGCCATGACGCCGCCAGCGCCGGCGATGACGGCGAAGCTGACGTTGTTGAGCATATTCATCAGCTTCGGGATGAAGCCGGTATACGTCTGCGCCCAGTAGCCGGCGATGCGCAGACGGGCATTGCGCGCCTCGAAGCCCTCGATCACCTGCTGCTCCTGCGAGAGCGTCGTCACGACCCGCTGGCCGGACAGCGTCTCCTCGACGAAGCCGTTGAGCTCGCCCAGGTTGCGCTGCTGCTCCTTGAAGTAGCGGTTGGTGCGCTTCGTGATCCATCGCATCCCGACGTACATCAGCGGTACGACGGCGAGCGTGATGAGCGTCAGCAGCGGACTGAGATAGAGCATGAGCCCGAGCATGCCGACGAAGGTGAGCAGGCTAGAGGAGAGCTGGATGAAGGAGGTGTTCAGCGTCTGGCTGACATTCTCGATATCGTTGGTCAGTCGGCTCATCAGCTCTCCATGCTGGCGACGTGAGAAGAAGGACACCGGCAGCCGATGCAGCTGACCGAACAAATCCTCCCGCATCCGGTACACCGCCTGTTGGGCGACGCCGATCATCCAGTAATTCTGCAGCCAGACGGTTAAGGAATAGAGCGCGTAGCTGCCGCCGAGCGCCAGCAGCAGCCACATCAGATTACCCTCCGGTCCCGCCATGGCCAGCCGGTCGATCGCCAGTCCGAGCAGGAATGGCGCCAGCAGCCCGAACAACGAGCTGGCCAGCACCATCAGCAGGATCATCCAGAGCAGCTGCCGATGCGAGGAGAGATAGAGCCAGATGCGGCGCAGTGTGCTGCGCCAGTCCTTGACCTTCGGTGTAGCTGTGCCGTCAACCGTCATGTCGCCACCTCCTGTTCGGATTGGGAGCGGACGATCTGCCGATACAGCGGCGTCGTCCGCAGCAGCTCCTCGTGCGTGCCCTGGGCGAGTAGCCGCCCGTCCTCCAGCAGCAGGATCGTGTCGGCCTCCATCGCCGTCGAGATCTTCTGCGTGATGAGCAGCGTCGTACAAGGATAGCGGCCGAGCGCCGCCATCAGCTGCGCCTCGGTGCGGGCGTCGAGCGCGCTCGTGCTGTCATCGAGCATGAGCAGGCGGGGCCGCCGGATGAGCGACCGAGCGATCGAGAGCCGCTGCTTCTGGCCGCCCGAGAGATTGACCCCCTTCTGCCCGAGCATCGTCTCATAGCCTGCCGACAGATCGGCGATCGTCTCGTGGATCTGGGCGTCGACCGCCGCCTGCCGCAGCTCCTCCTCTGTCGCGTCCTCCTTGCCCCAGCGCAGGTTATGCGCCACGGTCCCGGTGAACAGCAGCGCCTCCTGCGGCACGTAGCCGATCCCCCGCCGCAGCTGCGCCAGCGTATAGTTGCGGATATCGTGTCCGTCGATGCGGATCGTGCCCTCGTCGACATCGTACAGTCGCGGGATCAACTGGAACAACGACGACTTGCCGGAGCCGGTCGCACCGAGGATCGCTGCCGTCTGCCCAGCCTTCACCGTGAAGGTCAGCGCTTCGAGTGCTGGCCTGTCAGTGCCCGGGTAGCGGAAGCTGACGCCGCTGAAGCTCAGCTCGCCGCCCGCGATCCGAAGACTCGGATCGGCCTGCGGATGATCGACGATATCCGGCTCCGCCGCCAGCACCTCCTCGATGCGGCCACTGGAGGCATAAGCGCGCGAGATCCCTGTCATAATAAAAGAAACGACGTGGAACGCGCCTGTAATCCGGGTCGCGTAGTTGACGATCGCGACCACGTCGCCGACCGCGATGTCGGAGCTGCGCACCGCCTCCTGGCCGAGCCAGAGCACGACCAAGATCGAGAGGTTCATGACGAGCAGCATAAGCGGCAGCGTCAGCTCGATCGTCCGCAGGGCGCTTGCTGTCCGGTCCCGCAGCTCGGTGTTGGCGCGGGCGAAGCGGGCGATCTCATGGACCCGACGGACGAATGCCCGGATCAGCCGCATGCCGCCCAGATTGTCCCGCAGGATGCCGTTGGTCCGATCGAGCCGCTCCTGGACCGACTCGAACAGACGGAAGGCGCGGTTCATAATCCAGACAAGCAGACCGAGCAGCAGCGGCGTGACGACGAGCAGGATAAGCGCTAGGCGCGCATTGACGAGCAGCGAGAGGATCAGTCCGCCCAGCATGATGAGCGGCGCGCGCGGGAGGATGCGCAAGCCCATGAAGACGAGATTTTGCAGCTGCGTGACGTCGCTCGTCAGGCGGGTGATCAGCGTCGCCGTCGAGAAGCGGCTGAACCCCGCAAAGGAAAGCTGCTGGATCGTCGCGAACATCCGCTTGCGAATGTCGTAGCCGTAGCCTTGACTGACATGCGCCGCCAGATAAGAGTTGAGGATACCCGCGACAAAACCAGCCAGCGCGATGCCGACCATCCAGCCGCCCAGACGCAGCACCGCCGCAGCGTCGTCGGCCAGGATGCCGTCATCGATCACCTGCGCCAGCAATAGCGGATGCCAGAGCTCGACGACCAGCTCGACCAGCATGAGCAGCAGCGCCAGCACCATCGCCCACGTATACGGTTTCAAAAATGTAGCGGATCTGCGCATAGCTAAGCAAACCTCCAAATGCAATAGTACGTTTATTTGCGACGAGACGGAGTGAGACGCGATTTGTGCGATTTTTCGCACAGACCGGGGCCGCCGAGGCGCTTTGCGGCGCCACTTGTGCGATTTTTCGCACAGATCGGGGCCGTTCGGTCGCTAGCGGCGCGATTTGTGCGATTTTTCGCACAGATCAGGGCCGCCGAGGCGCTTTGCGGCGCCACTTGTGCGATTTTTCGCACAGATCAGGGCCGCCGAGGCGCTTTGCGGCGCCACTTATGCGATTTTTCGCACAGATCAGGGCCGCCGAGGCGCTTTGCGGCGCCACTTGTGCGATTTTTCGCACAGATCGGGGCCGCTGGCCCGATGAGCGGCGCGGCGCCCCCCGCCCCTCGGCGGGCATTCAGACACGCCCAAAACAGCCTCTTAACAGCCCAAAACAGTAAATAGGCAAAACGTCTGCTGCGGGGCAGACGTCTTGCCTATTATACAGCTTCTGGAAGCAGGCGTCATCCTCGCTGCGCTATTGCGTCAACGTCAGCGTGATCGTCCCGCCCCTCTCGCTAAATGCGACCTGCCAGCCGAACAGCTCGGCGATAAAGCGGACCGGTACGAGCGTGCGGCCGTCCTGGACGAGGATCGGCGTGGCGAAGTGGCGCTGGATGCCGTCCAGCTCCATGAACGTTCGGTTGGCCCAAAATCTCGCCTCACGCTCGCCGACCTGAAGAATCGTCACCCGAGCCTCCTGATCCCAACCCACCTCGGCGCCGAGCGCCTCGGCGAGGTACCGCAGCGGTATGTATGTAGCGCCCTTGTGGACAACAGGCACGATGTCCATCGTCACCTGCTGGCCGTTGATCGTCAGGAGTTCGCTCCCCAGCGCCATCTCGACGACCATCGCCGGATGCGACTCCATCGGCTCATGCAAGCTCGGCTCCTCCGACGGCTGCGACTCCACCGGTTCATGCAGACTCGGCTCCTCCGATGGCCGCGGCTCCATCGGATCATGCAAGCTCGGCTCCGCTACCGGATCATGCAGGCTTGAATGCTCTCCCGGTTCGTGCAGGCGCGACTCCTCCGTTAACTTCGACTCCGTCGGCAACGGCCCGTTCGCACGCTGGACGGCTAGCCCCGCCAGCAGAATGTCTCGTTCCCCTACGCCGACGAGCGCTGCATCCTCAGGCACATAGGCCAGCGCTGCTGTCGGCGCGACCAGCGTGAGCGTCAGCGCAGCAGTTGCCGCTTTGACCTTCCAACTCTTCACCCGCATCCCCTCCTCCATACGTCATATTCACGAAGTCCCTTCAATAGAATTAAACGAGAACAGGCCCGATTGAATCTGGGACACGAAATATGTAGAAACAAAGGAGCCAACTGGATATAATGAAGCTAATAGATATACCTAGGAGGAAACCGAGTTATGGAACGTTATCCTAACGATAATGAATCAAATCAAGCATACAACGATCCCTACGATCCCCATCAGTCGCAGCAGCCTTATAGCAATTATCCGCCCTATCCACCCTATATACCGCCTAGAACCAATGGCAAGTCGATTGTCTCTCTAGTGCTTGGCATCCTGTCGATCGTCATTCCTTACATCGGTTTCCTCATCGGAATCGTCGCAATCGTCTTTGCCTCGATGTCCTTCAAAGAAATCCGTCTCCGGCAAGAGCAAGGTCGCGGCATGGCAGTAGCCGGACTGGTCACCGGCATTATCGGCACGGCGCTGTACGGTCTGCTGCTGCTCTTCATCGTCCTCGCCTTGGCCATCTTCTCTGGACAGGAAGTGAATAATTATATCTATTACTAATCGCATCCGTACGTACTAATCGCATCCATACGACAATGCATCACAAAGACGACATCCTTCGGCTCCTCCGAAAAGATGTCGTCTTTTTGCATCCTCAGCTCAATCCCTTCTGAGACTTAATGGAAATGGACAATTGCACGCCCATCATCAGCAGCACAATGACCAGCATAGCCGTGATGGATGCGTTATAGTGTCCGCTCAGATCATAGATCCAGCCGATGAACAGCGGGCCAAGGGCCCCCATCGTGTAACCTCCCATCTGCGACATCGCAGCCCAGGTCCCGGCTTCCTCAGGGCTGCGAGTCTCCATAACAGGTAGCATCAGCCCCAGAGGGAATAATCCGCCCGCGCCTATGCCCAGCAGCAGAACGGCTGGAAGCATGGGAACAGGCCACAGCAGCAATCCTAGACCTATCAGTTCCATCATACTGCATCCGACAAGCAGCAATTTGATCCTTCCCAGGCGTCTGACTAGACCCGGAATGAGCAGCGAAACAGGGATCTGAATGAGCGTGAACGCAGTGAGCATCATCGCTGCCTCTTGCGGACTGTATCCGAAACTGAGCGCAATCGGCGAAATCCATGCCGTCAAGGCATAGAACATGCTGGCCATGAAGCCGAAGAACAAGGTGAACTGAATCGCCTTTTTGTTGCCAAACGGCAGTTTGAGTCGGTTGCTCCCGTTAGCGGCCGTTCGCTTGTTGCGGAGCATGGCCGTCCAGACGACCAGAGCGGCAACGCCTGGAAGCGCCCAAGTGGACAAGGTTAATGGCAGGTTATGCTGACTTTGCGTATAGATCGGGAGAGTCAAGCCCGAAGCGAGCGCTGCCCCAATCGTCATCGATACCGAGTAAATACTGACCATTCCGGGACGAGCCGGGAAATACTTTTTGATGAAGCTGGATAACAAAGGACCGGCGAAGCTGATCCCCACCCCTCCGGCAAGAGCCGTAACCATCAGCAGGGATACAGACCGGTCTATGCCCCGCAGCGCCGTAGCAAGCGTGATGAGAAGCAAGGATATATACAGCGATCGCTCCAGACCATACCGTTGACTCAGCCAAGCAGCAACCGGAGCAAACAGTCCCATACACAATACGGGCAGCGTGGTCAGCAGACTGGCAGTCAACGCGTTAATGCCAAGCTCGGATTGAAGAATGCCCAGCATGGAGGCTACAGAGGTAATGATCGGTCGCAGATTAATTGCCGCCAAGATCAACGCCAAGATATAGATAGATTTTCGCACTGATAGCCCTCCCCTTAGGATACTTGTGAATTCCATTCGAGTATACCTTCGGGAGGACTATTGATCAATCCAATTATTCTTATTATTATGATAGTATAATACTATCAATCGAAGGAGAACAGGAAATGGATACCCGTAATATAACGTATTTCATGGCGGTCTTCGAGCATCTTCATTTCACCAAGGCTGCGGAGCTTCTGGGCATCTCACAGCCGACGCTCAGCCAGCAAATTCGTCTGCTGGAGGCAGAGGTGGGGACGCCTCTGTTCGACCGGATCGGCAAAAAAGTAATCGCAACCGAGGCCGGCCGGCTATTGCATCAATACGGCATGAAAATGCTTCAAGCCGAAATGGATGCCAAGCAAGCGATCCAGGAGCTATTATCCGAGAAGCGCGGGACGGTGCGGCTAGCCGCTTTGCCCTCCGATCTCGATTTTCATCTGGTGCCGCTCTTTGTTGCCTTCAAGAAGTTATATCCCGAGACCAACCTGCGCGCATACTCGACGATCCATGTCAGGGAAGAAGTGCTTGCGCATAAAGTGGATCTCGGTATTGGACTTCGCGGACCCGTGGATAAACGGCTGATGCAGATTCCGCTGGGCAGCGAGTCGTACGATTTGTTCGTCCATTCTTCCCATGTATTGGCCCAGAGACACGAGGTGATGCTCGAAGAACTGACTCAGCACGCGCTCGTCATGTACCCGAAGGGTTATCTGGGCAGGGATTTGGTGGATGACGTATGCCGGGAACAAGGATTTGAATTAAATACGGTGATGGAGGCAGGTTCCGCTTCCTCCCTGCTACAGCTAGTTGCGGCAGGCATCGGTGCGGCCATACAACCGAGGGATCTGTTAAAGCAACACCCCGAATGGCCCGACATCGTATCCGTGCCGATCGCTGAGCCTGCTCCCTGCCGCCACCTGGAATTGATGTATTATGCGGACCGGTTCATCAGCAAGGCCCAGCAGCAATTGACGGCATCGCTGATTGATTTTTTTCATGGACGATCGACGCCACCGCCTGCCCGTCTACAAAGCTAACGCTCGCCCCTTCGCGCAATTAAGCGTTCAGGGCGAGCGTTAATAAAGTTCAAATGCTACGCAGCGCTAGGCACTCACTACTGCGCCCTGCTGGAGCTGGTACATCGCGTAATACTTGCCGCCCTGCCGCATCAGCTCGTCGTGATCGCCCTGCTCGGCGATCCGGCCGCGGTCGAGCACGAGGATCTGCTCGGCCTGACGGATCGTCGAGAGTCGGTGCGCGATAACGAAGGTCGTCCGGCCCTTCTTGAGCACCTCCAACGCCCGCTGGATGATCGACTCGGTCTCGGTGTCGATGCTCGCCGTCGCCTCATCGAGGATGAGGATCGCCGGATCGTACGCCAGCGCTCTGGCAAACGAGATGAGCTGCCGCTGCCCCGCCGACAGCGTGCTGCCCTTCTCGATGACCGGCGTATCGATGCCCTGCGGCAGTGCCATGAAGGCATCGTAGGCGCCGACGTCGCGCAGCGCCTGCTCGATCCGCTCGCGGCTGATCGCCGGGTTGTCGAGGCTGACGTTGGAGGCGATCGTGCCGGTATAGAGGAACGGGTCCTGGAGCACGATACCCATATGCTGACGCAGCTGTTGGCGCGACAGCTCGCGGATATCGATGCCGTCTACCGTGATCCGGCCTTGCCGCAGCTCGTAGAAGCGGAACAGCAGATTGAGGATCGAGCTCTTGCCTGATCCGGTATGGCCGACGAGCGCGACCGTCTCGCCCGAGCGGGCGGTGAAGTCGATGTCGCGCAGCACGAGCTCGTCGCCCTTGTAGGCAAAGGAGACATGCTCGAAGGCGACCTCGCCGCGATAGCGAGGGATCGGCCGGTTGTCGACGTCGACGCCCTCCTCGTCCATCAGCGCGAATACCCGCTTGGCGGACACGCGCGCCGTCTCCAGGTTGGAGAGCTGATTGACGATGCCGACAATCGGCTGGAACATCCGGTTCATATAGTCGACGAATGCGTACAGGACACCGACGGACACCACCGTACCGAGCCAATCTCCCCAATACATCCAGATGAGGACGAGGAACAGCACGTTGCGCACGACGTTGACCAGATTGTGCGAGGTGACGGAGTTCAGATTCAGCAGCTTGTTCTGGTACGTATAATAGTGGCTGCTGACCGCCTCGAACTCCTCGGTCATCTCCTTCTGCCGCCGGAAGGCGCGGATGATCGGCATGCCCGAGATCGACTCGTTGATCATCGCATTCAGCTCGCTCAGCTTGGCGCGGATGACGCCGTTGTAGTGGGCGGCGTACCGACGGTAGACGATGATCCAGACGATCAGGATCGGCACCAGCGGTACCGCCAGCAGCGCCAGCCTCGGATCGAGGATGAACAGCGCCGCATAGATGCCGGTCATGTAGACCCCTGCTGTGAAGAAGTTCGCCAATACAGCGACGAACAGCTCGCGGATCGCTTCGGTATCGTTGGTCACGCGCGAGACGACCTGGCCTGCCGCCAGCTTGTCATAATAGGACACCGGCAGCCGCTGCGTGTGGGCGAAGACGTCGTCGCGCATCCGCTTGACGATCCGGTTGGCCGACGTCTGCAGCAGCAGACGCTGCCAGTAGGTGAAGATGCCCGCCACCACCAGCAGGCCGAAGTACAGCCCTGCCAGCAGCAGGAAGTCGCGCAGCTCCGGCCGGTAAAAGGCGAAGAGCTGCTCGCGCGTCAGCGGCTGCGCCGGATAGCTGACCGTCTGTTGCTGATCCCGGCTGGTGATCGTCAGCGTGCCGCCTGTCGCTGTCCGGCTGCCGTCAAAAGCGATATCGCCCTCGATCCAGTAGAAGCTGCGACCCGCCTGGAGGATGCGCAACGTGTCGCCCTTGGACTCGCCCGCCTCGAAGTGATCCTCCCGCTTGTACCAGCGGCCGTCCAACTCCACCGCATAAGGCATCTCCTGCTCGACGACATGCCATCGCTGCTCGATGCCGAGGATGTTGCGGTCGATCATCCGCTTGGCGATGAATGGGCCGGTCAGCTCCGCCGCGACAGCCAGGATCAGCATCGTCAGCGCGATCAGGATCGGCTTTTTGAACAGCAGCGCGTAATTCCATAAGCGCCGGCCGGTGCTTGGTTTGGATTGGTTTAGTTTTTCCATATATCTTGTCACACCCTTATAGAGGTTGGTCCTCTTCTTAAATCGTATTGTTGCTTGGCTAGTCGAGCAGCGATTCGAGCTGCTGGCGGTCGTACTGTTCCTTGTACCAGCCGCCGCGCGCCAGCAGCTGCTCATGCGTGCCCTGCTCGACGATGCGGCCCTCGTCGAGGACGAGGATATGGTCGGCATGCTGCACAGCCGAGAGGCGGTGCGTCGTGATGAGCGTCGTCTTGCCCGCCCGCTCCTCGCGGATGCCTTCGATGATCTCGGCCTCGGTCTTGGCGTCGACCGCCGATAGCGTGTCGTCGAGCAGCAGGATCTCCGGATCGGCGATGATCGCGCGAGCGATGCTGACCCGCTGCTTTTGCCCGCCCGAGAGAGCGACGCCCTTCTCGCCGACCATCGTCTCCAGGCCGTCCGGCAGATGCGCGATATCCTTGGCAAAGGAGGCTCGCTCCAGCGCCCGCTGCAGATCGTCCTCGGTCGCCTCCGGCAGACCGAACAGGATGTTGTCGCGGATCGAGCGGGAGAACAGCACCGGCTGCTGCGGCACATAGCCGATCCAGCCCAGCAACTGCTCGCTCGCCAGCTGATCCAGCGGCGTCCCGTTGACGGTCAGCTCGCCGCTGCCGCTCGGATACTCGCGCAGCAGCTGCTTGAGCAGCGTCGTCTTGCCGCTGCCCGTGCGGCCGACGATGCCAAGCGTCTGCCCGCGCCGCAGCGTAAGCGAGATATGCTGCAGATTATCGGTCGCCGACGACGGGTAGCGGAAGCTGACGTCGCGGAAGACGATCTCCTCCGGCAGCCCGGTGCGCACCGGCTCCGCGGCTTCCCGCACATCCTCCGGATAGCCGAGCGTCTCCTGGACGCGGTCGAGCGAGGCGTTGCCGCGCTGCATAATGTTGATCAGCTCGCCGATCGCGAACATCGGCCAGATGAGCATCCCGAGGAAGACGTTAAACGATACCAGCTCGCCGAGCGTGATCTCGCTGCGGAAGACAAGGTAACCGCCATAGCCCAAGCCGATCAGATAGCTCAGTCCGACGAGGATCTTCATCGTCGGCTCGAACAGCGCGTCGATGCGCGCCACCTGGATATTGCGACCGAGCACCTCGGTCGTTTTGGCCCGGAATCGCTCCCCGCTCGCCTCCTCCTGTACGAAGGCTCGCGTCACGCGCACCCCCGACACCGACTCCAGCACCTGGTCGTTCAGCTCGCCGAAGGCATCCTGCGCATCCATGAACCGCTCGTGGATCTTCTTGCCGAGCACCCGCATCACGATCGCCACCAGCGGCAGCGGCAAGAGCGCCGCGAGCGTCAGCTTCCAGCTGATCAGGATGCTCATGACCGCGAGGATCGTCAGCATGAACAGCGTCGAGTCGATCAGCGTCAGGATGCCGAAGCCCGCAGTCGTAGCGATCGCGCCGAGATCGTTGGTCGCACGCGCCATCAGATCGCCGGTCCGGTTGCGCTCGTAGAAGGTCGGCGTCATCCGCATGAAGTGCCGCATCAGGCGCGAGCGCATCAGGCGCTCGAGTACGAAGGAGCCGCCGAACAGCTGATAGAACCAGAAGTACGTCATGATGTAGCCTACGACCGTAATGCCGCCCCACAGCAGCAGGACGTTGTAAAATTCCGGATCGCTCAGCGTGCCGAGCGAGATGCCGTCGATCGTGTAGCCGATCAGCCAGGGCGGGATCACCTCGAGCAGGCCGACCAGCACCAGCAGCGTCACCGCGACGGCATATCGCTTCCAGTGCATCGCAAAAAACCAGTTTAACTTTTTCAGAACAACAAACATACTTCCTCACCCTTTGTCACCAAAATCCCTCCGGCAAAGCGGCTTGCGCCATCCTTTGGATGAGCGCAGCCCGGCTCGCCAGGGGGAGAGACCCGCAGGTCCCTGTGCAATCTGACAACCCAATCGGAAACCAAAAGAGCGCATCGCCGCAAGCGATGCGCTCTCCCTGAGAGTCCTGATGCCGCCGGATGTCCGCAAACGGGAATCCGGCGCCTCAGAGCACAAAAAGGGCGCATGACTACGTCGATGCCCGACGTAATCCATGCGCCCGCCAAAAGCCGGAACGATTACTGACCGTCCCGCCCCTGGCCCTTACGCAAGGAGATTACGCCGCTGTGTACCGCAAAATGCATGCCATGCCCTGCAAATACAACATTGGTATCCATACGAACGCAACCTCCTTTCTTCTCCGAATCAAATGTCAAAAGCTATTTGCAACTTTAACACCGCTTCAATTTCCTGTCAACACAAATTTGTCACACAAATTTGTTAAGCTTTGATGCAGCGTCCACTTGCTGAATCCTATACGATCCAAATGCAGCCGCTTGGAAGCTCCTCCTACAGCGACTTCAGCAGATTGTACAGGAGCACGGCTGCTTGCGCGCGTGTCGCTGTGCCGGCAGGGTTAAACGTCTGATTGCCGATGCCGCTGATGAGCTCTGCCTGCTGCAGCGCTGCTACAGCGTCACGAGCATAGACCGGAATCGATTGTGCGTCGCGGAAGGCAATACTCGTCGCACCCTCAGGCAGCGCGACACCCGTCGCCTGAATCGCCCGATACGTCATCGTCGCCATCTCCGCACGGGTGATCGGCGCATGGACGCCGAACGAGCCGTCCGGCAGGCCGGTTACGATGCCGAGCTGCTGCGCCGATGCGACAGCGCCTGCATACCAGGCGTCCGGCTTCACATCGCTGTACGTGCTGACTGCATCGGCCTGCTGCAGATCCATCGTGTTCACGAGCATCTGGATAAATTGCGCCCGGGTGACCTGCTGATGCGGGCCAAACTGCTGCGCGTTGAACCCATTGATGATGCCTCTCGCCGCCAAAGCGCCGACGCTCTCGCGCGCCCAGGCGATCGACTGGGTATCCGCGAAGTGAAGCAGATTGGCAAAGGCTGTGTATTGGCTAAAGTGCTTGGCGTTGAACTCGGCTTGGCCAGTCTCGGCATTGTAGCGTCCGGGTTTGATGACCTCGAGCTGACCGTTGTCCGCTACGTAGTAGACGACGACCTGCTCCGGCTGCTCGCCGGACTGCAGTGCATACGGCAGGCTCACCTTGACCGGATGGCTGCCAAAGTCGCTCAGCAGCTCGCCAGCCACCTTCAGCGTGAAATCATAGACTTGATGCGATCCGATCTGGGCCCGCACACCGGCTGGCAATGCGGCGCGGTCGACAGCCTTGATCGTCAGCTCGATCGTCGCATCGTCAGCGATACCCTCGAACAACGATACAGGCAGTTGTACAGAGGCTAGTCCGGACGAGATATCGAGGCGCTCGGCACCCGCCTTCTTGGCAGCCAGCAGCTGCGCTGCCGGCAGCGTCACCGTCACTTGACGGACCTCATCGCCCGTGGCGATCTTCAGCTTTAGCGTGCCTTGCTTCATCTCGCTGACCGCCTTGGCTACGTTCTCTGCGCTCACCGTCGCAGTAGCGCGTCCCTCGGCATCCACTGTGACCGTCGGTCCGTCTGTCGATTCAGACGTTTCCGGCTGTGTCACCGGCGGCAGGTACCAGTTCCCATTATTGTTGGTCGGCGGCGGCGCGTCCGACTTCAGGGTCAGTACACCGAATACGGACGGGTCATTGTAGCCCTGACCGCTCGTGTCGTTCCAGGTCGCGACGCTTCTGCGCGCGCCGGACTCGCCGTCGTTGATCTGTACGTCAAATCCGATCTCCTGCTCGGCCTTCGGATCGATCTCCGTGAGCGGGATTTTCAGCTCGACCGTATAATTCGTTCCTTCGACCTTCGTCACGGACGTCACGTTCTCGCCGATGCCATCCGGATTAAACGAGGTCTCGTTGTCGAAGTTGACCCGGTACTGGCCAACACCCGCCTCATAGACCGCGGATTTGAGATTTTTCTGATCTACGAATACTTCCACGGAATCCTGTTCATGCGCTGCGGCGCTGCTCTTGTCGAGCGTCTGGTTATTGGTCACCTGCACCAGGACATACAGATTGTTGCTGTCCCACAGCACGCGGGCCGTTCCCTTCGCGCCGTTGTGCGCCGTCTGATAGCGGCTGATCGGCAGCGCCGGCGCTTTCTCCCACGCTGCATCGACAGTGCCGTCGATCGTCGGCGTTCCGAAGAACGCAGTGGACTTCCTGACTTCTACTTCGCCACCGGTCTGTCCATGCTCCTCCAGGAAGGCAGCTGGATCGGCGACCGCATAGTAAGCCGGCTTGGCTTGCATTCTGCCGTCGAAGATCAATGGACTCGTCTCCACGCGCCAGCTGGCGGTGTCGTTGATGCCCCAGAAGGTGACGCGGGCGATGTTATCCGCATGCTTTTTGTAGAGCTCGAACAGCTGCGCATACTGATTGCCTTGCGCGATCTTTTGCGCATCGGTCTGCACTCTGCTATCGCCGGACTGGATGTCCAGCTCGCTGACGCTGACCTCCACGCCAAGATCGATGAACGTCTCGAGCGACCACTGCACATTGGCGATTCTCGTGCCGCTGTTGTAGTGCGCCTGCATGCCGATGCCGTCGATCAGCAGCTTGCCCGGATGCTCCTTGGCGTACTTGTCGTTCAGCTCCTTGACCATGCTGGCGATTGCGATCGCCTTGCTCCGCGTGTCCTCGTTATAGTCGTTGTAGTAGAGCTTGACATCGTCCCAACCATTTTTCTCGAGCGCCTCCTTCGCATAACGGAAGGCCATCTCGATATAATCAGGGCCGATCGCCTGATTCCAGGCCGCTTCGCCCATGCGCAGTGCATTTTTCCAGTCATCCGGATTGGACGGGTTGTCACGGATCGCTTCGTTGACGACATCCCAGGAGATGACCTTGTCCCCGAACGTCTCCACGACGCGCGTAATATGAGCTTTCATCCGTACGAGTGCTGCATCGCGCTCGCTCAGCCCCTCGGTCTCCAGATCCAGCCCTGCCGGGTCTGTCGTCGGGAGCCATCCTGGACTCTGGCTGTGCCAGATGAGTACGTGGCCATGCACCTTCATTCCTTCGGCCAGCGCCTTGTCGACGAGCGACACCGCAGCGTCCGGCGTGTACTCGCGACTGGCGTTGTACATGGCGTCCGGCTTCATCGCATTTTCGGCAGTGAACACATTGTGATGCTGCTTGAGCAGCTCCAGGTTGTTCCCTTGCAGCGT
>NZ_BFBX01000074.1:36234-40225 GCF_003851045.1 Paenibacillus sp. 598K | reverse complement strand
ATGATCTCCTGACGGAAGATCGTGTCCATCATCGACTGGACGCTCTGATTCATCTGCAGGACCTGATCGAGCGAGGCAGCCGGGCCGCTGACGCCGGCCAGCGTGCCGAGCGCGAACTGGATCTTCTCGCCTTCGGCGTTGATGATATGCGCCAGACCCAGTTCCTCCATCGCGATCGAAGAGAGGATCAGGCTGATCACATCGTCTCGCGACAATGCGATGGTTGGCGTTATATTCGGTAGATTCGGATTGGACAAGGGATTGCCTCCTTTGTTAGCTCGTTCTTAACGTTTCAGCCTTCTCTTTAAGGGGTGATGTCACCAATTCTCGTTACCAGCAAGAAGGCATTGGTCTCGCCTGGATTGGCGCCGGAGATTGTTTGGTTGCCACCAGAAACGTTACGAATACGAATTGTCGTCGAAGTGCCAGTAAACTCTTTTAGCACATCACCGTTAATTTGAGTGTTGGAATTGGTCGTCGGAGTATACGCATAGAAGGTTTCCTCCGGAGTAATTCCGATAACAATAGCCCAACTTCTTGCGCCTGAACCCGCGGCAACTGTTACCTGGAAAGTAATCCGGTAAACGCCCGGGTTTAGAACTGTAATGGTATCTGGGGCAGTAAATGTAATATCATTCGTTCCAAGGGCTCCATCTGTGAAAGGTAAATGGGTGCCGATATTAACTCCGAAGTTTCCATTCGTATTGTAAGCGTAACGGAAAGAGACTGGCGTTTCTCCTCCAGTCATGCCCGTCGCGCCGGTCATACCTGTCGCGCCATTCGCCCCCGTAACACCCGTGACGCCCGTGACTCCTGTAGCGCCTGTCGCCCCGGTCGCGCCAGTCGCGCCCGTCCCCCCGGTCGGGCCGGTCGCGCCGGTTAGGCCGGTAGGTCCTGTCACGCCAGTCGCGCCAGTCGCGCCGGTCATACCTGTGACGCCAGTCGCGCCTGTCGGGCCTGCCGGCGACAGTCCTGTCATACCGGTGTTACCTGTAGCGCCAGTGCTGCCGGTGGCCCCGGTGGCCCCGGTCAGGCCGGTCGCGCCTGTCGCACCAGTGGCGCCGGTTAGCCCAGTGGCTCCTGTCACGCCGGTGACGCCGGTGATGCCGGTGGCTCCGGTGACGCCAGTGACGCCTGTCATGCCCGTTGCACCCGTGATTCCTGTCGGGCCAGTGGCGCCTGTAATCCCGGTCGGGCCCGTCACGCCAGTGCTGCCCGTCGCTCCGGTGACGCCGGTCACGCCCGTCGTACCCGTGCTACCTGTAATCCCTGTCGTACCGGTGGCGCCTGTCATACCTGTCGCTCCCGTCGCTCCCGTCACGCCGGTCGGGCCTGTCGCGCCCGTTACACCCATCGCCCCAGTCAGACCAGTGGCGCCTGTCGCGCCAGTAGCGCCTGTTGCTCCCGTGCTGCCCGTCGCGCCATTAATCCCTGTTGAGCCGGTATTTCCTGTCGCGCCGCTAACGCCCGTCGCGCCCGTCAGCCCGCTCGCGCCTGTATAGCCGATCGCTCCTGTCGCGCCAGTCGCTCCGGTCAGTCCCGTCTGCCCGGTCGGACCCGTCGCACCCGTGACGCCGGTGGCTCCAGTCAGTCCGGTGCTGCCGGTCACGCCGGTGACGCCGACAGGTCCCGTCGATCCAGTGGCGCCTTGTGGTCCGCTCGCTCCGCTCGCACCTGTGATGCCGATAGACCCCGTCTCTCCGGTAAGTGCCATCCCGGTCACTCCCGTGGCGCCGACGGTGCCTACCGGGAGCCAGTCTCCGAATGGCGCTCCGCCAGTCTGGCTGCTGCGGTAGTAGATGGAGGGATTGGAGATATAGAGCTGCTGCACAAAGTTGTCTACGCGAGAGACGTAGATCGTCCAGACGGTCGGATGGGTTACGGGCGGACTGTCCAGTGGCACATCGCCATCGACATCGCCGGAGCTATATACCCCCGGCTCGGTAAACCGTGACAACAGGCCGCCGGAGTCTTCATCGACCGAAGCGGGGAAGACCCCCTGGATCACTCCCAATTCGACAGCGCCGGTCAGTCCATTGACGCTGTCAACAGCGCCAGGTGCCCCCGTAGCGCCGGTGATGCCGGTCGGACCGATCACGGTTGGGACCAGTGAGGTGGTTTTGAGCTTGGAGTCGAGCATGATCTCCTGACGCAGGACGGTCTCCAGCATCGATTGCACGCTCTGGTTCATCTGGAGCACTTGCTCGAGCGTGGCCGGAGGGCCGCTGACGCCTGGCAGCGTACCAAGCGCAAACTGGATTTTTTCGCCCTCGGCATTGATGACGTGGGCGAGTCCCAGCTCCTCCATGGCGATCGAGGACATGAGCAGATTGACCGCATCCTCGCGCGAGAGCGAGATGGTCGGACTTATATTCGGTATATTTGGATAGGACAAGAGATTGCCTCCTTTAGAGTAAGATCAACCAATTCTTATCAGCGTCAGATAAGCTACCACTTCGTTAGGAGTGACTGGTATCCCAGTTACGAGTCCTGAGGCGTTTTGCAAGCGAAGCACAGCGTCTGCCGGGAGATTGAGCACTTGTTTCCCGCTGACCATCCAGGCTGTACCATTAAGCAGGGACTCATGGAATTCGCCATTAGTAGTGGGGATGTCATTGACTACCAGTACCCACTCGGAGAGCTTGAGCGCTCCGCTGTTATTTGCAGTGGTCACCTGGAACTCGATCTGATACAGCCCTGGGGTACGCACCGTTACTGTCGTGTCAGTGAACTCGATATCGTCCGTTCCGACAACACTCAGATTAAAGGGAATATCCCCGGTTGCTCCAACAGTTGCAGGCGGTGTCGCTCCCGTCGGAACATAATACACTTGTCGATACGAAGGGAAGACGCCGGTACCTGTCGGGCCGGTCGGACCCGTGATACCCGTCGATCCTGTGGCTCCTGTCGCGCCGGTCATACCTGTCGCTCCAGTCGCTCCAGTCACGCCGGTGCTGCCTGTCATGCCCGTCGCGCCTGTCGCACCCGTCGCCCCGGTCACGCCCGTCGCTCCAGTCATACCCGTGACGCTCGCCCCTGTAGCGCCTGTGACACCTGTGGCGCCGGTCGCCCCGGTCACACCTGTCGCCCCGTCTATGCCCGTGACGCCGGTCGCGCCTGTGCTGCCCGTCGCACCTGCGGCTCCTGTCGCGCCTGTAGTCCCGGTCGCGCCGGTCGCCCCGGTAGTGCCGGTGTTGCCTGTAGCCCCTGTGCTGCCTGTGGCGCCTGTTGGACCTGCGACACCCGTCGCGCCGGTCGCACCCGTACTGCCCGTAACCCCGGTCGCGCCAGTGCTGCCTATCGCGCCTGTCGCACCTGTGCTGCCTGTGACGCCAGTAACCCCGGTTGCTCCAGTAGCGCCAGTAGCGCCTGTCGCTCCTGTGACGCCGGTCGCACCTGTGGCGCCTGTGGCGCCAATAACCCCAGTCACGCCTGTCGCCCCGGTCGCTCCAGTAGCGCCCGTGCTGCCCGTCGCTCCAGTCGTCCCCGTCGCTCCGGTCACACCGGTGGGCCCTGTAGCGCCCGTGACGCCCGTCACACCAGTCGCCCCCGTGGCGCCTGCCGGTCCTGTAGGCCCTGTAGCGCCAGTCGCCCCCGTCACTCCTGTAGCGCCAGTCGCGCCTGTATTACCCGTCGGACCGGCTGCTCCTGTCGCCCCAGTTGCTCCTGTCGCACCTTCAGTCAGGCTCGTCGCGCCCGTGACGCCGCGCGGACCGTCGGAACCCGTGGCTCCTGTTGGCCCGATCAGTCCGCTCGGTCCCGTCGCGCCTGTGACGCCCGTGTTGCCAGTGGGTCCTGTGGCTCCGGCAGGTCCCGTCGCGCCAGTCGGACCGATCCCGGTCGCGCCTGTTGCGCCTTGCGGGGCAATCGGGATCCAGCCGCCAGGGTAGGTCGCGCCGCCATTTGTACTACTGCGATAATAGAGAGACGGATTGGAGATGTAGAGCTGTTGCACATAGTCGCCGACCCGCGACACGTAGAGCGTCCAAAC
>NZ_BFBX01000074.1:29792-36078 GCF_003851045.1 Paenibacillus sp. 598K | reverse complement strand
AGATTGGCAGCGGTCTTGAATTTGGACTCAAGCATCATCTCCTGGCGGAAGACGGTATCGAGCATCGACTGGGCGCTTTGGTTGACGCTCAGCAGCTGCGCGATGGTTGGCCCTGGGCCGGTCAAGCCAGGCAAGGTACCGAGCGCATATTGGATTTTCTCTCCCTCGGCGTTGATGATATGAGCCAGTCCCAGTTCCTCCATCGCGATAGAGGAGAAGAGCAGGTTAACCACATCATCTCTCGTGAGCGTGATGTCGGGCGTAATATTCGGTAGATTTGGATTGGACAAGTGATAGCCTCCTTAGTCGTGAACTAAGATAATTTATTCGCTGTTGGCCGATTGGGAACTTGGTTTTCACCTATTTTAAACCGCTATAACATCCATCATGGGAATGCATACGCTTGCTCTCGGGTTATGAACATTAAAAGGAGCTGACCATCAGCCAGCTTGACTGACTTTCTGGACAGCTCTTTTTTAATCAACAAGCTCTTTAGTATGGCATGCGAATGACCATCAAGTAGCCAGCGACATCGCCGGCTGTTATCAGCGTTTGAGCCTGGCTGAAGCCAGAGGTGTTAACCACCTGAATCTGATACCCGGCAGTTGCGTTTACGATATATTCCCCTTGGATTTGATTGCGAGTCCCGCTTACGCTAGTTTGCCGATAAGGGCCCAGATCGGCTGGAGGATTGCCGCCGAAGACGCTCCATTGCATGGGATTGCCTGAATAGTTTGTGACGATCATAAACAAGATTTGATAGACCCCTGCAGTATTAATCGTCAGTGTAGTGCTGCCATTATACGTAATATCCTCAGCGATAACGGCAGCAGGATCGAATGTATAAGCAACAGTATCATTAACGCTTCTGGCGGTAGTGCTAGCAAGGAAGGCGTAGGCAGGGGGCCTGACCCGGTCGGGACCGGTCACTCCCGTGATTCCTGTAGGGCCAATCGAGCCTGTTGGGCCCGTCGCCCCAGTAGCGCCCGTTGCGCCGGTCTCGCCTGTGGCCCCAGTAACTCCGGTGGGGGATATGCCGGTGGCCCCGGTCGCGCCTGTGACGCCTGCGGCCCCCGTCAGACCCGTCATTCCGGTGGCGCCAGTAGCGCCCGTGGCTCCCGTCAGGCCAGTCGGGCCGGTCACGCCGGTAAGCCCGGTAGGACCGGTCGCGCCGGTCGCGCCTGTGGCTCCGATAGCACCTGTAGCACCCGTAAAGCCAGTAACGCCCGTGGCTCCTGTGGCGCCCGTGAAGCCTGTCGGTCCGGTGAGGCCTGTGAGGCCGGTCGCTCCCGTAGCGCCTGTGACGCCAGTCGTTCCTGTGGCTCCGGTGGGACCCGTCGCTCCGGTGAGACCGGTCGTTCCGGTGAGGCCGGTCGCTCCAGTGACGCCTGTAGCGCCGGTCGCTCCAGTGGCGCCTGTGATGCCCGTCGCTCCGGTGGCGCCTGTGACGCCTGTCACGCCGGTGGCGCCAGTAGGGCCCGTCGCGCCGGTCGCTCCCGTGAGACCGGTCGCGCCAGTGGCACCCGTCATGCCCGTCGCTCCGGTGGCACCTGTAGGGCCCGTCGCCCCGATAGCGCCCGTGAGTCCGGTAATTCCTGTCACGCCCGTGAGGCCCGTCGTTCCTGTCACACCCGTGACACCCGTCGCGCCGGTAGCACCTGTAGGGCCCGTCGCGCCTGTCGCACCCGTGAGTCCGGTCAGACCCGTCAGGCCGGTCAGACCAGTCGGACCTGTCACACCCGTCACGCCGGTCGCTCCAGTCATACCCGTGGCGCCCGTCGCTCCAGTGATCCCTGTGCTTCCAGTCGCCCCTGTAGCCCCGGCTACGCCCGTCGCCCCGGTGACACCTGTGGGACCCGTGGCCCCGGTCGTCCCCGTCACGCCGGTCACGCCGATACCGGCTGGACCGGTGACGCCTGCGTTGCCGATCTGGATCCAGCCTCCAGGATAGCTCACGCCGCCGTTCTGACTGCTGCGATAATAGATCGAGGGGTTGGAGATATAGAGCTGCTGGACATAGTTCTCCGTACGCGAGACGTAGATCGTCCATACCGCGGGGTGGTCGACCGGCGGGCTGTCTTGCGGCGCTGGACCATCGGGGTCGCTGGAGCTGTAGACGCCAGGCTCGCGGAAGGTCGACAAGAGGGTGCCAGAGGGGATCTCCGGGTCAGCCGGGAAGACGCCGTCCTCGGCGGTCAGGACAACCTCGCCGCTCAGCCCATTGACAGACAGCACCGCGCTTGGTTCGCCGCTTGGTCCGACGGGTCCGACCGGACCGACCAGCGAAGGTACGTTTGATGCCGTTCGCAGCTTGGAATCAAGCATGATCTCCTGACGGAAGATCGTGTCCATCATCGACTGGACGCTCTGATTCATCTGCAGGACCTGATCGAGCGAGGCAGCCGGGCCGCTGACGCTGGCCAGCGTGCCGAGCGCGAACTGGATCTTCTCGCCCTCGGCGTTGATGATATGCGCCAGACCCAGCTCCTCCATCGCGATGGAGGAGAGGATCAGGCTGATCACATCGTCTCGCGACAATGCGATAGTTGGCGTAATATTCGGTAGATTTGGATTGGACAAGGGATTGCCTCCTTTTGTGAACTCGTTCTTTACAGGGGGAATTAATCGTCGACTCTTGTGACCATCAGTAACCCATTGGTCCCATTATTTGCTCCCGAGGGGCGTGCTTCAGCGCCGGAAACATTGCGGAATTGGATCGTCTGACCGGCAGTCAATCGTCTGAGGGCCTCTGCGTTAAACTGGTTATTGGTACTATTTGCAAATACGGAATAATAAGTGTGAATGGCCGTGCCGTTGACGACCAAAGCAATTCTTTTATTATTTCCGGCGCCGCGAGTGAGCGTCAATTGAAAACTGATCCGGTAGACACCATCGTTCACAACTGTGACCGTAGTTGTCCCGTCAAAGGTGACACCGGCGGTTCCTCTAAAGAAATCAAACGGTATAAAAACGTTATTGTTAATTCCGAAGTTGCCACGGGTAAGACCAGCATAGCCGTAGGTGAAAGGTGTCTCGGCTCCAGTCACACCAGTGGGCCCGGTAACTCCGGTCGCGCCGGTGGCTCCCGTCAGCCCTGTCGCGCCTGTGAGCCCTGTCGCTCCGGTCGCGCCAGTGGCTCCAGTAAGTCCCGTCAGGCCCGTAGCTCCAGTGGCTCCGGTCGCCCCCGTCGTACCGGTGGCTCCGGTCGCTCCGGTAGCACCGGTAAGACCCGTCGCGCCTGTAGCTCCAGTAGCTCCCGTCACCGAGCTGCCGGTCAGACCAGTGACACCTGTCGCGCCAGTCGCGCCAGTCGCGCCAGTAGCGCCGGTCGGTCCAGTAGCGCCTGTGGCCCCTGTCGCGCCTGTGACGCCTGTAGCCCCTGTGGCTCCGGTCGGTCCAGTCGCACCTGTGATCCCCGTCGCGCCTGTGGCTCCAGTAGCTCCCGTTATCGAGCTGCCGGTTGGTCCGGTGACGCCGGTGCTGCCCGTCGCGCCGGTGGCGCCAGTGAGTCCTGTGGCCCCCGTGATGCCTGTCGCCCCGGTGCCTCCTGTCGCCCCTGTGGCCCCTGTTAAGCCATTCGCGCCAGTCGCGCCAGTAGCTCCCGTCGCGCCAGTGAGTCCAGTGGCCCCCGTAGACCCCGTCGCGCCTGTAGCTCCCGTCGCGCCTGTAGCCCCGGTCTGACCTGTGAAGCCTGTCGGTCCAGTACTGCCAGTCGCGCCGGCGACCCCAGTGGCTCCAGTGGCTCCGGTCGACCCGATCGCGCCCGTCAGCCCGGTCGGCCCGATCGACCCGTTCGCTCCGCTAATACCCGTCGTACCGGTGCTTCCCGTCATCCCGTTCGCTCCAGTCGGCCCTGTAGCGCCTGTGACTCCAATGGCTCCGGTCAGTCCAGTACTGCCTGTAATTCCGATGGTGCCTGTAGCGCCTGTTATGCCTCTCTCTCCAGTCGGTCCGATCGCTCCGCTCGCACCTGTGATGCCGATAGACCCCGTCTCTCCGGTAAGTGCCATCCCGGTCACTCCCGTGGCGCCGACGGTGCCTACCGGGATCCAGTCTCCGAATGGCGCTCCGCCAGTCTGGCTGCTGCGGTAGTAGATGGAGGGATTGGAGATATAGAGCTGCTGCACGAAGTTGTCTACGCGAGAGACATAGATCGTCCAGACCGTCTTATGGGTGACGGGCGGACTGTCCAGCGGTTCGTCGCCGTCGACATCGCCGGAGCTATATACCCCCGGTTCGGTAAACCGTGACAGCAGACCGCCGGAGTCCTCATTGATTGAAGCGGGGAAGACCCCCTCAATCGCTCCCAGCACGACGTCGCCAGTCAGGCTATTCACGCTGTCAACAGCGCCAGGTGCCCCCGTAGCGCCGGTGATGCCGGTCGGACCGATCACGGTTGGGACCAGTGAGGTGGTTTTGAGCTTGGAGTCGAGCATGATCTCCTGACGCAGGACGGTCTCCAGCATCGATTGCACGCTCTGGTTCATCTGGAGTACTTGTTCCAGGGTGGCCGGAGGACCACTGACGCCTGGCAGCGTACCAAGCGCAAACTGGATTTTTTCGCCCTCGGCATTGATGACGTGGGCGAGTCCCAGCTCCTCCATGGCGATTGAAGACATGAGCAGATTGACCGCATCCTCGCGCGAGAGCGAGATGGTAGGGCTTATATTCGGAATATTTGGATAGGACAAAAGATAACCTCCTTTTAAAATAGGATCCAGCGTTAACCGATTCTCGTGAGCGTAAGATAGCCAACCAGTTCCCCTAAATTGACCGGAATTCCCTGAGGATTCCCTGAGGCGTTTTGCAAGGCGACCGAGTTACCGGATACAAGATCGAGTATATATTTTCCACTGACCATCCAAGCTGCGCCGGTAGGCATCGATACATGGAATTCTCCATCCTCGACTGGCCCGCCGTTGGTCGTCAACACCCACTCGGCAGTCTGGGCTCCTCCGCTGATATTAAAGCTCGTGATCTGGAACTCCACCCGATACACTCCTGCCGTACTTACAGTAAGTGAGTTAGCAGCGAACACAATATCCGATGTGCCTTCGCCATTGACGTTAAATGGAACGTTCGCGCCTGCAATAACGCTCGTAGGCGGTCCAGCCGTAGGTACATAAAAGATCTGACGATACGATAGAGCCACGCCGGTACCAGTCGGGCCCGTAGCGCCTGTAATGCCGGTCGAGCCGGTCGCACCGGTCAGACCTGTGGCGCCTGTGGCGCCCGTCGCACCTGTGGCGCCCGTCATACCTGTGGCGCCCGTAGCGCCTGTCACACCTGTAGCGCCTGTAGGGGATATGCCAGTAGCGCCTGTCGCGCCTGCGATGCCTGTAGCGCCGGTTGCTCCGGTAGCGCCCGTCATACCTGTCGGACCTGTAACGTCTGCGCCGGTCGCACCTGTGGCGCCCGTCGCTCCGGTAATACCTGTCGCGCCCGTTGTCGCTGTCGCACCCGTCGCGCCGGTCGCACCGGTGTTGCCTGTAGCCCCCGTGACGCCGGTGACGCCTGTCGGACCTGTGGCGCCCGTCGCCCCGGTAACGCCCGTACTGCCCGTCGCGCCGGTCGCGCCTGTGCTGCCTGTAGCACCGGTCGCGCCTGTGCTGCCTGTGCCGCCAGTATCGCCCGTCGCGCCGGTAGCCCCCGTCGCGCCTGTTGCCCCTGTACTGCCCGTCGCCCCTGTCGCGCCTGTGCCGCCCGTCGCCCCGGTCACGCCCGTCGCCCCAGTCATACCTGTCGCGCCTGTGACGCCTGTAACGCCTGTGCTGCCCGTAACGCTTGTCATGCCCATGGCTCCGGTCGGACCCGTCGCGCCTGTGCTGCCCGTAACGCCCGTCATCCCTGTGGCCCCTGTGGCTCCTGAGGTACCGGTCGCGCCCGCCGCGCCGGTCGCACCTGTGGCGCCGGTCGGGCCTGTACTACCCGTCGGACCTGTGGCGCCTGTAGCACCGGTTGCGCCTGTAGCACCTGCGGTCAGGTTCGTCGCGCCCGTAGCGCCTGTGGGCCCCATGGCTCCCGTCGGTCCGGTCGATCCCGTCACGCCCGTCAGTCCCGCGTCCCCGGTCGCGCCGGTGGCGCCTGTGGGTCCCGTCGCTCCGATCGGTCCGGTCGATCCTGTCGGACCGATCCCTGTCGCGCCTGTTGCGCCTTGCGGGGCGATCGGGATCCAGTCTCCGTAGTTCAGTCCGCCATCTATGCTGCTGCGGTAGTAGAGCGATGGATTGGAGATGTAGAGCTGTTGCACATAGTCGCCGACACGAGACACGTAGAGCGTCCAAAC
>NZ_BFBX01000074.1:10900-29536 GCF_003851045.1 Paenibacillus sp. 598K | reverse complement strand
AGATTGGCAGCGGTCTTGAACTTGGACTCGAGCATCATCTCCTGGCGGAAGACGGTATCGAGCATCGACTGGGCGCTCTGGTTGACGCTGAGCAGTTGCGCGATGGTTGGCCCTGGGCCGGTGAGACCCGGCAAGGTTCCGAGCGCATACTGGATTTTCTCGCCCTCGGCGTTGATGATATGAGCCAGTCCCAGTTCTTCCATCGCAATGGACGAGAAGAGCAGATTGACCACATCATCTCGGGTGAGCGTGATGTCGGGCGTAATATTCGGTAGATTCGGATTGGACAAGTGATAGCCTCCTTAGTCGTGAACTAAGATAATTTATTCGCAATAGACCGATTAGGAACTTGGTTTTCACCTATTTTGAGCCGTTATGGCATTCAAACGGAGAATTTGTACGCTTCCCTTCTTTGGCGTATCTTTTTTCAGAGGTGATGTCAGACGTACGATTTCATATCTTTTTGGCCGGCATCATTTAAGGGGGTTAATCATAGGATGGGGTAAAGACCGAATGGAAAAGAGGCGGTGACCATCCGTGATTACGATTAGTCTCTGTATGATCGTCAAAAACGAAGAAGAAGTGTTAAGGCAATGCCTCAGCAGCGTTGCGCCTGCAATCAACGAGATTATCATTGTCGACACAGGCTCCACCGATGGAACCAAGCAAATCGCCAAGGAGTTCAAGGCGCGCATCTTTGATTTCGAATGGGTCGATGACTTCGCCAAAGCCCGCCAATATGCCTTCGATCAGGCAACCTCCGACTATATCCTGTGGCTGGACGCCGACGATCAGCTCAGCGAGATCGACATGCGCAAGCTGATCAAGCTGAAGCGAGAGCTCCCAGTCGAAGTGGATGCGGTATCGATGCTCTACCATATCTCCTTTGATGCGGCAGGGACGCCGAACTTTACCTATCGGCGCAACCGACTGGTGAAGCGCGAGCGTGGCTTCCGCTGGATCGGCGCAGTACATGAGTATCTGGAGGTCGGGGGCAATATCCTCGCATCGGATATCGCGGTGCGCCATATGAAGTCTACCAAGCAAAAATTACTGCCTTCGACACGAAGGAATCTGGAAATCTATGAAAGACGTAAAGCCAAAGGGGAAGAATTCAATCCGCGCGATCTGTTCTACTATGCCAACGAACTCAAGGACCATGGCGATTTTGGCTCGGCCGTTGTGTATTACGACAAGTTCCTGGAGACGAGGAAAGGGTGGGTGGAGGACGAGATCCGCGCCTGTCTCAACCTCTACGATTGTCAAAACGCGCTGGGGCGACCAGAGCTTGCGTTTGCAGCGTTGCTGCGCACGATGAATTATGACGTCCCCCGGCCTGAGGCTTCATGCAAGATCGGCGATACGTTCAAGGGCAAAGCGCGGTATCGCGAGGCGGCCTTCTGGTACCGCCTCGCCTTTGAGGTGAATGTGCAGGATAGTCAAGGATTTGTGCTGCCGCATTATTCGACCTGGTATCCGCATCTTCAGCTCGTCGTCTGTTGCTGGGAGCTGGGCGATCAGCGGCAGGCGATCTACCATAATGACAAGGCCGGCGAATATTTGCCGGACTCGCCTCAGGTCAAGCACAACCGCGACTTCTTTGACGTGTTCTTCAAGGATAAGCCATCGCCTACGCTCGATCAGCCCGAACCAACAAGGCTATGAAGCAACCATTTATCGCCCTGCGTGCGCTGCGCGGGGCTTCTTCGCGTACGCGGCAGCAGGATGGTCGGCAGCCCTCCAAAAAATAGCGGCGATTGCTAACGCCAATTCGACTCACATCGCATATAGTATCCAAAGCCCAACCGCTGTCGGAAGGGTAGCGTACGCTTCCCCGGTAACAATCTGCATGACAAGGAAGGTGGATGAATGGAGAAATTGGAGCTGCGGACGTTGCATATCTCATTCAGAGAGGGGGAGGGGGAGTGAAGGTCGTCATCCTGGCAGGAGGCTACGGGACGCGGCTCAGCGAGGAGACCAAGAGCCGGCCCAAGCCGATGGTGGAGATCGGGGGCAAGCCGATCCTGTGGCATATCATGAAGCATTACGCACACTATGGCTTCCGCGAGTTCGTGCTGTGTCTCGGGTACAAGGGAGAGGTAATCAAGGATTACTTCCTGCACTACGCCGCGCGCCACTCTGACATGACGATCGATCTGCAACACCCCGAACGCATCATCACCCATCATCGGCACGTCGAGCCATGGAAGATTACGCTGGCCGATACCGGCGAGGGCACGATGACCGGCGGGCGAGTCAAGCGGATCGCGGCGTATGTGGATGGCCAGCCCTTCATGCTCACCTATGGCGACGGGGTTTCCAATGTCGACCTGCGGCAACTGCTGGCCTATCATCAGTCGCATGGCAAGCTGGCTACGGTGACGGCTGTGCAGCCGGCAGGCCGGTTCGGAGCGCTGCAGCTGACGGACAGCTCGCGCGTGGAGCGCTTCGCAGAGAAAGCGCCCGGCGACGGCCACTGGATCAATGGCGGCTTTTTCGTCTTCGAGCCCGGGATGTTGGATTATCTGGCAGGCGACGATACCGTACTCGAGCTGCAGCCTCTGGAGCAGTTGGCCGCGACAGGCCAGCTCATGGCTTACCAGCATAGCGGGTTCTGGCATCCTATGGACACGCTGCGGGACCGGCAGACGCTGGAGGGGCTATGGCAGCAGGGGCAGGCACAATGGCAGAGCTGGCAGGTGAAGAGCGATGAATAAGGCATTCTGGAAAAACAAAAAGGTCGTCGTCACGGGACACACAGGATTCAAGGGGGCATGGCTCAGCCTGTGGCTGCATGAGATGGGAGCGCGAGTCGTCGGTTATGCGCTGCCTGCCGACCACCCCGACGCGTTGTTCCGACTGGCGCAGGTCGACCAGATGGTCCATTCTATCATGGGAGATGTCCGGGACTACAACCGGCTCTACACCGTGATTCGGGACGAAGACCCGGATATCGTATTCCACATGGCCGCACAGCCGCTCGTCAAGGAGAGCTATCTTCACCCGCGCACCACCTATGATGTCAATCTGATGGGCTCGGTCCATCTGCTGGAGGCGATCAGGCTCAGGAGCGGCAGGAAAAATCTCGCCGTCGTCATGGTCACGACAGACAAAACGTATGTCAATCATGACTGGCTCTGGGGCTATCGGGAGGACGACCGGCTCGGGGGCTATGATCCTTACTCCAGCAGCAAGGCCTGCTCGGAGCTGGCGATCTCCAGTTATCGCGACTCGTTCTTCCCGGCCTCTCATTATGTCAAGCATGGCGTAGGACTCGCGTCGGCACGCGCAGGGAACGTCATCGGCGGCGGCGATTGGGCGGCCAACCGACTGGTCCCTGACAGCATACGGGCCTATCTGAAGCAGGAGACGTTATGGATCAGGCATCCGGAGGCCATCCGGCCGTGGCAGCACGTCCTGGAGCCATTAGCCGGCTATCTGCAATTGGCGGAGAGGCTCTATATCGATGGCGCGGCTTATGCGTCTGCGTGGAACTTTGGCCCAGAGGACCGCGACTGCGCAACGGTAAGACAAATCGTAGAGATGCTGAAAAAACGCGGCATGCACACCTTGTCATATCGACTCGATCATGCG
This sequence comes from Paenibacillus sp. 598K, assembly GCF_003851045.1. Lineage (GTDB taxonomy): Bacteria > Bacillota > Bacilli > Paenibacillales > Paenibacillaceae > Paenibacillus_D. The sequence goes on along the minus strand of NZ_BFBX01000074.1, from coordinate 25,942 downwards.
GAGCAGCCGCACGAGGCGCGCACCTTGAAGCTGGACTGCTCCAAAGCCAAGACGGTCCTTGGCTGGCGTCCCCGCTGGTCGGTATCGGAGGCGATCGACAGCATCGTCGCATGGACCAAGGCGTATGAGCATCGACAGGATATCAAGCAGCTCTGCCTGGAGCAGATTCAGTCCTACCAGCACGTGCAGGACCAGTTATGAACATCCTCGTCACCGGCGCAACAGGTTATCTGGGCAGTCGTCTTGTACGCCGTCTGTTGCATGCCGGCTTCCAGCCGATCATACTAAAACGCTACACCTCCGATGTGGCCAGGATACGCGATCTGCTCCCAGAGCTGCCTAGCTACGATATCGACCGCTGCTCCCTGGATCAGCCGTTCCGGGAGCAGGGGCCCGTGTCGACGGTGCTACATACCGCGACGTTGTATGGCAGAGGAAGGGAGACGATCTCGGATCTGTGGCAGGCCAATGTCGTATTTCCCGTACAGTTATTGGAGACGGCTGCGCGATACGGTACCGATACCTTCATCAATACCGATACAACCTTGCCCAAGGATGTCAATGCCTATGCGCTGACCAAACATCAATTCGCAGAGTGGGGCAAATATTATGCGTCGCAACAACAGGATCTAAGCTGGCTCAATGTGCGACTGGAATATATGTACGGACCCGGCATGCCAGCGAATAATCTGATCAACAGACTGGTCTGCGATTGTCTGGCAGGACGAGACGTGATCCCGATGACGATCGGGGAGCAGCGAAGAGATTTTATCTATATCGACGATGTCGTGACAGCCTATGAGGCGATTTTTCGCTCGCTTGCCAAGACGAATGATCGGCAGTCCTCCTATGATCTGGGCAGTGGCGAGGCGATTGCGATACGAGAGCTCGCCTGTCTCGTCCGAGACTTGACCGGCTCCTCCGTCCCTATACAATTCGGCGCTCTGCCTTCCCGGCCGAACGAGCCTTTGGAGACCAAGGCAGATCTGACATCGATGGTCAAGCTTGGGTGGAGGCCAAGGAGAGGGCTGCGGAATGGTATTCTTAGCGTAATTGCCTATGAGCGGGGACAAAAGGACAACGCCATGTTATAGCGTTGTCCTTTTCTGATTCCTTCATGTTAAGTTGGGCTATCGCGCGCTTCCGCTGCCAAGATGCGTTTGATCGATTCCACAAACTCCTCGACTCTTTTTTTGGTTGAGTGTCTCTCGTGCACCATACGCATCCCGTTGGACGCGATCTTGGCTCGTTCCTCTTCATGCGTCAGATAGTAGTCGACCACCTCGACGAAGTTGCTGCCGTCGATCGCTGCAAAGTGCTCCCCCGGCACAAAGCCGAGATCAAGAAGCTCTGGCAATTGAGGGGCCACAAGCAAGCTGTTGCAGGCAGGGATTTCAAAGTATTTCATCAGCGGGTACCTGAAGTTGGAGTGGCAGGTGACGCATATTTTGGCTTGGTTCAACGCTTTGGCATAATTGACGCCGACATGCAGGTCGGTTTCATGAGCGCCATACTGGCGGTAACCGGGATGTGGAAGGTGCTTGAACCCTGGGCGACCGCTAAAGGCCTCCAGCATCCTGGACCTCAGAGGATAGACAGGCTCATACAATTCCCCAGTTAGCAAAACATCCACGTTCTTGGCCAGACCGTAATCTCGGTAAACCCCTGTGTTGGCATGATGAGGACTCCATATCATGTTGTGGACAAAGTCCGGATACCACTCGATAAACCGGTCTCTATAGTATGTAAATACATGTCGTACACCTGCATCCTTCATCATCTGTGTGCGGCGCTGTGTATTGAAATGAAGGTCGTGCAAGCACACCGCAAATGGGATCTTTATCGCGTCTAATCCATGGAGGTCAAGCGACTCTATCTCGTAAAAATCGTGAAAATAAACGAAATCCGGGATGAAGCTAAGCGTATCAATAATCGTGTTGACGTCCCCTTCTTGATGAGAGACGGCAAGATCGGTCACTTTAGCGAGTTCCTGTATGAAATAGTAGGCGGCAGGGACAGTATAGTGCGTATCATCTCTGGCGATCACCAGCAACTTGAGTTTTCTCAAGTTACCCCTCCTTTGAGCTTAACGCTTCTATTAGTTAAATAGCTTCAATCTGAAAGGCTCGGCAATCCGTTCGGCATACCGTTGTTGAGCACTCGTCATCGTCTCTACCAGAGCCGCACGGATAGAGGGAATGACAGAGGCCTTTTGAAGCAACTGCTCCTTCAGATCGAGGGCATCCATATCCACCACATAGTGGGCCATGTCCACCGAGTGGGCGAAGTCGTATACCTTGAACCGATAACCTAGAGCGATAAAGGGAACGCGAGCCGCCAAGGAGATATAGCTGGCATGGAGCTTGAAATTAATCGTGTACTCGAATTGGGAGAGCAGATTGACAAAGGTATCCTGATGATGGATATGGGGATCGAAAACCGTCTTTCCACTATCGGCTAACTTATCGTGCAATCGCTGGGCGTGTTCGAGATCCAGTTCCCACATGGTATAAAAGTACAAGGTGTAGCCCTGCGCCTGCAAATCTCGCAACACTTCGACGAGGGCTTCCTCAACGTGCGCTTCGTCGCTGCCATAGATCCGGTTATGGGCAGTCCCCCAGTTGACTCCGATGATCGGCTGCACTAGTCGATCGGATGTTGCGTCCTGCTCAGTCTGCGGAGGTGGCATTAGAAACGCCGGATCACCGCTGATCCTGATCCCCGGGATGCCGATGCTCGCGAGTAATGATTGGGTCAGAGGCCCTCGGACACCGCACCAGTAACTTTGCGTGAAGACCTCTCTCACGTGAGCCAGCACAGGATCTGGGAGATGCAATGGTTCAGTCTCGTTCGCTAACAGAGATGACAAGACAGACCTTGGAAGCCAGTCCATACCCGATCCCCAGATAATGACCTTCCTATTTGCCTGGATGGCTGCAGCCAGACATTCAAACAAGTAGGGGGCGAAGGGATGCACTGGATCTCCGATTAGCGAACCGCCGCCCAGAACGACGTAATCATAGTCGGTCATAGAGGTATACCACAATTCATGGGCTTCATTGTTGACCGGCGTCAACTTGAAATCCTGCTTCGACTCCGATACATATCGCTTGAAGATATCGAACATCAATTCATCTCCAAGATTATTGAAGCCGACCCAACCGATATACAAAATAGACTTCAAAAGCTTCGCCTCCTATTTGCACCCATCCGGTTCGTCCTGGATCAGCTTCAGCACCTGCTTAAGCTTGGACTCGAGCGCCATCTCTTCCCGGAAGACCGAGTCCAGCATATCGCGGGCGCTTTCGTTGACTGCCAGGATCTCCTTGAGCGTATACCTCGTCCCCGGAGATGTCGGCAGGGTGCCGACCGCATACTGAATTTTCTCTCCCTCGGCATTGATAATATGCGCGAGTCCCAGCTCCTCCATGGCGATGGACGCGAGCAGCAGGTTGATGGCTTGATCGCGGGTCAAGCTGATATTCGGCGTTATATTCGGCACATTGGGTGTGGACAAGGGGAACACCTCCTAAATTCTTCTCTGCTCCATAATATATGCATAGGCATCCGTCTATGTTAAAAAAAAATACGTTAATTTCGCGAAGCCCGGTCTAGTCTCCTCGATCATCCTCATAAATATGTGAAGGGTTAGGAACTAAACGTATGGGAAGCGAGGGGGCAATCGATGGAAAAGATCTCGCTATGCATGATCGTCCGGGATGAAGAGCAGCATATCGATCGGTGTCTGGATAGCGTAAGGGGCATCGTCGATGAGATCGTCGTCGTCGACACAGGATCGCGGGATCGGACGGTCGAGGTCTGCAAGGCCTATGGCGCGATCGTGCGGCGACTGCATTGGAAGGGCAACTTCGCCGAGGCTCGGAACTATGGGCTCGAGGAGGCGAGCTGTCCGTGGATCCTCTATCTGGATGCCGACGAGGAGCTGAGCGGCGTCGATCGCGAGGAGATCCTCAAAGCCAAGCAGGCGGAGGAGGTGCAGCAAGCCCATCTGCTGTCGCTGCGCGTCGTCAACTATACAGGGGAGTCGCCGGATGAAGACCAGGTGTATGTGATGGAGCAGTATCGGATGTTCCGTAACGGCCTGGGCTTGCGATTCAAGAACCGGATCCACGAGACGCTGAATGTGAAGGATGTGCTCGTCTCGCCGATCCGAGTCGCCTTGCCAGCGACCATCTACCACTATGGCTACATGGACCATGAGACGCGGCGACGACAGAAGTTCAAGCGCAATATGCATATCCTTAGTCAGGAGCTCGCCCGGCCGGACCACGATCCGTGGGTTGAGTATCACATCGCCAGCGAATACTACCGGATCGGCAGGGAGGGCGATGCGCTGCGCTATGTCAATCAGTCGATCATCAGCTTCCTGAAGAATAATCACCATCCGCCGTCCTTGATCTACAAGCTCAAGTACGAGATGATGCTGAATCCCGAGCATGCCAAGCACGCTTTGTCCTCCATCGACTATGCGATCAGCCTGCATAGCGATTATGTCGATCTGCAATATTACAAGGGCGTACTGCTCTATATGAACGAGAAGTATGCGGAAGGGCTGGAGGCGCTGGACCAATGCCTCGCGATGGGAGAGGACAATGCTAGGCATCTGACGCTGAAAGGAACGGGCTCTTACAGAGCCTGGCACTACAAGGGCAAGTGCTACGAGAAGATGGGTCAACGCACGCGGGCTCGCATCTGCTACGAACGCGCGATCGCTCTGTCGCCGACCTATCAGGAGGCGGCCAAGGATCTGAAACGATTAACGTGGTCTACAAACTCGGAGTAACCCGTATAATACAACAATCAGGTTAAATCGTACGATAACAAGTCGAATGGGAAGCATGCTCAGTTGGAGGTGATGGTCCTTGGCGAGGTCTCCGGATCTGCACACGGATACGGCAATGTCTTCCTTGCTGATCAGGATTGCCATGGAGCGGCTGACGTACGTAGAGAGCATCTACTCACAGACGGAAGAGATGCGTCGGACGATCCAGGGCTTCAGCGCTGCCGACGTGACGCCGTCGGATGGGGTGATGACGCTGCTCCGGGAGCATGAGAAGCTCAACGGCATGATGAAGGAGCTTATCAACAAAGAGATCTACATCGAGGACATCATGGAGCTGATCGTCGGCCCTCCGGGCCGCGCTGCCGCTGATGTGCGAAGGGAGGGTTAAGCGTGTCTTTGCCTAATGTGCCTGATATCGACCCCAAGATTACGATCCGTCGGGAGGATGCTATAACGTTGCTGCTCACTTCGATCGCGATGGAGGAGATCGGCCTGTCCAAGATTATCGAAGCCGAGAGCGAGAAGATCCACCGGGTGGTCAAGGATCATTGCGTCTCCTTTTGCGAAGTCCTGGCTATCAATGACAGCGTCGATCGCATCCTCCGCAACGTCATCCGCAATCAGATGCTGCTGCAGCTGAAGCTGGAGGATGTGCTGAAGCTCGAGAGACATACGCAGGATACGTATGATAAACAGTGGGACTATGTCGACGAGGAATAGCAACCATGAGCGGGAGAGGGGGAAAATCGAATGTCCAGAATGAAAGGAGAGGATCCTGTCTACCCCGTCTCTTATGACGAGGCTGTCCTCCAGTTGCTGCGCTCCATCGTGGTGGAGAATGAATCGCTATCCCAACTGATCCGATCCCAGTCTGAGAAGACGATTGCCTTTACGGGGAGAAAGCTGGATTTCCCCACCAATCCCACCACATCGGAGATTATCGCGTACAACCAGACCTTCATCAGTCTGCTGGACAATGTGCTGATGTCCAAATGGATGGTCATGAAAAAAATGGATGTCCTCCTGCAGCTGAAGCCGCAGGAGACGTCGCTGGACGTAGACAATGAACTGGACCTGCTGGATGATCGTAGCGATCCGCATCTGGACTATTAGAGGGGGCGGCTCTCGATGAATCTGCTGGTCGATAGCGGCTCGCTGCAGCTCCTCGTACGCGCGTCGCTCAACCTGCTGGAGGCGCTCGGGACAGTATGGGAACAGAGTGATCCAAGACAACAGAACTTGCTGGAGCAGCAGATGCTGCGATTGCTCCGGACGCTCGCCGATATGCATCAGCTCCGAAGCCGCATCGACGAGCAAATGCGGCTGGTGCAGGGGCGGAGCCGGACGCCCGGACGGCGCCAGGGCCAGCCGGACGTATACCGAGGCCCGCTGGGCAGCAGGGTGCACGCGGTGCGGATCGATCTGCAGCATCGGATGCGGCCAAAGTTCGCGGACCAACTGGAGGCTTGCTTCCAGCCGCTCATGGAGCTCTACCGAGAGGATGAGCCCGCGATCGTCAACCCTGGCAGAGCCGATCCACCTGCGGCGGCTCCTGCGGCGGCGTACATGGAGGTCGAGGAGGTCGAGCCCGAGGCTGCGGCAGGGCGCGGTCGTCCGACCGCCGTCACGCTGCCGGACTCTGCGCACTGGCGCGCATCCAAGACCGAGCCTGCGCCCAGGCCTGAGCCTGCCCCAGTGTCTGCACCTGTACCGGAGCCTGAGTCTGAACAAGCGTCTGAACCTGTACTGGAGGCGGAGGCCGAACCGGTCCCTGGAGGCGAGATGGTCCAAGAGCCAGCGCCGGAAGCCAGAGCCGTAGCAACGCCCGCAGTACCTGCATCCCCCGAGCCGCCGCCCGTGGCGAGCAAGCCCGACCAGGATAAGCAGGCCAATGCAGGGCCTGTGCTGCTGATCCCCAAGAAGATGGTCAGGATCAAGATCGGCGGGCGATTATACTCGGAGGTGGAACGATGAATAACACGGCTATCGCGCATATCTATGGCTCAAGCTATATCCATACCGGCAAGCATGCCGTCGGCATCTACCTGGATCGGTCCTCGGGCGATGCGATCCTGATCGACTCGGGCGCTAACGAGCAGGCGGCGCGGGAGATCGACGAAGCGCTCGAGGAGGAAGGCTACCGGATCGCAGCCGTGCTGCATACCCATGGGCATCGCAGCAGCTGCGGCGGCGACGCGTACTTGCTGGCGCAGGATCCGGATCTGAGGATCTATGCGACGGCGGCGTCGGCGGCCCGGGCTCATCCGCCGCAATCGCTGCCTCATCTGAGCGGCGGCTCCCACAGCGCAAGAGCGTCGCAAGCTCCCCTGCGGGTCACCGATATCCTGCCAGATGGAGACGCCCAGGTGACGATCGGCGATGTCACGATGCGAGTGATCGCCCTGCCGGGCCATGCGCCAGGGATGGTCGGGCTCCAGACGCCCGACGATGTGTTGTATTGCGGCGACGCCTTGTTCGGCGAGCGCGTCCTGCGCCGGCAGAGCTTGCTGCTGTACGCCAGCATCGAGGACGCGCGGGCGACCTTCCGCAAGCTGAGCCAGATGGCGCCCAAGGCCTATGTTCTCTACCATGGCGGGGTCTTACGGGAGATAAACGCGTTGATCAATCCCCATCTGGAGCGACTGAATTCGCTGACCAAGCGGTTCGAGGATCTGATCGCCACCCAGCCGATCACCCTCGAGAGGCTCGTGCAGCAGACGATGCAGGAGCATGCGCTGGACGACTCCCTGGAGCATTACGGACTAGCCATGCAGATCGTCCAGTCGCACGTCGCCGAGCTGCTGCGGATGGATCGGATCTCGCTTAAGGTCGAGCAGGGGGCCTTGCATTTTGCCAGTCGCTGAGCGGGTTCTAGCCTTGGTCAGGATTTGGACAGCGGGGTGCGTTATACTCATGGAGGACAAAGACATGAAGGGAGACTTAACCGTGGCATGCCCTAATGAAGAACTGTTCATCATGACCGCAGCTATGTTTGACATGCTGAAGACGATCTCGACACGCATAAACGAACTGGAGAAGCTGGAGTTTATTGATTGGAGCCGTTTTTTCAAGTGGCACGTGTTAATGGATGACTTCGTAGTCGGCTGCGGTATCCCCGAGCCGATCCGGGCAGAGGTCATGGAGTCTTACATCCTTCCTGGACTGGAGGAGGAGCTTGATCCGCGCGAGGTTGTGCGAGGCATCATAGACGCAGTTACGTCTTACCGCAAGGAATACCCTCAGGGCACAAACGGCATGGCTTGATTCATCAAGCCATGCCGTTTGTTTTAGGATTAGGCGTCCAGCAGCACGTCAAAGGAAACGGTCGTCCCCTCGCCAGGCTGGGTCGCGATGCGCAAGCCCTGACCATATAGCTGCTTCAGCCGCTGATTCGTATTGCTGAGGCCGATACCCTTGCCCTCCGCGCTCTTGCGCGGCCAAGCCAACACCTCCTCGATCTGTGCCGCCGTCATCCCGACACCATCGTCTATGACGGAGATCGTCGCCCGATCGCCCTCGCGGATGATTCGTATACAGAGCCGACCGCCCTTTATGCGTTTGAGTAGTCCGTGTCGAACCGCATTTTCGATCAGCGGCTGGATGGAGAGCGGAGGGATCTGTAACGGCAAGTCCTCATCGCCCTCCCACACGACCTGCAGACGATCGCCGAATCGCTCTTGCTCGATATACAGATAGCTGCGTGAGAGCTCGAGCTCATGCTGCAGTGGGACCAGCTCCTTGGTGTTGATAAAGTGGTAGCTGGTCTGCAAGTAGGTGATCAAGGCATCCGCCAGCCTCTGCATCCGCTGGATATCAAAATCGCCAAGCGCCATAATCGCATTTAAGGAATTCAGGAAAAAATGCGGCTGAATCTGGGCTTGCAGGTAAGCGGCCTCGATACGCAGCCGTTCGTCCACGGACCGCTTCAGCTGGATCAGGGAAGCGATCCGGTGGCGCAGCTCGACCACATCGACAGGCTTGGTCACATAGTCGGTCGCCCCGGCCTGGAAGCCTGCATAGATATCGGCGGCGGCGCTGCGAGCCGTCAGCAGGAGGATCGGCAGCTCCGCCGCCGAATAATGCTGCCTGACCGCCTGACTCAAGGCATATCCGGACATCTCGGGCATCATGACATCGGCGATCAGCAGATCCCATCGACGCGCCTCCAGCTGGACCAGCGCTTCGCGGGCGGAGGTGACGGTCGTCAGGACAGCGGCCGAGTCCTCGAGCATCTTGCGCAGCACCTTGAGATTGACCGGATCGTCGTCCACTACGAGGATCGCCGCCCCCTCGCCCGGCTCGGGCTCGCTCGCAGCGAGCTCTGTGGCCGCGACCTGTGGTATATCGGGCGTCTCGATGAGCAGCGGAGCGACAGCCGGCTTATGACGCCTGCCCGCGTCCTGTTCCGCGGGAGTGGGCAGGCTGATGTCGAAGGCAGTACCCTCTCCCAGGCTTGAGCTGGCTATGATGCTGCCGCCATGCAGCTCGACCAGTTGTTTCACGATATGCAGTCCAAGGCCGAGCCCCTGGCTCCTCTGCGCCTCCACATCCCCCTGAGTATAAGGCTCAAATATCCGCTGCAGCTGCTCCTCGCGCATCCCGACGCCGGTGTCGGATACTCGCAAGACCACTCGGTTCCCCTCGACGCCCGCATACATCGTAATCGTGCCCCGTTCGGTAAATTTGATCGCGTTGTGCAGCAGGTTAAACAAGATCTGCACCAATCTTCGCTCGTCCGCCCAGACCCGCAGCTGCGGGTCTGCAATCTCGGTCGTCAGCCTGATCGGCTTGTCTTCGAGCATGAACCGCAGCATATCGATGACCCCTGAGATCGTGGCCGATACGGACAGCCATTCCTGCCGCAAGGCGATGCGGTTCGCCTTGATCAACGCGAGATCCTGCAGATCCTCTACCAGCTGCGCCATGCGCCGCCCGATCGAGACGATCAAATGCAGGGATTGGACATCATCCGGCGAAGCTTGGGGCGTCTCCTTGGTCGCCGCTTGCTGTGCGAGGCTGATCATGCCGTGGAGCGGCGTGCGCAATTCGTGAGCTGTGTTGGCCAGGAACTGGTCCTTCTGACGATCCTCGCGCTGCAGCCGGATATTAAGCTCCCGCACCTCGTCCAGCGTACGGAAGTACTTGCGGAACCAGAAGATCGAGAAGCTGATAATCGCTGCGATCATATCCAGCGGATAATACTCTGGCGTACCGCCGCGTACCGTGTGGATGATGCCCCAGACTGCGCTCGAGATACTGCTGGTCGCTGCGATCAGGAGGTAGATGGCATCAGGCTGGCGGCGTACAGCCATCCGGATAAACACCGCCAGAGACACAATGATCGGCGCGATATAGAACAGATCGGTTAGTCGGTAGTTCATCAAGTGATAAACGGCGCCGACCGGAGCCATGATGATCAGTGCTACGTAGCCCGCCAATGCCATAGCATAGCCTCGGAAGAGACGGCTGCGTGCAGACGAACGATCCAGTCTGCGCGCGAACAACAGCAAGAAAAAAGAAAACAGGGCGTAAGTAATCGTCTTGAGCTTGACCATCCACGTAAAATTGATCGGCAGCCAATGCGTCAGCAGCCCGTCATGGTCGGTGACGACGATAAGGGCAGTGACCAATGTAAGCAAAGAGAAGATCAGGGTGCCGCGCTGCTGTCTGTTGAAGCCATACATGATCAACGTATAAACGGAGTGCAGCACGAGCAGCAGGAAGATGAACTTCTGCTGCTCGGTGGAGATGCCGCGCTGAGTCGTCAATATGTCTGCATCGCCCAGATACAAGGAACGCAGGATGCCGCCAGTGTAAGGATCGTCGAAGTTGGCCACCTGTATCAGCAGCTCGAGCCGGGAAGCGTCCGGCAGGAAACGAACCAGGAACGGGGTGCGCTCCGGTACATAGTCGGCTGCGTGCTGACCTAGTCGCCCATAGGCAGCCAGTACCTCGCCATTGATCTCTAACCGGGCAGCGGCCTGCAGCCGCTGCACCCAGAGCGCCAGCTCCTGCTCTCCCGGCTCCAGCAAGATCGTCAACCGATAGGTGCCATAGCCGAAGGATTGATTGTCTGGCAGCGCATGCTTCCAATTGCCCGGCACCTGGATCGTCTGAGCCAGCGCTTGGTCGGCCTCGGCCAGATCTTCATACGTGTAATAAACCTCGGGGTAGAATAGCCACTCGCCATCCAGCGGCATAAGTCCCTCGCGCCCAGAATCCCCGTCGCGAAGATCGAGCAGGCCCTGCTCGATGCGAGCAGGCTCCTGTACATCAAAGTAAGTCGACCACAACAACCGTAAACCGATTAACGAAAATATCAATAGGAGAAGCGGAATCACGATGCGTCTGAAAATATGCGGCGTCCTTTTTTTGTTCATCATTGGCGTCCTTTTCTAAATTTAGCATCGTAAATGCTGGTTTTCTAAAGAATTCATGTAAAAAAAGTTCACAGAACAGAGTTCTTATTATTAAATCATAGTTGAAACATGCTACTATTGACAATAGACAAAAGGTAGGACAAACGGTAACAGGAGTGGTAGCCATGAACATCATCTTGGTCGATGACGAGCCTCTCGCCCTTAAACGACTGAACAAACTGCTGTCGGAGCATCGCGGCTGTCACGTGCTCGGCATCAGCAGCGATCCGCTGGAAGCGCTGGACATGATCGAGCGGCTGCAGCCGGACCTGGTCTTCCTGGATATCGAGATGCCCGGGATCAACGGGATTCAAGCGGCTGAGGAGATCCGGCAGCTGTCGCAGAGGACGGAGATTATCTTCACCACCGCGCATCGCGACTACGCCCTCGTCGCCTATGGGCTGGAGGTGATGGACTATATCGTCAAGCCAGTCACGCGCGAACGGCTGGACCAGACGATGCGGATGCTCGAGCGCAGACTGCTCATCACGCTCGAGACGAGCACAGCGCTTCCGACCATTTATTGTCTGGGCAATCTGCAGATCCAGGCTATGCCCGATCTCGCCCCTACGCCAATGAATTTTCGCACCGCCAAGATTCGCGAGCTGTTCGCATTCCTGCTGCATCATCGAGGCACGCCGGTCAAGCGCGACCTGCTGCTGGACATGCTCTGGCCGGAGCTGGATGAGAAGCGAGGCATCGCCAACCTGTACACGAGCATCCATCGCCTGCGGGCGATGCTGACGGATCAGGCAGGGGAGGGTAAGGTGTCGATCCATTACCGCCAGTTCGGCTATGAGCTCGATATGCACGCTTTGCTGGTGGACACCGAGCTGTGGCAGGAGCGACTGCAGCGATTGACTGTACTGACGCCTGCATCCGTGCATGACTATGAGCAGGTTATGAATGCGTATACAGGCTATTATCTGCAGGAGGACGATTACAACTGGGCTGAGGTTGAGCGCAATCGACTGCACGCGCTCTGGCGCAAGCTCGCCGAGACGCTCGCCGACTATTACGACGTTCGGGATGCGCATACCGAGGCGATCGCCATCTATCATCGCCTGCAGCAGTTCGAGCCGGGGCTCGAGAGCGCGGCTCTCTCGTTGATGAAGATCTATCATCGACTGCACAATGCGATCGCCGTCGAGCAGCAATACCAGCGCCTCGTCAAGACGCTCCAGCAAGAGGCCGGCGTGCGTCCGGGTCATGAGGTGAACCGGTGGTATGCCGAGTGGAAGGCGGGCAAGGGGTAGGGCTGATCGCCAATCTGTAAAAAAATGCTCTTCCGGCTTCCCGGAAGAGCAAGTGATGGCTGGCAGGCAGACTATGTTTCAGGAAGTTTGAAGATAATAATGCCTGCATTATTTACTTGTCTACCACGAATGTTGGCAGTTTGAAAGCTAACAGTTGTATTGCCGATATTAAAAACAGAGATTGTGTCGTTAGCTAGTAAGTCCAGTATGCCAATAATTGCGGCAACTCCTGGGAGCCCGGTGTAGCTTGTCGTTTCAGGAACCGCAGCTCCTGCCTTCAACAACTGAAACGCTCCGTTAGGACTAGCCTGTCTAGGAGCAATAAAACTTAGAACAAAATATTTACCATCAGTAGGAACTGTAAAATCAGTATTGGCGCCATTCACCGTAATACCGCCATTTTGACCACCCGCATCGAAGACTACTTTGCTGCTTGGAGCTGAAGATCTGCCATTAGCATCGGAATACCGACTTATCCAAGCTGTTGAAAAACCTCCGGTTGTGCCTGTGGCACCAGTTACACCCGTGATGCCAGGGGCTCCCGTCACACCGGTCACCCCGGTGGCTCCCGTCACGCCCGTAATACCCGTGATGCCCGTAACTCCAGTCAACCCGGTAATCCCCGTAGCGCCCGTCGCGCCTGTGATGCCAGTCACTCCCGTAGCGCCCGTCGCTCCAGTAAAGCCAGTCACTCCCGTCGCGCCTGTCGCTCCAGTAAAGCCAGTGATTCCTGTTGCTCCGGTCGTCGTGCCGGTAATGCCTGTCGCTCCGGTCGTCCCAGTCACGCCAGTAATGCCGGACGCTCCCATCTCGCCTGTGATGCCGGTGGCGCCCGTCGCGCCTGTAATGCCAGTCACTCCCGTCGCTCCAGTAAAGCCAGTGATTCCTGTCGCTCCGGTCTGGCCGGTAATGCCGGTCACGCCCGTCGCACCAGTCACGCCAGTAATTCCTGTCGCGCCCGTCGCGCCAGTGACTCCTGTTACGCCCGTCGTACCAGTCACGCCTGAGACTCCTGTCGCGCCTGTCGCACCAGTCACGCCTGAGACTCCTGTCGCGCCCGTGGCGCCAGTCATGCCTGAGACTCCTGTCGCGCCCGTGGCGCCAGTCATGCCAGAAACGCCTGTCACGCCTGTCGCACCAGTCACGCCCGTCACGCCTGTGACTCCCGTCGCGCCTGTTGGTCCAGTAATGCCACTGATTCCCGTCGCTCCCGTGGCTCCAGTGACCCCAGCGACTCCCGTGGCTCCCGTAGCCCCCGTGGCTCCCGTAATGCTAATACCGGTTGCCCCGGTACTGCCTTCGCCTATCGGTACCCAGTTGCTGTAATTGTTGCCACCATCCTGACTGCTGCGGTAGTAGAGGGCCTGATTGGAGATATACAGCTGCTGCACAAAGTCGTCGACGCGCGACACATAGATCGTCCAGACGCTGTCAGGCACGACGCCCTCGGGGCTGTCCCCGGGTCCAGGACCTGTCGGACCTGCCGAGCTATACACTCCAGGCTGTTTGTAATCCGAGAGCGGGTTACCGGGTGGTGCCTCGTTATTGATCGGGAAGACGCCGTTATCGGGACCGAGGACGACAACGCCGGTCTGTCCATTGACGCTCAGTACGCCCCCGGGTTGGCCAGCCGCGCCTGTCGGCCCTTGCGGGCCGTATTGCGAATTAGCTGAATATATATAGGTCAAGTTTCATTCCTCCTTGCCATTCATTTCTGTGTACAGACAGCAACATGTTAAGCAAGTTTGATTATCGTAACTTTCGCATACGTGATGTCGTCCGTGCCAGCTTGTGGACTAGCTAGCACCGTAACCGGAGTACCAGTTTGCGCGGCAGCAACGGCAAGTCTTTGGTTTGCAGTTAGGTTGTATATGTCTGCTACGATGATCGTGGCCGGACCATTGCCGTATACGAGAGCTCTATTATTTTCAGCCGGCAAATCACCAGTGTGAAAAGTAAAGACGCCATCTGAACCATTTGCAATAGTAATCGAAGCTAGGATAAAATAAGTTCCAGGATTTTGAACTTCAAAATATCTTTCACCTGTTGCACTACCTGGAACCCAAGTAATATCAAGGCCCGCCTCGCCAGTTACATTAAAATCTATCCTATCACGACGATCGAGAGAAATCGTGCCGGTAGTGGATGCAAATCGACTGAAATTAGTTGTCAAGAAGACTCCTGTGGGGCCTGTTACGCCAGGGGCACCCGTATTGCCCGTCGCGCCGGTTGCTCCTGTGACTCCTGTGGGTCCTGTCGCGCCAGTGGGTCCGGTGGCACCGGTGATTCCCGTGGCGCCGGTGGCACCCGTGGTGCCGGTGGCACCCGTGACGCCGGTGACACCCGTCACACCTGTAGCACCCGTGGCGCCGGTAGCACCTGTCGCCCCTGTCGCCCCTGTGATGCCAGTGGCACCTGTCGCCCCTGTCGCCCCTGTGACGCCGGTGGCACCTGTCACACCTGTGATGCCGGTGGTTCCCGTCGCGCCGGTGGCACCCGTCACACCTGTAGCACCCGTGGCGCCGGTAGCACCTGTCGCACCTGTGATGCCGGTGGTTCCCGT
>NZ_BFBX01000074.1:3733-10810 GCF_003851045.1 Paenibacillus sp. 598K | reverse complement strand
GTGATGCCGGTGGTTCCCGTCGCGCCAGTAGCTCCGGTGGCGCCAGTGGCACCCGTCGCGCCAGTGACGCCTGTGGCGCCTGTGGCGCCAGTAGTGCCCGTCGCGCCTGTGGCGCCTGTGATGCCTGTAGTGCCCGTCGCACCTGTGGCTCCGGCAATGCCAGTCAGTCCGGTCGCTCCTGTCGCTCCTGTCGCCCCAGTGACGCCAGCGACTCCGGTAGCCCCTGTCGGGCCTGTCGCGCCAGCGAACCCGGTTGCGCCTGTCGCGCCAGTGACGCCAGTGACTCCGCTTGCTCCGATAGCTCCCGTAGCTCCCGGGATACTAATGCCGGTAGCGCCTGTGACGCCTTGGCCGATCGCCACCCAGGGGGTGTAAGTGAGACCGCCATTAGTGCTGCTACGGTAGTAAAGCGCTGGATTGGAAATGTAGAGCTGCTGTACATAGTCGCCGACGCGCGAGACATATATTGTCCAGACTGCGGGATGCGCCACTCCTTCAGGGCTGTCACCTGGACCGTCCCCTGTTGGGCTCGCAGAGCTGTACACTCCTGGCTGGCTGAAGCTGCGTAATTCAGTGCCCTGCGGTATTTCATTGTTGATGGGGAAGACGCCGTCATCGGCATTCAGTACGACATCGCCGGTCTGTCCATTGACACTGGTCACAGCGCCCGGCAAGCCGGTGGGACCTGTAGGACCTTGCGCACCGACTAGTGTCGGCAGACTTGCTGCCGTCTTCAGCTTGGAGTCGAGCATCATCTCTTGGCGGAATACGGTATCGAGCATGGACTGAGCGCTTTGATTAATCTGCAGAATCTCTGCGAGTGTGGCACCCGGTCCGGTGACGCCGGCCAGCGTGCCTAGAGCGTACTGGATCTTCTCGCCCTCGGCATTGATGATGTGGGCTAGTCCCAGCTCTTCCATCGCGATGGACGAAAAGATCAGGTTCACCACATCGTCCCGCGTCAGTGTCATGGTGGGACTGATGTTTGGAATATTCGGATAGGACAATCTTCATTCCTCCTTAATTGAACGATGGTGTAGCATACTCGTTTGTTTGACATAGCGAGACTGGCAATAACCTATCTTTCTACTTATTTCCGCTTATCGCTTATTAACAGGCGTTAAGGAGCTACCAAAAAAGGACCATTGACGATATCCCAATCGCCAGTGGCCCTGCCTAGCTCCGCTATATTTATTTTTTCGATCTCTAAGGCTAACTAACTAATGGATTGGATATGCGCTAACAATTGCTCGGCCCGATGGCGATACGTATGGTGGGCCAACAGATGTTCAAGGCCTTGACTGGCAATCTTCTGCGCTTCATCCAGATGGGTGAGATAGTAGTCGACCTTCTCCAGCATATCTGCCTGATCGTTGAACAGTACATAGTGTTCGTCTGGCGTGAACACCAGGTTTTGATCTGCATTATTGTTGCTCAAGACGAGCGCGCCGCAGCCCATACCCTCGAGCAACCGCATATTAAAATGTGCAAAGTGAGCAGGGGACTGGTTATACACAATTTTGCATTCATTATACAATTCCGCTATACGAGGACCCGTCAAATGACTGGAATAGAGGGAGAGCGGATGCGCATCGCCAAAACGCGCGGTGATCGCTGCCAGGTCATGGTCACGGCTTTCATATCCCCAGCCATGCGTACCGATAAAGCCTACGGCGTAATCTCGCAATGCCAATGGTTTTGAGCAACTGAAAAAATTGGTGTCTGCCGCAAACGGGAAGAAAATCGAAGGAATGGGGAATTGCTGGGCCAATTCCATCGATTGAGCCATTAACAGGTAGTCAATCTTGAATTCCTCACAAAGCTTGAGGGCTCGCTGCAGCCGATTGGTGCCGTGCAGTAGCCAAAAGTACTTGGGTATTCGTACCAATTCTATATTCTTTACATCGACCACCGCAGTTGTTTCAGGGAAGATGACCGCTTGGTATAAGGCCAGGTCGATTTTGGCAAAGTCGATTTCTTTGGTGTATACATCAACCTCGATACCTAATGATCTTAGTGCATCTTCAAGATATCGTCCGGCTGTAATCGCGGTTTTTACATAGCAAAGCAGCAGCTTTTTTGAAGGTAATTTTTCAAACACTTTTGAACCTCCTAAGAATAGGATCGAAGGGCCTAGGGTTACACAAAACAAGCCAAGAAGCGACTCTACAAGCTGTTAATGCAGCATATTCCTCTCGCTAGCAAAAGGAGCCCTCTCGTTTCCTCTAGCCTCTGGAGGTAATCCTATTTAACACGGCTACAAACTCCTTGACCCGTTTCTTAGTGTTATGGCGTTCATGGACCATCTGCATGCCAGACTGAGCAATACGCAGGCGTTCATCCTCATGCTCCAGATAATAGTTGACCTTATCTTCAAAATTGGTCTCATCCACTTCAACGAAGTGTTCGCCAGTCACAAATCCAAGGTCATTTAGCTCTTGAGAAGAGGGCGCCAGTAACAAGCTGTTGCTAGCTGTAATTTCGAAATATTTCATGACCGGGTATTTAAAAACGGAATCGCAGGTGACACATATTTTGGCCCGATTCAAAATTTTGGAATAATTTTCTCCGATATGAGGATGAGATTCGCCTTCAGTTATCTGAATGTAACCTGGATGAGGTACATATTGAAACCCGGGACGCCCCCAAAAGCGATTCAAATAGTGGATACGCAAAGGATAAATATTAGAAAACATGGCGCCTGTCAATAAAATGTCAATGTCTCTCTCTAACCCGCGATCGTAGAAAACGTCTGTATTGACATGGTGTGGATTCCAAATCATGCCTGAGGCATACTCCGGGAACCAATCCAGGAATCGATCTCGATAATATGTAAACACATGCCGAACGCCGTCATTTTTCAACAATTGTCGTCTTTTCTCAATCTCAAAATGCAGATCATGCAAACGGACCGCGTAAGGGATATTGAGTTCCTTTAATCCAGTGACCTGATGAGACTCGATTTCATAATAATCGTGGAAATAAACGAATTCCGGCTCAAAATCCATCGCGTCGATAATTTCTTGGATGTCTCCTGAGTCGTGAGAAATTCGAAGCTCGGTTTCTTTGGCCAACTCTTGCATGAAGTAGTGAGATGCCTGAACCAGGTAGCGGCTATCATCTCTGCCTAACACTAATAATCTTAAAGGTTCCATTTGTTGTCCTCCTACAATCACCCGCTTTGGGGGTTCGGCAGATTATACGCGGTTCAATTCCTCAAGGGTATCCTTTAAGTAATGAAGCTCGTTGTCCAGCTCGTAATGATGATTGCCGACGAAGAGACCGTGACGATCGATGCGCTGCGCGTGCTTGAGCGAGCCGTGTATTTCGTAATCGAAGTACTGCAGCACTTCATTCTTGGCAAAGTTGCCGGCGACGATGGGTCGGCATTCGATGTCGCGGCTCTGGAGCAGATCTGTCACTTGCTTTCGGGTGAAGGGCGCTGTGGGCTTAAGAATGAGCGCGAAGCCAAACCAACTGCTCTCGCCGAGCTCGCGCTGGACATCGAACCAGGGATGATCAGCGAACAAGCTTTGGTAACGTAGCGCATTCTTGCGTCTGGTAGAGATCATATCCGGCAGCTTTTGCAGTTGTTCGAGTCCGAGCGCGCCATTTAACTCCCCGGGTCTGACGTTATATCCCGGCAACACGAAGCGGAATGATTCCTCGAACGGATCGTCGCTCTTGGCGCCACACACCCGGTTGTCGCTAGGCAGATTGCGCGTCCAGCCGTGAGCCCGCAGCGAGAGCAACAAGTGATACAACTCCTCGTCGTCCGTCACGACCAGACCGCCCTCGATCGTGGAGATATGATGGCTGAAAAACGAACTGTAGCTACCCATTAGACCGAATGTTCCCGTTTGTCGACCATCCCACAATGCGCCGAGCGATTCGCAATTGTCCTCGATCAGGATGATGTTTTTGGATTCGATCAGCTCTTGAATGTTGGAAAAATCGTTTGGGTTGCCCAGCAGATTGACCGCCATCAACAAGCGGGTTCGGTCGCTGATCGCCTTACTCAGAGCGTTCAGATCGTAGTTGAGCGTACACGGATCGATATCGACAAACTTGAGCTTCAAGCCATATTGGTACAGTGGATAATAGGTTGTCGCCCACGAAACAGCAGGGACGATCACTTCGTCGCCTGCTCGGATCGAATGCGCCTTGCTGTAAAACAAGGCGGCGATCATCAGCAGATTGGCGGACGAGCCCGAATTCACCATGACGGCGTACCGGCTGCCTGTATAGTTTGCGAAGGCCTGTTCGAATTGCTCCACCTTCGCGCCCATCGTGAACCTCCCGGATTGTATAACGGTTTGCATCGCCTCCAATTCACGGTGATCCCAAGTCGAGCTCGCCAGCGCATATTTCATCGGAAGTGTTCTCCTTTCGTGGCCATCAGCCATTGGTAGGTTTGGGCAATCCCTTCCGCAAGTCCGGTCGAAGCCGTCCAGCCCAGGCTGCGCAGCCGGCTGGTATCGACGAGCTTCTGCTTCATGCCGACCTCTTTGGATAGATCGTGGACGAAGCCTCCGCGATAATCGACGACCTCCGCGACGGCGCGGTAGTATTCATTCACGGTATAATCAAAGCCGCATCCGACGTTCATCATGTCAGGCAGGTTGTCGAATTGAGCCAAGGCATAGATGAGGAAATCTGCAAAGTCGCCAGCATACATGAACTCTCTGCGCGCGGTGCCGTCGCCCCATATCGTCACCTCATCCACGCCTTCCTGTTTTGCACGGTGGATCTTGTAGAGGGCGGCAGCGAGCAGATGCGAGTGGGTGGGGTCGAATTTATCCCAGGGGCCGTACATGTTGCACGGGATCACTGTTTTGTAGCAGAAGGACGCATCCTCGGCATGAATATACCGACAAAGACGGGCGGTGGCGATTTTGGCCAGCGCATAGCCTTCGTTCGTCGGCTCCAGCTCACCCTGCAGGATAAATTCCTCGCGCAGTGGATTGGCAGCATGGCGAGGATACATGCAAGAGCTGCCGATATTGAGCAGCTTCCTGATGCCGCTCTGACGAGCCGCTCGGACCACGTTGCGTCCCATGTCCATATTGTCCAGCAGGAAGGCGGACTGGAATTGCATATTAGCTTGAATGCCGCCGACTTTGCCAGCCGCATGAATGATCAGTTCGGGCTTATGCTCGCGACAATAGGCTTCCACCTGCGGGTAATCGAGCAAGTTTACTTGCGATCGGCTTGGACAAAGCACATCGTATCGCTTAAGACCCGGATGACGCATCAGGTTTTGGCCGACCATTCCGGATGCGCCCGTAATGAGAACACGCATATCATTCCCCGCCTTTGGCATGGGCCAAGCCCGCTTGGCGGACTTGACCCACCTCGCTGTGTATCATTTCTTTTACAATCGATGGGAGATCGTATTTAGGCCGCCAGTTCAATTGTTCGCGGGCTTTAGTCGCATCGCCGAGCAGCAGCTCGACCTCTGTAGGTCGGTAATATTGCGGCGACACTCTCACGACGACTTGGCCAACTGGCAATTGGAATTCGGGATTGCGGCATGCTGCTACAGACGCGGTTTCTTGCTCTTTTTCGCCTTCGAATGTGAGTTCGATTCCTAGTTCGTCGAAGGCCAGCAACACAAATTCGCGTACGGTCGTTGTCACCCCTGTGGCGATGACAAAGTCTTCCGGCTGCGGCTGTTGCAGCATGAGCCACATCGCTTCCACATAGTCTTTGGCATGTCCCCAGTCGCGCTTGGCATTAAGGTTGCCAAGATATAGACAGTCTTGCAGGCCGAAGGCGATGTTGGCTGCGGCTTTTGTTATTTTGCGGGTGACGAACATCTCGCCGCGTAACGGACTCTCATGGTTGAACAAAATCCCGTTGCAGGCGAAGAGATCGTATGCCTCGCGGTAATTGACAGTGATCCAGTACGCGTACAACTTGGCTACGGCATAAGGACTGCGAGGGTAGAAGGGCGTCGTTTCCTTCTGGGGAGTTTCTTGCACCAGGCCATATAATTCGGACGTGGAGGCTTGATATATTCGAGTCTTCTCCCCCAAACCGGCCGTTCTGACCGCCTCCAGTAGGCGAAGGGTGCCGATCCCGTCGGCATTGGCCGTATATTCCGGCACCTCAAAACTGATATGGACGTGGCTCATTGCCGCCAAGTTATAAATTTCGTCCGGTCGCGTCTCTTGAATGATACGCATAATTTGCGTAGAATCCGTCAAGTCGCCGGCATGAAGATGAAGAGGAACATGATCCTGCAATAGATGATCGATCCGACCGGTATTCGGCAGCGAGCTTCTGCGTTGCAACCCGTGCACCACATATCCTTTCTGCAGCAGCAGCTCCGCCAGGTATGCGCCGTCCTGACCGGTAATGCCGGTGATGAAAGCTGTTTTCCCCATATTTTCCTCCTGACCGTTATTTCCTTGAACCGTAAGCTACAAAAGATCCTATGATCGACACAGGTTGTCATATTCTGAGTTAATAAGCAGAAATGGCGTCACAACATAAAAACCGTACGCTTAGAAGATTCGATCAAGAGGTGCGGGCGCCTTGGCCCGCATCCTCAAGATATCGACTGGAAGTTTTTAACCCGTAATTCGAATAATAGTCATCTGCGCTCCCATCTGTGAACCTTGAGTAATCAGGGTAACAGGTGACGTCAAGGCGTTGTATAAGGATATAATGGTGTTATCTGTTAATATGGGCACTACAACCGATAATCCCAAAGGTGTATATTGTGTCGTAATATTGCTCAAATGGATCTTGCCGCCTGGAATCGAATCAACCTCGTCATCTTTGCGCAGCTCGAATGACATGGCTTCTCCTGTAATGCTAAACACTGCTTGCACATTCCAAGACACCATATAAAGACCCTGAAGCAACGAATAATCAGACGGGGAGTTCTGAGTTATATAGGGCGCTCCTCCATCATAAATTATGCCGTTAAAGTTAATTTGCTGGTTGCCAGGTAACTGGGAGGAGCCATCATAGATAACTGTTAATACGGGGAACGTACCTGTAGGCCCAGTAGCTCCAGTATTCCCCATCAGGCCAGTAGCGCCGGTGACGCCCGTGGCGCCGGTGACG
>NZ_BFBX01000074.1:0-3563 GCF_003851045.1 Paenibacillus sp. 598K | reverse complement strand
GCGCCGGTGGCGCCCGTGACGCCGGTGATGCCGCCGCCCGTCGGACCTGTGGTGCCGGTCATACCAGTAGCCCCGACAAGGCCGGTTGCTCCCGTCGCACCAGCAAGGCCAGTCGCGCCTGTCGCACCCGTGACACTCATGCCCGTTGCCCCTGTGACGCCTTGGCCGATCGATACCCATGCGTTGTAGTGCAGGCCCCCATCCTGACTGCTGCGGTAAAAGAGGGCCGGGTTGGAGATGTAGAGCTGCTGCACATATTCGCCGACACGCGAGACGTAGATCGTCCAGACCGCCGGGTGAGCTACACCTTCCGGGCCGTCTCCGGGACCAGGGCCTGTCGGGGTGGAGGAGCTGTACACCCCAGGTTGGCTGAGTCTCCACAAATCAGCATCCTGCGGCTCCTCATTATTGATGGGGAAGACGCCATCCTCAGCATTAAGCACGACTGCGCCGGTCTGCCCGTTGACGCTCAGCACGCCGCCGGGCAGGCCAGTCGCGCCAGTTGGTCCTTGGGGTCCGACGAGGGTCGGCAAATTGGCCGCTGTCTTCAGCTTGGAGTCGAGCATCATCTCCTGGCGGAAGACGGTATCGAGCATCGCCTGAGCGCTCTGGTTGACCTGCAGGATCTGATCGAGCGTTGCGTTCGGACCGCTGACGCCGGCCAGCGTGCCAAGCGCGTATTGGATTTTCTCGCCCTCGGCATTGATGATGTGAGCTAGTCCGAGCTCCTCCATCGCGATGGAGGAGAAGATCAGGTTCACCACATCGTCCCGCGTCAATGTGACCGTCGGACTGATGTTGGGGATATTCGGATAAGACAAGCTTTTACCTCCTCATGTCGTAGATCTGGAGCCAAAGTACAATCTAAAGAAAGCTTCTTCAGCATATTCCATTTATCAGGAAGAGGAACTAACCAATAACCTAGACTTAGAAACAAATACGCGCCTTATGTCCTGATGTACGCTAAGCCATGAGCCAACGCATAAAAGACTCTCGCAACAGCCCATGGCTGTTGAGGAGTCTTTTTCGCTTGTGCGCTATCCTCTTGAGGCAAGATTCGTTTTACAAACTCCTTGACCCGTTTAGCAGTTCGTAAAGGCTATTCAAGTTTAGAGGAGCGTTCTGTTACGTCCGTCTTGTAATATTCGGCCCACTGTCTGTGCGTGCCGGCTTGCTTGGCATCGCCAATCATCTCATAGCACATCGCCAACTGTTCATGAGGAAGCCAGGTATGGTAGGCTGTATCCACTACAGAAGCCTGGTAACGCTCGTTCAAAGGATGAAGATAGGCTGTGCTGTACCAATGAATGGCCGCTTCGATATGTCCTTGCTTGAGGAAATGCTCTCCCATCCGGCAACTAAAAGCGGGGTAGGGGACATCCTTGGCCAATGCCTTGAGCGTCAGCTCCAGCTCCTTGTGCGGCTGACCGGCCTGGACATAACAAGTGGCAAGCTTATGCATGACGAAGATTTGATTTTCCAACGAGACTTCGGGGTGGTCGACACATCGCTCGTAGTATTCGATCGCCCGGTCATACAAACGATGCACCTGGCATTCTCTCGCATAGTGGAATTGATCCGAGATCGTAAGCTCATAACCTCTGGCCAGATATCGTTCATAGATCTCCAGATTGCGGCGGGAGGGGCTGGCTGCGTTCCCGTTGTTGATCTTCGTATGGGTGACCTTAATGTCGGACTTTAGAAGCCGACAAGAGGGGGCCAGCGCAAGATCTTCGTGAACTACGCCATGCCAGCGGCAGTTTTTGTCGCGCCGCACCAGGCGCGTACGAGTGGTATAGCTCACCAATCCGCGTTCCGGTTGCTGAGGGATTTCATAGACCATGCTTACAGCATCCACGTTATCGGCTAAGTTTTCTTTTAATTGCAGCAGCTTCAATCGCTGGTCGTGCTGCAGGATATCATCCGCATCGAGCCAGAAGATGTACTGCTTGGTGGCATATTGGAAGGAGGCGTTCCGCGCAGCGGAGAAATCATCTGTCCATGGGAAGTCGTAAACATGGTCGGTCCATACCTTTGCGATCTCCTTGGTGCGATCGGCCGAGCCAGTGTCGACGATGATGATCTCATCCGGGATGCCTTTGACCGATGCCAGACAGTTATTTAGTGTGCGCGCCTCGTTTTTGACAATCATGCACAAACTTATCGATATCATCAGGGTCCTCCTAGCGAGAAGTGCATTTTTTCCTCAAGCATGCTCATGCAGCATATTCCGCCTATCGGGGAATTGACCCGACTAATCGCCCAGAGTTAACATTAATTACGTCTTGCTGGCATCACTGTACGATAAGGGGCAGGCCAAAAAAGCGAGCGCCCCCGGAGCCATAGGCTTTGGGGAAACTCGCAATAAAAGCTTGGAAGGATATACGACGCGACTAACTAATAAACGGATCGATCACATTCCACAAAGGAGTGCCTCCAGCAGGAAGTGTCTTCAGCAGGAGCAAGGAGTTCTGATCAATGATTCCAAGCGCATTGGATGCGCCGATGCTCAGATAGATCAGATTGGCTGGCGAGTGACCTGCGAAGTTAATTAGATACGGATTGGCTACCGGCGTCTCCGAACGAATCCCCCCAACAGCTATAGTGGAAATCGCATTCCCGTTATCCGCATCAATGGCATAAAGGTTCGTCTGATTATAGCTGGAAACATAAATAGTATTTGCAACAAAATTTGCGCCCAGGTTATTAAGGTTTGAGCCGACTGTGACCGTAGCTACAATCGTATTGCTGGTCGTATCTATAGCATTCACGGTTCCAGTAGAGTTATAGTTGGACACCCAAACTCTGTTTCGCGTAGCGTCAACCAATACCCCGTGCGGATTTTGGTTTGGAATGGCAATCGTGGCGGTCACGGTGTCGGTCGAGCCGTCGATGACTGTTATGTTATTGACCGGGGCATCAACAGATGCATACACCAGATTGGTGAAAGGATTCATATCGACCGTGATCGGCAGGCCGTTTACCGGTATTGCGGTTTGGCTTCCGGTGTCCACATTAACAACTGTCACCGTTTGACCACCGCCTCCATAATTGGCGACATACAACTTGTTGGTCAGCGGATTGATAACCATCCCCCGAGGTTGATTAGCAAAGGTATAGGCTGTTATGACCTGATTGGTCCGGATATCCGCCTGGACGACTGTATTGCCCGAACCATAGTACAAGAGGTGGCGAATCCCGTCGACCGTTGCGCTTCCGAAGTTGGTTCCACCCGTTACGGGTAGATTGGCAATTACTTCATTGGTCAAGGCATTAATGGCTCGAACGCCATTGTTGCTACCCACATAGACAACGGGCGGATGCATGGTGCCCTCCATACCGGTTGGTCCCGTTGCGCCCGTCGCCCCAGTATGGCCAGTAGCTCCCGTTGCTCCGGTAGCGCCAGTGACACCAGTTACACCTGTACTACCGGTAGGTCCTGTGGCTCCTGTCGTACCGGTGAGGCCTGTAGCTCCGCTCGCGCCGGTGAGGCCTGTAGCTCCGGTCGCGCCAGTGGAGCCTGTGGCTCCGGTAGCGCCAGTGGGGCCTGTGGCTCCGGTCGC
>NZ_BFBX01000073.1:69281-69493 GCF_003851045.1 Paenibacillus sp. 598K | reverse complement strand
AACCATTTGCCGCTGGAGGCTAGGCGTATCGTGGCCGAAAGCAAGCGTCCTTCGATTTCACGTGACTTGGCAAACCGCACGGCTCCCAGCTTCGGTAGCTGAAGGGTGTCGCCTTTGACAGCAATGTTCCCGTTCGTATAACGTGTGGTGTAGCTTTGCACAGGATGTTTACGACTCTTGAAGCGAGGGGCCGCATTCTGTTGCTTGAAGAA
>NZ_BFBX01000073.1:0-68956 GCF_003851045.1 Paenibacillus sp. 598K | reverse complement strand
TTCGGATAGAGGCGGAACTTAAATGCTTTATGTCTAAGCAGGACGAACCAGCCTCCTTATTTGAAGGTCTATACCCCTAATTATAGCACATACGTTCGTGCTAGGACACAAAAAACCACCGATTCATCTCCCGCTTATAGAAGACGGGAGTATTCTCGGCTTAGGTGGATAAATAAGTCTTCTACTTAGAAAGGACAGCATTATCGATGATCATACATAGTTACGATTACAAAAACCATGACGAGTATCGAGCAAGCTTCAATCGACTTTCCAAACTCGTATTTGGGATTGAATTCGAAGCCTGGTACCAGAAGGGAGCCTGGGGCGATCGTTATATATGCCATTCCATTGTCGAAGATGGCCAAATCATCTCGAATGTTTCGGTAAGTAAAATGAACTTGGTTATTCAGGGTGAAAGCAAAAGCGCCATACAAATTGGAACCGTAATGACTCATCCCGAACATAGGGGTAAGGGATTGTCCAAAAAGCTAATGGCGTATGTAATAGAAACCTACGAAGGCACATGCGATTTGCTTTTCTTATTTGCGAACAGCACCGTGCTCGATTTTTACCCCAAGTTTGGATTTACGGCCTTACCTGAACATCAGTTTTATTTAAACCTGGCCGATCCGCCCGAAGGCGAACCCATTTCACTGGAAAAACTCGATGTATGGAAGGAAGAGCATTGGGATTTAATAAAACACATGCTTTCTTCCCGGATACCGATTTCAAAACAAATGGGTGTTACAAACAGTGAAGGTTTATTTCAATTTTATGCTTTGAACATCTTCCAGGAATGCCTATATTACTCGCGAACTGACGATGCGATTATCGTGTTTGAGCACGAAGACGAGGTGCTGCATTTGTATGAGGTAATCAGCGACAAACAGGTGAATATGGAAACGTTGGTTTCGCAAATTGCGACGAATCAAACAAAGAGAGTTCGGTTTCACTTCACCCCCGATCAACTCCTCAACAAAGCGTGTGCAGAACCCTACGGTGAGCATGAAGATGTCTTATTTATCCGACCGCATTCTAGCTTGAGCGAATTGCCCAAGTTTTGTATCCCTACGTTGGCTCATGCTTAGCCGCTCGGCGACCCGGCAGCTCGTGCCCATTACTGAGTGTGTAGCTTAGACAAGAAAGCAGCCGATCACAATGATCGGCTGCTTATGTTTTGTCCTTGATTTGTAGTATTGACTTAGAGTGCGCTTAAACTCGTATACTGGTTGCGTACGATGCAAGTAAGCGGAAGTTAATTCATTTGTTAAAGGGAGGAAATCGTGTGAAGCATATTCCGTTGGGGAATACAGGAATGCTGGTCAGTGCTTATTCTTTGGGCTGTTTGAATTTTGGATCGCGAACGAACAAAACAACCTCTTTCCAGCTGCTTGATCATTTTTTTGAAGCGGGGGGAAACTTTTTGGATACAGCCAATAATTATGCGATATGGAACGAAGGCTGTGTTGGCGGAGAGAGCGAATCTTTGCTTGGCGAATGGATGAAAAAAAGAAAAAACAGACATCAGATCATCTTGGCCACCAAAGTGGGAGCGAAGCCGGTGGTACCAAAGAGTGAGAAAATGGAAGGTTTAAGTCGCCAAGCGATTGAGAAGGAAATTGACGAAAGCTTGCTTCGGCTAGGAACCGATTATGTAGACTTGTATTATGCTCATGTAGACGATATTGAAACTGAGCTCGAGGAAACCTTGGAGACCTTTGATTCCTTGATCAAAGCAGGCAAAGTAAGGGCTATAGGCTGTAGCAATTATCGGCTTTCCAGAATCCTTGAGGCCAAGGCGATCAGTAGGTCAAAGGGATGGGCGTCCTATTGCTGCATCCAGCAGCGCTATACGTATTTGCAGCCTAGATTGGATGCGGATTTTGGCGTGCAGGTCAGTGCGGATGAGGATTTACTTGCGTACTGCAGTCAACACGATGATTTTACGCTCATGGCTTATTCCCCCCTCCTTGGAGGCATGTACAATAGAGAGGATGCTGTCCTACCCGATGCTTACCGGAGAGAGGATCAGATGACTCGGTTGCATACTTTAAGGAAGGTTGCTGGAGAGCTGGGAGCCACACCAAATCAGCTCATCCTTGCTTGGATGCTGCAAAATCATCCGAGAGCTCTTCCGGTTATTGCTGCGAGTCATCTAACGCAATTGGAAGAAAATTTGGGGGCGCTTAAGCTCAGTATACACTCAGATCAGCTTGATCAATTAAACAGCGCCTGCCTCACTTAATCAACTTATGACATACTTGCGCTAAAGGTATTTGTATACGGCGTATCTAATTACACAAGAACCACCCGGAGTGTAATGGAGCTCATAGCTTATAAACTGATGTTAAAAGGAGTGGACTCGTATGATTGGTAAAGAGCTGACCATTCAGCAGGCAGCTGAGTTGACGGGGTTAAGCGTACATACCCTTCGTTATTACGAAAGGATCGGTCTAATGGACCCTATACCTCGTGCCCCAAATGGGCATCGGATATATCACGAGCATGATTTTGAATGGATCGTCTTACTCGCAAAGCTTAAGACTACAGGAATGCCGATCGCACTTATGCAACAGTTCGCTGATATGATGCGATTGGGGGATGATGGCATTCCCCAACGCAGAAAGCTTTTAGAAGAGCATCAGCGGAAATTAATCGAGCAGGTTCAAACGCTTCATCAAACCTTGGATATTCTGCGGGATAAAATTAATTACTACCGTTCTTGGGAAAATGAGACCAGACGAGAGGAAACAAGTTTGGAGTCAGCTCGATGACCGACTGTTCAAAACGAGAAATGTTTTGCTATTGTTAAGGTAGACTATTTGGGAGGGGCGCATTCGTGACAACAGTCGGAATTTTGGGAGTAGTTCATGATGATCACTTAAGACGAAAGCACAATTTAACATTGGACCTTATTAAGGAATTGATATTGGAATTCAGTCCCAATGTGATCTGCGGAGAGGTGCTTCCCGCCAGTTGGGAACATTATCAACAAGACCAGAGTTACCGAGGGTATTGGGGAGAGCCTCCAAGCGAATATTGGGATCTGATTTTCCCATTATGTGAAGAGATGAAATCTGATTTTGAACCCATTGATTGGATCGAGCTTGATGTATGGTTGGACTTCGATCCTTTTATTGGTTTCGATGAGAAAGCTCTCGGCGAACATAACGCAGAATTGGAACGATGGTTCGATAGACAACTTACAACTTTGGATTCCAGCGTACTGCCTTTCAATTCTGCTGCATGGGATTACGTTACAAAGCAAAAATATTTATGGTTGAAAAAAATAAATCCACAATCGCACTTACTTAGGTATGCATGCAGACATCAAATCATGGTTCAAAGGATAAAAAATGCCGTCAAAAAACATTCAGGAAAACGAATTCTGTGTGTGGTTGGTGCGGACCACAATCACGCTCTTTACGAGGGACTAGTTTCAGAAAGAGAGATCCAGCTTATTTACCCTCTACGTTAGGAGTCAGCTTACATGGATAATAGCAGCAGTGGAACCGCTCCATTGCTACTAGACAAAAAAGTGGACACGGAGAACCGAGAATCAGATGCTCGACTATCTTCCAGCAGCCTTAGATTTGGATTTGGATGAGGTTAAGTCCAGTGAAGTTGAACAATTTATTCCTTATGTATTAGGCGATATACAGTACGACAAGGATCTCATTGATGAGGAACTTAATGTCTTTACGTTTGATCAAATCATTGGTTATATAGAAACATCCGTTGATATGGGATTATTAAATATAAAACAAGCGGCTGTCCGATACCGATTGCTCCTTGTTCGTGAATGGTTAATCTCCCAAATATAGAGCCTGATGACACAAACACACCTTGCAATCAGTTGATTGTAGGGTGTTTTTATTCTCAAAAAAACGCTAGCTCTGACACGCCAATGAACTGCCCGCGGGACGGTGCTCCCCAATCAAGGTTCTGGTTTGGCATTTAACATCTTTTTACTTTCTCCTTGACGTAACGAGTCATAATCGCTATTATAGATATCTATAGTCCTTGTTTGAGATAATAATTAATATAGAATAACAATTGTCAAAACAAATATCAAAAGGAGAACGAGGAGATGGATGTACTCAAAAGTCAGTATGAAATGATCCAACGTACAAGGGAATCCTTATTTCATTTTTTGCGAAACGATGTCCCCCACAGATTATGTCCAAGAAGTAGAGGTCTGGGGCGGTGATTCCATTCGCATTCTACATGCTCATGTAGCCGATTGTTATCGGGTATGGTTAGGGATTCGTGCCCTTGGGAAATCCCTTCCCAAAGTAAACCCGAGATCCGTTGACAATGTACATAAAATGCGTGACCTTTTTAAGCGCACGGATGAACTGGTTTATGAATTTCTAAATGACTTTAAAATCAAATGGGATCCTGCCACTCCAGCCCCCTGGCACAGTGACAGGGTTGAATTAACCTAATTATGGTTATTTTCGCATACTACCACTCACGAATTTCATCATAGAGGACAAATTGTAAAAATGGGCAGGCAACTCGGGTATATCCCACCAAAAATGAACCTCGCAAAACTGTAGTGATCTTTTTAGAAAAGATGGGCATAGTTTACTTCGATAAGGGGGTGATGGCCTTTAGAACATGTCTCTTCGTGTGCGAGAATTGAAAATAGATACATAACACTGCCGAAAATAGATATTGTATTCGCTTATCTTATCCACGCTTGGCTTCGGCGGAATTGTATTTGCCCAATTGCCGCCTTCGCTTTACCCGCACGGCAGTGCAATTATGAATACGGTCCAGCAGGTGGCAGGTGCGATCGGCACTGCGGTTGCAGTAAGTATCATGTCGGTTGGCATGAGCAACATGCTGAAGCAAACGGCAGACCAGGCGGACCCGGTTAATACCGCGTTTGCTTTGACAGCAGGGATACAACAAGTTTTTGAGATTGCGATTATTATTGTGATTGTAGGTTTCGTCTTTTCTCCTTTCTTGAGACGTGTTCACGTATCGGGCAGAAATGACTCATAGCCGCATATCCTGCGGCTTTTTTTGTTTTAGCTTGGGAATGCGCCAAAGAAAACCCTTCGCTTCTGAAACGGATTATTGGATCGGCTACATTTTGTCCATTAAGCGTTCACTAGTATATCGTATCTCGGATGTGATACTCTTTAGTAGAGGATGCGGCGACACATTACACGATAGAACAATTGGGAGAACAAGATGAAGCAAAAGATGAAGCAAAAGATGATACGTTGGTTTCGCTATGTCGGGATGATCGAGGGGCTGTCGCTGATCGCGTTGGTAGGTATCGCAATGCCACTCAAGTACGGAGCGGGGATGGATGAAGTGGTGTCTGTCGTCGGGATGATACACGGGGTCTTATATGTACTGTATATGGGAATTGTCGCGATGAATACGTTGTATGTGCGCTGGTCATGGAAATGGGTGCTCGTGGCCACAGCTCTCGCTTTCATCCCCTTCGGCTTCATGATGATAGATCGCAAGCTGAAGCAGATGGAAGCTAGTCTTGGGTGAAAGAAACCTGTTACTTAGCTAAATAGCCAAGTAACAGGTTTCTTTTTCTATTCCAAAAGTAACGTGCTATAATCAAACTAAATTAATAGCGCCAAACATAGGTTTTGCGCTGTTTCCTTTCAAATCGATTATTTTGCAGATGAATGGGAGATATGCGCACTATGAATATCAATCAAAAGCATGAAGTAGATGAGAAATTTAGCGAATATATTCATGCATTTTCACTTTGGATGAAGCAGTCAGGCTTTACGGACGCTACCCAACGAGAATATTTGCGTGAAGTGTACACTTATCTATATTCTTTGCGAGGCGAAGTTCCTGAACGAGCCGGGAAAATGAATGTGATTAACTTTCTTGTCAGTAAGCAAAATTCAGCTGGTAATCGTACACGAAACCGCTCACTTTCAGCAATTCGATCATTTTACATCGCGCTCATTGATTTCGAAATGGCTACCAGGAACCCAGCGATGGAAGTAAAGAAGTCAAAAACAGAAAAAAATAAGAAGCCTGTCTACCTTGAAGAAGAAGAGATCGTGGAAAGTCTCAAGTATATCCAGGGGCGTTATCGAAATCGAAATATAGCTATTTTCCTTCTGATGGGG
This sequence comes from Paenibacillus sp. 598K, assembly GCF_003851045.1. Classification (GTDB taxonomy): domain Bacteria; phylum Bacillota; class Bacilli; order Paenibacillales; family Paenibacillaceae; genus Paenibacillus_D. The sequence goes on along the minus strand of NZ_BFBX01000073.1, from coordinate 62,834 downwards.
TACTGCGGGTTAAGGGTCGGAGAGGTTAACCGGCTAGATCTTCATGATTTTAACAAAGAAAAGGGTATCATCCATGTCTTTGGAAAAGGACGTAAATGGAACGAGATCCCTCTCCCTAAGATTCTTGTTGATATTCTGGTTAAAATTGCGGAGGAAAGGATTGAGCCGTACCATAAGAAAGAGAATGCATTTTTTGTTTCTCAAAAGGGAAGACGACTCTCCGTACGTCAGATCCAGACCATAGCCAACCAAACATTCACTGCCTTAAAAGAGGAAAATCCAAGCGTATCTAACATGAAATTATCCTGCCATAAGCTGCGACATTCTTTTGCGACGATGCTTCTGAAAAAGGGAGTCGATGTTCGTGTTGTAAAGGAGCTTCTGGGGCACTCCTCAATCGAAACCACAATGATTTATACGCATGTTAATGACGAGCAGAAGAAAAATGCAATGGCATCGGTTAACATACCATTAACCGCAAATATTTGACGATAGATTGAGGGAGGGCGCAGATAATTGTCGGAGGGACAAGAATATACCCGTATTTGAAAACCACGCCAAGCGTGGCTTTTTTTGTTTTATGCAGGTAAGTTCTTGTCAAAAGTCTTGGACAACACCTACCTTCTTAGAGTCTGGTATGATAAGGTTGATTAGCCTAAATCAGCAGGCAACGATCCGATTGATATTAAAAGGAGTTTCGGTAATGGCCCACATATTAGTAGTAGAAGATGAACAGCCGATCAGCGATTTAATTACGATGAATCTTAAGCTGGTCGGGCATACGTATGCCAAGGCATTTTCCGGTACAGAGGCAGCCGCTTTGCTGAAGCAGGAGCAGGCGGATTTGATTTTACTCGATGTCATGCTGCCGGGTCTGGACGGTTTCCAGTTGATGCAGCAAATATCGCCGCTGAAGATTCCAGTCATTCTGATTACAGCGAAAGATTCACTTTCCGATCGCATCAAGGGCTTTGAGCTAGGTGCGGACGATTATATGATCAAGCCTTTTGAAATTTTGGAGCTGCTCGCCCGTATCAACGTCGTCCTGCGTAGAAACGAGCAGGCGGCTCCAGCCTTTCATTGCGATACGGTGGAGGTCCGGTTCACGGAACGTCTGGTCCGGGTAGATCAGCGGCCAGTGGATTTGACGGCAAGGGAATTTGATCTGCTGGAGGTTCTTATACGGAACCGGAACATCGCCTTATCACGGGACAAGCTGCTAGAACTCGCCTGGGGGTATGATTATGCAGGTGACACCCGCACGGTGGATGTGCATATCCGTCAGTTGCGCAAGAAACTGGGCTGGGAAGATCGGATTAAGACGGTATTCAAGCTCGGCTACCGCCTGGAAGTACAGGTCTAGCCATGCGATTCTGGCATAAGATTCTTCTCGCCGTACTCGTCCTCTTCATTGTCGCCCTAGATATAAGTGTCATTATGGTGATGAAAAAAAGCTGGCAGCTGAACATGGAAAGCGAAACCCGAAGGGCGACCAGCGAGCAGCTGCTGATTGCTAATAATATATACGAGAATCTGGAATCCATCCGGTCGCGGGGAATTGCGATCACTCCTGTGCTACTCGTTAATGTGGTGCAGTCGTATGGCGGACATTACAGTCAACAAGGAATTGAGCTGGAGCTGCGAGAAAACGGACAGCTGATCTACCCGGCGGACGGGGAGAGAAACAGGACGAAGGCGGAAAACAGCATCTCATTAGAGATGCCTCTGCCGTCTCCTTACGACGATCTGGAGCTGAAATACAGCCGCGACATCAGCGACCTTTATACCCAGCAGAAGGAGCTGAACCGTTTCTTCGTCATGATGAACTGGATTGTCGGGCCGCTGCTTGTCCTGCTGCTCTATCTCCTAATCCGTCATTTGACGAGGCCTCTCAAGCTGCTGGCCGAGACGACGCGGACCATTGCGGACGGGGATTATTCGAACCGAGTGTTGCTGTCCGCCCGGGATGAATTCGGGGAACTCGCGGTCCATTTTAATCGAATGGCTTCGGTAGTTGAGCAGCGGATGAACGATCTCTCCGATATGGCGGAGCAGAAGCAGCGTATGGTTGATAATTTGGCCCATGAGTTACGCACGCCACTGACTAGTATGCAGGGTTTCGCAGAATATCTTACCTCTGCGAACATTGGGCAGGAGGATCAGATCAAGGCGGGCCACTACATTTGGAGCGAGACAGTCCGGCTCAAGAATTTGGCTTTTACGCTGCTGGATCTATCCGTTCTTAGGCATCAGCCGCTCGTTCAGACGGAAGTAGAGACTGCCGGTTTGTTCAAAACAGTGTTGCAGACGATGCAGCAGAAGTCAGAGGAGAACGGAATCCGGCTTGAGGCACAATGTTCGATTCCCTCCGTGCGGGGAGATGCGGATCTGCTGGCATCCTTCCTGGTAAATGTGCTGGATAATGCCATTCATGCTTCGGAGCCAGGCAGTCTAGTTTGCTTGTTAGCCTATCAACAGAATGGGGAAGCCGTGCTTGAAATAAGCGATAGCGGAAGCGGAATGACGGAGGAACAGTCTAGGCGAGCCTTCGAGCCGTTTTACCGGGCAGATCCGGCCCGTTCGCGGGTTTACGGGAATGCGGGTCTCGGTCTCTCCCTGTGCCGGCAAATTGCCGAAGCGCATGACGCCAGAGTGGAGCTGGAATCGGTGCATGGCCAAGGCACGAAGATCCGCCTTCATTTAACTTCCTAGTACTACGGATTTTACAACTTCATAACAACTGCCTCCTTACTCTTTAACATCTTCCGATTAAAGTATAGACAGGTTTAACATCCTTGTGGGTGGGGGTACTTCGCTTTGGAAAAGAACAAACGCTTAAACGCCTTATCGATCCTTCTATTTTCGGGAGGCTTGCTCGCAACCAGCGCGCTGCTCGTTCCCGGCATTGTGAATCATTCGATCGCCGCCAAGAACAGTCCGATAGCCGAGAGTAGCAACGTTGGCAACACGATTCCAGTGTTGAAGGTGGAGCCGCCGATTCCGGTGTCTACTTTGTCTGAAGAACTGCTTGGCGAAATGACAGAGGAGGAAATGAAGGAGATCTATGATCTGCTGAACAAGCCCGGTATTGAGCCGCATGTCACTGGCCGGGAAATGAGCGAAACAGAGCTAAAACGGAGCCTTGTGCTGAGTGACAAATATGTGTATGACGGGCTGCGCCCTGCGCAGCCACTGCCGCTTAAGGCTGGACAAACGGAATTCTATCTTGAGCTCGTGACCAATACACTCTACTATCCGGAGCGGGAGCTGACGGATGAAGAGCTGCTGCAGCAGATTGACTGGTTCTACCGAACCCTATTCATCTCTGCCAGATACAACAATGAGGCCACCGTGACATCACCTCCGCCGTCACATCATTTCAGCAAGGATGAAATAAAGCGACGGGCGTCTGAGAGCGTGCGTAAGCTGTTCGGAGCGGAGGTGTCCATGCTGGAGACGACCGTTATGCTGCATGAGCAGGGAAATGGAATACGTCCAGCCTGGTCGGTGAATTTTACGCCTTACAAATCGAATACGTTGCGCGGGCAGGGAGAGGAATACTGGGAGTACAATGTACTGATTGAACCAGAAACAGGCATTGTGTTCGATACAACAGCAACTAACTTAACGCTCAAGCGGACGCCTATAGATGCCGCGGCTTTTGCAGCCATTCTGCAGGACAGCAGTTGGATTGCCAAAGCGAAGCGGATCATTACGGATAACCAAGAGGAGACAAGAGCCATTGCCAAAGCAGAAATCATTGATGCAGATGTGAATAATAAACGTGGGATGGTCGCAGTGAAGTTGGTGCTGGAAGACGGCAGCAGTTATACAGCAGAATTGCGTTACCCGGGTCAAACGCTGCGGAGCCTAATCTATGAAGCTAACGGCGACGCAGAGTAAGCTAGATTGATGCCGATTCTTACCTGATTGGAGGATTTATTTCGTTATGCGTTTAGTTTGGAAACAGCTCGCTTTGCTCACACTGCTTTCGAGCATGCTCGCCGTCTTCGCGGGGGCTGTACAGGCCACTACCGAGCCATCAATCGTCGTAGACGGCAAGAAGTTGGAGCTGAAGGGTGGAGCCCGCGTCGAAACCGTTGATGGCCATGTCATGATCCCCATTCGAATGGTAACCGAGAACCTTGGCTTTCAAGTGGGTTGGGATGCACAAAACCGTGGTGTTTCCATAGCAGTGGGCAGTCGGACGATTAACTTGGCTGTCGGTAGCAAGTCCGCCCTTGTCGATGGGGTGGAGAAGTCGTTGCTGGTCGCACCTGTTCTCAAGAATGGTGTAACCGGCGTGCCTCTTCGTTTTGTCAGTGAACAGATGGGGATGATTGTGGATTGGGATGACGCAACCAAGACCGTAAGCGTTAACCGTCCAGCGCCCACGGCAAGCGATAGCGGAACCGTCACCGTGGATGACATTAGCCTGGATGAACGCCAGTTGAAGATTACAGTCAGCGGCAAAGTCGAACCCAAGGTATTCACGATGTCTGGACCCGAACGAATTGTCATTGATCTGCCAGGGACAAGCCTATCCCCCGCCCTTGAAGACCGTTCAAGTCAAAAAGGTGTCGTCTCCATTGCTAACTCATCAGAGATTGCTGGTGTCCGCTATGCCCTGTTCAGCGATAGCCCTTCGACCGTTAGAGTCGTGATGGATCTCAACAGCCCTTCGCCCTATGCCGTTACTCGTGGGAGTGCGGACGAAGTCCTCGTCGAATTGACGGGTGAGCCAGCATCAACACCTGGTACGGACATTCCTGGATCGGCAGCGCCAGGCTCTGGACCACAGCTGCCCCCGGTGACTCAACCTGAGCCTCCGCCGATAGCCTCCGGCAAGAAACTGATCGTCATTGACCCTGGTCATGGCGGTAAGGACCCTGGTACCATTGGTATAACCAACAAGCTGGAAAAAGTCTTTAATCTGAATGTCGCTCTAAAAATACAGAAGCTGTTGGATCATGACCCCAACATGGAAGTCGTTTTCACGCGCACCGACGATCGGTTCATTAAGCTTGGGGACCGCGCGCCAGTAGCCAATAAAATAAATGCAGATGCGTTCATCTCCATCCACGCTAACTCTGTAGAGAATGCACCATCGGCCAATGGTACAGAATCTTATTATTACGAAGTAGCAAGCAAGTCTTTTACCCAGATCATCCACAAGCATTTGTTGGAAGCGACAGGTTTTAGGGATCGTGGCGTGAAACAGGCGGGGTGGAAGGTGCTTCGCGATGCCAACATGGTCTCCGTCCTGTTAGAGGCCGGCTTTATCTCCAATGCTGCGGAAGAAGCAAAGTTGTTTACCGATGACATGCAGCAGCGAATTGCACAAGGCGTTGTAAATGGTCTGAAAGAGTATTTTGGATTTGCCTGAAGGGTAAATTCTTTACGTAAGCTGAATCTCCTTCTTCGATTCTTTTTCGAAGGGGGAGGTTTTTTTGTTTGAGCATCTGATTCGCAATTACTGTCCCAGGGGCTCTCAGCGGGCTTTTTTGAATTTGTCCTCTTGTCACGAGAATGTAAGAAGTAGCGGGTAAAATTCAAATTGTAGGATGAAGCTGCAGGATGGAGAGGATCATGATGAGTATATTGCGCACTGTGGATTTAAGGAAGACATATGGCAAGGAGCCGAATCAGGTGAAGGCGCTCGATGGGGTAAATATAGAGATTCAAGAAGGCGGCTTTGTGGCTATCGTCGGTACGTCAGGGAGCGGCAAATCCACATTATTGCACATGCTGGGCGGTCTGGATCGAGCGACAAGCGGGCAGGTCATCGTAGATGGCAAATCGATATTCGATATGAATGATGACGAGCTGACCGTATTTAGAAGAAGGAAGATCGGGTTTGTATTTCAACACTATAACCTTGTTCCGATTCTGAATGTCTATGAGAATATCGTGCTGCCGATCGAGCTGGACGGGAATACCATCGATCAAGCGTATATAGAGCATATTGTTAGAACGCTGGGATTGGCAGAGAAGCTGGATAGCTTGCCCAGTCAGTTGTCCGGAGGACAGCAACAGAGGGTTGCGATTGCCAGGGCACTGGCCACGAAGCCTTCTATTATACTTGCGGACGAGCCTACCGGGAACCTGGATAGCCGGACAGGTCAGGAGGTCATCGGACTGCTCAAGGTGACGAGCAAGCAATTTAATCAGACGATGGTGATGATCACACATAGCGAAGAAATTGCTCAATTGGCCGATCGGATCATCCATATTGGAGATGGTAAGGTTGTTGGGGGGAAACAGGAATGATGTTTCCTAATTCGAACAAAGGCATCATTAAAAGACTGATTCGTCAAAGCTTGAAAGCCAACCGGACAAGAAATCGTTATGTCATCCTGGCTGTCTTGCTCACCACTTGGTTGCTGACCTCCGTATTCACGATCGGAATGAGCTTCATAAAAACCTTCGATATGCAGGAGCTAAGGATGATTGGCACGGTAGCGGATGCCGCATTAACCCGGCCCTCTCAAGAACAGCTGGAACGGCTGAAGCAGCTGCCGTATGTGAGTCATATTGGGCTTGATACCCAAGTGGCGCAAGTGATTCCCACGCAAGAGATGGGGGATCTGGATCTCACGATGCAACTGTACGATGAGTCGGAGTGGGACAGGATGAGAGCGCCATTGCTGGGTAACAAGGTCCATGCTTATCCTGCGAAACGCAATGAAGTGATCGTTCCGACCTGGATATTGGACAAGCTGGATATTACAGACCCGGCCATTGGGATTGAGGTTCCTCTAACCTATCGGAGCAAAACGGGGGAGCACAAGGAATCGTTCATTCTCAGCGGCTGGTACACGGACTATTCGCAATTGAGCTCAGGTAATGCCGGGGTGATCATTGTATCGAATGAATTTGCACAATCTGTAGGTGTGGCGGACGTTGATGACAAGCGTAGAGTAGCCTCCCTACTATTCACAGAAGGAAGCGACCTCGATCAGAATATGAGCCAGCTAGAACAGGACTTGAAGCTGAGTGAGAATCAGCAATTGCTAAGCTATTCCGCAATGACAGCCCAGAACGAATCCAAAGTCACAACCATGCTGGGTATCGCGGGAATCATCGTATTTGTCATGTTTAGTGGCTATTTGCTCATCTACAATGTGCTATATATATCCGTAGCTACAGATACCAAATTTTATGGGCTGCTCAAGACCATCGGGATGACCAGAAAACAGATTATAAGGATGGTGAATGGCCAGGCTGCCCGGTTAGCATGGATCGGGATACCGATAGGTGTTGCTGCCGGTGTGATTACTTCCCTGGTGGCGGTGCCGATGGCTATTGAAGCCTTTACGTTGGATACGGATGTTGAGATTTCCTTCCATCCCGTTATTTATGCGGGAGCGGTGTTGTTTGCCTGGTTGACGACTATGGCTGGGTGCAGGAAGCCGGCTCGAATTGCCGCGAAGATTTCCCCTGTGGAAGCAGCCAAATATGTGAGGACAACAACGAAGAAGAGCAGACATGGCTTCAAGCTCCATCGAATGGCATTACGTAATATTTTTCGGGATAAGAAGCGGGCATTCACCGTATTCCTGTCGTTGTTCATCGGTCTGACCATTTTCCTGACGGTCAACACACTTGTCTTGAGCATGAACACAGATAATTTTGTAGACAGTTACATTGATAATGATTTTGATATCATGAACAAGACGGTCGAATTCGGCTATAAGGGGGAACCGAAGCAGAATTTGACGGAGGAGATGGCGACAGCCGTACAGCAAATGAAAGGCGTCAAAGATGTCAGGAAAACGTATATCGATCGTGGAGCCAGCATGACGTATACAGATGAAGTATTTGGAAAATTCGTCGATGATCTGACAACACGATACAATATGGAACGCCCCACGGACGATCAATTGAAAAACTCGGGGATGTTCTGGTCCTTGTTAATCGGGATAGATACGCGATATGTAACTGAATTAAACAAGAGCCTTGAAACGCCAATTGATGTTGAGCGTTTCGAGAAAGGCGAGATTGCCTTGCTGAGCGCAAGCGAAGAACTGTTTACGAGAGGGGATCGTTTTCAGGTTACCTTTAAGGAAGGTGGCGCCTCTCGAGAGTTTGAGATTGGTGGTTTCGTGAGTCCGCAATTCCAGGTATCGTTCGGCGGAATGGCACCCAATGTGTATGTCAGTCATCAGGCTCTGCAACAACTCGTTAACGATCCGATACTGTACAGGATGAACATTCAGGCGGATAAGAAGGAAGAGGAGCGGGTTCAAGCGCAACTCGAGACGTTAATCGCTGGGGATCGAGAGATCGAACTGACATCAAAGCTGCAATGGGCGGAGCAATTAAGGTCTGCCAAAATCATTTTCTACCTGCTGGGTGGCGCCATTACGTTAATTCTTGCCGCGATTGGTATTCTCAATTTCATTAGCACGATGTTCACAAGTGTTGTCGTACGCAAGCATGAATTTGCAGTGATGGAGAGCATCGGCATGACGAAGCGCCAATTGCGCAAGATGCTGGTGCTGGAGGGGGTGGCCTATGCCGTCATCTCGACTGTATTGATCGCTTCGCTAGGAACCCTGATCAGCTATGGCGCGTTTTACGTATTCAGCCAGGAAGCCGATTATGCCATCTACACGTTACCTATCCTTCCTATGCTGATTGCATTGGTGCTGGTATTCGCTTCTTGCCTGAGTGTACCGATTATCGCGTATAATAGATCGAAGAAGCTGAGTATTGTAGAACGATTGAGAGAAGTGGGGTAAGATGGTTATCAAGCCAGTCTGCAGATCGGACAATTAGGCTACAGCAACCAGGATGAATGGAGGTGGACAACATGGCTATAATTCTCATTGTGGAGGATGATCGATTATTAAACGAGGGAATTGCTTATGCACTGGGCAGAGAACATTACGATGTAGTATCTGCATTCTCGAGTGAAGAGGGGCTGGATGCATTCCGAAGCCATGAGGTTCACCTCATTATTCTGGATATTAACCTCCCAGACCGAAGCGGCATTGAGCTGTGCAAGGACATTCGCCAGCTCTCTACTGTTCCCATCCTATTCCTGACAGCCAAAGATACGGAGCAGGATATGGTGGTGGGCTTCGAATCCGGGGCGGATGATTATATGGCCAAGCCGTTCAGTATGGCGGTATTAAGCCAGCGCCTGAAGGCGATTCTCCGCAGAGCTCGGGGCGAGGATGCCCCGCAGCTTTTTTCCTACAGGGACATAACGATTCACTACGACAAGATGAAGGTGTACAAGCATCATCAGGAGATTAAGCTAACGTCTACAGAATTCAAGCTCTTAACGATTCTCTCCCGTAATCACAAGATGGTGTTGACCCGACAGATGATTCTTGAGAAGCTATGGGATTGGGATGGCATCTTCGTGGATGAGAATACATTAAGTGTGAATATCAAGCGATTACGTAATAAAATCGAAGACGATCCAAAACATAATGTCTATATCAAGACTGTTTTTGGTATCGGGTACACGTGGGGGAGTGAAGCTTGAGAAGCCCCTTTACCCGGATTATTCTTGTTAGCATGGCGCTGTATGTGATCACATGCGGTTTCTTTATCTATTCCCTGATTCAATATGAAGCGAGCAGGACCGTTATGATAATATCGATTCTGTTCGCTGTGGCGGCAGCTGGTATCGTAGCGGGCTTCATGCTGGTTATTCGTGAGCAGATGATCTCGATCTTAATGAAGCTGTCGTTGACGGTTCAATCGATTATCGATAGACAGGATAGTGAATCGTTCTCCCTATCCGAGGATACGATGCTCTCCAAGCTGCAGGAGCAAGTACTGAAGTTATCGGGGATCTTACGGATGCAGAAGCAGCGGTATAAAGAGGAGAGCGAGGAAGTGAAATCGCTGATCTCGGATATAGCCCACCAGTTGAAAACACCATTGGCTAATCTGACCATCTACAATGGCTTATTAATGGACAACGAGCTAGCAGCGGATAAGCGCCAGGAATTCACGCGAATTATGTTCAGTCAGACAGAGAAGCTGACCTGGCTCATGGATAATCTGATCAAGATGTCGCGGCTAGAGAGCGGTATTATTACCATTCAAGCAGGGCCAAACGATCTGGGCCAAACCGTGTTCGCAGCAATCAAGCAGATGTATCCTCATGCGGAGAAGAAGCAGGTAGAAATTCAATTCAGCGGCGAGCAGCGTATCGAATTGCAGCATGATGTGAAATGGACCGGAGAAGCGATCGTCAATGTGCTGGACAATGCGGTGAAATATACAGATGAGGCGGGGATCATCCAGGTTTCGATGTACAAATACGAGATGTTCGTCAGAATCGATATCGAAGATAACGGTAGAGGCATACCGGAGCATGAATTAAGCCAAATCTTCAAACGATTTTATCGTGGAGCTGATGCGATGGGTACAGACGGTGTGGGCATTGGTCTATATTTGACCAGGAAAATCATTACCGAGCAAGGCGGCTATATGAAGGTCAGCTCGGAACCATTTGATGACGGCGGGCGGCGGGGGTATTTTTTTTGTTTAGTGGTCAAAAACAAAGATCCATACATATGTACAAAATACGGGTTTTGTGTAAAAGTAGTCAGCTAAAAAAGCAAGCCGTCTTTTTTGCTCTTGCCTTTACGCGTTTGCTTTGCAGCAATAAATGTTCCTTTATACGAATATATAATTCGTTTCTTTAGCCGTTTGCCTTGCAGCTGCTTGCGTACCAGTTTGCGTCCCGATTTTGGCGTCATATCGCCGTACCAGACGCCATCCGGATACGCGATTACGACGCAAGCGTCTGCGCAACGGCCATTGCAGCGCGTCCGTGTCGTATGAATCAACTTGTCGGCACCAAGCCTGGCAATTTCATCGTTAATCGCTTGTGTTACTTTTTCTGCGCCGCGCTTCATGCAGCTGCCGCCATTACAGATTAACAAGTGGCATTGGGTTTGCTCAAGATTCCATGTGGTCATCGTCTATGAACTCTCCCTCCTCTGCCACAACTACAATCAACTTTACTATAATCAACTTTCACCTCATGTTCAAGCAGCGAAACCCGACTCTAATTTCCGAGCCGGGTTATTCATCTTTCAAGAACTCAAGTGACTCGTCAAGGAAGACAATCACCGAAGCGTATTGAGCGACGATTTTGTCCACTGCTGCTTGCGCATACTTTCAGCTGTCGGCGAACCGCTATCGCGTAGCATCTGCTGCGGAGTACCAGCGAACATCAGCTTGCCGCCCTGGTCCCCGCCTCCTGGTCCAAGATCGATGATCCAATCAGCCGCCTCGATTACCTGCTGATTATGCTCGACGACGATCACCGTACTGCCCGCCTCCACCAATCGATGCAGCAACACGAGGAAATGATCGACATCCAGCGGGTGCAAGCCAGCCGTCGGCTCATCCATCAGATAGAGTCCAGGCTTGCCGGCATGCTCGATCAGCTCCTTCGCCAGCTTAAGCCGCTGCCCCTCTCCGCCTGACAGCGTCGTCAACGTCTGACCTAACGTCAGATAACCCAATCCGACTTCGAGCAGCAGACGAAGCTTCGACGCCATACGGGCATGTCCTGCGAACAGCTCGGCCGCTTCGGTGATCGATAACGCCAGGACATCCTTGATCGAACGCCCATTATACTTGACCTCCAGCACCTCAGCCATGAACCGATCGCCGCCGCAGGCTGGACAGACAACCTCCACATCCTGAAAGAACAACATACTGCTGCTTACGACACCCAGACCTTCACAACGTTCGCAGCGCCCGCCAGCCGAATTAAAGGAGAAATGCGAGGCCGACAGCTTCCTCATCTTCGCCGCCTCCAGACTGCCGAACAGTTTGCGAATCGCGCCATAGATGTTACTATAAGTCGCGACGTTGGAACGCTTCATCCGTGTCAGCGGCGTCTGCTCGATGACGGCCATGCGATTCAATCCATCCATGCCGGAGATGGTCATCTCCCCATGCTGAGGCTGGGCATGGACGTTGGCCAACACATCAAAGACGAGTGTCGATTTCCCCGATCCGGACACACCGGTCACGACCGTCAGGCAGCGGGTAGGAAATCGCACATCGAGCTGATGCAGATTATACCGACTCACCCGCTTCATCTCGATCCAGGATGCGCCTGGCGTGCGCGGCTCGCGCAACGGAGGTGCAGGCTGGCTCAGATAGCGCCCGGTCACCGAGCTCTCCTGCGACAACAGCTCGTCCCAGCTCCCTTGTCCGATGATGGTACCGCCATATAGTCCCGCTCCGGGTCCCACATCGATGATGTGATCGGCCTGGCGCATCATTTCCGGGTCATGCTCGATAACCAACACCGTATTGCCGACATCGCGCAGCCGCACCAACAGCTCGACGATGCCCGCAGTGTCCTGCGGGTGCAGTCCAGCCGTCGGCTCGTCGAGGATATAGATGATCCCTGTCAGCTCAGAGTCCAGCGCTGCTGCCAGGCGGACGCGTTGCAGCTCGCCGCCTGACAAGGTGATCGTCTGTCGATCAAGCGTCAGATAGCCCAATCCTACTCGACCTAAGCGATGCAGCTTCGTATGCATATCCACGAGATAAGGCTTGATGCTGGGAGCGATGCTTCCTCCGATCCTCTCGTGCAGCTCATCGCTCCACCGGAGCAACTTCTCGAGCGAGAGCGCCGATAGCTCGGGCAGCCTGGCGCCCGCCACGGTCGCCTCGCGACTGAGCGGGGTCAGACGTTCGCCGTTGCAGGACGGACAGCCTTTCGTTTCGATATACCCTTTGTGCTGCATCGCTTCGCTTCCCTTCTCTGCGATACGCCGCCAGAGGGTAGTATAGACGCCTTCGAACTTGCCGCTTGCGACCGTCTTGGGCGGCTGATGATCAGGGAATGCTAGCTTAACCGCCTCGCTATCCGTTCCTTCGCACAGGATCGTTCGTTGAACCTCGCTATAGTCCGCTACCGGCGTACCGGGTGCGACAGGCACGCCATAGTGGGCCATCGCCTGATAGACCGCGGTGATCTGATACGCCTTGTACTGGTGTGTCCAGTAGTCGACGGCCCCATCCTCCAGTGATAACCGTTCGTCGAGGATGCGTCCTTTGGCCAGCGACACCACCTCGCCGAGACCTTCGCAGACCGGACAGGCGCCTTGGCTCGTATTGTGCGAATAGTGCGTCCGCGTCAGCTTCTCCATCTCTTCGCCGCAATGGACGCAGGTCATATAGACCATCCAGCTTCCATTGTGCTTGACGATCCGCTCCGGACAGTCGGCAGCAGACACCTCCCTCTCACAATGCGGACAATGCCGAACCGCCAGCTTCTCATAGATCATCCTCAGATCGGTGTAGATGTCTGTTACTGTACCGACTGTAGAGCGTGGGTTGCGATTCGTATCCGTCTGCGAGATCATCACGGCTGGCGAAGCATGCTCGAGCTTCTCCAGCGCCGGCTTGCGGATCCCCTGCATACCGATTGCTTCGAGGTATTGACGTTGACATTCATTGAAGATCACATCGACCGCGAGCGTCGACTTGCCCGACCCGGACACACCGGTGAAGACGACCAGTTGATTACGCGGGATTTCCAGTGTCACATGGGCCAGATTTTTCTCCGTAGCATCTCGAACAACGATAGGTTTGCTCATTAAGTGCTCCTCTCATCTCTGGCGTCGTATGGTGTTCCCAGAAGATAACCTCATCATATAACATTGATGCAATCTTTCGGATGAGAGGAAGCTGTCCCTTGATTTTACGAAGCAAATCCGCTTAAATAGGTGTCCAAGCACTTGAAGGTTTCACTTGAAGGAGACAACCAATATGCCAACCACTTATTACTCCCCCAAGCAGATGGCCGAGCGCCTCCAGGTAAGCACGACAACGTTGCGCAGGTACGAGGAACTCGATCTCCTCCCGCCGATCGCCAGAGCCTTGGGCAACCGCAAGCGAGTATATACGGACCTTCATTTGCAAGCCTTCGTGACGATCCGGGCCATGCTGCGTGCCTTCAGCATCCCGGTTGCGTACGATGTGATGCGGGGCGTACGGCGTGGACAGACAGATGACATGTTATGGTTGCTCAACGAGCAGCAATATGAGGTCCAGGTCGAGAAACGGCGTCTTTCCTCCGTATTGGCGATGATTCGGGACACCAACTCGCACGAGCTGGAGTCGAAGATCCGCAAGCCGTCGCTAACGATCGGCGAAGCGGCCAGGATCGCCGGCGTGCGGACGTCGGCCATTCGTCATTGGGAAAAGGAACGCTTGATCCGCTCCACCCGTCATCCCGACAACGGCTACCGACTCTACACACCCCAGGAGCTGCGCAAAATTATTGTCATCAGCAGCCTGCGACAGACGGTCTACGCCATTGATGAAATGAGACAGCTCTTAGCAAGTCTCGAGACCCACAGTCTGCAAGCGGTTGAGCGCTCTTTCCAGTTGGCTGTTGACAAGCTGCAAGCCAAGCTCCGACTTCAGTTTGATGCGATTGCAGAGCTATCGGTTTACCTTGGTTTTTTGGAGTAGCCCGAAAATGAAACATAACATTAGTTATGTTAACCTATTTCCATCCTAAAATAACTTTGCCCTCACGACTGCATAACCGTCCCAAATAAAGGGTACATCAATCGTAACTCTATCTGCGAGGTGATCCCGTTATGAACGCTAACGATGCTGAGCGAACACGACAATGCCCGATGGCTGTGGATATGATCGATGCGATGGAAGCATTGTCCGGTATTCATCCAGGCTATCGCCGAGTGCATGCCAAGGGCGCATGCTACCGAGCCGTTTTTCACCCCAGCGGCGAAGCCGCCCCTTATACGACCGCGCCTCATCTGCAAGGAGGAGCGGTCGATGCAATCGTGCGCTTTTCCGGTAATTCCAGCGACCCTGCTTTGGCCGATCTGCTCTCCCCCGCCAAGGGCATGGCGGTTCAATTTCAGCTGCCGGGAGGCGTCAAGACTTCACTAGTCGGCGTGACGTTTCCGATCTTTTTTGCGCAGACGCCCGAATCGCTGCTGGACCTTGTGCGCGCCGTCAATGAAGCGCAGGCGGGACAGTTGTCTGTGCTGGATATGTTCAAGGAAGCCGCTGAGCACTTCTCGGAAAGCAAGCGCAGCCTATTGGAGATCAAGCGACTCCTCCCGCCAGCGAGCTATGCGACCAACCGGTACTTCACAATCCACGTTTTCTACCTTGTCGATGCCGATGGTCGGCGGCGGCCGGTCAAGTTCGAATGGATGCCGGATGCAGGCGTGGATACCTTGTCGCTGATGGAAGCCGCAAAGCGGCCGGCGGACTATCTGGAGCAAGAGATGACGGAGCGGCTGCAGCGCGGTCCCGCTTCCTTCACCCTGCAGATCGTACTCGGCGAGCCGGACGATCCGACAGACGACAGTACCCGGCCATGGCCGGAGGAGCGCGAGCGGCTGGATGCCGGACGACTCGTCATCGAGGCAGCGATTCAGGAGCCGTCCGGTCTGCTCATGGATCCGACCGCAGTCGTGGACGGCGTTGAGCTGTCCGACGATCCGATCCTGCACTTCCGCCACTTGGCTTATGCCGAGTCATTCCACCGACGCAGCGACAGTCGTTAGCAGGCTGCGAGCAACCGTCCCAGCCGTCTCTGACTAATCGTCATTTGATGACGTCTCGGACCTTCCTCTACCCCCTCTTCATTCGTATCTCCTCGATGACCTTGGCGATGAATGCGGAGAGCCCGCTTGCTCCGAGATTGCCTTGTCCGCGCTGTCGCACCGATACAGTGTCGCCTGAGGCCTCCTCATCTCCGAGGATGAGCATATAGGGCACCTTCTCCAACTGGGCGGCACGGATCCGGGCGCCGAGCGTTTCGCTCCGGGCGTCTAGCTCGGCGCGAACTCCCGCTTCGTGCAACGCCGCTTGTACCTTGTCGGCATAGTCGAGATGTCGGTCCGCCACGGGCAGCAGCTTCACCTGCACCGGAGCCAGCCATGTAGGGAACGCGCCGCTGTAATGCTCTGTCAGGATGCCGACAAACCGGTCAAGGGAGCCATAGATCGCCCGATGGATGACGACCGGACGATACTTCTGGCTGTCTTCCCCGATATACCAGAGATCGAATTTCTCCGGCATCTGAAAGTCGAGTTGAATCGTTGCGCATTGCCAGCTTCGCTTGAGCGCATCGAGGATATGGAAGTCGATTTTGGGCCCGTAAAATGCGCCGTCGCCCTCGTTCAGCCGATATGCGATGCCGAGACTGTCCAATACGTTACGTAGCGCGGCCTCCGCTTCGTCCCACAGTTCGGCCGAGCCCATCGATTGGGCCGGTCGAGTGGACAGCTCGATCTTGTACGCAAAGCCGAACACCTGGTACATCCGATCGATCAACTGCATGATCTGCGCGATCTCGTCCTCGATCTGATCCGGCCTGACGAACAGATGGGCATCGTCCTGACAAAATGTGCGCACGCGCATCATGCCGTTCAGCGCCCCCGAATATTCGTGGCGATGCACCTGGCCGAACTCCGAGATGCGGATCGGCAGCTCCCGGTAGGAGCGGAGCCGGTTTTTGAAGATGAGCATATGACCGGGACAATTCATCGGCTTCAGCGCGAACATATTATCCTCCGCCTCTGTGAAATACATGTTCTCATGATAATGCTCCCAATGGCCGGATTGCTCCCACAGCTGGCGATTCATCATAAACGGTGTACGCACTTCCTCATAATGAGCCTTGCGCTGCTCCTCTCGAGAAAACTGCTCCAGCTTCGTACGCAGCACCATCCCCTTCGGCAAATAAAAAGGCATGCCGGGTGCTTCCTCCGAAAACATAAACAGATCCAACTCCTTGCCCAGCTTGCGATGGTCGCGCTTTTTCGCTTCCTCCAGCAGATGCAAATGCGCCTCCAGCTCCCCTTTTGTCGGGAACGCTGTGCCATAGATGCGCTGCAGCATCTTTTGACTGGCATCGCCGCGCCAGTATGCGCCGGCTACGCTGAGCAGCTTGAACGCCTTCAGTCGACCTGTCGAGGGCAGATGCGGTCCGCGGCACAGATCGACGAACTCTCCTTGCTCATAGACTGTAATGACCGCATCCTCCGGCAACTCCCGGATCAGCTCCAGCTTCAGCGGCTCGTCGAGCGATTGGAACAGGCGTACTGCCTCCTCCCGGGAGACGACGCGGCGGACGATGGGCAGATTCTCTTGGACGATCCGATGCATCTCGGCCTCGATCGCCGCCAGATCCTCAGGACTTAGCGACTGTTCGATGCCTACGTCGTAATAAAAGCCGTCCGCAATCACTGGTCCGATCCCAAGCTTTACGGCATGTCGGCCGTATCTGCGCTGGATCGCCTGCGCCATGACATGAGCTGCGCTATGTCTGCATAGCTCCAATCCTTGCGGACTGTCCATCAGTACAAGCTCCACCTGGCTATCCTCGCGGACAGGCCGATTCAGATCGACTAGCTCCCCATTGACCATGGCAGCGACCGCCTCCTTCAGCAGGCTCGCGCGGATCGACTCAGCGATCTGTCCGGGCGTTACGCCCCGATCGTATTCCCGACTGCTGCCATCCACTAATGTGATGTTAATACTGTTAAGTTTCGACATGATTTTAACCTCCGTTGGTGTAGTGTAGACGCCAAAAAGCGCACTTATCCGCAAGGGACGAGCGCGCTCGTGGTTCCACCCAAATTCAATCCGCATGAAGCGGATCCTCATGAAGTTCGGTAACGGGAACGCCCGGCAGGGCTTACACTCAGACTGATTCAGCCTGATTTCAACCGCGCAGCTACAAGGGGGTAAATGCCAGGCGTCGCCGCAGAGGATTTCAGCCGAGTCCTCTTTCTCTGTAACGGTACGCGAAACTAACATTCATGTCCTTGATAACAGCTTTTAGTATGATCCTTTGAATAGCAAAAACGCAAAAAACACGCCTGTCCGCAAAGGGACGAGCGCGCTCGTGGTTCCACCCTGATTTAATCCGCATGATGCGGATCCTCATGAGGTTCGGTAACGGGAACACCCGGCGAAGCTTACACTCAGGCTGGTTAAGCCTGATTTCAACTGCGCAGCTACAAGGGGGTAATGTCTTAGGGTTGACGGAAGAGGCTTGCAGCCGAGACCTCTCTCTCTGGACCGTACCGGGTAAGACATCATGTCCTTGATCCTTGCCTTTCATTTCACACATCATAAGGAATCGCCCCTCCACTTGTCAAGTCTATTTTCGAAAACAGGCGAATAGAGACATAATAATTATTATGTTAACTGACATCATTAACTATTATTATTATTATTAATGTCATTAATCACCCTCGCCGACGTCCGGTCGATGTCTGATTGAATTTGGCGATTCCTGTCTAGTGATTCACTTGACTACCAGCAACAAGGAGGTATCGAAGGTATAGATCAAGGAGACATATTAATAATTATGTTAACCAAGTCGCTCTTTGCAACTTATAATATCCCCTGCTAAGATAAGGAAGTGAGGTGAATGGACATGAACATCTTGAAAGTCAAGGACCGCCAGGAGCTCGACAAGCGTACGCCGCTCATGCCCTGGTATGTCGAGAAGTTTATCAATTACAAGCTGCCCGATCTGTCCCCCTCCTCCCTGCTGGAGTATGTCCGCGACTACGAGACATTCTTCAACTGGCTGCGCGCCGAAGGACTGTCGGCAGCTCTGACGAACCGCGACATCGAGCTGATCGACTTGGAAAAGCTGCATATGGACAGCATCGACAACTACAAAATGTTCCTCTCTGCCTTCAAGGAGACGACCAACAGCCGCACGACCATCTCGCGCAAGCTGTCGTCGCTCCGCTCGTTGTTCCACTACTTGAGCCAGATCGCCGAGGACGAACAGTTCTACCCGCTGCTCAAACGCAATGTGATGGCCAAGGTGGCGATCAAGCGGACGCACAAGCCCAAGGACACGGCGGCCAAGCTTGAGGGCAAGCTGCTGCAGGAGGACGAGATCTATACCTTCATCGATTATATCAAGCGGCAATATCCGCTCGACGTTGCGAATAACAAGCAAGCCTCCTATGCTTACGAGCAAAACAAGGTTCGCGACGCCTGTATCATCATCCTGATCCTCAACTCGGGCTTGCGCGTATCCGAGGTCGTCAACCTGAACATCGAGGATATCGATCTCAAGAAAAAAGTCGTCTATGTCTACCGCAAGGGCGACAATGACGACACGTTCAAGTCTCCCGTGTACTTTCGTCAGGAGGCTGTGGATGATATGAAGGACTATTTGCAGGTTCGCGAGACGGTATACAAAGCGCCGCGCCGCGAAAAGGCGCTGTTCCTCGCCATTGCCAACGGCAAGCAGGAAGGCTCGCGGATGACCAAGCGGGCTATCCAGGCGATGGTCATCAAATACGCCAAGCGCTTCGGCAAGCCTTACCTGTCTGTGCATAAGCTGCGGCATTCCTTTGCCACCGATTATTACTTGCGCAACGACATCTACAAAACGCAGGAGCAGCTCGGACACGCCTCGCCGGAAACGACGCAGATATACGCGCATCTCACCGACAAGACGATGTCCGAGGCGATCGATCAGCTCAAGGATTAGTACTCGCGCTCATCGCCTTCTAAGGCTGCCAGCGCACATTGTCCAGCACAAGCTCTCCGCCCGGCGTCCGATCGAAGACGAGCCGGATGCTAACGATGCGGGCCGGGTCAAGCGCGGGCGACTGCTCCGCAAAGGCGGCCAGCGGCAACCGGTAGTCGTGCAGAACAATCTCCGATGACGGCTGCAGCCGGCCGTTTTTGATCCAGCGATTCAGCGGTCCGCCGTTCAGGAATCGATTGGTCAGGAGCGGCTTGAGCTGCTCGGCGGCCTCGACCAGCGAGAGCGTCGCTGTCGCGCCGTCCGCATCAGCGAGGACGATGCTGAAGTCGAGCTCGGGACCGTCTGCCGTCGCCGGAGCCAGCGCCAGGACGAGCTCCGACGCTGTCGATAGCCTGGCGCTCATTCCTTGCGGGAGCTTCAGCTCATAGGCAGCCGCTGTTCCTGTATCCCGCTTGCCCCCCTCCTCGCCAGATTTCTCCTCGCTCCCTGCTTTTTCCTCGTCTTCTTGCACGTCTTCATGCTCGCTCGACCAGCCTAGCAACGCGACCCGATTATGCTTTGAGCCGTTCTGACGATTTTTCAGATCCGCTTCCTCCCACCGCGACAGTCCTTCGCCATGCAGCGTCACGCCGCGCCCACTTCCCGTATCCTGATTGCTATCCTCCTGATAGTTCGCGATCGTGATCATCTCGGTATCGGTATATTGCTGCCTCATGGTCGTATCCGGCAGCCAGTGGCCGCCCAGACGATAGTCACGGAAGAGCGGCGCATACTCGCGCTTCTCATGCAGCGTCGCCTCCAGGAAAGCGCTGATGAACGTCTTGGCAATCTTGCGCTGGTCCTCGCCCGGCATAATCTCCCGTTGGTTCATGAGCCAGCGCAGCGGCAGCTTGATATCCATCCGACCCCAGGCGGTGTTGAACTGGCCGTGATTGGCATCATCGATATAGAGCGCCGATTTGAAGAGGGGCTCGCTCCCGGCTGTCGGATAGACGATCCGGTTATATTGGCGCTCGCCGTCGAAGGAGCTCACATCCGAGTCGTTGGCTCCGTGCAGCACGAGATAATTAACGTCATTAAGTCTCAGGTTGCGCTCTTCGAGCTTCTTGTCGGTCGGTGCGATCGCTACCACAGACGTGATGTCATAGTCCAGTCCCGTCAAATACTGCTCCTTGTCCGCCACGGTGAAGTACGCTTCATAGCCGGCAGCGAGCGCCGCCGCCTGCCCCCCGCGTGAATGGCCGATCAGCGCGATCGACGACAGATCGGCCTTGCCGCTCAGCACCGTTCCTGGCGCCTGCGAGAGCTTATCGACAGCCTGCAGATGATGCAGCAGCAGCCATGCACGCAGGATATAGTCGTCATTGGGCAGTCCCGAGAGGACAGAGTAATTGACGAAGTTCTGATCGACCGACACCGCCAGGAAGCCTCGGCTGGCCAGCAGCTCCCCGAGATAGCCGTAGCCGACATCGGAGAAGTCCTCCATCGTATGATTGCCATGGACGATCAGCACGACCGGGTACGGGCCTTCGCCCTGCGGCAGCCAGACGCGGCCATTGATCGGCAGCTCGTGCTGATCGAAGCCCCAATACCATGTGCGCAGCGGCTTCCAGCTCGTCACGAAGGCGGAGGCGTCCACCGGCTCCGTCACTAGATCGACATCGGCGCCGAACGCTCGCCGGAATCGGTCAGTGCCGCTGCCGTAGGTCAACGTCGTCACCTCGTACGGTCCAGGCTCGGAAGGGTCGGTAAGCCCGGCGAGCGGCGACGGCTCGATGACCGTCATTTCCCCGCGCACCGTAGAGGTCTGTAGCCCGCTCGCTGCCACAGCCAAGTAGCCCAGCACCGTCAGGATGACGCCACAGACTGCCAGCATCGCACGGCTGTATACGGTGCGCGGACGATGCAGCAGCCAATAGATGAAGCCGCCGACGGAGGAGCCTCCGATACAGAGCAGAGCGGTCAGCAGGATGCCGCCCCATAGCCACTTCATGTTCGCATAGGTGAAGACGAAAGGCAGCGTAGACATCATAACGATGACGACAGACAGCCAGATCCGCGGCAGACGGATCGGCAGGAAGGCGAGCAGCAGCGCCGGAACATACGCCAGTACGAGCAGTGCCGCCAGACCAGCAGTCATAACGAGCATCGTCAGCGTATTATCGACCAGCCAGCCCAGGCCGGTGTAGATGCTGCTCCCCAGCTCATGCAGCGCCAGCAACGCCATGCTGGCGACGCCGGCCGTCGCAGACATTGAAGCAGGCGAATCGTCGGTATGGATTCGCCTGATACGTTCTCTGATTCGAATTCGAAGCATGTTCGTCTCCTTAGCAAGCGAAAGTGACGCCGCAGGGGGCGAAAAAGGCAGTCTTAGATGCCCCTGAGCGGGTGTGCAGACACACCCTAAGATGCGGCCGCAGGCTCGCCGTAGTGTTCACGGATCTGCTCGGCCAGGCCATCTCGCAGCTCGGCGATCGCCGGGACATCGCGGCGATCATGGGAGCTGACGATGATCAGCTTCTGATCGGACTCGCCGAGCAACTCCAGCAACCTTCGGACCAGCGTTCCCGTGTAGGTGTCGCCCCGGGTATCGGCGATCCGTTCGAACACTTGCCGATACTCGTCGAACAAGATGCCGCTATCGAGGTCGAAGCGAGGTCCATTAGCCATTCCGAACAGCAGATACTCCGTGCGGTTGATATAATCGCTCAGTATCTCGTCCCGCTTCAGCCCCTCAGGGTAGCGCTCGAGATACTGCTCTGACGCTATCGCCCGTTCGGCGACAGCCTCCAATGTGCTAGCCGAATCCGTCGTCCCGGATTTCAGTCGCTGCGAGTCCATCGTCATCAGCTTCAAATAGTCCGACAGATCGCTCGACAGATAGCGCCGGTATTTATCGAGCGCTGTATAGTCGACGACCGGATACACCTCGCCCGCTGTCTGCACCAGCACATAATGGCCCGCTTCCGCTTGCTCCGTCCACGCTCTCAACTCGTCATCGGTGATCTGCTCCACTTTCGTCGGATCGCCCATCATCGAGAACTTCTCTTGTACTTCATTGGTCAGGAAGCGTCCCTGGAGTTTCGGCAAGTCTTCCGCGTAGTAAGCCTCCAGCTCGAGCAGGAGACGGTCAGCGGCCGATTCGCTCGCGACTGGCAGTCGCTCGTCGAGGAACGCGATCAGCTCGCTTGGACCTGTCGCATCCCGGATCGTCTGGCGGAACTCGCCCAAGAGCTGCTCGTCTGTATCCGTCTCTTGCGTTTCCTCCGGCAGCGTCTCCTGCTGACCTGGCGGCGCTGGCGGATCTGCGCCGGGAGCCGGATCGTTCGAGCAGGCAGCGACGAGCGCCAAGCTCATCACCCATACGCCCCAGAGCGCCTTTCGATTGGATTTCATAGCAATCCCCCTCTACCCTTTGCGCAAGATCTGTTGGATCGTCGCGGTCAATCGACCGGGCAGATAAGGCTTCACGAGGAACTCCCGGATGCCCCACTGCGCAGCTTTTTCCTTTTCCTCAAATGCGCTGGAGATGATGATTGGCGTGTTTTGCAGCGTGTCGGTTTTTTTCATCTGCTCGATGACCTGCCAGCCGCTCGTATCCGGCTCCAGCATAAGATCGATGACGACGATATCGGGCCGGAGCGCATCCATCTCCTCGAGCGCTTTTTGGCCTTGCGTATACAGATAGACGCGAAACCCGCTCGCTTGCAGCTCATCGCGCAGCATGATCGACAGATTGTAGTCGTTTTCGATCAGCATCACTTCGACCGACGCCTCCGGCATGTGCTCGCTCGCTTCCGTTTCCGTCTCTACCGCCGGCTGTATATGCTGCGCAGGGAAACATAGCGTGAACGTACTCCCTTCCCCAAGCTTGGTGTCGACCTCGATCGTCCCTTTGTGGCGGGTGACGATCTCCTTGACGATCGCCAGTCCCAGTCCAGTGCCGCCGATTTCCCGACGGTCCGTATTATCGACGCGATAAAATTTATTAAACAATTTAGGCAGCGCATTATCAGGAATGCCCAAACCTTCGTCGCGGATGCGAATGACATACTGCTCCGACTCGGCCTGACTGGTAATTGTAATTCGACCGCCCTCGGGCGAGTACTTGATCGCGTTGCTTAACAGATTCGTCAGCACCTGCTGCAGCTTGTCCTGATCCGCCAGCAGCATCAGCGGCTTGTCATCGTTCTCCCAGACGATCTCATGGATGGAAGTTCCGATGCGGTGCAGCTCGATTACCTCATGGATTAATGCCGTTAACGAAACAGGCTTCATATCGTACGTCTGCTTGCCTGACTCCATCCGTTGCAAATCGAGGAAGTCATTGATTAATGTCGTTAAACGTCTCGCTTCCTGGTGAATCGTCGAAATATACTTGCGCTGCCGCTCCGGCTTCAGCTCCCGATGCAGCATCAGCTCGGCGAAGCCCAGGACGCTGGCCAGCGGCGTTCGCAGCTCATGGCTGACCGTGCTGACGAACTCGGATTTCATACGGTCAACCTCGTACTCTTTGGTAATATCCCGATGCACAAGCAAGGTGCCGAACTTGACGCCTTCGCGATAGAGCGGTTCGCAATACATCTGGATATACTTGCGATCCGGCTCGATGATCTCATACGTAAATCCGCTGGCATCGGCTGACCGGCAGCCGAGGACCCGTTCTGTAATAAATTGCTTCAGCGCCTCTGGCTCCGCCACCACGCCCGACAGCTTGTCGAGCAAGTCATGGAGCGGCAGCTGCATCGACTCGCCATTGGATGGAAGGAAGCCAAAAAATTCGGTTAGCTTCTTGTTAATCTGCAGCGTGCGACCCTCCAGGTCGAACAACTGCACGCCTTCCTGAATGGTATTCAGCATATCCGAGGTCATCTGGCGTTGACGCTCCGAGGATTCATAGATCGCCAGCTTGTCGAAGGCCAGCGACACCTGCCGGGCCATGCCCGCCACCTCCACCGGCTCATGCTTGGCAATCGATTGCCCGAGCTTGGTCAGGATCATGCAAGCGACCATCTCCTCTTGCGCATCCAGGATCGGCACGATCAGCTCGCTGGCGAACAGCTGCTCCTCATGATAGCCTTGCTCGCCTGGCGTACATGCTCGCGTCACACAGTAAGGCTCCCTGGTCTGGGCAGCGCGCAGCACCATGCCATCGTCGATCGAATCGATCAGCTGCGCAGCTCCTTTGGCGGACACGCCGACGGCCGCATAGTCGTGCTGAGGCGTATTCATGACGATGATGCCCTTGTCGTAGCCGACGATGTCGACGATGTGGCGGATGATGCTGGATAATAGTTCTTGCTTGTTCAGCGTGTTGGACAACGATTGCACCAGCAGATTGCGTTTCTCGAGATAATGCTCGTTGTGCTCCATCTGCTGGAGCGCCGCATGCAGCTCCTCCTGCTGCGCCTGCAGCTCGTCCTGCTGGGCTTGCAGCTCTTCGTTTTGCGACACCAGCTCCTCTTCCTTGGAGACGATCTGCTTGATCATCGCATGGAACGATTCGGACAGCCCGCCGATCTCGTCCACCCGCCGCACGACGTCCACCTGGATCATCTCGCCTGCCGCGAAACGCTCCGCCTGCTGAGTGAGCTGACTGAGCGGATAGCCGATATCCTTGGCGATCTTGCGGGTGATGAAGAGGGAGAAGACCAACACCAACAGGATATAGCCGATGAAGATTCCGCCTTGATAGGTCAAGTCCTTCACCAGCTGCAAATTTTCGTCGGAGGCCATCTTCTGCACGGTATGCTCGAAGGTGCGGGAGTACTCGAGCAATTTATTGACCGGGTTGTCGCCCTCGGCGGAGATGTACGTGCGCAAGGCCTCGTAATTGCCCGCTTCGGCGTAGGCGATCCCTTGCGGCAGCAACTCGTTGAAGAACGAGGTGAAGAAGCTCTCGATCCGCTCCATCAATTCCCGCTCCGAATCGCTCATCGGATACTGCTTGATCGCATCCAACGCTGTATCGAGCGCCTGCCTCTCGATGAAGATCTGGTCGTATTCGAATTGCGTCTGATACACATAATAGCCGCGAACCCGCATGATGATCTGGTTGGCATGATTCGAAATATCCGATACCAGCTCCTGCTTCTCGCGGGTTTCGCCGCTGTTCGTCTCATAGCTCTGGATGATGTTGACGGTGCTCCACAAGACGAATACCGCGCCGCACAGGATCAGCGTCATGGTCAGCGCCATGAGCGCCATGAATTGTCGGGTGATGCTCTTGCGAAAATACTTGTTGAACTTATCCATTCAGCATCGCCTCTACCTTGTCGATCAGATCGAGCGGACTGAACGGCTTGGACATGAAGCCGTCCGCCCCGGCGGCCATCACCTTATCCTGCTCAGCTTGCTGATTTTTGGCGGAAAGCATCAGGATCCTCGCTGCCGCTCGGTCCGGCAGACGACGCGTCTGCTCGATCACCTCGACCCCGGTCAGCTTGGGCATCATATAGTCCAGGATGATCAGATCATACGCCTTCGCCTTGATTTTTTCGATCGCTTCCTCGCCATCGCTTGCTTCATCGATCTCGTAGCCTTCGTCCTCGAGCGAGTCGACGACCAGCATCCGCAGGATGGGCTCATCCTCTGCCAGCAAGATGGATTTCATGCTGTCATCTCCATTTCGTCTAGTATTCATACCATCCTATGATTGCGCATCGGCATGCCTGAGCCTCGTCACCGATCCATTGAGTCGTCGCGTACAACGCGTCGACGCTTCCCGAGCTGGCGCTCCAGGACAGCGATCAGCAACGGATAGGAGAGCGGCCGAACCAGATAGTCGTCGGCCCCTAGCCGGTAAGCCTGGATACGTATCCTGTCGCTATCTTCGCTGCCGATCAGCGTGACGGCCGTGACCAGGTCCGCTCCCTTGCCAACCGCCGCCGCCAACGTATCGAGTCCTCCGGATGCCGCATCGGCGATAAATACGTCGGGGGCGTGCGCGAGCAAGCGCTGCAGCGCTTGCTCTGGCATCGATACAACCGTGACGGCGCATCCCAGCGGCGCGATCCTCCGCTGCAGCTCGGCTGCCTCTGCCGCTTCGTCTAGCAAGAGCATTACCTCTGCCTCCGGACCAATCGCTCGGGGCGCAGAGCTGCCCGAGCGAGCCGCAGGTTCAGCAGTCGTGTACGCCAGCAACGGCCGCAGCAACTGCTCGAGCTCGTCGGGCTCCCATATGACGGAGGCCCTCTCCTCTGCCGCAGGCATCAGCAGGCGCGCAGTCTCCGACAACCCGGCGAGACCGATCGTGCCCGCTGTGCCGACCAAGGAATGCAGGAAGCGCTGCACCTCCTCGCCGGACACCGCCGCCTGCCCGCTGCCTACCCAGTGCTGCAGCTGC
Organism: Paenibacillus sp. 598K; assembly: GCF_003851045.1. Lineage (GTDB taxonomy): Bacteria > Bacillota > Bacilli > Paenibacillales > Paenibacillaceae > Paenibacillus_D. The sequence continues at coordinate 35,973 of NZ_BFBX01000073.1, read as the reverse complement.
TTCCTGACATGTTGTATTAAAGCATCGCGATAGTTGTTCATGGAAACAGCCCCTTGCGTCTGTTTTCGCGAAATTTCGTCCATCTTCTCTGTCCGAAAACTATAATAAGTAGCTGTCAGTCGCGAACGATGATATATTATAGGGAGACTTTGCATGTTCTGTCAATTGACATGGGACGAGGGATTGGGTTGATTAAAGATTTATTCGCTAACCTTTGCATTATTATGACATTCACTTACGTGATCAATTATATCATGAGCCATTCCGCAATCCTACCTCGCTCTGCCTTTGTGAGACAATGGATCGCCGGCATAAGCGGCGGCGTGCTCGGCACACTGCTCATGATCTACTCTGTGAAGCTGGACGATACGCTCATTTTGGATCTGAGAGCGCTCCCGCTTATTTTGATTGCCTTTATTTTTGGTCCGCTGCCCTCCCTTATAGCCAGCGTGCTGATCGGCATCAGCAGGATCATCTTCTTCGATCTGAACACAGCTTCTCTGAGCGCAGGCGTCAACGTCGTGCTTATCGCTCTTGTCTGCGGCTGGCTTTCGACGCTGCGCCTGAAGCCGTATACCAAGCTCGTCTGGATGACGTTATATGCAATGCTGCAGACGTCGGCGCTCATTTATTGGCTTATGCCCGAGCCGGGTCCCATGTTTTGGTTTAATCTGATCCCCGCCTTCTGGTTAGCATCGTGTCTTGGCGTTTTTGTGTTCTACAATTTTTATTATCATCTGCGCTCCACCAACGATGCGATGCGCAAACTGCGGACGATGGTGACGCGCGATTTTTTGACCGGTACCGGCAATGCCAGACATTTCGACGCGCAAGCGCTCCTCATGTTCAAGCGGGCGAATCGCGAGTCGCTTCCCTTGTCCTTGCTTATCGTCGATATCGACTTCTTCAAGCAGGTCAATGATACCTACGGACATGTAGCCGGCGACGCCGTACTAAAGCAGTTGGTCACGCAGCTGGAGGGGCACGCACGTCCGCAGGATACCGTGTCTCGCAACGGCGGAGAGGAGTTCTCGCTGCTGCTCGCCGACCTGGATATCGACACCGCTCTCGTCATAGCGGAGCAGATCCGATCCGAAGTGGCTGCGCATCCGTTCGAGCTCCCCGACGGCGCCACGAAGATCCGCCTGACGATCTCCATCGGCGTGTCCTGCTTCCCCTCGCATGCCAAAAGCCTCAATGAATTGGTCCAGCGAGCAGACGAAGCGCTCTATCGGGCCAAGGATCAAGGCCGCAATCGCGTCTGCGAATAAACAACGGCAACGCAAAACACGAACAGCAACAGCCCGGCGCGCGAGTCGCCGGGCTCTAAATATTGCTTAGCCGTCGCCGGGCTATAGTCACTTCATATACCGCCTCATCCGCGCCTCCAGCTCGCGCAGCTGCTCGGCGTGAACCGATCGCTGCCCGTAGCGCACCTGCTCATAGAGCTGGGTGACCGGCAGCCCCTCGACCGCGCTGCCGCCGCGCCACCGCTCGATGTCCGCGACCGTCTCCAGCGGCGTCAGATGACGCTTCAGCTCGTACCCCTCGCGCCGGGCCTCGAGCACCCAACGGCGGTACAGATAACGCACCTTCTCCTCGTCGGTCAGCTGCTCGGACCAGCGCGGCTCGCGGCGGCTCCAGTCAGCCAGTCGATCCTGCCATCGCTTACCGCTTCGCTGGGGCTCCTTGGTACGGATCAGGCTCTCCACCTGATCTTCGTAACCCAGGCTCTCTCCATCTCGACCCTCGCGATTGAGCCAGGCGACGAGCGTCTTGTACAGCCGACGCATCCAGCCGGGCAGCCGCTTGCCGAGCGCATACAGCGCGAAGAGCAGCAGAGCGCCTAGCGCGACATAGACGGCGATCATCGCCGCCTGCTCGAGCCAGCGCATCCAGGCAGCCGGTTCGCCAGGCGGCTCGCCGAGCATCGGCGGCGGCGACATCTCCGGCGATTCCGGCTGTACAGGGGGCGGCTCAGGCTCGCCCGGGCTGCGGCTGAGCCATTCGGCCAGCCTTGCCTTCAGCCAGGCGAAGGCCTGCTGGATATAGCTCATCAGCGTGATCGCGACGGCGAGCAGCAGCAGCGCCAGCACGAGCAGCCGATTGAGCCAGGTGACGGCTCGCGGCAGCTCGGCCTTGCGCGTGCCCGAGAGCGTCTGCTCCCGGATCGCATCGGCATTGAAGCGATAGAGCACGACCGTCAGCGCGGCCAGACCAAGTCCGGCGAGCAGCCATATATGGTCGCCGAGCTCGGGACGGAAGCTCGCCGCCACCGACAGGACGAAGTACATCCCCAGTCCTACGAGCATCGGCGAGATGGAGAAGCGGACCGCCCAGTCTTGATTGGCCGCTCTTGCGCCGCGCACCAGCGCCAGCACCGACCAGAGCGCGGGCAACGCAGTCTGCCATCCGCTGCCGAAGCAGAGGACGCTCCAGCCGATGCCGCCCAGGAGCGCGAAGGCCGTCAGCTTGTACACCCGGTCGAGCCTCAGCCAGGCATGGGCCGCATATCCGAGTCCGTAGAGCAGCGGCAGCGAGGCGTTCCAGAGCCACACCGCGGGGCTCGGCAGCAGATACACCGCGAACAGCAGCGCGACCGGGTAGAACATCAATGTCTCCATTGCGCCTTGCCATGCTGTGATGCCGACGCGTACGATCGCTGGCTTCATACGGCCTCCCCTCCCGCATCGCGCAACGTCGTCTGCTCCTGCGCTTCTTCCTCGGGGATGGGCAATGCCCTCAGGTCCAGCACCTCGACCCGATGGCCGTCGCGCCGCAGCCGTTCGATCGCTGCCTCCATCTGCTCGCTGACGAAGGCGGTCATCAGCAGATAATCGTATGTCCGCTCCGCCAGCTCCGCCTCGTCTTCCAGCATCGTGTAGAAGGCAGCGCCGGGCTCGATGACGAGCCTGGCCATCTGCTCATAGAGCGCCGTCAGTTGGTCAGCTCCGCTGCGAGGCTCACAGCGCACAGGCTGCCGCGGCCCCTCCTCCAGCTTGGCGTTCGTGCCGAAGCCGGTCTCGATCCCCTGCGACAGCGCATACTGAGCCAGTCCAGCGGCATAACGGATCGCCAGCTCGACCCGCTCCGTCTCCTGCACCGTACCCCACATCCGCTCATGATCCTCGATATTGATCAGCAGCATGAGTCGTTGATCGGCCGTATAGTCATGCTGGTGCACCTGCAACGCGCCAGTGCGCGCCGTCGCCTTCCAGTTGATATCCTTCAGCGAATCCCCGGCGCGGTACTCGCGGGCACCGGCGACCATGAACGGATCGGGCGCGATCCAGCGCCGCACTGTCACATCACCCTGCCAGCTCTGCGACGGGATGCGCAGCTCCTCACCCGGCAGCGGCGACGGATAGACGATCAGCTCGGTGTCGAATGACTGTCTGTTACTCTTGTTATAGTGACCGAAGAGATCGCCGCATGTCAGCGACACAGCATGGATTCGGTAAACGCCGCGCTGCGTGCAGGTGACATGATGGCGGCGCGTCACCCGCGTATAGGGCAGCAGGCTAAAAAAGCTTTTATGATTTTGTACGAACAGTCCGTTGCTAATGTCGAGGTTATGCTGGGCCTGGAATCGCATGCCCGCATGCAGCATCGATTCGATGCGCAGCCAGGGCAAGGGCAGCAGCTTGCGATTGGCGATCACCTCCACCATCTCGATCCGGTCGCCCTGATAGCAAGTCGATTCGCTGAAGGTGCGATCATAGGTCAGCTTCCTCTGACCCAGTCGGTAGAAGATCTGTCCCTGGACGACGTACAACGCCGCCGCGATCAGAATCAGCCAGTGGATATGCACGTCAGGTCACCTCCATCACTGCGCGTACTCTTCCGTCGGCACCGGAATCTCCGCCAGCAGCGTCGCCACCAGCCGCTCCGCCGCGCCGGGACGGCTGCGCTGGGAAGCGGCGGGCACGATCCGATGCGCCAGCACCGGCTGCGCCATCGCCTTGATATCATCCGGCGAGACATAGTCTCGGCCGCGCAGGATCGCGTGCGCCTGCGCCGCCCGCAGCAGCGCCTGACTGCCTCGCGGAGAGACGCCGACCGCGGCATCGGCATGACTGCGCGTCCGCTCCACCAGCTCCAGCAGATAACGCAGCACATCGTCGCCGGCGTGGACAACGGTGTACGTCGCTTGCGCGCGGATCAGCTCCTCGCGCGAGGCGACCGGCTCGATCTGCTCGAGCGGCTGCTCGGCGCGGAATCGCTTCAGGATATCGAGTCCCTCCTCGGAGGACGGATAGCCCATCCTTACCTTGAAGAGGAAGCGGTCCAGCTGCGCTTCTGGCAGTGGGAAGGTGCCCTGATGCTCGACCGGGTTTTGCGTGGCGATGACGAGGAACGGCTGCTCCAGCGCCCGCGTCACGCCGTCGGCGCTCACCTGCCGCTCCTCCATGCACTCCAGCAAGCTCGACTGCGTCCGCGGCGTCGCCCGATTGATCTCGTCGGCGAGCAGCAGGTGCGCGAACAGCGGACCCGGTCGGAATTCGAAGTCCGACGTCTTCTGATTATAGAACTGGATGCCGCTCAAGTCGGTAGGCAGCAGATCCGGGGTGAATTGTATGCGCTTAAACTGACAATCGAGCGATCTCGCCATCGCTTTGGCCAGCAGCGTCTTGCCTGTGCCCGGCACATCCTCCAACAGCACGTGGCCGGAGGTGATCAGCGCGATCATCAGCTTGTCCACCACCTCCTCCTTGCCGATGATGACGCGCCCCACATTGACCCGGATGCGGTCGGCCAGATCGCGTATCGCCGCAAGCTCCATAGTTATCCTCTCCTCCTCACGTTGTCCGCCCTATTATACCTTACCTTTCCTGATGATGGAAAGGGCATCAATTCAAACATAATAATAATTATGTTAACTAATGACGTTAAATAAAAGACTTCCACCCTGATCGCAAACGTAACGCCGACGGAACTTTCTTGCCTCTGGAAAATTTCACGACAAAAAGACAGCCCGTGAGCTCCACAGACTGTCCTTTTGTCATCCCGATATGAATAAGTCATGCTGATCTCCCTGCTCCTCTGAGACCGTTCATGCTTCCCCCATCACACCTCATGTTTACCGCGAAAAGGCCGGTGCTCGATCCTCAGCTCATCCTCATCGGTCCACCAACGAACCGGCAGCGCCGACAGCTTGGCATACACCAGATGATGATGCTCGAACAGATCGACGCCTCTGGCATACCCGCTCTCACATGAGAGCTGCAGCGGCGGCTCGCCGGGGAACTGGAACGTGAAGGCTGCCTCTTGCTGCTCTTGGATATACGCTGACAGCAACCTCAGCCGCACATAGGCCTCCTGATCGAGGATGAGCAGCTTGTACTCGGGATCCTCCTCCGGCGTCAGCTGGAGCGACTCCGACTTGATCCGGTACTTCATCGCCCGAATCTCCAACAGCTGAATCGCCTTCCTGTCCAGCGGCAGACCGAGCTGATGCCGCTTCATCGTCTCCAGCGTATCGAGGATCCGCGACAACGACAGCAGTACGAAGGCCATGAACAGTCCTAGCGGCACCCATGGCCAACCGCCGGTGGCGGCGACGAAGATCGTGATCGCCAACAGGAAGTAGGCAAGGATGTTTTGGGCAAGGGATAACAAGGTCTCACACCTCCTTGGTCAGCACCTTCTTATCGTCAAAGTCCCGCGCACAGGCATGCAACAATAGACAAAACGAACGGTTCTGCTGGATCCGCATGGATGAAAGATCGTAACGATGCCGGAGCGGCTCATAGGTGACGCAAATACGGTGGCGCATTCTTCGTATGACGTGACGGATAAACGCCTCCGCCTTGACGCTATATGGAATCGTAAGGTAAGCGTACAGCGAATGATCATGCGGCTCGTCGGCGCAGCTGACGCCAGCGCAGGAAAATTCGGTCGCGATCCCTTTATCATTGAGCAGTTGTAGTGCGGGGTACAGCTCCCAATCGACCCATTCCTCGCCGAGCTGTACGATCCGTTTGCCGCGCTTGCGGGGTTTGTCCGCTTGCATCCAGTGCTGCAGCTCCTCGATCCGTCGCTGCCACTGATGCTCTTGGTGCGGGGTGAGCAAGATCTCTCCCCGTTCATTGGCCGAGCTTGTCATGCCATTCCTCCTAACTCATACGTCCTCGCAGGAAGACGGCTAATCGCGCGACACTTCCCAGTCGGCTTCGGTGATGCCTTCCTCCACCGCGAAGTCAAAGTCCTCGATATCATAGATCTGCACCGGCACCGCCGCCTCGATGATCCGGTCCTGCAGATCGATCTGGTCGGAGAGCATCGGGATCTGCAGCCGCGTCGCGGTCAGGATCTGCTCCGTTTCGATCGGGTCGAACAGCTCCCCGTATTGCTCGTTGTCTACTGCGAGCACGACCGTAAAGGATATCAGCTCGTTGAGCAAGAGCGACGAGCTCTCTCGCCACGGCATTTGCAGCGCGCGCTCGATTTTTTTGCGGTTGAGCGGGTCCTGAAAAAACGAAATCAGCTCGCCAATCTTCGCTTTGACATGCTTGTCTTCCGTAGGATCCTCCATGACCGGCTCCGCAGACTCGCTCATATCGTACAGCTCCATAATCGATGAATACGGCACGACATAATCGACTGGACGCACCGGCACCAGCAGATGTCCATAAGTTGCAATCATCACCGCTTCTATAACAAAGCGCCGTCGCATCTCCATTCCCCCTGTCTGTTTCAAGTCATTAGCCTACATTATACATCATTCGCAGGTGCAAAGATACAACCTGACCCGCAACGAATCACACGACCGAGCACCGCTCCCGCATCAAAGGATTGCCCGCGCGGTGCGGATTGGATACAATGATAGCAATCATCTGACTCAGGAGGCAAGCATGCAACAGGAACAAGTCATTATTATCGGCGCCGGTCCGTGCGGGCTATCCGCCGCGCTCGAGCTCAAGCGGAGCGGCATCGACCCACTCATCATCGAGAAGCGCAATGTCGTCCACTCCATCTCGCAATATCCCGTCTATATGCAATTTTTCAGCTCGCCCGAGCTGCTCGAGATCGGCGATGTGCCGTTCACGACCGCCCAGGAGAAGCCATCGCGCCTGGAGGCGCTGAACTATTATCGTACCGTAGCCCTGCGTCATGAGCTTCGTATTCGGCCATACGAGACGGTGCTGGACGTGAAGCCGACCGGTCGCGGGTTCGAGTTGGACACCGTCGACCGGTTCGGCACAGCTTCGCGCTTCGCCGCAGACAGCGTCGTCGTCGCGACCGGTTATTTTGACCAGCCCAATCTGATCGGCATCCCCGGCGAGGACCTAGACAAGGTCAGCCACTTCTTCCGGGAGGCCCATCCGTACACTGGCATGGAGGTGGCGATCATCGGCGGCAGCAACTCGGCCATCGATGCGGCGCTCGAGCTGGAGCGTGTCGGCGCGCGCGTCACGGTCGTCTACCGCGGCGAGAGCTACTCCCGCAGCATCAAGCCGTGGGTACTGCCTACCTTCGAGAGCAAGGTAGCCAAGGGACGGATCGCGATGCGGTTCGCCTCGAGAGTCGTCGAGATCCGGGAGCGCGAGATCGTCGTCGAGGAGCAGACGGGCGAGCGCCGGGCGCTGCCCAACGACTTCGTCCTAGCGCTCACCGGCTTCCATCCGGACCGCGAGTTCCTGACCCGGGCTGGCGTCGCCATCGAGGATGCGGGCTACCCGTATTTCCGTGAGGAGACGATGGAGACCAATGTACCGGGCATCTATCTCGCCGGCGTCGTCGCTTCCCGCCACGAGGCCAACGAGATCTTCATCGAGACCGGCCGCTTTCACGGCCGCAAGATCGCCGCGCACCTCGCTTCGCAACGCAGCTGAGTGGACTGCGGGGGGAGCGTGACAGCCGAATGATAGCCAAACTGCGACGCGATGCCAAAGGGAGCCTGTCCCCCCTCTATCTAGGTGTGCCGTCCTAGCCGGAGTCGGTGAGTACACAGCAGCCTCGCACATCATAATAGGGCAATGCCCGGGATTGCAAGCTTCCCGGCATTGCCCTATTGATCGTTGTCGTGCTGCGATCCCTGTGTGCAGGACATCTTAACAAGTCGGACTCCGTCAGCCTCAGCGTCAAGCTGCTTCACGAAGCCCATCTTGCACCGGGCAAGAGGTATCCGCCCTCAGCCGAGCAGCTCCAGCAGGCGCACCTCGTGACGGTTGACCCAGTCGCATACCTCGGACGCTCGCAAGATCTGACCTCGCCACACCTCGGGTCCGTCCAGCCGCTCCTCGTAGCGGTGGGCGAAATGCAGCCACACATCCAGCATACGCAGCTTGATGAGCGACGGCAGCATCGCCTGCTCGCCCTGCAGCAGCAGTACCTCCTGGCGATAGCCGTCAACGAAGCACCCGATCTGCTGCAGCGAACGCTCGCTGTCTGGACCTACGAACTCCGCCAGCACAACAGCCAGCTCCATCGCCCGCAGATCGCGGGTGCAATACTCGAAGTCCAGGATCGCGATCACCTCGTCGCCAACGGCCAGCGTGTTATTGAACACAAGATCGCCATGGATCCATTGGATCGGCAAGCGCTCCAGCTCTGGCTGCCGTTGGCTCAGCAGATGGCGCTCGCGCTGCAGCTGCTCCAGCTCCGGCAGCAAGGGCCGCAGCGTCCCGTCGCGCTCGGCCAAGCTGCGGAGGCGTGCGGCGTCGAACGCCTGATAGTCGTCCTCGAGCCGATAGTAGGGCGGGTAGATCGGCTGCAGCGGCAGCTCGATCCGCTCCAACGCCCGCGCCAGCCGTCCCGTCGCTCGCCCGAGCCCCGCTACATGGGCAGGACGGCTCGAGACGGCGCGCTCGCCGGGGATATACCGGTAGAGCGCCGCCAGCTTGTCCAGCGGCCCGATCGTCACCGTGCCTCCCTCGCGGTTGCGTACCGGACACGGCACGCGCAGTCCCGGCAGCGCGTCCTCGCCGAGCGCCGCCAGCACCGCATGCTCGAGCAGCACCTTGTCGCGGTCCTTGTGATTGTCGTAGATGCGCAGCACATAGCGGTTCTCGCCGCAGGCCACCATCCTTGTCGTGTTGTTCATGCCGCTCTCGGCAGTATAAGCTTGCCACGGCTCCGGCCAGTCGTACTGGTCCAGGAATGCGGGCAGATCCGGTTCGATTAACGTGGACAATCCGATGCTCCTCCTATCGTCGGCAAGTCCTCTTGGACTTGCCGCGCCTTGCTGTTCAGCCCGCTCAGGGCTCGTAGATCATCTTGCGCGTCATGCCGCCGTCGACGATCAGATTAGTGCCGGTGACGAAGTCATTGGCCGGGTCGGTCAGATACAGGCAGGCTCTGGCGATATCCTCGGGACGGCCGACCCGGCCCGACCAGTGCTGCTGATGATCGACATCGCGGAGCTGCGCATAGTCGCCCGTCTCGATCCAGCCCGGACTGATGCTGTTGACGGTGATCCGATAAGGCGACAGCGATGCCGCCAAGGCATGCGTCAGCGCCGTCAGACCGCCCTTGGAGGCGGCATAAGCCTCTGTATCGGGCTCGGACATCAGCGCCCGAGTCGAGGCGATATTGACGATGCTCCCGCCCTCGCCGCTATCTCTCATTTGCGCTGCCGCCGCCTTGGCGCACAGGAAGGCGCCGCGCAGATTGGCGTTCAGCACGCGGTCCCATTCCTGCCAGCTCAGCTCGAATAGCGGCTTGGTGATGCCAAAGCCCGCATTGTTGATCAGCACATCGACACGACCCGACCAAGCGAACGCTGCGCTCGCCAGCTCCTCGATGCGCTCCGGCACGCCCAGATCGGCCGTCACCGCCAGCACACTCCCCGCCCCGAAACGCTCCGACAGCTCGGCGGCCAGCGCTTCGACACCAGCCGCATCCTTGTCCGTGATCACCGTCCGATAGCCCGCTTCGGCATAGGCCGCCGCCAGTACTCTGCCGATCCCGCCGGCTGCGCCTGTTATCCATGCCGTTCGCTGCTTCATATTATCCCTCCTGTTCGCAGCCTTCTCGTTGCCCTGTCCGCTTGAGCGCCATCTCGCGCCAGCTGTCCGACAGCGCTTTGATCGCCAGCAGCCGCCGCGCGCCCGCTTCGTCACTGCGATCGATTATCATGATCCGCATTGCCTCGGCGATCGTCATCCCGGTGGCATCGCGGCTCTCGAAGACGAGCGGCTGCCCCGCCCCGAGCTGCCCGGGCTCGAGCACCCGGAGATAAAAGCCGCAGTACCCGGTCTGCAGCACCTGCGCTGGCAGCTTCGGCTCGCTGTGCCGGACGCCGAGCTTGAAGCAAGGGACACGCGGCTGCGTCACCTGGACGAGCGGTCCCGACGAATCGCCGATCCGCAGCACATCGCCGATGCAGATCTGCGTCTCGTCACCGCCGTCGATCGTCAGATTCTCGCCGAAGGCGCTCTCCCCGAGCGGCTTGTCCAGCCACTCTTGCCAGTAGGGATAATGCTTCAGGAAGTAGACGCATATCGCCTTGTCCGCGCCGCCGTGGTGGACCAGATCGGCTTGCCGGTCGCCCGGCAAGCCTTCCTTGCCCACATAGATCGAGCCTTGTACGGCGCGCTTGTAGATGCCTGTAGCTACTTGCTTGCTGCCATGCCTCACCTGCTGCGGCTCGCCCACTTGCACCGCGTGTACCGTGCCCAATGTCGCTTTCATCGCTCTTCCGCCTCCGTCGCCACTTGTCTCTGACTCGCCTGGCCATGTCCTGCCTCTTGGCGCGACCGTTTAAGTAGTATTATATCGACGACATGTGCCGCAAGCAAACGCAGCAGTGAGCTGCAACGACGCAAGCAGTCATAGCAGCTTCAGAGCTGCCTGTAGCCTCGCTCCTGCGCGAGCAGCTCCGCCCTTCCCGGCGGCGCTGCGACACGCCAGCGACCTGACAGCAGCCGGGTTAACGACCATAGCAGCAGCAAAGCGAGCAGTGTCAGTGCCAGATGACCACTGGCCGTAGGCGATAGAAGCATCGCCGCGCCAAGTGCCGTCGTCAGCAGCCAGAGGATCGCGGTCAGGCGCAGCGGCCGCGACAGACTCCCCAGCTGCCAGCACGGGGCGCCGCGCTCCGGCGCAGGAGCGGTCAGGCGGTAGCGCAGCGCCAGCGGGATGAGCAGCGAGAGATTAAAGCCGATCGTGCTCGCCGCGCTCAGGTAGACGAGCCGGCTCTGGCCTGCCGCCGCCCAGGGCTGCCATAGCCAGAGCGCCGCCGCCGCGCCGCCTGCGACAGCCGCGAGCAGCAGGATCAGACGCTGCGGCGTCTGCCGCCGGCTGTCGATGTGTTGGAGCCAGCGGCTCCACGAGTTGCGGCCGTCCCGATGATAGGCGAACCATTGGCGGCTTGAGGCCGTGAGCACGCCGAGCCCGCTCGTCCACAGACAGACGATCACGCTCACATAGAGCACGGTGGACGCATAAGGGCTGAGCGAGCCCCAGATGTCGGAGATCAAAGCCAGGAAGAGGCCGCCTCCGCCGGCCCCCGCGACCGGCCCTGTGATCGAGAGCGTCACGAAGACGCACAACACATAGGCGAGGATGAAGCCATACACAGTGCTCAGATAGATGCCCCACGGCACCTGCACCGACGGTCCGCTCGATTCCTCCGAGCCGGCTGCCGCATTGTCTGCGCCTACAAAAAAACGCTGCAGCAGCACGATTGCCGCCCCCAGCTGCAGCCAGCCATAGTCGCCGCTGCCATGCGCCCCGGCGGAGAACAGATAAGCAGCCGGCTGGAGGCCTGGCTCGAACAACAGCAGCAGCCCTGCGACGACAGCGACGACCAGGCCGACCTGCAGCCAGGAGACGCCGCCCAACAAGCGATCGCCGCCGGGCCGGCCGAACGCGGCGGCGGCAGCCTGGCCGACGAGCAGCCCCACCGTCCAGAGCAGGACGCTCCAGCCGCCGGCAGCGTAGCCGATCCAGCGTGCGGCAGCCATATCGATCAGCATAGCCGCCGCGCCGTTGAGCAGCGCCAGCATGCTGATATCGCTGAGCGTCCGCAGCAGCAGCGCGCCCCGCCCCCAGCTTCGTCCCCCGGCCACGCGGCTCCAGTGATAACACGCCCCGGCAGTGGGCATCGAGCTCGCCAACTCGGCCACCGCCGCGCCGACGATGACGGCGAACAGCGCGACGAGCGGCAGTCCGAGCCCATACGCCCACGGACCGGCTAGCTCGTAAACTGGACCGAAATACAGCGCGGCGCAGCCGAACACCGACATCGTCGCGAACGACATCGAAAAAGAACCGAAGCCGCTTCGTCCCCGCCGGAGCAACTGGGCGTAGCCGTAAGCGTTCAGTTGACGTTTGTCCTCTAAATATTGTAAATACGGCGTACCGACCGGCGCAGCTCCCAGAGACGCGGCACGTATCCGCCGATGTGCCTGAGCCGCAAGCAGGATGCTCAGAATGCAGGCGCACGCGAATAGCGCCAGACCTGCTGACAAGATGTACATGACTCCACCTCCTCCACTACTGTATGAAGGAGGTGGCGTTATCTAGTACCTGTCTGAGGCGTCTGGCGATTACTGCGTCTAGTTATTACTCGGACTTCGAGAGCGGCGCAGTCAGTCGCAAATACTCGCCGATCATCGCCAGTCGCCACGGCAGGATCATGCCGAGCGCCAGCAGGTAGAAGATCGCTCCCGTCTGCGGCACCGTCATGTACTGTTCGACCATCGAGTGGGCCGAGACGCGTAGCGCGAGCAGAGACGCCATGATAAGCACGAACGCCTTGGACCGGATAACATAGATATCCGACTTGACGCGGGCGAGACGAGTGGTGACGATCAGCGGGAAGGAGAACATGAGCAATCCGGTGCCAAAAGCAGATAGTCCCCACAGCCAGGGAATATGCATCATCGGCAGCGCAAACATAATAAACCCCGTCATCATGCCGAGCGGAGGGATAATAATTTTTTTGAGCGATGTCGGACGTCTGGCCGCTCGCAAGCGCAAGACGATGAGGCTGGCGCCGGCCAATCCCGACACCAGGATCGACAGCGTTTGAATCGTTATTGTAGATGCCATGGCGTTCCTCCCATACATCAGTGCAGCCTATTCGCTTGGCTGCGCAGGCATTGCTTTTATCGTACTTCAGATCCGGCCCGCAAGCAAGCCGAGAGGGAGGCTAGCCACGGGACTGCTCGAGCTGATGCAGCACATGCAGCTTCAGCTCATCGATATCAAACGGCTTGTCGAAAAAGCGAGTGACGCCGAGCTGCTCCGCCGTCTCGACATCCTCCGGCTCGCCGTATGCCGAGATCATGACCGCGATCAGATCGGGCTTGAGCCGCCGCAGCTGCACCAGCGCCTCGATGCCATTCATCTCGGGCATCTTCAGGTCCATCAGCACCAGATCGACCGGCTGCAGTGCAAACTGACGGATCGCCCCTTCGCCGTCACCAGCCTCATACACCTCAAGCCCGCAGGAAACGAACACCTCAACCAGCAGGATTCGGATCATCGCTTGATCGTCTACGATCATGATCGAAGGCTTGGCCGGTCGTTCGCCCTCGCTTGGACGCCATTCCAGCTGCAGCTCTTCGTAAGGATGCGCCAGCTGATCAGTCTCCCTGTCCTCGGAAGTCGCGGCCGCCTCCTGCATGGCGGAATGATGGATGCGGTTGGAGCGATACATGAGCGCCATCAGCACGAGCAGTACGATTAGTAGCGTCACAAATATGTAAACCATGTGATATGACTCCTTGAATTTCGTTTCAAGAAGAGTTCGACAACATTTCTTCAAAACCCTGCCTCAAAGGGTAGAAAAATATAAAATTTTCCTAATAATTCAAACTTACCGACACCAAGCGACCGTCTTCTCTTCCTCTTTGAACCAAATTTCGCAAGTGCTTTATTCGCGCGTTAAAGCCGCCGAAGCGGCATCATCGCTCCGACGACTCCCCCACGCTTGAGACGCAGAGAAACTGCAATCAGTCGTTGACGACCATCGGCCCAAGCGGCCCCTCCTCGGCGACAATGTCCTGCAGGGAATAGGCCGAGATCGGGAAGTAAGCGAAGCCGTACACATACGGCGTCAGCTCGTAAAGCTGAAAATAGACGACCAGCGAGCGATCGGCGATATAAAAATCCTGATCGCGGCGAATCCGCTCGAACGGCTGCAGGACGGGCACATCGCGCTCGGCGATCTGCGCCGCCACTTGCTTGGAGATACGCCCGACATAATCGCTCCCCGGCTTGAACAGCTGCGGCAGCGTATACACTTCGCCGGTGCGGGTCAGGAAGGTCAGCGACTTCTGCAGCGTCATGCCATGCGCGCCGCCGGTGTACGCATAGTTGAACAGCGAGAGGCTGAGCACGCCTTTTTCGTTGGTCTTCACCTCGAACCAGCCGAGCATTTCGCCGTGCGGCTCGTCGAGACTGCCTTGCTCGCCGGCCAGCCGGTTCGCTTCTTTACGGATCGTCTCGTTTATGAGACTTTGGGCGCGAGGGTCCGGCAAGCCCTGTACGACGGGCATCCAGATCTCGATCTTCGGATACGTGATATGCGACGGCACGATAACTGCGGGACGGATAAAAGCCATACAATAGACACCTGCCTATACGAGAATATTCTATTGTATGCCGTCCCCCTTGCCTTCGTGCAATCCGCCGGCAAACGCTTGCCTACAGCATCATCTTCTCGCGCTGGGTGAGGCGGCGTCCGCGGACGTCGAGGACCAGCTCGCCTCCGCTCAAGCCGAGGATGCGGTCGGCGAATCGCTCCGCCCAGTCCGCCTGGTGCAGCACGCAGATGACGATGATGCGCTGCTGCTTGCAGAGCGCCTTCAGATCCTTGAGGATTTCCTCGGCCGCATGCGGGTCCAGCCCCGATACCGGCTCGTCCGCGAGCAGCACCTTGGCGCCGTGCACGAGCGCCCGCGCGATCGCGACGCGCTGCTTTTCGCCGCCGCTCATCTTGTCCGTCTTCTGCCTCGCCTTGTCCAGCAAGCCGACCTTCTCGATCATATCCATCGCGCCCATGTAGTCGTCATTGCGGACCATGCCCGTCGCCATCCGCCAGAGCGGCGTCTGATAGCGGGAGCCGATGAGCACGTTTTTGAGCGCCGTCTTGTTCGGGCTCAGCAGCGGCTTCTCCTCCAGATAGGCGAACTCGCGCCGCACCTTGCGGGTGCCCATAAATTTGTTGCTCATGATATCTTCGCCGTCCACGACATACTCGCCGGTCCACGGCTCCCGCATCGCCAGACATTTGAGCAGCATCGACTTGCCGCTGCCGCTGGCGCCGGTGATAGCGATGAACTCGCCATTAAACGCTTCGAAGCTAATATCCGACAGCACCTTGGGGCCGCCTGGTATTTTTTTGGTCATGCGCTTTACCTTGATCATCTCCGGTGCTCCTTTGCCAGTCATTCAAGTAAGTCCTGTTATTGCCCTATGTAAACCGCTTACGCAACCATGATTCTCATCTAGTTTAGACTATACAAAAAATTCTTTCCACCCGAACAAATGTTTGCTATAATAAAAACAGAACAAGCGTTCTTAATCTGGTAATTTGAAGGAGGATGACCCCCATGCGCAGTTGCGAAAACTTTCGGTTTATTGAAAAGCATCGACCTTATCGGGATTTAACGTTTAAGTTTTATTCGGACGGCACGCTTGCCATTATCGATAACGACGGCGGCGGGACGGTCACCCCGCGCGAGCTGAAGGGCGACAGCCATGACTTCTACGTGCGGCGACGCATCGCCTTCATCAAGAACAACCTGCTCGCACAGAAGCTGAAGCACGCCTGACCCGGGGAGCTTGCCGCCCCGCCAGAGTTGATAAGTTGATGCCCCGACATACCTACGTTGAGGCGCGGGGTTTGACGACCCGTCGCTTATTGGGTACCATTGTGGGAAGAGAACATTAACCTGGCATAAGGAGTACCCGTTATGAAGCAGACGATCTTATTCGATCTAGACGATACATTAATTTATTGCAACAAATACTTCTACCAAGTCATCGACCGCTTCACAGCACAGATGCTCGCTTGGTTCGGCTCGTACGGCGTCACAGCGGACGCCGTACGCGACAAGCAGACGGAGATCGATATCGCCGGCATCGATGTCCTCGGCTTCAAGAGCGACCACTTCCCGCAGTCCTTCATCGAGACGTACCGCTATTTTACAGAGCTGACCGGCCGTCGGCGCGACACCATCGAGGAGAATAGCCTGTGGCAGCTCGGACGCAGCGTGTACGAGCATGAAGTCGAGCCTTACCCGCATATGCAGGAGACGCTCGATGCGCTAGCCGAGTCGGGTCATGAGCTGCACCTGTATACTGGCGGAGAGTTGCTCATCCAGAACCGCAAGATCGAGCAGATGCAGCTGCAGCGATATTTCGACACGCGTATCTATGTGCGCCGACACAAAAATATCGAAGCGCTTGAGGAGATTATTAGCGGAGGTCCGTTCGACCGCGATCATACGTGGATGATCGGTAATTCGATCCGCACCGATGTCGTGCCTGCCCTCACGGCGGGACTGCATGCCATCCATATGATTACAGAGGTCGAATGGCTCTATAACGTCATTGAGATTGCCGTAGAGCCGCGTGGCGCCTTTTTCACCCTGAACCATCTGCGCGAGGTGCCGGAGACGATCCACGGCTACGTGAACCGTCCTGCCCCATGAGAGACGCGGCAGCGCCGGACTGTTCCTACGCTCGCTTCGTCCTCGCCGCACCGCTTACTGACTGATATCCGCCCCTTGACAAAAGGACCTTGCCGCCACGATTCGTGGCAAGCAAGGTCCTTTTGCTTATGCGTTGAGCGCTCTTTGTGAACGGATTCCTCGTCGGAAGCTTCCTCTATCTGTTCCTCTGCGCGAGCGACAGGCCCTGCTCCCATAATTGCAGCGCAGAGTCGCTTCCGTAGCTACGGCTTCAGATTGCCCGCGCCGAACTGCTCGGTCATGTAGTGCAGCATCGCTTCATTCAGCCACGCTTCCTCCTCCGCCGTGAACGGCGAGCTCGTCATGAACTTCAGCTCCTCCGGATCGATCGAGGCGAGCGCCGAGACCGCTTGCTCATGCTCCGCGCCGACCTGATCGTGCGCCTGCTCGATCTGACCCGCCATCAGCGCCATCACCTCGGGCGTATCGACCGGCGTCCCGACGAGCCGTCTCACCTCTCGTACGAACCGGATGTAGGATCGATCGTCCTCGGTCTTCTCCGCCTCGCTGCGGTTGAATAGTTGCTCCGCGAGCTCCGGCGTCGTCCGCTCCTCCAGCCATTGTCGCTGCTCGTCCTCTGTCTGCATGCTGTGGATCAGACTGAGTAGCACGTCGCTGTCGACACTGCCCTCCTCCTCCACGAGCCGGATGACCCGCTCGAGCGCCAGCTTCGTCTGCTCCCATTGCCGCTGCTTCGCCTCGATCGCTTGCCGCTGGGTATGCAGTCCATCTAGCAGGGAGGCGTCGATTTCCGGACGCCTGACCATGTCCGCGACCTCCTCCAGGCTGTAACCAAGCGCCTTCAGACTGACGATCCGTTGGAGCGTGTACAGATCCCGGCTCCGGTAGATGCGATGGCCACTTGAGAGATCACGCTCGGCGCGCAGCAGGCCGATCTCGTCATAATAGTGCAGGGTGCGTATCGAGCAGCGCGTCTGCGCTGCGAATTCCCCGACGGTATAGGTCCCATTACGTGTGGTCATTGCTTCGTCCTCCCTTGATCGCTGGCTTGTCGATCGACACGGCATGTGCCGATCGACCCTTGCAAGACGAGCATACTCCATGACGCAACGGGAGGTGCAAGCCTTACTTGTGCAGATCCTGCGACAGTCGCACCATATCGAGCACCTGCATGCCGTTCTCATAGATCGGCTCCTCATAATGACGGAGGAAAAAGTCCCGATCGATACTGACCATGCGGAAGCCGCACTTCTGATACAGTCCCAGCTGACCAATACTCGTATTGCCGGTGCCCACCTCGATCGTCGCATAGCCCATGTCGCGGGCTTGCTCGACCGCATGCAGGACAAGCTGCTTGCCGATGCCTTTGCCTTGCATGGCGTCGGCGACAGCTACATTGACCAGCTCGACCGTATCCGGTCTGGTCGGCAGCAGCACATAGACGCCGATCGGCGCTTGCCCGTCCCAAGCGACATAACATATGCCGCGCCGCGCATAATCCTCGACCAGCCGCTCCGACGGATCGGCAAGCAGCAGCAGCTCCATCGGTAGCTGCTCCTCTGATCCCAGTTGCCGAATGTCCACTTGCTCCCTCCTCTTAGCTACCCTTCCCAGCGTTATCATTCCCAGCGGATACGCAGCTCGCCGCTCTCGCGATTGGCCAGCAGCAGCTGGCCCTTGCGGCTCTCGCCGCCAGGCTGCTTGAAGGCGAGCTTGCTCGTCTCGCCTTTGGCGATCAGCGCCTTCAGCATCGTCTGGGAGATCTTCTTGCCTTGCTGCTCCTTCCAGATGACGAAGGTGCAGCCCTCGCGATAGCGGGTACAGCCGTAGCCTCGCTTGCCTTCGATGAGCTGGCCGCTGCAGCCTCGGCGCGGACATGGGGCCAGCGCCGTCAATCCGCCAGCAGGCTTGGCGGTAGCCTTGACGGAAGTGCCGCTGCCCCCTGCCGCCACCTCGGCGCGAGCAGATCCGGCCCCGGATGACCTGGTCGCCCCTGCCGCAGCAGTGGCTCGGACCGATCCAGACCCGGTCGCTCCTCCGGCGCGGCCACCCGCTTGGCTGCTTCCCGCTGCTCGGCTGCTGGTCGCTGTGCTCGCCCGGGCCGATCCGCTCCTTGCGCCGCCTGGGCTCGATCCCGACTGCTCCCGGCTGCCTTGGCGGCCCTTGCCTTGCCCGGTTTTGCCCCGACTCTGGCCACGCTTGCCGCTGCCCTCGTCGCCCTCGAACATCGAGGCAGGCGCTGGTGCCTGCGTGCTCACCTTGGCGACAATCATCGAGGCGAATTGCTTCACCTTCTCCATAAATTGCGCATCCGACGCCTCGCCCTTGGAGATCTGGTGCAGCCGCTGCTCCCAGCGACCGGTCATCTCCGGCGAGGCGAGCAGCTCGACGCCGGCGCCTCGGATCAGCTCGATCGCCGAGCAGCCCTTGACGGTAATGTCCAACTTTTTGCCGCTCAGCGTAATGTAGCCGACCTGCTTCAGTCGCTCGATCGTCGCCGCGCGCGTCGCCGGCGTGCCGAGCCCGGTATCCTTCATCGCTTCCTTGAGCTCCTCGTCTTCCATCGACTTGCCGGCCGTCTCCATCGCCTTGAGCAACGTGCCCTCTGTGTACGATTTGGGCGGTTGCGTCGCCTTTTCCCGCGCCTCGGCCTCCTTGCACATGACCGGCTTGGCCGGATCGACGGAGAACTCCTCGAGCACCAGCTCCTCCTCTTGGTCCTCCTCATCCTTGCCCGGCTTTTTGCGCCGCCCCTTGCTTTTGCCCTCGTCAGCGTCCTGTCCTTGCTGGACGACCTTCCAGCCAACCTCGAGCTGCTGCTTGACCTTCGTGCGGAACAGCTCCTCCTCGACCTTGGTCATCACCTCATGGTTGCTGTATACGGCGGGCGGATAGTAATGCGAGAGGAAGCGACGCACGATCAGATCATAGATCTTCTGCTCCTCGGCGCTTAGCTGCCCAGGCTTCTTCGGCGTCGGCAGGATCGCATGGTGATCCTCGACCTTGGATGGATTGCAGACGGCCCGGTTGCCTTTATGGACTCTGCCGCTATCGGCATTGGTTGCCAGCTCCCCATACTCGCCGGTTGTCCCGAGCATCTGCAGCACCTTGCCCATCACTGGCAGATTCTCCTCGGTAACATAGTTGGAGTTGGTCCGGGGATAGGTGATCACCTTGTGCTTCTCATACAGTCCCTGGGCGATGTCCAGCGTCTTCTTGGCCGAAAAGCCGTAGCGACCGTTCGCCTCGCGCTGCAGCAGCGTCAGATCATGGAGCCGGTAAGGATATTCCTTGCTCTCCTTGACCTCATAGGATACGATCTCGCCCGGCTTGCCATGTACCTTGGCTCGCAGCGCCTCGGCCTTGTCCCGATCGGTGATGCGCTCGCCTTGCCATGTCCCGCTGTAGGTCAGCTTGTCCTGCAGGAAGACGGCGTGCACCGTATAATACGTCTCGGACTGGAACGCCTGGATCTCGCGGTGGCGATCATAGAGCAGCGCCAGCACCGGCGTCTGTACGCGTCCGACCGACAACAGCGCCCGGTGACGGATCGTGAAGGCGCGAGAGGCGTTCATGCCGATCAGCCAGTCCGCCTCGCTGCGCGCTCTCGCTGCGCGTGTGAGCGGGTCGTATTCGGTGTCGCTGCGCAGACTCGAGAAGCCGCGGCGGATCGTCTCCGGCGTCAGATCGGAGATCCAGAGCCGCTGCACGGGCTGCTTGAGCTTCAGATGCTGGCGGATCAGATGGAAGATTAGCTGCCCCTCGCGTCCGGCATCGCATGCATTGACGAGCTGTCCGCAGCTCTTGGCCAGCTCGCCGATCACCTTGAGCTGATCCTTGGTGCGCGGATTGGGCCATAATTTGAATTTGTCCGGAATGATCGGCAGATCCTCAGCCTTCCACTTCTTGTACCGCGCATCATAGCGATCCGGCTCTGCCAGCGTGACCAGATGGCCGATCGCCCAGGTGATGATATACGTCTCGCCCTCCAGATGCGTCCGCTTGTTGCGCGCTCTCGGCTCGATGACGGCGGCGATCGTCCGGCCCATGTCGGGCTTCTCGGCGATGATCAAGGTTTTCATGTCTCACGCTCCCGCTGGTCAGTCATAGTCAAGGCTGGGCAGCGGTCATCGCCTCGAACAATCGGCGTACGCCGGTCGACCACGTCGGGTCCTCCGCATACTTGCGATTGATCCAGGCGAGCGCCTCCGTCCCCGGCGGACGGTCGCGCGCCCAGCGCAGCACCGTGCGGGCGGCGATCTCCGCCGAGTCGTCGATCGTCGTATTGTACCTCTGCCAGCTATAATATACATTAAATGGATTGTTGGCGATCCGCTCCGCCTCCGGATGATCGCGCGGCACGAAGCCCTGCTCCTGACCGGCGATCGCAAACAGCAGCAGCGGATGGATATCGTAGCGCCAGGCTGTCGTCATCATCGCGCTATAATACGGCTCGTCCGCGAGCAGCGAATGCCGCCCCGTCAGATAGGCCTGCAGCGCCGCCTCATCGACAGCGACATAACGCAGCTCGTCCGGGAGTTCATTGACGATGCCCTCCGGCAATGCCGGCTGATAGTGGAAGACGAGCGGCGTCCGCAGCTTCAGCGCCTCGGGCAGCTCGCGCAGGACCGCAGTCGGCGCAGTCAATCGAACATAGAGCAGCGCCGCTGCGACGACCGCCACGCTGAGCATGGCGTATCCGAGCAGCGCCAGCCACGGCCGATGCCGAGTCGTCCGCTCCGCTATGTCCGCAGTCTGGCTCGCAGCCGACTCGATGGCAGCCTGCTTCACCTCCGCCATCACGTCCGACCACCGGCACGCCTCCGGCGCCGCGCGATAGCCCGCGATCAGCTGTCGCAGCCGACGTTCTGGCAGCGTAGTGCCGAGTCGTCGCTCCAGCCAGCCGCTCAAAGCCTGCACCTCTTGTTCGCCTGGCTCCACGAGCTCAGCCAGACAGGCCTGCCAGATGTCCTCGGCGCGCACCGGCCGACGCTCGCCGAGCACCTGCTGCCGGATGAGCGACGAGGCGATCGTCTGCCGCTGTCGCGCAGGCAGCTCAGGCAGCTCGCGCAGGACGACGCGCCGGATCGCATCAGCGATGATCTCCGGCTGCCGCTGCGGCGAGCCGGCGTATTTGTACTGGACATAGCTCCGTATCCTCTGCAGCTCTCCAGATGTCAGGATCGTTGCTTCGCTCTTCACCGAAGCTGCCCCCTCTCAACCCGCGTATCGTCAGCCCGCAGCCTGACGGATGCGGGACTGCATCGTCGGACTTTCGATATAGGCAGTGATTTGCACCTTCTCCTCCGACGTGAACTGGTACTCGCAATCGATCTCCTCATCCTGCGGCACGATCTGGGCGATCTGGCCCTGATGCGTACAGATGACCAGCGCGGTCAGATCGATCAGATCTGCCGGCGTCTCGTCCGAGCCAGCCGCCAGCTCGAAGCGCAGGACGACATCGATCCATTGCTCGTTGCGGCGCTCCAGCCTCGCGTCGAAGCTCGCGAATCGCAGGTGACTCACCTGCTCCGAGCCGTACTTTATCATGCATGCTCACCTTTCTCTCATTGCTGCGGTCCATCCCCGCCTATGCGTCCTTCCCATTATAACCCGAATGGATCATTTGAGAAATCCTCTTGTATGTTCGGCGGCAATATAAAAAGCGCCCGAAGGCGCTTTTCGTCCGAACTCGCTCCGCATATGCCGCTTATGGCAATACAGTCGAGCCCATCAAATATTTATCCACTTCCCGGGCCGCTTCCCGGCCCTCGTTGATCGCCCAGACGATCAAGCTTTGACCACGACGCATATCGCCAGCAGCGAACACTTTGTCCACATTCGTCGCATACTTGCCATAAGCTGCTTTGACATTTGATCGACGATCCTGGTCCAGTCCGAGCTGCTCGACCAGCGTCGTCTCCGGTCCATCGAAGCCGATTGCGATCAGCACCAGATCAGCAGGCCATACCTGCTCTGTGCCTGGCAGCTCCTTGTAGATCTTGCGGCCGTTCTCGTCGATATAACGCTCGATTTGTACGGTGTGCAGCTCCTTCAGGTTGCCATTCTCATCGCCGACGAACTTTTTGGTCAGCACGGAGAATGCGCGCGGGTCGGAGCCGAACATCGCTTTGGCCTCTTCCTGCGCATAGTCAAGCGTGTACACATGCGGGAATTGCGGCCACGGGTTCGTGATCGGATCGCGCTCCAGCGGCGCCTTGGCGACAGTGCCGAATTGCGTAATCGACTTGCAGCCGTGACGGAGCGCAGTAGCCACGCAGTCAGTGCCTGTATCGCCGCCGCCAATCACGATGACGTTTTTGTCCTTGGCGGAGATATAGTTGCCGTCCTCGAGGTTCGAGTCCAGGTAGCTCTTGATCGTGCCATTCAGGTAGTCCATCGCCAGATGCACGCCGTTCAGCTCGCGTCCTTCGATCGCGACCTCGCGCGGCTTGGTCGCGCCGCCACACAGGACGACGGCGTCGAAGTCATCGACGAGTTGCTTCGCTTCGATATCCTTGCCGATCTCGGTGTTCGTGACGAACTCGATGCCTTCGGCAGCCAGGATGTCGACGCGACGCTGGACGACGCCCTTGTCGAGCTTCATCGTCGGGATGCCGTACATGAGCAAGCCGCCGATCCGGTCAGCGCGCTCGTACACCGTCACGTTGTGACCGGCTTTGTTGAGCTGAGCGGCGGCAGCCAGACCGGCAGGACCGGAGCCGACGACAGCGACGCGTTTGCCCGTGCGGATCTCCGGCGGGTGCGGCACGACCCAGCCTTCCTCGAAGCCCTTGTCGATGATCGCTTGCTCGATCGACTTGATCGTCACCGGATCGCCGATCAGACCGACGGTACAGGAGCCCTCGCAAGGCGCAGGACAAGCGCGGCCGGTAAACTCGGGGAAGTTGTTCGTCTTGTGCAGACGATCGAGCGCTTCCTTCCAGCGACCGCGATAGATCAAGTTGTTCCACTCGGGGATCAGGTTGTTGACCGGGCAGCCGGAGACCGAGCCTGCCAGCTCGATGCCGGTATGGCAGTAAGGAGTGCCGCAGTCCATGCAACGCGCGCCCTGGGTGCGTAGTTGCTCTTCCGACGTGTGCAGATGGAACTCTTCCCAGTCCTTGATCCGTTCCAGCGGATCGCGGTCTGCAGCGAGCTCGCGTTTATATTCCATAAATCCAGTTGGTGTAGACATGATCGCTTTCCTCCATCCGTTAATGCGGGCTATACGTCCTTACTGATAAGGACCGATTTACACTATAATACAATATCTTAGCCTGTTACATATCGATCAGGAATGGATTATCCGCATAATCATTTGCACTCTACTGCCATTCATTCGGATTATTCAGAGGAATGAGGCCGTCGCGTGTACGTCGTATAGTAATAATCATAAGGATTGCGCTCATCGCGGACGCCCTTGGTCCGCTCGGTCATCTCCCACTCATCAAGGCTGAAAGCCGGGAAGTACGTATCCCCGTTGAAATCCTCGTCGATCTCGGTCAGCAGCAGCCGATCGGCATAGGGTAGGAAGAGCCGGTAGATCTGCTCGCCGCCGATGATCATCAGATCCTCGCCGCGCAGCGTCTCCAACGCCTCCTCGACGGAGCGCACTACCTCGCAGCCTTCTTCCTGTAAGTCTATGCTACGGGTGAGGACAACGTTGCGCCGGTTTTTGAGCGGGCCGCCAAATGATTGCAGCGTCTTACGTCCCATGACCACCGTCGTGCCGGTCGTCGTCCGCTTGAAGAAGGCCATATCGTCGGGAATCCGCCACGGCAGCTTGTTGTCGATGCCAATCGTCCGGTTGCGGGCCATCGCGGCTATCATCGTAATCGTCATGTGGGCCTCCTGTTAAGCAGCTATACGGAGACGGTCGCCTTGATGGCCGGATGATGCTCGTAGCCGATCAATTCGAAGTCTTCGTAGCGATAGTCAAAGATAGAATCGGGCTTGCGCTTGATGACCAGCTTGGGCAACGGCAGCGGCTCGCGGGTGAGCTGCAGCTTCACCTGCTCGAGATGGTCGTTGTAGATATGCACATCGGCCCCCGAATAGATCAGCTCGCCGGGCTCCAGATCGCATTGCTGCGCGATCATATGTGTGAGTAGCGCGTATTGCGCCAGGTTAAACGGCAAGCCCAGGAATGTGTCGGAGGAGCGCATCGTGAACATGCAGGACAGCTTGCCCTTGGCAACGTAGAATTGGAACGTGTAATGGCATGGGGGCAGCTTCATATGGTCGATCTCGGCGACATTCCAGGCGCTGATCAGATGGCGACGCGAGCTCGGGTTATTGCGGATGCTCTCGACCACGCCCGCGATCTGATCGATCCGCTTGCCCTCCGGCGTCTCCCAGGCCCGCCATTGCGAGCCGTAGACCGGGCCGAGATCGCCGTTCTCGTCCGCCCATTCATTCCAGATGCGGACGCCATTCTCCTGCAAGTAACGGACATTGGTATCGCCGCTCAGGAACCAGAGCAGCTCATGGATGACCGATTTCATATGGATGCGCTTGGTCGTGACGACCGGGAAGCCTTGGGACAGATCGTAGCGAAGCTGGCGACCGAACACCGACAACGTCCCGGTTCCGGTCCGGTCGCTGCGCGCCTCGCCGTTCTCCAGTATATCGCGGAGCAACTCAAGATACGATTTCACACGGACACCTCTTTACTTTCATTACTCTTATTATCATACCATAGCCACTGTGGACGGAGCGACACTTTTTGCAACGACGCCATGCATTTCCAACACGCTTCACGCAAGGTAAAACAGCCGATCACTATGCGATGACCAGGGCTGCGCCGCCCTCCCGGGAGCGTCCAAAGAAGTGTGCAAGGGGGGAGAGTGAAGAATAAGCTATTGCCCCATGGCGACAGCCTAAACAAACGAAAATTTCTTTCGTTACTCCAGCCAAACGCGCCCACTTCGGCCTTACAACGAAAGTTTGTTTCGTTACTCCACCCGATCAGCCCAACTCCGGCTCCCCAACGAAAGTTTCTTTAACTTTCTTTCGCTATTCCGCCAACAAACGACGTGAAGCTACAACGAGCAGTTCCCAAGCCGGGAGACAGCGTATCACGCTGCCCGCCACTGCTTGGGAACCCATTGCTAACCTATAGCGCAAGCTCTATCGCTTGCCTTATTCTTGCCTTATTTTTTGACGAAGGTGTGGATCGGATGGCCAAGCGCAACCTCTGCCGCTTCCATCGGGATCTCGCCCAGCGTCGGATGCGCGTGGATGGTGAGCGCGATATCCTCAGTCGTAGCGCCCATCTCGATCGCCAGACCCAGCTCGGCGATCAGGTTAGAAGCTTCCAGGCCGGCGATTTGCGCGCCGAGCACCAGACCGCTGTCGGCGTCGGAGACGATCTTCACGAAGCCTTCGGTTGCATTAAGCGACAAGGCGCGTCCGTTGATGTTGAACGGGAAGCGGCCGATTTTGACATTGTGGCCTTTGTCCTTGGCTTCCTTCTCGCTGTAGCCTACGCTCGCGCACTCCGGATCGGAGAATACGACCAGCGGAATGCACTTGTAATCAATCTTGCTCGGCAGTCCCGCGATGGACTCGGCTGCCACTTTTGCTTCGTACGAAGCTTTGTGAGCGAGTGCCGGACCAGCGACGATATCGCCGATCGCATAGATATGAGGGATGCTCGTGCGGCCTTGATCGTCGACTTCGATGAAGCCGCGGTCCGTCATCTTCAGATCGATCAGGTCGAGGCCCAGCTCGCCGTCGGTGTTCGGACGACGTCCGACCGTGACGAGCAGGTAATCGGCGGTCAGCTGCTTCTCTTCGTCGCCGACAGTAAAGCTGAGCGTCACGTCATTGTCGGTCTGCTCTGCGCTGTTCGCTTTGGCCCCGGTGAAGATCTCCACGCCCTGCGCTTTGAGCTTCTTCTCGACGAGCTTGGACATCTCGGCGTCGAAGCCGGCCAGGATCGAGTCGAGACCTTCGACTACGGTTACCTTGGTGCCGAACTTGGAGTACATCTGACCAAGCTCGATACCGATGTAGCCGCCGCCGACGACGATCATGCTCTTCGGCACTTCAGGCAGCGAGAGCGCGCCGGTCGAGGAGATGATCCGTCCGCCAAACGGGAACGGCTTCAGCTCGATCGGACGCGAGCCGGTTGCGATGATGCAATGCTTGAAGCGGTAGCGCGGCGACTCTTGGTCGTTGAAGACGCGCGCTTCGTTTTCGTTGATGAACATGACTTCGCCGTTAAAGTAATCGATTTTGTTCGCTTTGAGGAGCGAAGCAACGCCGCCGGTCAGCTTCTTGACGACGCCGTCCTTGAACTCCTGCACCTTGCCGAAGTCGACGCTAACATCGCTGGCATTGATACCGATATCTGCTCCGTGAGAGATCGATTCGTATTGATGCGCCGCCGAGATCAGCGCTTTGGACGGGATACAGCCGACGTTCAGACAGACGCCGCCTACTTTTTCCTTATCGACCACGAGCACCTTTTGACCGAGCTGCGCGGCACGGATCGCAGCGGTATATCCGCCAGGACCGGCTCCGATTACTAATGTGTCAATATCCAGGGAAGCATCGCCTACTACCATGGTGACTTACACCTCCATTACGAGCAGCTCGGGATCAGCGAGCAGTCGTTTGATATAGTTCATGCAGTTCTGAGCCGTCGCACCGTCGATGAGACGATGGTCGAAGCTGAGGGACAACGCCATGACCGGAGCGGCGACAATTTCGCCGTTTTTGACGACCGGCTTCTCGGAGATACGTCCAGTGCCGAGGATCGCTACTTCCGGGAAGTTGATGACCGGCGTGAAGAACATGCCGCCAGCGGAGCCGATGTTGGAGATCGTCATCGTGCCGCCCTTCATCTCGTTCGGAGACAGCTTGCCGTCGCGCGCTTTGACCGCCAGGTCCATGATGTCGGCAGCGATCATCCAGATGCTCTTGCGGTCCGCATCGTGGACGACAGGTACGACGAGACCGTTGTCGGTGTCGGCAGCGATACCGATGTTGTAGTACTTCTTGTACACGATCTCCTGATTCGCTTCGTCGAGCGTCGAGTTCATGATCGGGTACTCGCGCAGCGCTGCCACGAGCGCCTTCACGATGAATGGCAGGTAGGTCAGCTTGACGCCTTTTTTCTCAGCCATCGGCTTGCCTTTCGTACGCAGCTCGACCAGCGCGCTGACGTCGACTTCGTCCATGATGGTGACATGCGGCGCGGTGTAGACCGATTTGACCATCGCTCCGGCGATCGCTTTGCGGATACCTTTGAACGGCACACGCTCCTCCGGACGGTCGCCCTGAGGCACGGCAGTCTTCGGCTTCGCTTCGCTCTTGCTCTCAGCCGCCGCTTCCTGCGCCTTCGCTTCAGGAGCTGCAGCTCCGCCGCCCGCTGCGAATTGGTCGATATCCTCGCGTGTGATGCGACCGTTTTTGCCGGTGCCTTTGACCTGCGACAGCTCGACGCCCTGTTCGCGGCCATACTTACGTACGCTTGGAGTAGCCAGGATTTGCGCTTTGCCAGCGTCGTCCGCACCCTTGTCAGAGGAGCCATCCGCTTTATCGGCCGATGCCGTTTCCGAGCCTTTCGTTTCCGGCAGCTCGGTTTTCTCAGCTTCCTTCGCTTGCTCAGGCGCAGCTTCAGGCTCGGGTGCTGGCGCTTGATCCGGCACGTCGCCTTCAGCGTCGATGATCGCCACGACGTCGCCGACATGGCACACTTGGCCGTCCTTGACGAGCACCTCGAGCACTTTGCCTTCTACAGGACACGGCACTTCGACGATCGCCTTGTCATTTTGTACGTCCATGATAATATCTTCGTCGGTCACTTTATCGCCTGGCTTGATGTGGATCTTGACGATCTCACCTTCATGCAGGCCTTCTCCCAGCTCTGGGAACCGGTATTCGAATTTGGCCACCTGGATTACCTCCTTACTTAATGTGCAAGCTTTTATAAAGCGTGGTGGACTGCAAGCCTGCGGGCAACGGATCGTTCTTCCGATCGCTGTTGTCCCCAGATTTGTGGATTAGATAAGCCCCGTTAGCGGGGCAAATCCGGGGACAAAGGCGAGCGCTTCGCTTCTACAGAACGATTCCGTGCCTCTTAGGCCAGGTCCACCAATCTTTTAAAACTCCAGCGTTTTGTTAACCGCATCGATAATACGCTTCGGCGATGGGAGCCAGGCGTCCTCGATCTGGGCGAACGGATAGACCGTGTCCGGACCGGCGACGCGCAGCACAGGCGCCTCGAGATGCAGGATCGCTTTCTCGTTGATCTGGGCGATGATCTCGGCGGCCGCGCCGGAAGTTTTCTGCGCTTCCTGGACGACGATCGCGCGATTGGTCTTCTGGATCGATGCGACGATCGTGTCGATATCGAGCGGCAGCAGCGTGCGCAGATCGATAACCTCCGCCTTGATGCCGGATTTCTCGAGCTCCTCCGCAGCCTTGACCGACGAGTGAACCATCATGCCGTATGTCAGGATCGTAATGTCGCTGCCCTCGCGGACGACGTTGGCCTTGCCGATCTCGACAGTATAGTCCTCCTCCGGCACCTCGGCGCGGAACGCATGGTACAGGTTGAGATGCTCCATGAAGAAGACCGGGTCGTTGTCGCGGATCGCCGCGATCAAGAGACCCTTGGCGTCGTAAGGATTGGATGGGATGACAACCTTGATGCCCGGCGTCTGGATCGCCAGACCTTCGAGCGAGTCGGTATGCAGCTCGGCTGCCTTAACGCCGCCGCCGAACGGCGTGCGGAAGACGATCGGCGCGTTGTAGCGGCCGCCGGAACGGTAGCGCATGCGAGCCGCCTGGACGAACATCTGGTCGAGCGCTTCATAGATGAAGCCGACAAACTGAATCTCGGCGACCGGACGGAAGCCCTGGATGCCCATGCCGACTGCAAGACCGCCGATTGCGGATTCCGCCAGCGGCGTATCGAAGACGCGCTCTTCGCCGAATTTTGCTTGCAGTCCTTCGGTTGCGCGGAATACGCCGCCGACCTTGCCTACGTCCTCGCCGAATACCAAAACGTTAGGATCCTTCTCGAGCTCGACGCGCATCGCGTCGCGGATCGCTTCTTTCATATTCATTTGAGCCATGATCGCTGGTTCCTCCTATTCGAAATCGGCTTTTTGCTCTTGCAGATGCTGCGGCGTCGTCTCGAACATCGAATCGATCAGACCGCCCACTGTCATCTTTTCCGTCGCTTCAGCCTTTTTGATTTGTTCGTTGACCGTTGCCTTTGCTTCTTCCTTCACGCGAGCGGTATCCTCATCGGACCACAGACCCTTGCTCTCGAGGAATTTGCCGAAGCGAACGAGAGGATCCTTCAGGCTCCATTCCGCTTCTTCGTCTTTGGTACGGTATTTGGAGGTGTCATCCGCCATCGAGTGCGGACGGAACCGATACGTCAGGATTTCGATCAGCGTTGCGCCTTCGCCGTTACGGCCGCGCTCAGCTGCGTCCTTCACCGCTTTGTATACGGCGAGGATGTCCATGCCGTCGACCTGCACGCCCTTGATGCCTGCGGCTACCGCCTTGTGAGCGATCGACTCGGCTGCAGTCTGCTTCTCGAACGGCGTCGTGATCGCGTAGCCGTTATTTTGGACCGCGTAGATGACCGGCAGCTTGAAGACGCCAGCGAAGTTCAAGCCTTCGTAGAAATCGCCCTCGGACGAACCGCCGTCTCCGGTATACGTAATCGCGACGCGCTTCTCGCCCTTCTTCTTGAAGGCCATCGCCACGCCAGTCGCGTGCAGGATCTGGGCGCCGATGATGATCTGCGGCATCAGCACATGCACGTCCTCCGGAATCTGGCCGCCGTGCTGGTGGCCGCGAGAGTACAGGAACGCCTGATACAGCGGCAGGCCGTGCCATACGATCTGAGGCATATCCCGGTAGCCCGGGCAAACAAAATCGTCCTTGTTCAGCGCGTACTCGCTGCCTACCATCGATGCTTCCTGACCGGAGACCGGCGCATAGAAGCCGAGACGGCCTTGACGGCCGAGATTGACAGCGCGCTCGTCCCAAGTGCGCGTGAATACCATACGGTACATCATTTCTTTCAATTGCTCGTCTGTCAGCTCCGGCATCAGGTCCGGATTGATGACTTCGCCTTCTGGAGACAGTATGGATAGCGGGGTAACCGGCTCCACCTGAACTTCGTAAGGGAGTTTACTCATTTTCACGTTCACCTCGATAAGATATTTGAATATCTACTTTCGCTGTTATAGAATTATTATAAACCTGTTTACCGAAAATGGTCAAAGCAAAATTCGGAAAAACCGTTGTTTTTTCTAAACTTTTGACGATTTTCAGGATGACAATGTTTATAATACAGCCTTTGAAAAGATGTATAACAGAATGGTACAACTTCATCAAAAATTCACGAATGGTGCATGTTTCCTCCCTATTGTTTACCCATCGGCCATGCAAACCATTCAGAGACAAAGGAGATTGCCAGATGAGCGACAACCAACCCGCCAAGCGCACCATTCTGAAAGACAAGGTCGAATCCCGTCACTTGCCCGAAGGCGAGCGCGGACTTCGTCTATACCTGCCCCCCGGCTACAACGAAGTGCTAAGCTATCCCGTCATTTACTGCCAGGACGGCGAAGACTTCTTCAACTTTGGCCGGATCGCGACGCAAGCCCATGAGATGATCCTCAGCGGCGAGCTCGAGCCCGTCGTTATCGTCGGCGTCGACGTCGACAAATCGGTGCGCACCGACGAATATGCGCCTGACGGCGAACGTCATGATGCGTATGTACAATTTTTCGTCGAGGAAATGATGCCTTACGTCGCCTCACGCTATGCGGTGCGCTCCGAAGCCGACCAGATCCTGCTCGCCGGCGATTCGCTGGGTGCGACGGCCAGCCTGCATATCGCGCTCAGCTATCCCGGCAAGTTCAAGTATCTGCTCTCGCTCTCTGGCGCTTACTATCCCGCCTCGCGCAACATCGTCGCTGCGTTGGCGCCCGGTGCGCTCGATTGGCTCCATGCCTACATGCTGGTCGGCTTGCAAGAGGATGCCTACGAGACGGACCGCGGCATCTACGACTTCGTCTCGCTCAACCGTTCCATGAAGCGTCTGTTCGAGGAGAAGGGCGCCGAGCTTGTCTACTACGAGCGCGACGGCAAGCACGTATGGGGCTTCTGGCAGAAAGAAGTGCCGGCGGCGCTCGCCTGGTTCAACGAGCAGGCGTTGACTTGAACAGGCTCGGACTACATCGACCGAAGGCGGTGTAGCCGCAGCTTATCGCTGAGCGATATGTCGCTCCGCCTTGATCCGCTCGAGCAGCCGATCGCATCCCGCCTCCACCATCTCGTACACCTCGTCGAAGTTGCCCGTGTAGTACGGGTCCGGCACATCCGGGACGCCGCGCTCCGGCAGCAGCTCCATGAAGGTCAGGACGGCGGGACGATCCGGCGGCTCGCCGGACGGCAGCCACTGGGCGATATCGGCGCGGTTGCGCGTGTCCATGCAGACGATATAGTCATAATCGCCATAGTCCGCCTCGCGAAATTGACGGGCGGTCATCCCGTCCCAGCCGATGCCGTGCCGCTGCAGCAGCTCCTGCGTGCCGGCATGCGGCGGTTTGCCCAGATGCCAGTCCCCGGTCCCGGCCGAATCGACCGCCACCTCGCCCTCCAGCCCGGCTTGTCGGATCTTCTCGCGCAGCACTGCCTCCGCCATCGGCGAGCGACAGATGTTGCCCAGGCATACGAATAATACGTTAATCATCGAGTCTTCTCCTTCTTGCTGCGTCGTATTGCGCGGCGCGGCGGCTCCGCGATGCCGGCCTCCAGCTTCAGCGAGCGCTTGGGCAGCTTCCACTTGTAGTATACCGACAACATCCGCATCGTAATAATAAACATGAACAGTACCAACAGTTGCACCGGCGTCTCGAACCAGCCGAGTCCGACGCCCAGCCCCCCGAGCATCGCCCACACCGCGTAGATTTCCTCCCGCAGCACAAGCGGCTTGCGCCCAGCCAGCACATCGCGGATCATGCCGCCGCCGATGCCGGTAAGCATCGCCGCGACGACGACAGCGCCGAGCGGCACCCCCATGTCGACAGCGGCCAGCGCGCCCTGGATCGCAAAGGCCGAGAGGCCGATCGCATCGAAGAACACCTCGCCGCGCTTCCAGCGCAAGATCCACTTGGCCGGCATGAGGAAGAACAGCGACATCGCGATGATCGCCGTCTTCAGGAACAGACCTTGATTCCACAGGCTCGTAACCGGCACGCCGATCAGGACGTTGCGGACGACGCCGCCCCCGAAAGCGGTGACATAACCAAGCACGAACACGCCCAGTATGTCGTACTCTTCCTCCATAGCGACGATCGCGCCGCTGACCGCAAAGGCGATCGTGCCGATAATGCTGAACCAACTAAAAATATCCAAATCCATTGCGCTAACTGCCCCGCTTCCTGCAAATCTGACGCCTGCTCTTCTATATTAAGGAACGGCAGGCTGTCCCACCCCGTCATTTTTCATTGTAGTGATAAGTCTGCCTCCGCGCAAGCATGGTCACCGCCCTATTCGACAAGAAAAGGCTGATGACCCGCGTCGGCGCTGGTCAACAGCACGCCCAGCCATTATACTTATTACATGCGTGTAAGCGCCTTAATCCTAATCTACTCATAAAGGGGATGAAACGAGATGTCTCTGAATCGACGAGCCGTCATCTTCACCGGCGGCGAATTGGGCTACTGGGCCCTCAAACTGCTCCGGAAGGACGACTTCCTGATCGGCGCCGACAGCGGTGCCCTCTACCTGATCCGCAACAACCATCGACCGGACCTGGCGATCGGAGACTTCGACTCAGTCAGCAACAGTGAGCTGACCTACATTCGAGAAGGCAGCCATCGGACGGAGGCGGTCGATCCGGTCGACAAAGACCACACGGACACCGAGCTAGCCTTCCGACGCGCCCTCGACCTGCAGCCGACGCAGATCCTGCTGCTAGGCGCGCTGGGCGGCCGACTCGATCATACGCTGGCCAATCTGCATCTGCTCGTGCAAGCGCATCAGCGCGGAGTCCCTGCCGAGATCGCCGACGAGTACCAGACGATCTCCATGGTCGTCGATCATGCGATCATCGAGGCCAGCGATCGCAGCTATGTGTCGCTGCTGCCGCTGACCCCGCAAGTGAGCGGCATCCGGCTCACGGGCTTCCAGTATCCGCTTGAGGATGCCACGCTCTCGATGGGAGAGTCGCTAGGCATCAGCAATCGATTGATCGCCCCGCAGGGCGAAATCGAGGTCTACGACGGATGGCTGCTCGTCATCCAGGCCAGCGATTCACTCGCCAAGCGCTTCTAGCAAGCCTAACTGCGTTTCCCCGGCTCCTCCCCGCTTTCGATCGACGCGCCCTCGATATATTTGCGAGACATTTGCTTCCGCAGCTTGCGCGTCTCTTTTGCATCAAACACGATGGACAGATCATAATCTTCCGGATAGAGCTCGGCCGCCGAGATTTGCAGCGTCAGCCGCTTCTGGTTGTACGCCAGCTTGCGCCCCTGGACTTGCACGATGACCTCTCCGCGCGGATCCGGTCCCTTATAGACAATCCCGATGCAGCCGAGCGGATGCACCCAGACGCTGTCCCCTTGCCGTAGCGTCGGTTGTGCCGTCGGTCGACCGCCGCTTCGCGTCGCTGCCTTCACGGCATC
The DNA here is from genome assembly GCF_003851045.1 of Paenibacillus sp. 598K. Lineage (GTDB taxonomy): Bacteria > Bacillota > Bacilli > Paenibacillales > Paenibacillaceae > Paenibacillus_D. Next base: position 1,691 of record NZ_BFBX01000073.1, on the reverse strand, counting down.
CTGTTCGTCATCAGGCCATTCGTCTTCCGTCGGCTTCGCCGCCGACATCTGCGCCGTGTCAGGCCACGCCCCGCTCCGCGCTGTCTGCAGTCTCGCCTCGGCTCTGCGCAGCACGCGCGCCGGCAGACCGTAACGGGCGGCGATTGCCAACGCATGGCTCTCTCCCGCTGCGCCCATCTCCAGCCGGTATAGCGGCCGTAACGACTCCGGGTCGAATGCCATTCTCGCATTGCGGCAGCCCGGCGTATTCGCAGCGTACGTCTTGATCTCATTGAAGTGCGTCGTCGCTACTACTCTCGTCCCTCGCTCCGCCAGCTCCTCCAGGATGACGATCGATAGCGCGATGCCTTCGGCAGGGTCGGTGCCCGCCGCCAGCTCATCGAGCAGCACCAGCGTTCGACCGCTCGCCCGCGCCAGCATCGCCGCCACCGCCGAGATGTGCGCGGAGAAGGTGCTCAGCGATTGGGACATGCTCTGTCCATCTCCGACATCGGCGAAGACGAGGTCGAACACGCCAAGCTCGCTCTGCGGATCGACCGGCACGAGCAGCCCCGACTGCATCATCATCGCGAGCAAACCTACCGTCTTGAGGGCGATCGTCTTGCCTCCGGTGTTGGGGCCGGTGATGATGAGCTGACGCACCGTATCGTCCAGCCGGAGACTGAGCGGTACCGTCCCCTCCCCGAGGAGCGGATGGCGCGCGCCGCGCAGACGCAGGATCGGCGCGTCCATCAGCCGTGGCAAGCAGCCTTGCTGACGCACTGCCAGCTTCGCTCTGGCGAAGATAAAGTCATATTGCGCCATCGTCTCCGCATTGGCCGTCAGCTCGCGATGATGCGCATCCACCAGCGACGAGAGCTGCGCCAGGATGCGGCTCTCCTCTTGCGCTTCCTCGCTCTGCCACGACGACCACTCGCCATGTGCGGCGACGACCTCCTGCGGCTCGATGAACAGCGTCTGTCCGCTCGCCGATTCATCCAGCACCGCGCCCTTCACTTGCTTGCGGGCCGATCGCTTCACCGCGAGCACATAGTGGCCGCCGCGCTGGCTGACGACCAGCTCCTGCAGGCTGTCGCGATGCTTCATGAGCGCCTGGTCGATCCTCCGCCTCACCTGCTCCTCTGCCGTCCGCAGATGTCTGCGGATGCGCCCGAGCTCCGGCGATGCTTCATCGGTGATCTCGCCGTACCGGATGCTCGTCTCGAGCGTCTCGCGCAGCTGCGGACAGGACTCCATCCGCTCGGCATAGCCGCCGAGATACAGTGCTCGCTCAGCCTTGTCGGCCATGTAGCGCTGCATCTGCCTGACCGCCTGCAGCCATGCGGCGAGTTGCTCCAGCTCCTGGCGGCCATAGATGGCGCCTTTGCCGAGCAGCTCCAGCAGCGGGTCGACGCCGCTCATCGCGGATAGCGGCACGCTCGCCCCGCTGTCGATTAGCTGACGCGCCTCCTCCGTCTCGATCAGCAACGACCGCACGCGAGTATACTCCGAAGCAGGCCGGAGCGCGCGGGCCAGTGCTGCGCCGCGCGGCGACACCGTCTCGGCGGCGAGCAGCTCCAGCAGTTGATCATAGTCCAGTTGGGTCATCGTGTGGCGATCTATCGTTTCGTTCGTTAGTTTTGTCATCGTTATTAGCCTCCAGGGTCGTTTTGGGTACGGGGAGCGTCGGACCACAACATCGAGTAGGCCTA
>NZ_BFBX01000072.1:6585-6783 GCF_003851045.1 Paenibacillus sp. 598K | reverse complement strand
TGGCTGGCCGAGGAGGGCTGGCCCGATGTGCCGGCGCACTGCGGCAACAGCGCCGCAGCGATCCAGCATCCGCTGGACGCGACGGCGGGCATGGCGACGATCCGGGTCGGCGCTGCGCTCTACGGCATCGACACCTGCGATCCGGATGTGCGTGAGCAGAGCGGCCTGCGTCTGGAGCCGACGCTGGCGCTCTACTCC
>NZ_BFBX01000072.1:0-6434 GCF_003851045.1 Paenibacillus sp. 598K | reverse complement strand
CGACGCTGGCGCTCTACTCCACCATCGTTCAGGTGAAGCGGGTGCGGGCGGGCGAGTATGTCGGCTACGACTGCACGTACCGGGCTGAGCAGGACGAGTGGGTCGGCACGGTGCCGCTCGGCTACGCGGACGGCTACTCGCGCAGCTGCGCAGGCTTCTACCTGCTGATGGACGGCGTACGGACACCGATCCTCGGCAGAGTGTGCATGGATCAACTGATGATCCGGCTGCCCCATGCCGTGCCTGCAGGGACGGTCGTGACGGCGATCGGACGGTCGGGAGAGGCAGAGATTACGCTCGATGAGCTGGCTGCGCATACCGGGACGATCCCGCAGCATGTGCTGACGATGATCGCCGGTCGCGTGCCGCGCCATATCCGGAGCGCCGCCGCCCACGCGCGGACGCGGGCGTTGTAGGGGGCGAGCCCGCGGTTCAACGATGCAGGAAGCGGCGGCGGAAGCTGCGCGGTGACAGCCCTTCCAGACGGGTGAAGCTTGCTGTGAAGTAGGCCGGCTGGTTGAAGCCGACCTCCTCGGCGATTCGCGAGATCGGCAGGTCGCTCTGCAGCAGCAGCAGCTTCGCCTGCTCGATGCGGAAGCGCAGCAGGTAGTCAGAGGGCGAGCAGCCGAGATGGCTTTGCATGCAACGTGCGATGTAGACAGGGTGAAAGCGCAGGCTTTCGCCCATTTGCTGTGCCGTGAAGCCGTCGCGGTAATGCTCCCGGATATAGGCCGCCGCCGCTTCGGCGCAGAGCGCGCTGGCTGATGGCGGCGGCGCCTCCAGCGAAGCCGCCAGCAACTGCAAGACCTCCTGGAATAGCAGTTGCTGCTGCCAGCGCTCGCTGCCCAGATGATTGCGTTGCTCCAGCTCCCCGAGCTGGTCCAGCCGCTCATACAGCTTGCGCGGCTGCAATAGCGAAGTGAACTGGGCGATCTGGATCGGAAAGGTTGGAGCAGCGCAAATCGTACGTGGCGCATCGCCCGTTTGCGTCCTCATCTGCGCTTCGGCCGGCTTGTCTGGCCAGACGCTCCAGGGCGGCGGACAGGCCTTGCGATCCATCGCTTCCCAATGTCCGGTCGTCTGGAAGTGAAGCCAGTAATAGTCGACATCCTGCCCGCAAGGCAGCGTCGCATAATGGCTGCAGTCCGGCCGCAGGATCAGGGCATGGCCGGATACGACCTCGTATTGCCGCTCTTCTTCGCCGATATAGAGACAGCCGTCCTTGACGACGAGCAGGTCGAATACCCCAAACGCTCGGCGGCTCGGATGCTTGCGTCCGGCCTGCATGACAGCCGGGCCGCTGACGAGGTAGTGGGGGAGGGGCGGCGCTTCGAATTGCAGCAGCATAGTCATCCTCCTGGCAGAGATATAGGTTGGAATCGTGAAAGTTTCGGTTGCTCCGCTGATACTTGGCTACCAGTATAGCATCTATAATGTGAGTTGAATATGACAACCTACTCACAAGGCGAGCCCGCAAGCGGGACGACCCAAAAGGAGCCATCGCGGTGACTGCGCAACCTCAGATCAAGTCCGACACCCCCGCCAATTCGATGCGAAAATACACATTATGGGCGCTTGCCTGGCCTATCTTTATCGAGCTGTTCCTGCAGCTGATGCTCGGCGCCGCCGATACGCTTATGGTGAGCCGCATCTCCGATGACGCGGTTGCTGTCGTCGGCTTTTCCAACCAGCTGTTCGCTGCGCTGACGACGTTGTTCGTCACTGTCGCCAGCGGCGCGGGCATCCTGATCGCCCAGGGGATCGGCGCCCGCCGCGAGGAGGACGCGCGCACGATCGCCGTAATGGCTGTGAGCGTCTCGCTCGTCATCGGGCTCGCGCTTAGCGTCTTCCTCTATCTGCTGCCAGGGGAGATCGCTGCCGTGCTGCAGATGCCCGAGGAGCTGCTGCCGATGGCGAGCATCTACATCTCGATCGTCGGCGGCGGCATGGTGCTGGCGGCCGTTATATCGACGCTCAGCACCGTCATCCGCAATACCGGCAACACCAAGGGGCCAATGTACACGGCGATCGGCATGAACGTCGTCCATTTGTTCCTGAACTATGCCTTTATCTTCGGCGCTTTCGGCTTCCCGGCCTGGGGACTGACGGGCGTCGCGATCTCAACGGTAGTCAGCCGGCTGTTGGCGACGATCTTGCTCTATCTGATGTATGTGCGAGCTTTCGAGCGCCGTATCCAGCTCCGCGATATGACGCTGTTCGACCGGAAGCTGTTCGGCGAGGTGCTGCGTATCGGCTGGCCGCTCGGCGTGCATACGTCCTGCTGGGTGCTGACCCAACTGGCGATCTATACGTTCATCGCGATGCTAGGGACCAAGGAGCTGGCGGCCCGGACGTATATGAACACGCTCGAATCCTGCTGCTTTATGCTGGGCTATTCGATCGCGCTGGCCGTTCAGATCCAGATCGCCCATCTGTTCGGCTCGGGCCAGACCCGCGAGGCCTACCGGATGGCGTATCGGGCGCTGTGGATCGGCATCGCGATCGTCGTGCCGGGCGCGCTGCTCCTGCTGCTGTTCGGCCCGCATCTGCTCGGCCTGTTCACCGCGGACACCGAGATTGTCGCGATCGGCGTCTCGTTGCTGGCGCTCAATCTGCTGCTGCAGCCGGGCAAGATGCTCAACATGGCGATGGGTAGCTCGCTGAATGCGCTGGGCGACACCAAGTTCACGATGGTCGCGTCGCTGACGTCGATGTGGATCATCGCTGCGGGTCTCTCGTACATGGCTGGCATCCACTGGGGCTGGGGGCTGACTGGCATCTACCTGTGCATGATCCTCGACGAGTACGTGCGAGGGGCGCTCTCCCTCTGGCGCTGGCGCGGACAGAAGTATCTGAAGCGCGCCGAGGCGAGCCGCCTTGGCGTCAACAGCTCTGACGGCCCTGATAGACCTGATGGACCAGACGGACCAGACGGATCTGGCCGCGCGGGACGGCAGTCTGATGGGGAATCGCTTCTGTCCGCACCAGCTGTGGAGCTGTGAGCGAAGCCGGCCCGGCCAGTGTCGGAGCCCTGACGGCCCAGGCTGAGCGGAGGAAAAGGGCCTAGGTCCGCGTTCGCTGTGGAGCTATGAGAACTCTCGCTCAAGCTCTCAGCGTTGCGGCTGGGCCGGTCAGGCGAAGGTGTCGCCGTCGATGGGAGCATGCGATGATGCCCTTCCCATCCGGGCGGGACTGTGTTATAGTATCCTCGAACTGAATAGCCATGCCGGAGTCATGCGACAGCGCATGCCCGGGAGAGGTTCGCGACCCCCCCTCTATAAAAATACTAAGGATGAACGGCATGCTATGGAGCTTGCTGCGACCGCCTGATGGCGTCGACAGCAGATTCCCTTTGGCAGGCCGTTTTTGCATTCCGGAAAGCAGGGTAATAATGAGACAACAGGAGAAGGCCGTCGTCGTCTTCAGCGGCGGTCAAGACAGCACGACATGCTTGTTATGGGCTATGGAAACCTATGGGACAGTCGAAGCCGTCACCTTCAACTACGGACAGCGGCATGCGCAGGAGCTGATCTGCGCCGCCGAGATCGCCCAGGAGCTGGGCGTCCGCCAGCATGTGCTCGATCTGTCGCTGCTTAGCCAGCTGGCGCCCAATGCGCTGACGCGCCAGGACATCGCCATCGAGCATCGCGAGGGCAGTCTGCCGTCCACATTCGTCGATGGTCGCAATATGCTGTTCCTCACCTTCGCGGCGGTGCTGGCCAAAAATATCGGCGCTCGCCATCTCGTCACCGGCGTCTGCGAGACCGACTTCAGCGGTTATCCCGACTGCCGGGACGTCTTCATCAAATCGCTTAATGTGACGCTTAATCTGTCGATGGACTACAGCTTCGTCATCGAGACGCCGCTCATGTGGCTCGACAAGGCTCAGACCTGGGCGCTCGCAGACGAACTGGGCGGCCTCGACTTCGTGCGGGAGCGCACGCTGACCTGCTACAACGGCATACCCGCAGACGGCTGCGGGAACTGTCCGGCTTGCCTGCTGCGCAGGAAGGGGTTGGACGCGTATCTTGAATCCCAACGCGAAAGGAAGCTGACGAGATGATCCAGCAGATCTATCCCTCGCCCGCCCACGACTTCCGCTATGAGCTGCACAAGGATATGCATTTTGCCGCTGCCCACTATATCCCCCACCCGTCGGCCGGCGACTGCCAGACGATGCACGGCCATACGTACTTCGCCGATCTGACGATCGTCGGCGACGTGCTGGATCAGGCGGGGTTCCTGGTTAACTTCGCCATACTCAAGCAACTGGTGCATGGCCGCTTCGACCATACGCTGCTGAACAACGACAATGCGTTCGGAGCCAAGCCGGAGAAACGGATGCCGACGACGGAGGTCGTCGCTCGCATCGTATACGAGACGGTGCAGGCGCATCTGGACACGCTGCCGCACCGGCCGCGCTGCCTGCAGGTATTCCTCCGGGAGACGCCGAGCAGCTATGTCATCTATCGACCGCGGAGCGAGCGATGAGCGGCAGGCCAATCCCCGTGCTGGAGATCTTCGGGCCCACGGTGCAGGGCGAAGGGCGCTTCATCGGCCAGAAGACGATGTTCGTGCGGACGGCGGGCTGCGACTACTCGTGCAACTGGTGCGACTCGGCCTTTACCTGGGACGGCTCGGCCGCCTCGGAGATCCGTCTGCTGTCTGCAGAGAAGGTGCTGCGCGAGCTGACGGAGCTGGGAGGCGACAGCTTCGCTCATGTGACGCTGTCCGGCGGCAACCCGGCGCTCCTGCCGCAGCTCGGCGAGCTGATCGACCTGCTGCATGGGCAGGGCATGACCGTAGCGCTGGAGACGCAGGGCAGCCGCTATCAGTCGTGGTTCCGCGAGGTGGACGAGCTGACGCTCTCGCCCAAGCCGCCCAGCTCGGGGATGGCGACAGACTGGGCGCGTCTCGACGATATTGTCGAGCGGCTCGCCGACCGGCAGGAGCAGACGAGTCTGAAGGTCGTCGTCTTCGACGAGCAGGATCTGGCGTACGCCGAGAGCGTGTACGCCCGTTATCCCGAGATGACGATGGTCGTCCAGCCGGGCAACGGCGAGCTCGCCGAGTCGGACTCGCAGCGTATGCTGGCTTACCTGGTGTCCCGTTACGAATGGCTCGTCGAGGCGGTGCTGCGCTCGGCGAGCCTGCGCCGCGTCCGCGTGCTGCCGCAGCTTCACACTTGGCTGTGGGGCAACAAGCGCGGCGTCTAGCAGCTCTATTGTAGATTGCCAAGCAGTAGATAATGATACGATACGGCCGATTGGGCCATCATTGTGAGAGAGGGAGACGACATGGCAGGAAGAAGCAACGAAGAGCTGAAGTCCCAGGGCGTGAGTCTGCTGGGCAATCAAGGGACATCCTATGTCTATCAATACGACCCCGGCGTGCTGGAGGCGTTCGATAACAAGCATCCGCAGCGGGACTACTGGGTCACCTTCAACTGTCCCGAGTTCACGAGCCTGTGCCCGATGACCGGGCAGCCGGACTTCGCGACGATCTATATCTCCTACATCCCCGACCAGCGGATGGTCGAGAGCAAGTCGCTGAAGCTGTATCTGTTCAGCTTCCGCAACCACGGAGATTTCCACGAGGACTGCGTCAATATCATCATGAACGATCTGATCGAGCTGATGAATCCGCGCTATATCGAGGTGTGGGGAACCTTCACGCCGCGCGGCGGCATCTCGATCGACCCTTACTGCAACTGGGGACGCCCAGACAGCAAGTATGAAGCGATGGCCGAGCATCGGCTGCTGAACCGCAATCTGAGAAGTTAACCGTGTGAAGTCGGCAGACGCGATCCTGTCCGAATGTGCGAAGCGAATCCGGCAGGCGTGATCCTGCCCGAATCTAGGGGAGGCGATCCATATGAAGGCTGTGTTGGTGGACGAACAGACGAAAATGCTCGTGCTCGGCGAGGCGGAGGAACCGACGATCGGAGCAGGCGAGCTGCTCGTCGAGGTCAAGGCTACGGCGCTCAACCGTGCCGATCTGCTGCAAAAGCGAGGTCACTACCCGCCGCCGCCGGGCGCCTCGACTATCCTCGGCCTGGAGATGGCAGGCGTCGTCGTCGAGGCGGGAGCCGAGACAGAGGGCTGGCAGCCGGGCGACGGCGTCTTCGGGCTGCTGCCTGGCGGCGGCTATGCGGCCCGCGTCAGCTTGCCTGCGGGCATGGCGATGCGCATCCCGGATGCGCTCAGCTTCGAGGAAGCGGCGGCGATCCCGGAAGCCTTCCTCACAGCGTATCTGAATCTGGTAGAGCTGGGCGGACTGGGCGCGGGGCAGACGGCGCTCATCCATGCCGGAGCGAGCGGCGTCGGCACAGCGGCGATCCAGATCGCGCGTGAGCTCGGGGCTCGGGCGATCGTCACCGCAGGGTCGGAGGCGAAGCGACAGGCGGCGCTGGCGCTCGGCGCCAGCCTAGCCAT
>NZ_BFBX01000071.1:114125-122246 GCF_003851045.1 Paenibacillus sp. 598K | reverse complement strand
CACTTTTCATTCTAACTGCACAATTGCATTTATTTTCCTCATTTAGTCCGGTTTCGTCACAATTAAGTGTACTTTTACAGTTGTCACCCTCAGGTCGTTCCTGAACCAACGTTTTGTGGCAGCTTTTGCGACCATGCGTATTCTGACGCCTCGGTCACGACCGGCGCCACGCCATGTGTGCCTGCCTCGAGCAGAGACGGCACCACGCCACGTGTGCCTGCCTCGAGCAGAGACGGCGCCTGTGCCTGCCTCGCTCAGGGACGGCGACCCGTCTCGGGCGCCTGCTTCGCTCTGGAACATCGACACGCTACCGATGCCTGCCTCGATCAGCGAGCGTCGACACGCCACGGTACCCGCCCTTGCTTAGGAACGATGTCCCGAGACAGTGCCCGCCAATACCTGCTCGACGACAGCGGCGACGCTGGGCGTCGTGTGCGTGGCTCGCGCCTGCACATCGGGATGGCTGCTGGCGATCGCATAGCTGTTGGGCGTGATTGCGAAGAGCGGCAGGTCGTTGAACGAATCGCCGATGCAGACGACCTCGTCGACGGTCAGCCCCAGCTCCTCGAGCAAGGCATGGGCGCCGACCCCTTTGGAGATGCCGCTCGGCATGATGTCCAGGCAGTCGATATCGGCTATATAGGCGTCGATGGCGTCCCCAAATTGCTGCTTCACAAGGGGCAGGTATTCGCGGAGCGCCTCCACCTCGCTGAAGAAGGACATTTTGCTGCTTAAAATATCGCGTCCCAGTCGCTCCGTCAGATCGGGGATGATCTTCAGCGGCGCTTTGAGCCTTGGCTCCAGGAGGCGAGCATGGGCCGTATCCTCCTCGATGATATAGTAATCCGGGGCGCACAGGAGCATTTGGTACGGCGTGCTGCGTCCATGGCGGATGATCTCCAGCTGCAGCTCCCGGGGGAAATAATCGGCCTTGATCTGTCGGCCGTCCGCAAGATGCGCATAGGCGCCGTTCTGGGAGATGGCGTGGACCTGCAGCTTGATCGAACGAGCTACCTCCTGGATCTCCGGGTACATGCGGCCCGAAGCAAAGGCGACGGCAACACCGCTTTCCTGGGCTTGCCGCAGCGCCGCGACATCGGCATCGTGTATAGTCGAATGATCATGGAGCAGCGTACCGTCCAGATCGCTAATGATAAGCTTAATCATGCGTGGACTCCTTTACGTTTGTCGTGTTGTGCTCTATCTTATCCATACTAATGCTTATTACTCCTGGCTTCAAGGTCTGAAGCGGGCGCTTGGTCGGGGGAGACGGAGCGCTCGCTGGCAGCTGCGGGCGGAGGAGCGTCGCCGGGCTCTTCATTCTATTATTATGGAAGCTTTGGCTTGGTGGCTGCGGCAATCCTGTGGTTGCTGTTCGGAATGGCATCTCGCAGGAGGAGGTCCTAAGTCCCGGTTGCGTAGGTCGTACGATGTCGTTTTTTGTCCAGAAATTGTTCAGTAAGACCTGCTATGCTTGGGACAGCGGGCTCATGATGCCCAAAAAAACTATGCATATCAGAACAGGAGACTGCAATGAACGGACAATTCAGCAAGACGATGAAGGTTCAAGCGCGCAAGGGACTGTTGCTTATGTTATGTTTCCTCTTGCTGCCTATTCTGTCGCTTGTCGCGCCGGGTGGAGTAGCGCAGGCAGGCCTGCCTGCGCCGATTGAGTGGGTTAGCGTTGACTCGGGGGTCGATAGCTCGCTGCGCAAGATCATTTACGCAGAGGATCATTACTTTACTGTGGGCGGCGATGGCGTTGCACTGCGGTCGGCGGATGGCGCCGAATGGGAGCCTATCCCGTTGTTTGTCGATGAAGATTCAAAGGTGAATCTGCGCGGTCTCGCTTACCTTGAAAATCGTTTTTTTGTCGTAGGCTATGATGGTGTTATATTGACATCAAGCGATGGGGAATCATGGGACGCCGGAATTCATGATGACAACTTCGACTTGGAAATCGACTTGTACGATATCGCATTTTTTGACGGCCATTTTTATGTGGTGGGCGACGATGAGACGATCCTGCAGTCGTCAGATGGCACGACATGGACCATTGACCAAGGCAATAGCGACGGTTACAGCATTCGGATGATTGCTGCGAACGAGGATCGGATCGTCACGATTGGAGAGAACGGCCAGCTCCTGTACAAGGACTCTGGTGATGCCGCAGAGTGGACGAGTGGTCAGTCATTCTCAGGGGACATGGACGCTGTTGCTTATCATGGCGGTTTGTTCGTGGCTGTGGGAGAGAGCGGCAAACTTCTCACCTCTACGGATGGTATCACTTGGGCCGTGCGCAGCTCGGGCACTACGGAGACGCTGCGAGGCGTGGAGTGGATTGAGGATAGCTGGTATGTCGTCGGCAGTGATGGCACCGCGCTTCGTTCATCGGATGGTCTCATATGGGATGCGTTGCCTGCTGCAGAGTCTACCAGACTGTACGACATCGCCTCTGGCGACGGCGGGATTTTCGCGGTGGGCCAGAATGGCAAGATCTATCGTTACGGCGCATTCCAGGTCATCCCTGAGAACTGGGTGCCTGTGACTCTGACCAATATGAACAATGACTTGCATAAAATTACGTACGAAAACGATCGCTACATCGCTGTCGGAGCTGGCGGAGCGCTCGTATCCTCCGTAGATGGCGAGACATGGACGACGACTAACATCCAAGGTGTTTCAGGGTTGTGGGCCATTCTCTACCATGGCGACAAGTACTATGCCGCAGGTGAGAACGGTGCGATTATTCATTCGACAAACTTGAGCCAGTGGAGCGGGGTGCAGCCGGAAGAATGGCTAACCGGCGACGATAGCGACCCTGATGCTCCTAGCCTTCCTGGCGCTCCTACAGAAGCGCTGTACGACTCGGTCAAGGCTGGCGAAGGCTTCATGCTCGTCGGGGAAAACCAGTCGATGGTCGTCTATGACGAGATGTGGATGAACATCACGGAGAGCGGCGGAACGGCCGTGCTGCGCGGCATCGATGCGACAGAGACGATGCAGGTCGCGGTCGGCGAGGATCGTACGCTGCTGTACCTCGCGCTCCCGGATGACGGGGACAAGGACGATGCGGGCAGCAATGCGCCGGATCCGGTATGGCAGACGTGGACGCCGGTAACCGAAGGTCCGCCGTCGTATGATCTGTTCAGCGTAGCAGCGCATGAGGACAAGTATGTTGCCGTGGGCTCGCATGGCGTCATCCTGACTTCGAGCAACGGCAAGGACTGGACGATGAACGATGAGGTGACCTCGTCCAATCTGCGCAGCGTGCGCTGGATCGACGATCGCTTCTATGCGGTCGGCGACGGCGGCTTGCTGATCTCCTCCGAGACCGGAGAGACCTGGAAAAAGCATGCCATCGAGGACGCGCCTTCCTTTGATTTCTACGATATCGTCAAAGGACCTGCAGGTATGGTCATCGTCGGCGCAGGCGGCGAGGCAATCCGTCAAGTCGTCGTACGCGTCGCGTCCGTCGAGCTGAGCAAAAATGAGCTGACGTTCGTCGAGAATGGCGAGCCGCAAACCTTGACTGCGACTGTGCTGCCAGCCGATGCGCTTAATCAAGAGATCGCTTGGAGCAGCAGCGACGAGACGGTCGCGACCGTAGTGGATGGCGTCGTGACGCCGCACGCGATCGGCGAAGCCACCATCACGGTAACGACTGTAGATGGCGGATTTACGGATACGGCGGACATCAAGGTCAAGTCGAGCTGGATCGACGTAGAGGGCGTAACGCTGGACCGGGAGACGCTCTCGCTTAATGAAAATGCCTCGGAGACGTTGACGGCTACGGTAACACCAAGCGATGCCAGCGACCAGGAGCTCACCTGGATCAGCTCTGATCCGGCAATCGCTACGGTAGTCGGAGCGCCGGACGGCACGGCTACGGTAACGGCTGTAAAGCACGGCAGCGCTACGATTACGGTCAAAACCGTCGATGGCGAGTTCACGGATACGGTTGAGGTGACCGTGCATCGCCCGGCTACGGGCATCACGGTGTCGCCTACGACGCAGAAGCTGGCGGTCGGCGGCCAATCGGTGCCGCTGGTCGCGACAGTGACCCCGACGGGCGCCACCAACGCGACCGTCACCTGGACCAGCTCTGATCCGGCAGTCGCGCAGGTGAGCAATACAGGCGTCGTCACGCCGGTCGCTCAAGGCACGGCGACGATCACGGCAACGGTAGGCGGCACGCTGACAGCGACCTCGACGATCACTGTCGAGCAGCTCGTCTCCGGCATCAACCTCGTGCCGTCCGAGCTTACGCTTGACGAACTGGCGAGCGGCACGATTACGGCCACTGTACTGCCTGCCAATGCGTCCGACGCATCTGTCACCTGGACAACGAGCAATTCAGCGGTCGCGACAGTGAATGAGCAAGGTCAGGTAACGGCGGTCAGCAAAGGCACGGCGACGATCACGGCGACGTCGGCTGATGGCGAGCGCAAAGCGCAAGCGACGGTGACGGTCATCCGTCGCGCCGCCAGCGTTACGGTCGCGCCGGACACGCTCAGTCTGTACGAGCATGGCGCTGCAGCGACGCTGACAGCGACTGTTAGCCCGCAAGGCGCCAACAATAGCAACGTCGCCTGGACCAGCTCCGATACGACGGTCGCGACGGTCAATGCGAACGGCGTCGTCACGCCAAAAGCGATCGGCGAAGCGAAGATTACTGCGACGACGGCCGATGGCGGACATACGTCATTCTCGACAGTTACGGTCCAGGCCAATCGGGCGAATCATGTGGAGCTGGACAAATATGAGATCCGCATGGATCAAGGCGATCAGCCGGTAAAGCTGACGGCGACGGTCTATCCGTCCAACGCTTCGGACAAGAGAGTGACATGGTCCACAGACAATCCGGCTGTAGCGACTGTATCTGACGGCTGGGTGACGGCTGTCGGCGGCGGCTCGACGGATATCACTGTAAGGACGGTAGATGGCGGTTACACCAGGCAGGCGCGTGTCATCGTCAAGCAGACGGTATGGCCGGTCACCGGCGTCACGCTGGATTACTCGACGCTGGATCTTACCGTAGGAGGGGCGACGGGTCTGCTGAAGGCGACGGTCGCTCCAGCCGAAGCGAGCAACAAAGCTGTGCAGTGGAGCAGCAGCAAGCCTGGAGTCGCAACGGTTAATGCGAATGGCGTCGTCACGCCAGTAGCGGTCGGGACGACGCAGGTGACCGTGACGACCGTAGACGGCTCGCGTACCGCATCGGCAACTGTGACGGTCAAGGCCGCCACGCCTCCTGTCACGCCTGGTAACGGCAATGGCGGAGGAGGGGGCGGAGGAGTCATCGCTGCGCCTCCTGCGACAAAAGAAGAAGTCATCGCAGGCGTAGTCGACGGAGGCGCTGCAAGCGCTCAAGGCTTGTCGTCCTTCACGATCAAGCGTGTAACAGGGGATGGCGGAGCCAAGCAGGATACGATCACGCTCGAAGCCGCCAAGACGAAGGACGCGGCCGACAAGGCCAAGGCTGCCGGGCTGACGGCGATCCGACTGATCGTGCCTGACAGCAAGGACGAGGTCTCGCAGACGAAGATTACGCTGCCGCTCGGTGCGCTCAGCAATCTGCAAGCCAGCGACCTCGGTCTGGAGCTGAATACCGTCAATGCTCGTCTTGTCATCGGCAGCGAATCGCTTGCCGAGCTGAAGCAAGAGCTGATCTTCCAACTGAAGCCGCTCAAGACGGCTAGCGAGCAGGCACAAGTCGAGACGCGCGCCGCTGGGCAGTCCATCGTCCGCGATGCGGTAGGGGCAGGCAGCTTCGAGGTAGTCGGTCGTCCAGTGACGATCGAGACCAATATGACAGGCCAACCGGTACAGATCATCCTGCCGCTGGCAGCGAATCTGGTACCCCAGGATGCCGCAGCGCGCGAGGCGTGGCTGGCGCGTCTGATGATCTTCATCGAGCATAGCGACGGCGAGCGCGCGCTCGTCCGGCCGCAGGTCGTCACAGAGCCATCCGGTCAGCTCGGCCTCGCGTTCCAGGTGACCAAGTTCAGCACCTTCTCGATCCTCGACATCGAGCCGAGCGATGCGGAGACGCCTGAGACGCCTGAGGCGGAAGGCAGCCAAGGGGCTTATGTCAGCGGCTATGAGGACGGCACCTTCCGTCCGTCCAATCAGGTCACGCGCGCCGAGCTGGCGTCGATCCTGGCGAGACTGTACGCAGCTGAGCCTGCAGCATCGGCTGACGTCGAGCTGTCGGATATCGATACGCACTGGGCGGCAACTGCAATCCGTACGGCCGTAGCCGGCGGTTACATGCAGGGCTATCCGGACGGCACCTTCCAGCCGAATCGCGTGCTCACGCGCGCCGAGATCGCAGCGATCCTCGCGCGCATCCAGGGGCTGACGCATAGCGGTGTCGCCACCTTCGGCGATGTCGCCAGCGGCCACTGGGCCGAGGGCTATATCGCGGCGGTGCAGCAGGCAGGTCTGATGACTGGCTATGAGGGCGGTCAATTCCGCCCTGGCCAAGGCGTCACCCGCGCCGAGGTCGTCGTCATCTTCAACCGGCTGCTGGAGCGCGGTCCGCTGACCGGCGTGACGGAGCCGAGCTGGAGCGATGTCGGTCCGGGCCACTGGGCCTTCGGCGATATCGAGTCAGCCTCGCGTACGCAGCAGTAACGATAGGCTGGAGGTCAGCGGTGCGCTGATTCAGCCTTAGCAAGAAGAGGTACACCTTGACTCAAACAAAGAACCTTCCCTGCCAATGGCGGTGGAAGGTTCTTTGTGGCGTTGTGCAGATCGCTTAACTGCAAAAATACCTCTATTTATGCTCCATATCGCATGTAATCGGAATTTAAATGCAAAAGTGCAGTTATTTTCGGAAAATGGTGCATTAGGAGGCAAATTCACTCCGATCAAGTGCACATTTGCATTTATTTGCCTGTTTCTACCTAGTTTCGCTGCAAATAAATGTACTTTTACACTTATCCCCTATCGGGCAATTGTGAATTAGGCAGCAATCTCGGCGGCATGACGGCGTCGGACGACCTGCAAGTCAGACCCTCTGTCGATCCGGCGACTCCAGCGACCCCGACCACTCGGGAGACTGGTGATACGTGTGAGCCTGCTCCGCCTCGTCACCTTCGCGCCTTGTCACGCTCGCGCCTTGCCACCTCCCCGCCTCGTCACCTTCGCGCCTTGTCACCTCTCCGCCTCGTCACCTCCGCGCCTCGTCACGCTCGCGCAGTGCCAGCGGCAGCAGCTCGGAGCGGATGCGCCGGAGCTCGTCCTCGAAGGTCTGCGGCTCGAACGCCGGGGACAGCGGGTGGCCCTCCAGTCCGTCCGGCTGCTGGAGCAGATAGCGTTCGTAACGGGCGACGAATGTGTCGATTATCGGGCAAGGCGTCTCGGCGTGACGGGCGATCCCCTGGATGAGCTTCAGCCGATAGTAGTCCTCCTTGGGCATGCGCGGGATATCCCAGGCGCCCTCGCGGTTAAGGAATACGCGCCGGAGCTGCACTGCCGAGAAGTCGAAGTATCGTCCGTGCTCGTCGGGCTCCGAGTAAGGATCGACGAGTAGAGAGGCGTACCGGACATAGAGCAGATACTGCTGATGGAGCGGCTCGAGCGTCATGAACCGGTCGATCTCATCTCTGTCGAGACTCTCCGGCCGCACCGGATAGTTGTCGTCGACCATGAACTGGAGCAGGTTAAGCGCAGGTACGCCGAGGCGTCTGCATAGCTGCGTGATCTCCTGCCATTGCGCCAGCATCTCACGGATCAGCGTCTGTGTGATCGGCCCCTCCGGGAAAAGCTTGTAGACGTACAGAGGCGTCGTCGTCGGCCCGAAGACGGCGTCTAGCGCGATCTCGTTCATAAACAGCGGCGGGTGAACGTACAGCGAGATGTTGCGGGCTTCTGCGGCTAGCGCAGACTCGGTCGCGATCAACTCAATGCCCGCCTTCGCGTATAGCGCGCGGAACGCTTCGACGCTGTCGCTTGCGCTTAAGCGGTCGCCACCTGCTCCTGCCTCGCCATCTGTCCTTGAGCAGTCGCTACCCGCCAACGTACCGCCCTCATCCGCCCTCAAGCGGACGCAATCGCCATCTGGCTCGCCCTCGTCGGCTCCCGACCAGTCACCCGTCCCCGACTCGCTCTCAC
>NZ_BFBX01000071.1:23271-113876 GCF_003851045.1 Paenibacillus sp. 598K | reverse complement strand
GTCACTCGTCCCCGACTCGCCCTCACTCGTCCCCGACTCGCTCTCACTCGCTCCCGGACCGCCCTCACTCATACCCGATGCGCCCGCTTCTGTCCCACGCCGCTCGCCCTCACCCGCCGAGCCGATATAGACTCTGCGCTTGACGGCGGCTGTGAGCACACGCGTCGGCTCATCGTCGCTCGCCCTGCGCGTGTCGCCCAGATAGGTGGACAAGCTGATCGTCTCGGCGTTGCTCCCTTGCTCCCGCAGATACTGACGCACCAGCGCATGGGAACCGAAGGTCGGCGAGAGCAGCGCCACACAGCGCAGGGAGGCGAGGAGCTCGGGCTGCAGCTCTGCCAGCACAGGCAGATAGGCATCGGCAGTCACTGCCAGCAGCAGCGTATCCCAGCTGCCCCGGGCTGTCGCGTATCCAGCGAAGCACCCGTCGAGACGACATTCGCCCGCCAGCGCTGTCAGCGTCGGCTTGCCTGCCTCGGCGGACAGCAGGTTGCCGTTATGCTCGAGCGCTTCGAAAAACGGCGCGGACCGGACGGATTGTCGTCCGACGATCGCGACGGAGCTGCCATGCCAACGCTTGAGCAAGACAGCGAGCTGGACGGCTGCCGGTCCAGTGCCGGCGATGAGTACGCGCGTCAGTACGCTCATCGGCTCGCCCTATCTCCGGCTATCGCCGACACTACGGCCCTCCGATAGAGCGCGACATCGAATACATGCTCCGGCCTTGCCGTCGTCTCGACGAGCTGCCACTTGGACGCGTCAGTCTGTTCCATCGGGTAGTTGAACGCAGACTTCAAGCCGTCGCCGAAGCGCATGATGACGACCGCATCCGGGTGCGCAACGCTATGCAGCCCGTCCAGCAGCTCGTACTTCACAGCTACCGTGGAGCTGAAAATAATATGCGATGCCTCGCCAATACTCTCCAGCCGGTCCAGCGTCGTGTGCTCCAGACGGATCGGCAGCTCGGGTCCGAGGCGGGCGATGATCTGCCGCCCCAGCTCGACCGACTCGCCGTCGATATCGATGCCGACGACGCGGGCTCCCGTGCGCCGGGCGATCAGCAGCGGCGTCATCGGAAAGGCGCCTGAGCCGACGAGCACGACCTCGGAGATGGGGGAGCGGGCGAAGCGTCCGAACTCTTCCTCGATCGAAGCCTCGATGTTGGCGAAATAGTCGCGTTTGGCGTCGCCGCCTTGCAGCAGCTTGCGCGCGCGGATCTTTTCCAGCTCGGCTACGCAACGGGCGGACACCTCGCGCAGCTCCAGGATCGACGGCTGCAGCTGCGCGAGCTGACCCGGCTCCAGCGCTTGCCAGGCATGGCGATGCTCTGCCCGGGTTACGAAGTCGGCGAAGCCATCGAGCAGACGCTGCAGCATGTCTTCCCGCGCAGGATCATGGCTCGCAGAGGCGGAAGCCTGTCGGAAACGCTCCAGATAAGAAAGCAAAGGGGAGTGGATATTCATAGTCGTCACAATATTCCTCCTGACAGTAGTGGGTAGTGGACGCTTGGGCGAACATAAGCAGTCCCTGTGGCTACGATACTGACGCGACTCTTGATGTGAACCGAGACGAGGCGCTGGCCGGTACAAGCGACAGTGACGCCGATCGTCCCGCCGGGCTGCTCGAGGTCGAGCTGGACGGGGGCCTCCTCACGCCAGGCCAGATAGCTGCCGAGCGAGGCGGAGCCGGAGCCGCAGCCTTGCTCCCAGATCAGGCTATCCAGCGCGGGGAGATAGATGAGCGGCGTCATCTCGCGCGTCGCTAGCTGGTAGAGCATGACGCCGACCAGCGCTTCGCCTGAGGCGACGCCCAGCAGTCTGGCCAGACGCTCGGCTGCCGGCAGATCGAGCGGGCAACGCTCGAGATCGACGACGAGGTGGAACGAGCCGCAGTAACGGACGATGCCGACCTCAAGACTGCGCCCCTCGAACGGAAGGGAGACTTGCTCGATGGCCCGGGGGAGCGGCATGACAGCTTCGCATACATAGTCGACCTCCGTTCTCTCGACCCGGCAGGCGATGGGGGCTGCTGCACCGGTTACCTCTATCGCCAGCTCCCATGGGTCGCCCGGAGGCAGCTGTCGCTCGGAGGCGAGGCAAGCAGCGAGCGAGAGTGCCGCATTGCCGCAAAACTCGCCGCCCGCCATCGACAGTCTGGCGCTGACCCCGGGTTGCGTCGATGCAGAGACGAAGCCGACTTGCTCCGCGTGGAGGTGAGCGTACGCCATCATCTGTGCAGCGACGGGGGCATGCTGCTCTTGCGGCAGCTCGCTCAGGACGAGGATGGTCATATTGCTCGCGGGAGAGCATTTGACGAACGTAACAGCTTCCATCGGAAGAGGCACCTCCATAGAGGGAATGTTGTGTTTATACGTAATTATTACGAATAAACACGGTTCCATCATAGTAATATATTGTAAGTTCGTCAACTGTTTTTTCTGGCGGTTAGGATAGGGAGGCAAACCACGAAAAAATCATTGACAAATGATAATAGTTATTATTACTATTAAGTGGTCTTGGTTTCGATTTCTATTCTTGGAAGAGGAGTGCAATCATCAATGAACAGAAAAAAAGCGGTCCAACTGCTGACGCTCGTGCTCGCTATCGTGTGGATAGCAGGCTGCAGCGGCACAGGAGAAGGCAGCAATAACGGGGGAGCCGGCAACAACGCCGCAGCGAGCGGCGCCGAAGGCAAGAGCGGCGTTGCTGGCGAGAGCAACAACGGAGAGGAGTCTGGCAAGCCGTCGGAGCTGATCTATGCGGTAGCCAAGGATACGAACGATATGAATCCGCATCTGTACCCCGGCTCGATGCCGGCGCAAGGCATGGTCTACGAGTCGCTCGTGGAAAACACGGCAGACGGACTCAAGCCGCTGCTGGCCGAATCCTGGGACATCTCCGAGGATGGCAAAACCTACACGTTCCACCTGAGGCAAGGGGTGACGTTCCACGATGGGGAGCCGTTTAACGCCGAGGCGGTCAAGCTGAACCTCGAAGCGGTGCAGGCCAATGCCGAGAAGCACGCGTGGATCAAGCTGTCGACGCAGCTGGAGCAGGTGACGGCGCTCGATGAATACACGGTCGAGCTCAAGCTGAAGGAAACCTACTATCCGACGCTGCTGGAGCTGTCCATGACGCGGCCTTACGTCTTCCTCTCGCCCAAGGACTTCAAGGACGGCGGCACAAAGGATGGCGTCAATGGCTATCACGGCACTGGTCCCTACAAGCTGGTCGAGCAGGTGACCGATCAGTTCGCGCGTTTCGAGGCCAATGACGCTTACTGGGGCGGGGCGCCGCAGGTGAAGCAGATCACCGCGAAGGTACTGCCGGCAGGAGAGACGACCTATCTGGCGCTGCAGAAGGGCGAGGTGAACTTCGTCTTCACAGATGACCGGGGCACCGACAGCATCGATATCGACGCGATGCAGCGGCTCGTCGATTCCGGCGACTATCAGATCGTCCGCAGCGAGCCGATGAATACGAAGCTGCTGGTAGCGAACAGCAGCAACACCGCCAGCCCGGTTAGCGACAAGGCGGTGCGACAGGCGATTTGGCAGTTGATCGACCGCGAGACGATCAGCAAGACGATCTTCAGCGGCACAGAGACGCCCGCAGAGACGTTGTTCTCGCGTAATGTGCCGTACGCAGACATCGAGCTGACGCCGCGCGCCTATGACCCGGCGGCAGCTCAAGCGCTGCTGGAGGAAGCAGGATGGACGAGCGGCGGCTCGGATGGCATCCGCGCCAAGGACGGCAAGCCGCTCGCGATCAAGGTCTACTATGACGTCAACTCCTCCTCGCAGAAGACGCAAGCTGAGATGCTGCAAAGCGAGGCGCTCGCAGCCGGCATGAAGCTGGAGCTGGTTGGCGAGGAATCGCCATCGATCGCCAATCGCCGCTCTACGGGCGACTATGAGCTGCTGTTCAACCAGACTTGGGGGCTTGCTTACGACCCGCAGAGCACGGTGACCGCATTTGCCGCCGCCTCTTCCTACCGGTATACGACGAGCGGCATCCCGCAAGCGGAGGAGCTGTACCGGATGATCGAAGAAGTGATGATCTCCACCGACGAGGCGACGCGCAAGCAGCTGTACAAGGACATTTTGACGATCGTGCATGACGAGGCGCTGTTCATCCCGCTGACGAACGGAGCGGTGACCGTCGTGGCGCCCGCCAATCTGGCAGGCATCGCCTTCAAGCAGACCCAGTTCGAGCTGCCATTTGAGCGGATGAGCTTCAAGTAAAGGAGAGGAGCCGCCATGCTCTCATATATGATCAAAAGGGTCGGCGTGGCGTTGCCGCTCTTGGTCGTCATCTCGTTCCTGACCTTCGGCCTCAATCAGCTCTCGCCGATGGACCCGGCCGAGGTCGTGCTGCATGCGCAGGAGATACCGGCCATCACGGAGGAGCTGATCGCCCAGACCCGCGCCGAGCTCGGGTTGGATCGTCCATTTCTTGCCCGTTATGGGGATTGGCTGCTGAGCAGTCTGCAGCTCGACTTCGGCGAGTCTTACATTACGGGCAAGCCGGTCTGGTCGCTCCTCGGACCAGCGCTGGTCAATACGGTGAAGCTGACCTTGATCTCCTCCTTCATCATTATCCTGCTCTCGATCGGATTGGGCGTGCTGTGCGCGCTTCGAGAGGGCAAGCCGGTCGATCTCGCTGTACGAGGACTGTCGTTTCTGTTGACGTCGATGCCCTCGTACTGGCTGGCCGCGCTCATGGTCTGGTATTTCGCGGTGAAGCTGGATCTGTTCCCGACGAGCGGCATGTCCTCGGCGAGCAGCTACGTACTGCCTGTATCGGTGCTGGTCATCGGCTATGCCGGCATCTACTTCCGCACCGTCCGCAGCTCGATGCTGAGCAACCTGCATGCGGATTATGCGCTCTATGGCCGGGCGTGCGGGCTGTCCGAGCGACAGGTGACGATGCGCGTGCTGCGCAACTCGCTGCAGGTGTCCGTGTCGGTATTCGGATTGGCGATTCCGATCATCCTGGGCAGCACGGTCGTCGTGGAGAATATTTTCGCATGGCCAGGTCTCGGCACGCTTACCGTCAACTCGATCCTCGGCCGCGACTTTCCGATTATCCAGGCGTATGTGCTCGTGCTGGCGGTGTCGTTTGTGCTGTTCAATACGTTGTCCGATCTGATCAATGCGGCCTTGAACCCAAGGCTGAGGAAGGAGTTATAGATGCGCTTGCTCCACCGTTTGTTGCAAGACAGACTGGCCGCACTCTCCCTGATCGTCGTCGCAGCGACGATGCTGATCGGCCTGGCCGCGCCGCTGATCGCGCCGCATCCGCCCAATCTGGTCAATATGGAGCTGCGATTCGCCGGCGCTTCCTGGTCATACTGGCTCGGCAACGATCACCTCGGCCGCTGCGTGCTCTCGCGACTCATCTACGGCATCCGGCCCAGCGTGCTATGGGTGCTCGTGGCGTTGCTCGCCTCGGCCGGACTCGGCGCATGCGTCGGCTTCCTCTCCGGCTACTATCGCGGTCGGCTCGATGTCTGGCTGATGCGGCTATGCGATGTGATGCTATCCTTCCCCGGCTATGTGATGACGCTGGCGATCGTCGGTATCCTTGGCGCGGGGATGACCAACATCCTGGCCGCCTTTGTGCTCATGAAGTGGGCATGGTTCGCCCGAGTGACGCGGACGGCAGTGATGCAGGTTGCCGACGCCGACTATGTCAAGTTCGCCAAGCTGACGGGCGCCAGCGGTCTCCGCATCATGACCCGCTATATCGCGCCGGTCGCGACTCCCGATCTGGCGGTGATCGCCAGCAGCACCTATGGCTCGATGATCCTGCAGATCTCGGGGCTCTCCTTCCTCGGCCTTGGCATCCAGGCGCCGCATGCGGAGTGGGGGATGATGATGAATGAAGCCAGATCGGTCATGTTCACCCGCCCGGAGCTGATGCTCGTGCCGGGCGTAGCGGTGATCCTGCTTGTCTCGGCGGTTAATTTTTTGTCGGACTCCTTGCAAAAGGCGCTCGATCCGAAGCTGATGCGCGCGATGCGAAGCGCCGAATCGGGCTTAGGCAAATGGCTGAGAGGACGAGTAAGGAAGGAGGCGGCATAAGCTGATGAATGTACTGGAGGTCGAACAGCTGCGGATATGGCAGGCCGCTGGCGGCCAGGCGCTCGTGTCCGGCAGTTCCTTTGCAGTGAAGCAAGGTCAATGTGTGGCGATCGTCGGCGAGAGCGGCAGCGGCAAGTCGCTCACTTGCAAGGCGATCATGCGGTTGAATGGCAGATCGCTCCGGCAATCGGGGCGAATCCTGCTCGGCGACGTCGATCTCGGCGAACTGCCGCTCCAGGACATGCGTCGCTATCGGGGCAAGCGGCTCTGTATGATCATGCAGAACGGTATGAGCGCCTTCGACCCTTCCCAATCGGTCGGAGCGTTCCTGCAATCGGTGCTGCAGGTGCACTATGACTGGCCGCGCAGCCAGATGCAGGAGAGTCTCGCAGTGGCATTGCTGAGCGTCGGCTTGCGCGAGCCGCTTGCTGTCTTGAGGCGTTATCCGCATGAGCTGTCCGGCGGCATGCTGCAGCGTCTCATGATCGCGCTGGCGATCGTGCTCGAGCCGGACGTGATCATCGCGGATGAGCCGACGACGGCGCTCGACGCCGTGACGGCTTACGAGGTCGTAGAGCAGTTCGTCCAGCTGCGCGAGCGGGCAGGCGGAGCGATGATCTTCGTGTCGCATGATCTGGGCGTCGTCCGGCGGCTCGCTGACGAGATCCTCGTCATGAAGGATGGCGAGATCGTCGAGCGCGGGGACACGAAGCATATATTCAGCGCAGCTCGCCACCCGTACACCCGGTATCTCGTCTCGTCCAAGGAGGAACTGAGCCGACACTACACGCAACTGATGGGAGGGCGGACCGATGCTCAAGGTTGAAGGCGTCAGCCATAGCTATCATAAGCAAGGCTGGCTGACCCGCGGCGGACAACAGGTGCTGCATGACATCAGCTTCGAATGGCGCCGGGGCGAATCTCTGGGCATCATCGGCGAGAGCGGCAGCGGCAAATCGACGCTCGGCCGGCTGCTGCTCGGGATCGAAAAGCCGAATGCGGGGACGGTACGCTATGGCGGTATGCCCGTCACCCGCCGAGCGGTCCGACGCGGCGCGATCAGCGCGGTGTTCCAGGATTATCGCTCGTCGATCCATCCGTTCTACACGGTGCAGGAGGCGCTCATGGAGCCATTGCGTCTGCTGAAGCTGGATGCCTCGCCGCGCCGTCTGGCTGAGTTGCTCCATCAGGTAGGGCTGGCTAGCTCCTACCTTGCCAAGTATCCGCATGAGCTATCGGGCGGGGAGGCGCAGCGCGTCTGCATCGCCAGAGCTGTCGCGGCCCAGCCGCAATGTCTCCTGCTCGACGAGGCGATCAGCTCGCTGGACGGTTCGGTGCAGATGCAGGTGCTGCGTCTGCTGCAGGAGCTGAGGTCGACGCTGGATCTTGGCTACATCTTCATCACGCATGATATCCAGGCCGCAGCTTATCTGTGCGACCGAGTGATGATCATCCGACAAGGCCGGATCGTCGAGTTGGTTGAGACAGCGAAGCTGCCGCATGTCCGCTCTCCATATGCGCGGGAGCTGCTGCGCAAGGTGGTGGATTAAAGAGGCAGGTGGTCGAGAGGAGGGAGTCCGAGTAGAGGCTCCCGTCTCCAATGAAAGGAGAGCTGGCCGTGAAAGGCGCATTATCGTGGCCGTTTCTGCGGCTGTACGCGTTGACGCTGCTGTACTTTAGCGCCAACGCAATTTTGAATGTGATGATCCCTCTGAAGGGCGAGGCGATGGGCGCATCCAATACGACGATCGGCGTCGTCATGGGCGCGTATCTGCTGACGACGATGCTCTTCCGGCCGTGGGCCGGACAAGTCATCCAGCGTCATGGACCGATCCGGGTGCTGCGTATTATTTTGGTCGTCAATGGCGTAGCATTGCTGCTCTATGCGTGGACGGGCCTGGGGGGCTATGTGCTGGCGCGCGTGCTGCAGGGCGTCTGTACGGCCTTTTTCTCCATGGCGCTGCAGCTCGGCATCATCGACGCCTTGCCGGAGGAGGACCGCTCGCAGGGCATCTCGATGTACTCGCTATGCTCCTATCTGCCCGGCATCTTCGGACCGCTGCTGGCGATCGGCATGTGGCAGAGCGAGCTCGACCTGTTCGCCGTCTCGATGATCGCGATCGCCGTGCTGACTGGGGCCGTCGGGTATACGGCCCGCATCGAGCGCCAGCCGGAGGGGCAGAGTCTGGAGCAATCGGGGGAGGCGGGAAGCGGTAGA
Organism: Paenibacillus sp. 598K; assembly: GCF_003851045.1. GTDB lineage: Bacteria > Bacillota > Bacilli > Paenibacillales > Paenibacillaceae > Paenibacillus_D. The sequence continues at coordinate 105,573 of NZ_BFBX01000071.1, read as the reverse complement.
ACAGGTCGTCCAGCCGCCGCGATGTGGCGTTCGATGACGCGACTGGCGACCCATCCGGAGCTGAGACGCTGCAGCCTTATCATGCTTGGCGCCTCGATCGTGTTCGGCGCGGTGACGACGTTCGTGCCGCTGTATGCGACTCAGGTGCAGGGCGGCAGCGCCGCGCTCTATCTCGGGCTCCAGGCTGCGGTCGTCGTCGCGGCCCGCTTCACGCTGAAGGGGCGTATCCCGTCCGATGGCCGGTGGCGGCCGCGCTTCGTCGGCGGGACGCTGGCGATGATGACCGCCTCGGCGCTGGCGATTGGTCTCGCAGACCAGGGCGGGGTGTGGCTGTTCTATGCAGCTGCCGTGTTAATGGGGATCGCCCAGGCGCTCGTCTACCCGACGCTGACGACGCATCTGAGCTTCGTGCTGCCCAAGGCGGAGCGCAACGTGCTGATCGGCTTGTTCATCGCGACCGCTGACCTCGGCGTATCGCTTGGCAGCATCGTCATGGGCCCGGTGGCGGACATGACCGGCTATGCTGCGATGTATCTGATCTGTGCGGGGATCGGCGCAGCAGTGATGGGGGTCGCTTTGCTGCGAGCCGGATCGGCCCGGCCCGCTGCGGAGCCGGGGCCCGGCGGGGGGAGCGTATTGTAGGGAGGCTGGAGGGAGTCTTCTTGCCGGACAGTTGGTCGTCTGAACGTCGTCATGCTGCCGGCCCCACACACTGGCAATTGGTCCTGACCGAGAGGATACCCCCGTGTTCAAGCGTATGGCCGGATCGGTCATACGTTTTTGGGCTGTCATTTCTTTTTTGACAAGCTGGCTGCGATTATTCTACGCTGGAGGGGAAACCATCGGAAGCAGGCAGGCTGCTTCCCGGGAGGAGATTAACATGGGCAAACTTATCTTCGTCGTCGGCGCTGCGGGCGCGGGCAAGACGTCCGTTGCGCGGGCGCTGGTCAGCCGTCGTCCGGCCGCCTTCCTCGATATGGATACCCTGCTGCGTCCGGCTGCGGAAGCGATCATGACGATGGCTGGGCTCGATCCGATGGATCGCGACTCGCCGCTCTACAAGGCGCGCTGCCGCGACCTCGGCTATCGCATCACGATGGACGCGGCGCTGGAGAATGTGGCGCTTGGGCTAGATGCCGTCGTGATCGGGCCATTCACTCGGGAGACGTCGGAGGCGGACTGGCTTGACGCCGAGCTCGCCCGCATCGGCGCGCCGCGCGAAGCGGTGCGGGTGATCGTCGTGACGCTGCCGGATACGGCGAGCTATGAAGCCCGCATCCGGCAGCGCGGCTTGACGCTCGATGACTGGAAGCTGGAGCATTGGGAGACGTTCAAGACAACGCTCGCCGAGCGCCAGATCCGCTGGCCGCTGCCGCCGTCTGCGATCCTGCGCTACGACAACGCCGGCCCGCTCGACGAGCAGGCGCTGGAGCGGCTGGAGCGCTTCGTATGGGGCGGATGAGCGGCTTGGCGTCGAGGGCGACGAAATTGGCGCCGTAGGGCAAGAAAGTTTTGTTGAAGCACTGTCGGAGGCGCAAAACGTCGCCGTAGGGAAAGAAAGTTTCGTTGGAGCGTCGTTGGCGGGATGGATTGGCGCCGTAGGGAAAGAAAGTTTCGTTGGAGCGTCGTTGGCGGGGTGAATTGGCACCGTAGGGAAAGAAAGTTTCGTTGGAGCGTCGTTGGCGGGATAGATTGGCGCCGTAGGGAAAGAAAGTTTCGTTAGAGCGCCGTCGGGGGCACAAATCGGCGTCGTAGCACAAACAAGTTTCGTTGAAGTTGTGTAACAGTACGGTATTTTAACGTGATAAAAAGATTGAAATGAGTAGATTAGTCTGGTACTATTTTCTTGAAAAGTACATAATTTTAACGCGCGTGAAGCACACGCCGCACATTTCCAGTGGAGATGGTGCGGCTTTTTTGCGTCTAGCGGGTGAGAGGAGGCGGACAAGTGGAGTCATTTGAAGAGGCTTACGAGAGTTTTCTGAAAGAACAGAAAAGCAGAGCAACTGGTGCTCGTCTCGAGCGATTAAACAAGGTCGGAGCGGGCGAGAAGCGATTGTTAAAAGAAGTAGTTTGGCCAATTTTCAAGTCATTTTCAGGTTTTCATTTGGAGTATGAACGACTAGGAGTAAACGGCGTAAAGCTTTATTTGGACGTTTTTTACGAGCCGCTTGGCATTGTTTTTGAATGCGATGGTTTTGTGGTGCATGCGGAGCTGATTACAAGGGAGCGCTTTACGTTTGAAAGAGCACGTGTGCGCAGTATGGCTATGCAAGGGTATATCTATCTACCTTTTAGTTATGACGAGTTGGACCAACGTTCCGAGGGCTGCCGCAGATGCGTATATGAACTGCTCGGACGGCTCGGTTCAAGTCCAACTGCAGCATACCAGGCACTGGGTGTACAGGAAAGGGAGATTTTGCGGCATGCCAACGTTTTACAGCGATCCTTCACACTATCCGATGTGTCCAGATGTCTGCATCGAAGTCACGTTACATGCCGCAAATACTTGTACAAACTGATGGAAAAGCAACTCATCTCACCGGTGGGTAGGGCTACGAAAAGGCACCGCTACTACGAGTTGAGCGACCGGGCTCGTGAATTATTGTGCGCGATTCAATAGGGCACAGAGTCTCACGAGCGCAGGGGATATTAACGCTTCGCCATAGCAAACGCAGCGACTGTTAACGCCCCGCTTCGCCATAGCAAACGCAGCGACTGTTAACGCTCCGCTCCGCCGACTGCCTGAGGCAGCTCCACCTCGAAGAGCTGCTCAGGGAGCGGGATGCGGACATCCGTCTTGGCCGCGCCTTCTTCGCCGGAGAAGAGCTGCGGCGTGAAGATGAGGCGGGTGGCGGAGGCATCCGGCAGCGCGTAACGGTAGTGGCTATGCTTCGCCATCGATGTTCCGCCAAGCACCTGGAGCGGCTGACCGTCCTGATCCGTCGCCTCGAACCGGATATCGTAGGTGGAGCCGCCGAGATGCCGGTAATTGAGTTGCACGGATAGAGGGGTCCAGGTGAGACTGTCGATCTCGAACAGCCCGTCGCCCAGCTCGATCCGGTGGCCGATTGGTACAGTGGTCGTTGCAGCGGCAAGCTGCTCCGCCGAGCTGGCTATGGTGAACGCCCACTGCCCGTGAATCGTGGTTCCGTCTGCTGCGCTCAGCCGACGGTAGACGACGGTCAGCTCCAGCTCGCCACTCGGCTCGTAGGTCCCGAGGTCGAGCGTAGCGATCGAGGACATCGCCCCCTCCGGCGTCTTATAGACATCACCGCCACCGCCCGGCGTATAGATCTGCTCGCCATCGATATAGATCGCGTCGGGCCAGAGCGGCACAGGCGCCAGCGCATGCGACTCCGAGGCGGCTGTTGTCGTCACGACAAGTCTGCCGTTATCGAGCAACACCTCGTCGAGCCGGATCGAGACCCCCTCGTCGGTGACGGTCTCGCCGACCGTCGTCTTGAACTCGCTGAGCACCGGCTCGGGCACATGGAGGTACGTCTCCATGAGCTGGCCGACGCCAGGCAGCTTGGCGAGCAACGGCATGGCAGCCGTCACTGCCCGCTCCAATGGCAGGAGGCCTGTACTCATCCCGAGCCCGACGGCGATTACGCCGATAAGAGCAGCATGTCTGAGCCGTCTGCCTCGCGGCTGACGTCGGAGGCGCAGACGTCGCTGCAGCTGGCGGCGTTCTCCCGCGCCCAGCGGCTCCTCTTCGTACAATCGGAGATCGATATCCGCTCCGTTCAACAGCTTATACAGCTCTTTATTCATCCTCGTACACACCCTTCATTTCAACTCGCTGAATCTAATCTCGCAGATGACCTAGCAGCGCCCGCAGTCGCTTCCTGCCTCGAGAGAGGCGGTTGTAGATCCAGGAGTGCTTGACTCCTCTGGCTGCCGCCAGCTCCTGGACGCTGCGGTCCCGGACATAGTGCTGGATGAACAGCTCCTTGTCCTCCGGGCTGAGATGATCCAGCAGCCCGTCCCACTCCTGTTCGCTCATGGCGTCATCTGCGGCAGTATGCTCCAGCTCGGAAGCATCGTACAGGAGACGGGCATTCCGTCTGGCGTAGCTGCGCTGATAGTCGATCGCTTTGTATTTGGCGACGGCGGCGATCCAGTTGACGAGTGTGTTTTTGCTGGCGTCGTAGCTGTCGATATGCGTCCAGACCGCCATGAGCACGTCGCCCATACATTCGTCGGCGGCGTGGCGATCCTGCAGATGATAGCGGATGATGCTGCGGATCAACGCGCCATAGCGCTCGATGACGAGCTGCAGCGCCGACTCCTGCCTTCTGAGCAGGCGCTCGACCAGCGCCGCTTCCTGTTCCTTCATTTTATTATCCCCTCATTTCCCGCAGCGGCATGGCGTCCGCAGGCTTACTATAGGATTATACGACGCAACCCTCGCACTTTCTCTCACTCCCCCACAAATAAAAGAACTGCCCCGGGAGCCAAGGCGGCCCAGAAGCAGTCCTATTTGTCACCTATAACTTCTTACGACGATTGATCTTCAACCCCCTGCGACCGATACTCCGAGGGCGTCATGCCCGTCACCTTTTTGAACACCTGGGTGAAGTAGCGCGGGTCCTGGTAGCCAACGAGCGGGGCGAGCTGGTACACCTTGACCTCGGTGTTGGCGAGGATGTAGCGGGCCTTGTCGATGCGGCAGCGGGTCAGGTATTCGAGGAAGGTGAGACCCGACACTTGCTTGAAGAGCGCGCAAAAATGGCTCGTGCTCAGACCGACAAAATCCGACACCTCGTCGATGCCGAGGTCGTTGCGATAGTGGTTGTCGATATAACGCTGCGCCTTGCCGATCAGCGCGGTGCCGTCCTCTTGCTCGCGGGACTTGAGCTGCTGCTCCGTCCAGTCGCGATAGGCGTCCTTGAGCGCCAGGATCGCCGCCTCCAGCGTATCGGCCTCCTCCATCTGCTGCAGCGTCTCGTCGAGCGGCAGCTCGCTGCCGAGCTGGAGCTGGGCGAACTCGCGATGGGAAATGACGGCGATTTCCGTCATGAAGCGCAGCAGCGCCTCGCGTGTCATACCGCTGCTCTCCAGCTCGTCATGCAGCTGGTCGAGCAGACCAAGCAAGCGGAACAGATCGAGCGCGCGGATCGCCTGCATCAGCTCGTCCTCGATCCATCGCGGATAGGCGAGATGATCGGCGTCGCCGCTCGTCTCCTCGTCGCCAGGAAGATCGGCGAACACCGCCTGCTGGCCGGCGAAGAACCGCTGATACAGCGCGCGCTGCGCGCTGCGGTAAGCGGCATTGAGCTGATCGAGCCCCCGCACCGGTCGACTGAAGCCAACCGAGCAGGAGAGCTTGGCGTACGTATCGAGGTGACGGACGATCTCCTCGCCGAGACGGCCCTTGCGGGCGTCGGCATCGGCAGGGAAGAGCAGGATCCACTCGCCGCTATGGAAGGGGAACATCGCGAGCGCTTCGTTTTGCCCGGACCATTCCTCCAAGATGTTGCGCACGGCGAACAGCCACAGTCGCTTCTCGTCCGGGGTCCATTGCTTGTTGACCGACGAGAATCGGTCGAGCTGGACGATCGCCATCTGATAGGGCTGCTCCAGCAGGCTCATCTCAAGCCACTTCAGATGCTGCAGCGGACGCGAGCTGCCCTCGGTGAGCTCGGCCAGCAGCCGCTCGCGGGCGAGCAGCGACAATGCCTGGACCGAGTGCATGAGCTGGTCGCTCTCCTCGCGGGCCCGGCGCTCGGCGTCCAGCTTGGCGACCGACTTGCGGATGATCGCGGTGAGCTCGTCATGATCGATCGGCTTCAGCAGGTAGTCCGAGGCGCCCTCGCGGATCGCCCGCCGAGCATATTCAAAGTCCCCGTACCCGCTGATGACGATGAAGATGAGGCGGGCGTCGCAGCTGCGCACTTCGGACATGAGGGCGATCCCGTCAATGGAGGGCATGCGGATGTCGCTGATGATCATATCGGGCTTACGCTCGTGATAGAGCTGTAGCGCCTCCTCGCCGTTGCGCGCCTTGCCGACGATCCGGACGCCCAGCTCCTCCCACGGCACGGCGGCCTCCAGCGAACGCAGGATGATCGGCTCGTCATCGACGAGCAGGACAGTGTATGGCGTCTGGTTCATCTCGTATCTCCCCCTGTACTGTTTCGTAGCTGCCAGTAGGCCCGGGAGGCAGCGTCGAGCAACTGCAGCGCCTCCTCCGGCTCGATGGCTAGACTGAGAAGTTGGTCATTGATCGTCAGGAAGGTCCGTCTCACCTCCGGCGACAGGACGTTGTCGTAGGCGATGAACATCGGCGGGTTGTCTTCCATCAAGCGATGCAACTGGGCAAATACCGGACCGGTCCGCGCCGGATCGAAGGCGATCGGCATCGATGGCAGCCGCAGCCCCTCATAGACGATACGCTGCTGCACCTCCTCCGTATACAGCCTGCGCATCAGCTCGAGCGCCAGCTCCTGCCGGATGCCCGTAAGCTCGGAGGAGAGGCCGATGCCGATCGAATAGCCGCCCGTGATGCTGCGCGGCCCGCCGGTCCGCAGCGCCGGGAACGGCATGACGCCGATCTCCGAGGCGTTCAGCTTCGCACCCGGTGCAGTCAGCAGCGTAATGTCCCAGTTGCCGTTCAGATACATCGCTGCTTGACCGCTGGTGAAGAGGGCGATCGCCTCCTCCGTCGAGACGCCGTCAGGCTGGGCGTTAAACGCGCCGCGGCGAGCCCAGTCCTGCAGACGCGTCAGCGCGTCGAGGTAGGCGGGGTTCGTAAATTGCACGCCGTCCTTTCCTTGCGTCAGCTCGTCGATCAGGTCAGGGCCCGCTAGTCGATCCATCAGGTAATGCGTATAGATCGCGCCCGGCCATTGCTCTTCGTTGCCCAGCGCGAAGGGGATGATGCCGCTCTCCAGCAGCTTGTCGATGACGCTATCCAGTTCCTCCAGCGTGGCGGGCGGTGTCAGGCCAAGCTCGCGGAATATGGCGCGATTATAATAAAAGGGCTCCGCATGCCCTTCGATAGGCAAGCCATAGATGCGGTCGTCGAGCGTCCACAGGCTGAGGTCGCGGAAGACGAGGCCTTGATCGTCGACAAACGCAGTCAGATCCATCAGTCGCTCCGAGCGGGCATAAGGCTCGAACTCGGCGCCACCGAACAGGATGAACAGATCCGGCGGCGTGCCGGTGACCATCTCGCTTTTGAGCTTTTGCTCGCGATGGATCGTCTGATCGATCCCTTCAAAATTCACCTTGACGTTGGCATGCTGCTGCTCGAACGTCCGCACGGCATCCTCGAAGATCGCCAGGATCGGTCGATCATGCTCCTTGGTCCAGAAGTGGCGGAACGTCAGCGTCACCTTCTCGGGATCGGCGACGACCGGTTGCTCCCGACCGCCGGTGAAGCTATAGAGGATGACGGCGACGAGCGCCAGACTGTAGAGCGCGAACAGCAGAATCTTGTTGCGGGTTTGGACCGTCATTGTCTTCCTCCTCACGGGCTGATCTTCGGGACGCGGATGCGGATGATCGATCCTGCGCCAGGGGAGGAGCAGACCATCATGCCATACGGCGCGCCAAAGCGAATACGGAGACGTTCATGAACATTGCGCAGTCCGACGCCGCTGTCCTGATGCTTGGCATCTGTCCTTGCGGGCTCCCGCTGTCCCAGCCGCAGCAGGACGTCGGTGTCGAAGCCGGGACCATTGTCCGATACTTCGATCCAGATCTCCTCCGGTCCTTCGTAGGCCCGGATATGGATGATGCCCTTCTGCTTCATCGGTTCGATCGCATGGTAGAGCGCATTTTCGACGATCGGCTGGACGATCAGCTTCTGGGTCAGATAGTGCTCGAGATGCTCCGGCAGCTCCAGCGTATAGTCGAATTGGTCCTCAAAACGGAATTTCTGGATGTTCAGATAATGCTTGACATGCTCGAATTCGGTGCGGATCGGGATCAGCTCCTTGTTCTCGCTGATGCTGATCCGCAGCAGACGTCCGAGCGAGATGACCATCCGGCTAATATCCTTGTTGCCCTGGAGGACGGCCATCGAGTTGATCGACTCCAGCGAATTGTAGATAAAGTGCGGGTTGATCTGGGCGACGAGCGCCTGCAGCTCGGCTTCCTTCTTGAGCTGCTGCTCGGCCTCGACCTGAGCGAGCAGGTCGCGGATCTGGCCGCTCATCCGGTTGAAGCCATGCACGAGCATGTCCGACTCGTCGCTCGGCGCGCCTCGGCTCTGGATCGGCTTGAAGCTGCGCTGCTCGACCCGGGACATGCCGCTGACGGTATCGCTGATGCTGCGGACGAGCCGCCGCACGAAGAAGCGGTCGAACATAAAGGCCGTCAGCAACGAGAACGCGCCGAGCAGCAGCGCCGTATTGCGGATCGGCACCGACTCGGCTTGCAGGGCAGTGGTAGGCGTAATCGCGATCAGATACCACTGCGGGTGATGCGACGGCAGATAGGTGATGAGCGAGCGTACGCCTTGGTATTCGTCGATATAGTAGCTCTTGCCGTCATGCTCCGCGTCCTGAAGGAAGGGGAAGTCGACGCGCTCGCCGATATGCTCCCCGGACTTGTCGTAGACGATCTGACCTGCCCGATTGACGAGCAGCACGTCGCCTTGCTCAAGCGTCGCCGTCTCCCAGAATACCTGATCGAGCAGCTCGGGCTTGATCGTCAAGACGAGCGCGCCGATATTCTCGAGCGAGTAGTAGTCCTTGATCACGCGCGCGTGGACGAGTACAGGCGTGCCGCCGCTGATCGAGCCGTTCTCCCCTGGACCGGACCAGACGGGCCGCCCGGCCTCGAGGTTCATCTCGTCATACCAAGGCTCCTCCTGCAAGGGGAACGTCACGTCCGGCAGATTATAGCCATAGACCGGCTGATCCTTCGCATAGAGCGCGTACGACTGGATCATCGGATGATGGATGAGCAGATTGTTGATCTCCTGCCTGCGGTCGTAATCCGGCGGGGAGGCGGGGTCCTTGAGCGTCTGCTGGATGACCGGCTGCGTGATGGCGGAGCTAGAGATCGTCGTCACTTCGCTGAGCGCGAACTTGAGCTTGCGGTCGGTCTCCAGGAGCGAGATCGAGTAGAAGTGGCTGGACTTGGTCTCGATGACGTCCGAGAATCGGAAGTACGAGATCGCGCCCATGACGATAACCGGAATAAAGACAAGCAGGATGTTGGCGAGCATAATATTGTGGCGCAGCTTCAGTAGGGTCAACTCCCTTATAACCTAGTGAAAAGAGGGCCTGCGGGTAGTGGATCGAATCCTCCGACACATTCGTGGGCGTCTGCCTCTACTATTCCTCCAACCGCGCTGCTTGTCAATAGATTCCTGAAATGGGTGCTAGAATCCGAAGCTAGCTCTTGACCGCCCCTGAGGTCAGACCTGCGATGAACCAGCGGCTGAAGCCGAGGAAGACGAGCAGCAGCGGCAGCGTCGCCATGAAGGTAGCGGACATGATCATGCCGTAGTCCAGGCCGTCCCGGGTGGTGAACAGCTGCTGCAGGGCGATCTGGATCGTATAGTTGCTGCGTTCCTTGAGGACGACGAGCGGCCAGAAGAAGTCGTTCCAGATGTTCATGAACGTAAAGATGCCCAGCGTCGCCAGCGCCGGCGTAATGATCGGCACGACAACGGTCGTGAAGATTCGCAGATGGCCAGCCCCGTCGATCCGCCCCGCCTCCAGCAGCTCGGCATGCACCGAGGTGGCGATATACTGACGCATCCAGAAGATGCCGAAGGCATTGACCATCGCCGGTACGATCAGCGCCTTGAACGAGTTGATCCACTCCAGCTTCGTCATGATGACATAGGTCGGCAGGATGCTGAGCTGCTGCGGCACGAACAAGGTGCAGAGCACGAAGAAGAACAGGAAGTGCTTGAACGGGAAGTCGTACTTGGCAAAAGCGTACCCGGCGAGCGAGCAGAAAAACAGCACCGATATCGTAACGGCTGAGGAGACGAACAGCGAATTGCCGAGCGCCGTCCAAAAATCCATCATCCCTGTCGCCCGGGTGAAATTCGGCAGGAACTGGTCGCTGATCGTAATCGTCGGCGGGATCTTGGAAGCTGCGCCGCGCGGGTTGGAGGCGATGACGAACATCCAGTAAAAAGGAAAAATCGAGATAAAGGCACCAAGCCCAAGGAAAATATAATAGCCGATCTTGCTCGGCAGGCTTGGCTGATCGCCAATGCTCCTCATAGCGCACCTCCATCCGTATCGCCGCTCATGCGCCGCGACGCCCAAATATTAAACATCGAGAAGATAATAGTGAACAGCAGCAGCAATACGGCGGTAGCGGAAGCAGTGCCGAAGAAGCTGTTGCCAAACGCTTCGGTATACAAGTAGACGACCATCGTCAGACCTTCTTGGCGAGTCGAGCTGGTGCCGCCCTGACCGAGGAAGACGAAGGGCTCCGTAAACAATTGCAGCGAGCCGATCGTAGACATGAGCACTGTAAATACAATAAACGGCTTGAGCAGCGGCAATGTAATGCTCAGGAGCTGCTGGAAGCGGCTCGCGCCATCGATGCGGGCGGCTTCGTACAGATCGGTCGGGATACTTTGCAGGCCGGACAGATAGATAATCGTGTTGTAGCCGGTCCATCGCCACATGACCATCGTTGCGATGGCGAGCTTGACGCCCCACCAGTCCGAATTCCAGGCCATCGGATCGATGCCGAGTTGTCCCAGCAGCCAGTTGGCCATGCCGCCATTGCTGAAGAGCGCGCTGAACACAAGCGTAACCGCGACGATCGACGTAATATTGGGCATGAAGTAGAGGACGCGCAGCGTCTTCTTGAACTTCGTAATCGACGAGTTGAGGAAGACTGCGAGCAAGAGCGCCAGGATGAGCTGTGGGATCGTCCCCATCGCGCTGATTAGCAACGTATTCGTAAAGGAAGTCCAGAACAGCGGGTCCTCCGTGACAAAGCGATAATTCTGGAAGCCAACAAAGCTCATCGGGCTTAGCGCGTCCCACTTGTAGAAGGACAGATAGACCGTAAACAAAATCGGGTACAAGCCAAAGATGGCGAACAGTAGAAAAAATGGCGAGATGAACAGATAGGCGGTCAAGCTGCTGCGTCTGCGTTCCGTGAGCCAGCCTTGCTTGCGGACGGCTGCGCCGCGAGCGGGGGCAGCGGGTTGGGACTGGGGCATGAGACACCTCCATACGATTTCAGTACGATTTCAATGCGGCGAGTCCGCAGGATAAATATCCCGCGAACTCGCACTTGTGCTGCTATAATTGAAGTTCAATACGTTCGCAGACGACGATGACTCTAGCTGCGAGCGACGATGCGTTCGATTTTCTCGATGGCCGTGTTCCACTCTTTCTCGGGATCGGCATTTTGCTCCTGGACGTTCTGGAGCGCTTCCTTGATGATCGCGTCAGTCTGATCGTGCAGCGGTCCGTAGTAGACCGGTTTTACGCGACCTGCTGCTGTAGCGAACTGGGAGGCCGATGCCTGACCGCCGAGGAACTCATCGGTGAAGCTTGTGAACTCGGACTCTTCGAACAGGGCAGGGATCGAAGGCATCAGACCTTTTTCCACGAACGATTTCATCTGATTTTCCTTGTTCAGCATCCAGCTGATGAAGGCGAATGCTTCCTCCGGATGCTTGCCTTCCTTCGGCAGCGACAGGAACGATCCGCCCCAGTTGCCGGCGCCTTCAGGAAGCTGGGCGATCCGCCATTTGCCCCCGGTATCCGGGCCATTGCTCTTGATGTTGCCGAGCATCCAGGCCGGTCCAGGCATGACGGCAAATCCGCCATCGTTAATCGATTGCGACCACTCCGGAATCCAGAGGGCGTTGCTCGCTACCCAGCCTTCCTGGATGCCTTTGACGGTGAAGTCATACGCTTTTTTGACTTGTGGATTTGTAGCTCCGATAAACGAGCCGTCGTTTTTGTCATAGTAGATTTGTCCGTCGGCTTGGTCGCGCAACGCGTTGTAGATCAGATCGCGCGAATCGACGAATGTCTTGCCGGTTTTGTCCTTGAACTGTTTGGCTACGGTAGCGAATTTGTCCCACGAATCGATGGCTGCCGTGAACGCGTCCGGATCGGTCGGCAGGCCGGCTTCCTCGGCGAGATCGACGCGGTAGTAAGCGACGGTTGGCGCAATATCGGTCGGCAGGCCGATTTGGAAGGCGCCGTCGGTGGAAGAGGCTTGCTGCCATTTCCAGTCCAGGTACGTGTCCTTCAGATCGGCTGCGCCGAGATCGTTCAGATTGTGGAATTTGTCCTGGGCGTTGATGAACCGCTCCATGAAGCCGATCTCGAGCTGGAAGATGTCCGGCGCGCCGGAGTTGGCGGAGAGGGCGGTCGTCAGATTGTTATGATGCGCCGTCTGGTCGCCGGTGTTTTGGATCGTGATTTTGATGTTCGAGTGCTCGGCCATGTATTCCTTGGCGAGCTCCTCGTAGTTGACGTTGCCGAGCGTCCAGAAGCTAAGCTCGATCGTTTCTTCTTTGGATGTGGCTGGCGGATCATTTTGTTTTGTCGGCTCGGTGCCGCCGGTTTCTACCGGATCTGTAGTTGCGGGCTTGTTGTTGCCGCTGCTGCAAGCAGCGAGGAGGACGAGCAGCACGCTCAAGGCGAGCAGCATCCATGGTTTGGACTTGCGGATAGACATAGTGGTAAGACCCCTTTCGATTCGATGAATGGTTACATCTCCCACTATATAAGAGCGCAGCGCAATTGAAGAGGCGACAGACTTCTGATTTGAGGTTGAAATTATTCTGAATTAGGAAAAAAGAGGAAAAACCCTGAGGCCAAATGCGGCATCAGGGCGAGTGGATCAATGGGTCTTAAGCGTTGTCGGTGACGCCGGTGTAGATGAGAATGGCATCCCGAAGGAACTGAGCGGTCCCTGGCTGGTCCTTGTCATAATAGGCGGTGAAGCGCTCGTCCTCGACATACATCCGTGCTACGCCGGCATGCGCTTCCTTGGTGTATTGGCCCCAGTAGCCGCTAAGCCATTGCCGATGCAGGTCGGCGGCGCGCTGCGCCAGCTCGGAGGCAGGGTCGCCCGCAGCGACTGCTTGCGCGAGCGTCTCGTTTAATTCGGCGTTCAGTCGTTCATGAGCCTCGTGCTGCTCCGGCGTCATGTTCAGGAGCGCCAGATTGGCGCGATCGACCCTTTTTTCGCCGTATTTGGCACGGATTTCCTCGCCGTATTTACGCTCGTTTTCGGCGATCATTTCTTGTTTGAAGCCTTCGAATTTTTGCTGATCGGTCATAGTCATTCTTCCTTCCTGTTGGGCTATCGTATGCTCTACGGTATGGATGAGCAGATCCAGTTGCTTGCGTTTGGCCAGCAGTTGTTTGTGATGCGTCTGCAGCGCCTGCCGCCCGTCAAAGGATGGGGAGGTGACGATCGACTTGATCTCCTCCAGGGGCAGACCAAGCTCGCGGTAAAACAAAATTTGCTGCAGTAAATCGACCTCGGCTTGTCCATAGATCCGGTATCCCGATGTGTTGACGCGGAGCGGCTTGAGCAAATCGATCTCATCGTAATAACGCAGCGTGCGGGTGCTGATGCCGGCCAGTCGCCCCAGCTTTTGCACGGTGTATTCCATGGGCTACGCCTCCTTGCTTGCTGTGCACAGCAGCTTTGTTGTCGGCTGCAACTGTAGTCTACACCTTTACGCAACGTCAATGTCAAGCGGTTATATTTACGTTGACCGTTAGTGTTACGCAAGGTAATATTTGGGGTAATGGCTATGGGGACAATCGTATCCCGCGATATGGACAGCTATAGAGGAGGAGTAGGGTCATGGAGGAAGAGAACAAAGTTGCGATGCCGATCCTTGGCGCGCTTGTGGCAGCGCTGGTAGGCGGGGCGTTGTGGGCGACCGTGACGGTGATGAGCGAGCGGGAGTGGGGGCTTGTAGCCTGGGCGATCGGCGGGTTGACCGGCTATGCCGTCGGATTTCTGGCAGATCGCCGGGCGACGCAGCTGCATCAGATCATCGCTGTTGTCGCCAGCTTGATCGGCATTATGCTGGGCAAGTTTTTTGCCTTCGGCTATATCGTCAATAACGGTATGTCCGGCATGTTCGATTCCTACGTCGTGTCGATGTTTATGGAATTGCTGCCTGAGATGTTCTCGATGTTCGATATTTTGTTCGTGCTGTTCGCGGTCGTGACCGCCTGGCGTCTGCCGGCAGCGATGACGGCTAAGGCGCAGCAGGAACAGACGCCACAGCCCATCACCCCTGTAAATGATCGGGAGAACTTGTAGAGTCAAACGTTGAAGCCTAACACCGCTATCACGCGCGAGCAGTTCGCGCTTTATTCGGGGTTAAGAGCGATTGCACAACGGGCATCGATCCCGCTTCGGTCCAGCACCGAAAAGAAGGCACCGTATCCGCTTGATCAAGCGGGCACGGTGCCTTCTATTTATTATAGTAGCGTAGCGGGTCATTTAGCGGGTCAGAATGTCTGCCGGTCAGCACCGCGAGGGTGCGCGGCCTGAATCGCGTTTCGCGCGACTCCTGACAACGTTCGTTGTAGGAGAACCTGCCTTCGAGCTGGCGCCACGCACCGTCGACCTGCATCGACTCCGGCTTAGGCGGTCGGTGCCTCGAGGCCCAGACCTTCGGCGACCAGTCTGCCGTACTCGGGATCGGCCTTGTAGAAGTGTGCGATCTGCCGCAGCTTGATCTCCTCGCGCTCGACCGGAGCCATCGCCCCGACGATGTTGCGGACGAGACGCTGGCGTTCCTCGGCGCTCATCAGCCGATACAGATCGCCGGCTTGCGTGTAATGGTCGTCAGCGTCATAGGCGACGCTATCTGCGACGCCGTCAACCGCATACGGTGTGGTACGGTCGGCTGGCGATTCCTGCGGTCCGCCGTAGCTGTTGGGTTCATAGTAGACCGAGCCGCCGCCATTGCCATCGGACCGCATCTGCCCGTCGCGCTGGTAATGATGCACCGGCGACTGCGGCCGATTGATCGGCAACGTATTGTGATTGGCGCCTACCCGGTAGCGATGGGCGTCGGAGTAAGCGAACAGCCGACCCTGCAGCATCTTGTCCGGCGACGCTTCGATACCTGGCACGAACGAGCCAGGCGAGAAGGTTGCCTGCTCGACCTCGGCAAAGTAGTTGTCCGGATTGCGGTTCAGCACCATCCGGCCAAGCTCGATGAGCGGATAGTCCTTCTGGGACCAGACCTTGGTCACGTCGAACGGGTCGAAGCGATACGTATCGGCATCGGCCTCCGGCATAATCTGCACATAGAGCTTCCAGGCGGGGAAGTCGCCGGTGTCGATCGCTTTGAACAGATCCTCGATGTGATAGTCCGGCTGCTCGCCGGCCAGCTTGGCCGCCAGCTCGACGTCGAGGTTGCGGATGCCCTGCTCAGTTTTGAAGTGATACTTGACCCAGACGGCTTGACCTTCGGCATTGACCCACTTGAACGTGTGGCTGCCGAAGCCATGCATATGGCGCAGCGTCGCCGGGATGCCGCGGTCAGACATGAGGATGGTCACTTGGTGCAGCGATTCGGGAGAGAGCGACCAGAAGTCCCAGACGGCGTTCGGATTTTTCAGATGGGTCTGGGGATGACGCTTCTGCGTATGGATGAAGTCCGGGAATTTGATAGCATCGCGGATGAAGAAGACGGGCGTATTGTTGCCGACCAGGTCATAATTGCCCTCGTTGGTATAGAACTTGACGGCGAAGCCGCGCGGGTCGCGGACGGTATCCGACGAGCCAAGCTCGCCTGCCACCGTGGAGAAGCGGATAAACATCGGCGTTCGCTTGCCGATCTCGGAGAGGAAGTCGGCTTTCGTATAGCGGCTCAGGTCCTGCGTAACCTCGAAGTAGCCGTGCGCGCCTGCGCCCTTGGCATGGACGACCCGCTCAGGCACACGTTCGCGGTTGAAGTGGGCCAGCTTCTCGAGCAGATGCACGTCCTGGATCAGTGTCGGCCCGCGCCGTCCGGCCGTCATCGAGTGCTGGTTGTCGCCAACCGGGGCGCCCCAGCTTGTCGTTAGTTTGTTCTTTTCGCTCATTGTTGTCCACCTCGCTACAGATTCGTTTGTCTGCTATTTACTATAAACGAAGCCTAATTGAAAATCAATACTAAATTATAATTATTATAAATAAAGAGCCCCATCCAATAAATGACGGGGCCAATGGTTATAAAATAAAACTACCCTCAAACAACTACTTGAACGCCGTGAACGGCACCGGGAACTGCGGGATGCCCTCGGCGTAGGCGGTGTAATCGTAGACGCCGAAGTAGACGACAAGTGCGTCATGCTTCAAGAAAAAGCGCTGCTCAGCAGGATCGATCGAGGTGAATGGCTCCATGAACGTATACGCGCCTGCAGCAAGCTGACGCTCGATCGCGTCGTTGATAATGTCGACATAGTTGGCGTTGCCCTCGGCGGCCTGCTGCAGCGTCAGCTGTTCGCCGGTCGTCAGATCGAAGGTGTATGCGACGCGGTCTGTGATGCCATGCGCGCCGCCGGTATACAGATAATAGTCCACATAAAGGCTAAGCTTGTCTTGCTCGTTATAGGTGATGAGGTACGTCCCGTCAAATGTCGAGGCGGGTACGCTCAGGTCGGGGCTCTCCGCCTCGAGCTGGGCATTGTCCGCTTCGGCAGTCGCGAGATCGCCGGCACCGGCTTCGGCCCGCTCCTCGGCTTGCTGCTTCAGGAAGTCGTTGATGCGCGCTTGCGCCTCGGCGTTGGCATAACCGGAGATCTGCGGATAGTGTACGAGCAGAGACGGCTCGCCCTCGGCGGACTCGATCTTGGCGGTCTCGATCGTCAGGTCGTTCTCGACGATCTTGGTGATGCTGACGGTACGGCTAGGAGCGTCATATCCGATGCCGTAGCCCATCCGTTCGAGCAGGAAGCGCACCGGCATATAAGTCGTGCCGTCCTGGATGATGGGAGGTTCGCCGTACATCGTCTGACCGTTCAGCGTGTAGGTCGTCGCGTAGGTGTCCGAGAGCTCGACGGTCATCGTACGCTTGTTGCCCTCTACGGTAACTACACGTGTGGTCGGACTCCAGTTGGTCGTCAGGCCGAGCTGGTTATTGAGCGAGCGCAGACCGATGTAGGTTGAGCCGTCGACATTGATCGTCGGCAGCTCGACATGTGTGCCGTCGACCGTATAAGCCTGCGTGATGACACGGTGCTGCGTCGTCTCTTGAGCAGCAGCCTGAGGGATTGGCGCAGCCACTAAGGGAACGGAGAGCGCTATGGCAGTAGCCAGGGCAATCACCGGAGTTTTTTTGTTGCGTTTTTTGAAAGGTACGTGTTTCATCATGGGGAAATCATCCTTTCGTTTGTAGGTTCATTCGGACTGACGGTTCGCTTCGAAGGTGTAGACATTCTTCCAGCTTGCCCCGCCGTCATCGGACGTATAGAGGCGGGCAGGCGCATCGGCGTCATTGGTCAACAGCCATACATGGTCGGCATCCGCCGCAGCGATCAGCTGCGTGCCATAGCCTGGCCATGCGTCGTCCAGTTCGGTCCAGGTCGCGCCGCCGTCGGTCGTCTTGCCGACCGAATTGGCGTCGTCGCAAGCCAGGCACTGGCCGCCCATCCAGGCCGTCTGCGGATCGACGACATAGAGCGCGCCCGGTGAGGTGCCGCTGCCTTTAGGTACGTCCGGCTTGTCGCCGATCGCATAACCTGGGGCAGGACCGGATCCTGCTCCGTCGTGGGCGAGCACCGGCAGCCATTTGCCGTCCTGGCCGAGATGGAACAGCGAGTAGGAGGTTTGCGTCATGCCGCTGTCGCCGATCAGTTGCACCCAGGCATCGTCCTTGCCGGCTGAGCGGATCAATGCGCCGTTCAGCGGCGCATCGGAGTCGCGGGACATGACGACATGCCACGATTGACCGCCATCGGTCGTACGGATGATATCAAAGCTGCCCTCGTGTTCGGCCGTTACCGCCCAGCCATGATTCTTGTCATGGAAGTAAGGGGCGCCAACCGTCGATTTGGGCACCGGGAACATCGTCCACGTTTTGCCGCCGTCCACAGTATGCGCATTGTCGCTGAAGCCTTCCTTGGCCGACACGAAGTGGAAAAATTCAGAAAACGGCACCGTGCCTGTCTCCGTCCAGCTCTTGCCGCCGTCTGTACTGTGCATCAGCTTGAGCGGTTGATCGTCGCCGGTGCGCAACGACGCCCACACTTCCCGTTCGTTCAGCGCGAACAGTTGATCAACTGCAAAGCGCGTCTCCAACTGGGTGCGCCATGTCGCGCCGCCGTCGTCGGTTCGTGCGATCCAGCCCTCGCCGCCGATCCAGCCGATCTTGTCATCGGCGAGCCGCAGAGCCGTTACCGGTCCGTGGATGGCATCGTTCTCAGACGCCGCAGCTGACTCGGAGGCCGGTTCGTTACTGGTGGTCGGCTCGTCGTCATTGGATTCGCTGGCCGCAGCAGTCCCGTGACCGATGTCCGGGGTCGACGTTGCGTCACCGACGCCGCTGGAATACCCCTTGTCCGGCCCGCTGACGGCACATCCGGAAGCAGCCAGCGCGACCAAAACAATCAGCAGCGCGCACCAGATTCTCGTTTGCTTGCGCATGGGGGAACACTTCCTCTCTCACTGAATAAGACGGCGCTCAGACGGTTTAGGTTGTATGCTCTGTGACGTCCTCTACGTATCTTTCACCGAATTGGGGGGAATTCAAGCAATAAAAAAAACGGCCCAGGGTGCGCGGGCCTTATAAATGCGGTTGATGTCGAGGGTCAATAGATGGGAGCAAAAAAATGCGAAAAAAATTTTAGCGATTTTTCTTTAGACGAGTCATGAAGAGGAAAGTGGTTGCCCCGATAGCGGCCATGACTGCTATCAATCCGAAGATGGGATAAATGCCCGGGAGGAGGACAGAAAGTCCAACAAGAATGCCGCCGAGCATGAGGCTGCGGGATGCAAAGGAACCGATCTGCTGTTGCAGACGAGGGTCGTCTTTGCGAGAGCCCAAGCCTAAAAGATAAAGCTCTCCCAAAAAATTCAAGCCAAGAAGCTTCATTTTGAGTACCGTTACAACTACAGCCCAGGGCTTATCCTGGTCGGGAGCAGATTTTTTCTGAAGCATACTGCGTTGCAGGCGCGGAAAGTAATTTCCGACGAGCATCAAATAAATCGCAAACATCAGCGCGACAAGCTTAACAACTGTATCCTGGTCGCTCAACGACAGGTTCCCATTCGAAGGCAGCTCCAGCATGAACGCATGGATAACCAACAGGAAGCCCAGTAAAAAAATAAGCCACCAATCGAAAAGTCTTTTTATCCGCTGCATATCAAAATAATTGCGCCCAACGAATGAAGCCAATCGGAACATGGCAAAAATAAAGAGCATGACGAGCGGAATAAAGGCGGCGACAACGGTTTTCTGCGTCATCCAATCTACATCGCTAAACGTGTCCAACCGTTCAGGCAATGCAGGATAGGCCCAAAAGCTCATCCCGATCGTAATCAGAATTAAAGCGAACGGAATCCATAGTCCGCTCCATGCCTGTTGCTGTCTGGCGTTCTCCATACGTATCACTTCTCCTTTTCGGATTGAAAGTTAAGGATCCATTGCAGTACGTCCTGAAAAACAGTGGTGTTCAGCGAATAAATGATAAAATTTGCTTTTCGTTCATCCCATACCAGCTCAGCTTCCTTTAAGATATTGAGATGGCGTGAAATACTCGGCTTGCTCATGTCGAAATGATCGGCGATTTCGCCGGCGGTTAAGTCCTGTTTCTTTAACAGGTCCAATATTTTCCGCCTTGTCGGATCGGCTAAAGCTTTAAATGCTTTGTTAATAGACATCAGCAACCCCGCCTAAAATAATTAATTTCTGTATTTAGCTAATTAGCTAAATACAATATAACATGGACGTTGGCAGATTGTCAAAACGAGGAGCGACAGGAAAGGGCAGCCAGCGTCCATCGTGTGATGAACGAAAGCTGCCCTGAACCTGACCTGTCTACATCTTAAACTTGCCAGCCGTCTCCTTCATCGCGGCAGCCATCTCGTCAAGTCTGGCTGCCGCCGCTGCGATATCCTCCATGACGGCCAACTGCTCCTCGCTGGAGGCTGACACCGATTGGGCGGCGCCAGAGGTGTGAGAGGCGAGTCGCTCCATCTCCTGCAGCGAAGCCGCGATCTGCTGGGAGCTGGCCGACATCTGCTCCGCCGCCGCAGAGGCTTCCTCGACCTGGTGAGCGACGCTGCGCGTCGCCTCCAGGATGCGGCCGAACGCTTCGCCCGTCTCGTGAATCGAGGCCGAGCCGGAGGCGACCTCCTCCTTGCTCAGGCCCATCGAGACGACGGCGCGGTTGATATCCTGGGTGATACTCTCCAGCAGATCGGCGATCTGCCCGGACTGTTGGGCCGATTGCTCAGCGAGCTTGCGGATCTCGGAGGCGACGACGGCGAAGCCTCGGCCATGCTCGCCGGCTCTGGAAGCCTCGATCGCGGCATTAAGCGCGAGCAGGTTGGTCTGGCTGGCGATGCCGGTGATTGCTTCGACGATCCGGCTGATCGAGACGGACCGTTCGCCGAGCTGATTGACGATCCCATCGAGCTCATCGACGGTGCGGCTGACCGAGCTCATCTGTTCCTCGGACCTGCGGATCAGCTGAGCGCCTCGCTCGGCCTGCTCGAGCGTGTCCGTCGAGGATTCGTAAGCCTGCGAGGAGGTGCTGGCGATTCGCTGGATGCCGCCCGCCATCTCTTCCATCGCTCGCGAGCTCTCCTCGATGCTGCTGGCCTGGGTCTCGGCGTTGGCGGATACCTCGGCCACCGCCTGCGAGGTCTGCTGGATCGCGGCCGTCGTCTCGCCGATGATGCCGGAGAGGCTGCGCGATGAGGCCGAGAGCGAGCCGGCGCTCAGCATCTGATTGCCCGCGAGGTCTCTCAGATTGCGCAGCAGATGGTTAAACGAACGGGCCAACACGCCGAGCTCATCCTTGCGCTCGGCGCTGAGCTCCTCGCCGGAGAGGTCGCCGTCCGCCATCTGCTCGGCTCGACGGGACATCGCGACGATCGGTCTGGCGATATGTCGAGAGAACAGATAGACCGTGACCAGACCGGCGACGACGCAGAGGGCCAGCGTCAGCAGCATCTGCTCGAGGATGCGTTCCTGCCCACTCGTAAAGTCGTCCATATAGGAGCTGGCGGAGATGATCCAGCCCCATACCGGTGCCTCTTGTGCATAAGCGACCTTTAGCGCCATTTTGTCCGAGTTCGGCAGTGCAGCCTTATAGTAGAGAATGCCTCCGCCATCGATTCCTGTATCGATAATCCTCTGTATGTAGTTGTCGCTGCTGCCCGCCTGATTCTCGAGCGCATTTTGGCCTTCGATGTTAGGATGAGCGAGCATCTTGCCCTGGGCGTCCAGAGCGAAAAAGTAGCCGTTCGGGCCTAAGTCCAATGCCTTGTTAATCGGACGAGTGCCGTCGCCCTGCAGCGGTCCGAGCAGCATGATGCGGAAGGTTTCCTGAGCTGCCTCAAGGGTGAGCGTTCCGCTCTGGACCGAGCGGTCCAACGCGACCATCGTCTCGATCGCCATATTAACATTGGTTCGGAGTCCGTTTTCGATCAGTTTGTCCGTCTCCTGGCGAGCCGTTTGGTACCCGACAAGCCCCATGACGATGATAGGTACAGTTAGCAGCAAGATGGACATCCACATCAGTTTTTTTCGTATAGTGAGTTTTAGCATGAGCGCTCCCGCCTTTCGACATGATTCGATAGTATGTACATCTTTAAGACTAATACTTTTGAACCAGAAAATCAAAAAAGTGACGTTTCCTGTGATGTTCATCCAACTAATATGTGTCGGAAGTGTGAACGCAGGACTGTCGACGGCGGGACCAGACAACAAAAAAAGCCTTCAAGAGCGAGGGCTCTCAAAGGCTAAAATGACATAATGGCAGGCGTTGCTCAGGATTGGCTAAGTCTGTTGATGCGGTCGTCGAGATCCGGGTGCGAGGAGAACAGCTTCATCGCTTTGGGCGTAGTGCTGATCTTCATCGTGTTGAGCGAGGTCTGGCTCGTGTCGACCTGATTGATCGTCCGCTTCAGCGACTGGAGCGCGTGGATCATCTTGTCCTTGCCGGCATAAGCGGCCGCGCCAGCGTCGGCATGGTACTCGCGGTAACGGGAGAAGGCCATAACGACCAGACTGCCGAGGATCGAGAAGACGATCTGGAAGACGATGATGCAGGCGAAATGTACGATATGACGCATGCTATCACTTTTCACGAGGTTGGAGACAATATATGCAGCGATACGCGACAGGAAGACGACGAAGGTATTGATCACGCCTTGCAGCAGGGTCATCGTCACCATATCGCCGTTGGCGATGTGGGCGATCTCATGGGCGATTACGCCTTCGACGGCCGCATCGTCCATCTGCTCAAGCAAACCGGTGGACAAGGCGACGAGCGAGCGTTTTTTGGTCGGGCCGGTGGCGAAGGCATTGACCTCAGGCGAGTGATAGATACCGACCTCGGGCATATCCGTCAGTCCGGCCGTGCGGCTGATGCGATGGACAGTCTCGACGATCCGACGCTCGTAATCGTTGAGCGGTCCGTCCGGATTAAGCACCTGGACGTTCATTGCCTTTTTGGCCATCCAGCGGGACATAGCAAGCGAGATCAAGGCTCCGGTGAAGCCGATAATCGCGCTGAAGATGAGCAGCGCTGTAAAGTCGATGCCGCCTTCCTCGCGGATGTACCCCTGGATACCGAAGATCGAGAAAATAATGGAAATGGTAGTGATGACCAGGACGTTGGTCAGGATGAACAGCATAATTCGTTTGAACAACCGATATTCCCCCTCCAATGAAAAGTTCGTGTGTGCCACTTCCTGTATCTATAGCTTAGCATTCGCAAGCCGCCGCGTCCAACCGTCAGACGTGAAAAAAACAGGTTTGTCCGCATCTCTTTATTCATATGTCGTGTTTCCCCTATGTATTCGCCAGGTTTGACCTATCTTCTTTC
Source organism: Paenibacillus sp. 598K (assembly GCF_003851045.1). GTDB lineage: Bacteria > Bacillota > Bacilli > Paenibacillales > Paenibacillaceae > Paenibacillus_D. Next base: position 82,594 of record NZ_BFBX01000071.1, on the reverse strand, counting down.
GATTGAACCCGTTTACAATGAAGGGAAGCAAGGTGTGCCTCAATTAATCAAGGGAGTGGAGAATGAATGGAAATGCAGTGGCAGGCCCAGTGGATCTGGGGCGGCGAAGAAGAAAGCCCGCGCAACGAGTGGCGGTGCTTCCGCAGGGTAGTCGACGTGCCGGAAACGGGCTGGCAGGATGCGGAGCTGACGATCACGGCGGATGCAAGGTATCAACTGACGGTGAACGGCGTCCCAGTCGGCAGAGGGCCCGTCCGCTCGTGGCCAGAGGAGCTGGCCTATGATACTCATCGTATCGGCCATCTGCTGGAGCCGGGCAAGCCGGCGACCGTCGCCGTATTCGTCAATCATTACGGTATCACGAACTTCTATTACTTGCTTGGTCGGGCCGGGCTGCTGGCGCAGCTCGATCTGCTGGACGGGGACGGCGGCCGGCAGACGCTGCTCGCAACCGACGCCTCGTGGCGGACCTCGCGCCATCTCGGCTACCATCGTCGCTCGCAGCGGATGTCCTGCCAGCAGGGCTTCGCCGAGTACGTCGATGCGTCCGTCTGGGACGATGCGTGGAAGCAGCCTGCCTATGCAGATGACGCATGGGAGCAGGCGCGCGCGTTAGGGCCGGCGGGCATGGAGCCATGGCCGCGTCTGCAGCCTCGCGATATCCCGCCGCTGACGGAGGAGACGATCTGGCCGGTGCGGGTGGAGTCGCTCAAGCAGGTGCGCTCGCTGAGCTGGTCGACGACGGTGGATATGCGCACGCTCATGGACCCCGAGAGCATCCATCATGCCAATCCTACCGGCCACACCGGCTATGTGGCGACGGTGCTGCACGCCTCGCAGGCTGCCCAGGCGACGCTCGTGTTCACCCATGCCCAAGAGATGTTCCGCGCTTGCTCGATCAACGGTCAGCTTATCGAGGCGTCTGCCTATTACGGGACGGAGCCGGAGAAGCGGGTAGAGGTCGCGCTGCAGGCCGGAGACAATCTGCTGTTGATCGACACCTCGGGCGGCTCGCATGTGGGCAAGCTGCATCTGGGCATCGACTGCGCAGTCGAGCTGGAGATCCGCAGCCCGCTCGACGGCTCGACAGAGGCGCCGCTTACGGCGATCGGTCCGTTCTCGACGACGGTCCATATCGACCATCAGCCCCAGCAGCATCTGGACTTCGAGGACCCGGCCTATACTGAGGTGATCCGCCAGGTCGCGAAGCCGGAGGATCTGGCTGCGCTCGGCTCGCGTGTGCGCCCGATCGATCCGTTGTTCGTCAGCGAGGCGGATGTGCTCAGCCTGTCGATCTATCGGGGAGCGGAGCAGCCGCATCCGGTGCCGGAGCAGCTGCAGCAGCTGGTAATGCCGCACGCGCTGCCTGGCGAGCTGCCGCAATACGAAGGCTGGGATACGGAGATCGTCATCGATTTTGGCAAGGAATGGTCCGGTTATCTGGCCTTCGAGCTCGAGGCGGCCGCAGGCACGGTCATCGATCTGTACGGCTACGAGTACCAGATGGGCGAGTACCGGCAGGATACGTACGGCCTCGACAATACGATCCGGTATGTGTGCAAGGGGGGCAGGCAGCGCTACGAGTCGCCGATCCGCCGCGGCTTCCGCTACGTGATGATGACGGTGCGCGAGGCATCGGCGCCGGTCCGCGTCTACGGCATGCAGGTGATCCAGAGCAACTACCCGGTCGCCGAGGTCGGCAGATTCCAATGCTCCGACGCGCTCCTCAGCGAGATCTGGGAGATCAGCCGCCATACGACGCGTCTGTGCATGGAGGATACGTTCGTCGACTGCCCGGCCTATGAGCAGGTGTTCTGGGTCGGCGACAGCCGCAACGAGGCGCTCGTCAGCAACTATGTATTCGGCGTCACCGATATTATCAAGCGTTGTCTGCGTCTCGTGCCGGGCTCGCGCGGCCAGACGCCGCTCTATGCGGATCAGGTGCCGAGCGGCTGGAGCAGCGTCATCCCGAACTGGACGTTCTTCTGGGCGATCGCTTGTCAGGAGTACTATGACCAGACGGCCGATCTGGACTTTGCGGTCGAGATGTATCCGCATATCGCCTATACGCTGGAGCATTATATGCACTATCTGAACGCCGACGGTCTGCTCGACATCAAGGGCTGGAATCTGCTGGACTGGTCGCCGATGGATCAGCCGGGCGAGGGTGTCGTCACGCATCAGAATATGTTCCTGGCCAAGACGCTGCGCGTCGCCGCCGAGCTGGCGGAGCTGTCCGGCGAGGGCGAGGCTGCGAAGCGGTGGCAGACAGCGGCAGATACGCTCTCGGACGCGATCAACGCGCATCTGTGGGACGAGGAAAAAGAGGCGTATCTCGACTGCATCCATACCGGCGGTCGCCGCTCCGACATCTACAGCATGCAGACGCAGGTCGTGGCGCATCTGACCGGCGTCGCCCAGGGCGAGCGCAGAGAGCGGCTGTCGGGCTACATGCTGACGCCGCCGCGCGAGTTCGTGCAGATCGGATCGCCGTTCATGTCCTTCTTCTATTACGAGACGCTGGCTGCTGGCGGCCAGACGGCGCGCATCCTCGACGATATCCGGGCGAACTTCGGCGAGATGGTACGTTACGACGCGACGACCTGCTGGGAGATGTACCCAAGCTTCCGCGAGAATCGCGCCAATCCCGACATGCTGACGCGCAGTCACTGCCATGCCTGGTCGGCTGCGCCGGCGTACTTCCTCGGCACGCAGGTGCTGGGCGTGCAGCGGACCGCGCCGGGCTGGCAGAGCGCGCTTGTAGCGCCGCAGCCATGCGGGCTTGCCTGGGCGAGGGGATCGGTGCCGCTGCCGGGCCGCGGACGCATCGAGGTCGATTGGAAGCTGACGGGCGAAGCCGGGGACGAGCTGCGGATCAAGGTCAAGCATCCGAAGGATGTCCGTATCGAGGTGAAGCTGCCTGAAGGGTACACTGGCGACATCGAGATGATCGCGATCTGACAGCCAGCCTAGCAGGATGATGCTTTCGTTCCTTAACCCGACATGTAAGCTGTGCTATAATGGATTGATATGGCACGCTTAGCGGCATTGAGGTAAGGAGGGGTTACGATGGTTGCTGCTACAGCCGACAGAAGTCCCAAGGAAGAGCGCTTCGTCGCCAGATGGAGCTCTATTCGCGAGCGGGGCAAAGGCAGATATATCGTCCTGCGGGGCGTTGTGGGCGGTCTGCTGCTCTTCGCGATCTGGTTTGGCGTGAGCCTGCTGGAGATTCGTCTGTCCGAGTTCAAATCCGCGCTTTTTACCTGGCCTGATTTTCTGAATCGCAGCTTGATCTGGCTTGTCTGTTATCAGTTGATCGGTTTTTCGCTTGCTTTCTCCGCATGGAGGGCCAAGGAAAATCGCTACGACGATCTCACTTGACGGCAAGCCCGTCCGGCATTACAGGGTCGCTCCCCGGTCATCTTTAGGATGATTGGAGGAGCGACTTTTGCTTTGCGCGGGCAGGATGCGGTTTTCTTTCCAGCGCCGATTCATTATACTGATAGATATGAACGTCGCACGCAGCAAGCGTGACGGCGCATAGAGACAGGAGTGGACTGCAGCATGAGCTACAAGATTGTATTTTTCGATATCGACGGAACCTTGGTCAATGAGGACAAGGTCGTGCCCGAGGACGCCAAACGCGCGGTCGCGGAGCTGAAGGCGACTGGCGTCGAGCCGGTCATCGCGACAGGACGCGCGCCTTACTTCATCCAGCCGCTGCTCGAGGAGTTGAACATCGAGTCGTATATTTGCCTCAATGGCGCATATGTGGTCTACAAGGGGGAGCCGCTGCTAAAGCGCGAGATCGCCAAGGCGAGCGTAGAGGCGCTCGTCCGCATGGCTCGCGAGCACGGGCATAGTCTCGTGTTCCAGGGGGAGCACGGGTACTATGCGACCCATCAGGATCATCCGTTCGTCACGCGTGCAGTGGATTCGCTGAAGGTTGCGCAGCCCGGCTACGATCCGGACTTCTGGGAAAAGGAGCACGTATACCAGGTATTCCTGCTCTGCGAGAGCGGCGACGAGCATCTGTACCAAGGTCGACTCGGCGAGCTGAAGCTGATCCGTTGGCATGAGCATGCGATGGATGTGCTGCCCGAGAGTGGGTCCAAGGCGCTCGGCATCGCCGCGCTGCTGGAGAAGCTGGGGCTGACGGCAGCCGATGCCGTAGCCTTCGGCGATAATCTCAACGACAAGGAAATGCTGGACTTCGTCGGGCTCGGCATCGCGATGGGCAACTCGCATCCGGAGCTGCTGCCGTATGCGGACTATGTGACCGCGCATGTCGATGAGGCCGGTATCCGCCGCGGACTCGAGTACGCCGGACTGTTGCCTGTACAGCCGGCAGTAACCGGTTAGCGCAGCGAGCACCCTCGGGAAGGAGGAGGTGAATCAGCTTGAAGGATGACGACAAGGAGCGGGGCGCAGAGGAGGAGACGGCAGCTTCTGCCGCTGGCGATGCTGCCGACTCGGACCAAGAGCGCGGTGAGTCGCCCGGCGAAGGACCGAGCGCCGGAGGCGAGGCGGACAAAGGCGAGCCATCGGCAGACGCTCCCTCCGCTGAAAAGGGAGACGCGCCGGCTCGCAGATGGGCCGATGCGGCAACGCCGAGCCCGACTGGCGCAACGGATGCGCCTGAGCGAGGCGCCCAGGCGGGGACGCGCTCGGCCAAGGTGGTGCCGATGATCCGGCGTCTCCCTGCCGATCGTCAGTCGGGCGAGCCCGAGCGGCAAGCGGGCGAGTCGGCCCGAACGGCGCGAGCGGACAGTGGACGCGGCGAGTCTGCAGGCGGCAAGGTGGTGCAGCTGCGGCCGAGGACTGCGGAGACGACGGCCCCTTCGGAGGGGCGGGACCGCCGGGAGGCATCGCTCGACCCGGAGTCGGAGGCATTCTGGGAAGAGGCGGATGAGGATGACGGGGAACTGGCCGAGGAGCAGAAGCGTCGCGGCAGACGCTTCAAGCGGATCATCCTCAGCTTGCTGGCGTTGGCGCTGGTCGCCAACATCGTCGCCTTCTGGCCGAGGATCTACAATATGGAGACATTGCCCTTCCTGTTCACCTCGCGAGAGTTGTCCAAGGATGAGCAGATCCAGGCCTACAAGGAAGCGGTCGTCCTCATCAGCACGGATCGCGGCAAGGGCACGGGTTTCTACATCCCGGAGGGCTACATCGTCACCAATCATCATGTCGTCGAGGGTCGGATGCTGCAGAACGTACAGTTCCTCTCGATGAGCCAGACCTACTCGGCGACCATCGTCGCTTCCGATGCCTCGTCGGATCTTGCGATCCTCAAGCTAAGCGGCGACTACCCGGACGATCTGCCGACGCTGCCGCTGAGCGAGGGAGAGTGGCAGGAGGCGATGCCGGTGACGATTATCGGCAATCCGCTCAACTTCAGCGAGATCGTCGGCCAGGGGACGGTGATCGGAGAGATGCAGCTGAACGGCTGGACGCGCCCGGTGCTGGCGCTCGATGTGCCGGTCTTCAAGGGCAACAGCGGCAGTCCGGTGCTCGACGAGAGCGGGAGCGTGATGGCCGTCGTCTTCGCGACGACGGAGATGCGTGACGGAGAGCAGACCAAGACGATCGGTCTGGCGATCCCCGTCGAGCGGGTGCATCGGCTGCTGGAGCGGCTGTAGAGGCGTTCGGAGACGATTTTTTTTGGGAAAGCAGGGAGAGGTATGGGGGTTGACCTTCAACGGGTTGCCGACAGCTTGGCTTATCAAGCCTATGAGATTGCGACCGTTCATCGGCTGGTGATCCAGCCGGACAGCCAGCTCCTCCAATACAGGACGGCATTGCACGGGTATTTGTTCGTTGTGCGGGGCCGGGCGCGGATGACCTTGAATCGCGAGGTTTATCGTCTGCAGCCCGGCTCTATTCTTCATGTCCCTCCCGGGACACATATCGATTCGATCGTGGAAGGGACCTCAGAGCTGGAATATTACACGGTCATGTACAAGCCGCTGTTATGCAGCGGAGGGGACGCTTGGACACAGGACGAGGTATTCGTGCTGGAGCCGGGCGAGTTGCCCGAGATTGTCGAGAAGCTAAGCTTGCTGCATCAGGCGGTCCGACGGACGGATCGCCTGCGTGCGCTGCGCGCCAAAGCAATCTTCCTGACGCTGATGGAACAGGCGTTGACAGCCTGCGTATTGCGGCAGCAGAGTCAACAGAGTCCGCATGAAGGCATCGACGCGGTCATCGATTACGTGCATAGTCATTACATGGATGCGCTGACGCTGGAGGGCTTGGCCTTACGATGCGATATGTCGGCCAGGCAGTTCTCCTATTATTTTCACAAACGTACAGGCTACCGTCCGATCGATTACGTCATCCATTATCGGCTGGAGCGAGCCAGGGAGCTGCTGATGTCCGGGCACTATGCGATCCGGGATGTCGCGGCGAGCGTAGGCTACGCCAACCCGCTGTATTTCAGTCGCGCCTTCAAGCGCAAATACGGCTCGGCGCCTACCTCGTACAGAGAACGATAGACAATTGTCCATGCCCGTTTGGAGATTTGTGCATTTCGTTGCGGCGCCGTTCCTGTTACACTGTTATTGATAATAATAATCATTGTCGATAACATTGACTTATCGTGCAACTTGGGAAAGGTAGATTAAGGTGATCGAAGCAAGAAAGCTGTGTATCGGGTTGTCCCTGTCCTCCACCTGGCTGAAAGGCGACAATTGGCGCAGGCCTGAGAGTAGAGTCGAAGAGCTTTACAGCAGCGATCTGTATGCGGACCTGGCTGTGAAGGCCGAGCGCGCCAAGCTTGACTTTGTCTTCAAGCCTGACGCGTTGCATCTGAATATCGAAGCGCTTGATCAATCGGCAGGGTTTGGCAGTCTCGATCCGACCGTGTTGATGGCGACCATCGCCAGGGAAACTCAGCGGATCGGTCTGATCACGACCGCCTCCACCAGCTTCAACGCTCCTTATCTGGTCGCGCGGCAGCTCCAGTCCCTCCATTGGGCGAGCAACGGTCGCGCCGGCTTGAACATCGTCACGTCGATGGACGGCGCCGCCAACTTCGGCGACAGGCCGCTGCCTCCCTCAGAGGCTCGCTATGCGGGGGCGGCCGAGTTCGTCGAGGTGGTGCGCAGGCTGTGGGACAGCTATCCGCATGAGACACTGCGGCTCGATCGGGCGTCCGGACGCTTCGGCGACAGCTCCGGCGTGCATCCGATCGACTATCGGGGAGAGCACTATCATGTACGCGGACCGCTTAATGTCCCGTCTCACCCCGCAGGAGGTCCGCCGCTGCTACAGGCCGGAGCCTCTCCGGCAGGCCGCGCATTCGCGGCAGCGACAGCGGATGCGGTGTTCGCAGCCAGTCCAGACTCTGCAGCCGGCATCGAGCTTAGGCGCGATCTGCGACAGCGAGCAGCTGATGCCGGTCGTCGACCCGATGAGGTGCGTGTGCTGCCGGGACTTTATTTTTTCTTGGCGCGCACCCGCGCCGAGGCGATGGAGCTGCACCGGGAGGCGCATGTCCATCTGGACGAGGAGCGCAGATATGCGTCGGTCGAGAGGCTGCTCGGCATCGATCTGCGCGAGACTCCGCCGGATCGGCCGGTCACCGAGGCGATGCTGGACGATCCGTCTGCGGCGCGGCCCGTATGGAGCCGTACGCATGCCGAGCAGCTGCGGGCGCTCGTGCGGCGCGAGCAGCCGACGGTGCGGGCATTGCTGTCGCGTCCGGAGGTGGTCGGCTCGGGCCACTGGGTCGTGGCGGGGACGCCGGAAGATGCGCTGGAGGCGATCGTCGCGCGTCGCGAAGCAGGCGCGCTGGACGGCCTGATCGCGCTGCCCGGAGGCTCGCTGTCGTCACTGGACCTGTTCCTGGAGGAGGTAGTGCCGATGCTGGCGGAGCGGGGGATGTTCCGAGATGCCTACACCGGCACGACCTTGCGCGAGCATCTGGACATGGGATAGGCCAACTGCCAACAAGAATATCATATTAGGAAAATGAGGGATAACGATGTCTACAGAAATTATGGATGTAACGATTATCGGCGGCGGACCTGCGGGTCTGTATGCCGCTTTTTATAGCGGCTTGCGGGAGCTGAAGGCGAAAATTATCGAATACCAGCCCTTCCTGGGCGGCAAAGTGCATGTCTATCCCGAGAAGATGATCTGGGATGTCGGCGGCCTGACGCCCGTGCCTGGCGCCAAGCTGATCGAGCAGCTAGTGACGCAGGCGATGACGTTCCAGCCCGAGGTCGTCCTCGGAGAGAAGGTCGAATCGATCGCAAGAGACGCCGAGGGCATCTTCCTGCTGCATACGGCCTCCGGAGCCATCCATCGCTCCCGCACCGTCATCCTCGCGGTCGGCGGCGGGATTCTGAAGCCGATCAAGCTCGATATCGAGGGGGCCGATCGCTACGAGGTGACCAATCTTCATTATACGGTCAAGTCGCTTGCCCGCTTCAAGGGCAAGACGGTGCTTATCTCGGGCGGAGGCAATTCAGCGGTGGATTGGGCCAACGAGCTGGCTCCGATCGCAGACAAAGTATACTTGACCTACCGCAGCGATGCGCTCAAGGGCCATGAGGCCGAAATATCCAAGCTTGGCAAGAGCGGGGTTGAGGTGCTGCTCAATACGACGATCACGACGCTGGTCGCGGACAAGGATCAGGGCCGTGTCGCCTCGGTGACGCTTGCTCGCACGGAGGACGCGGCTACGATGCAGCTTGCGGTGGATGAGGTGATCATCAATCACGGCTACGAACGGGACAAGGAGCTGCTCGCCAACAGCGAAGTGCAGATCGAGATGAAGGACTTCCGTGTCGCGGGCACGCCGACAAGCGCGACCTCGGTGCCAGGCATCTACGCTGCCGGAGACGTGCTCTATCATGAAGGCAAGCTGCACCTGATCGCGGGCGCCTTCCAGGACGCGGCGAACGCCGTCAACGAAGCCAAGCAGTTCATCACGCCGGAAGCTCACGCCTATGGCATGGTGTCCTCCCACAATGAACTGTTCGCCAACAAAAACCGCGAGCTCATGAAGGAGTTATATACGAAATAGAGGAGATAACAAATGAAAAAGAGACGTAATGAGCTAAGCGTGCCTATACTCATCCTGGCATTCGCCCTGGCGTTGAGCGGCTGCGGCGGCGCAGCCGACAAGGGGGAAGCGCCCAAACAAGCGCAAGCAGCGGAAAACAGCAGCAACGCGAAGGATGCGACTGCGGCTGCGCAAGGAAGCGATAATGCCGAGCCCGAGATGACGGACGGTTGGCCGCGCACGATCGTCGATGCTGCCGGTATCGAGACCGTGCTGGAGGCCAAGCCCGAACGGATCGCTGTGCTGCATCCGCTCTATCTGGATTACTTTTTTGCGCTCGGGCAGCCGCCTGTCGCATCCGCGAGTGCTGGAGAAGCGCTAGCCGAGTTCGTCACGCTGCAGCCGTATGCAGCAGGGGCGGATATCCTCGATCTGGGCAGCGGCCGCGATCTCAATCTGGAGACGATCATGGAGGCCGATCCCGATGTGATCGTCACCTTCCAGGGACACATCGATGCCATTTACGACGACTTGGTTCGTATTGCTCCCGTCATCCAGATCGGCTATAGCGACGATTGGCAGGATGCTACCCGGCTATGCGCTCGCATCATCGGCCATGAGGAGCAGGCCGAGCAGTATATCGAAGAGACCAAGCAATTGATCGCGCAGACCAGGTCGCAACTGGCCCCGCTAGAGGATCTGACTTATGCGTTGGTGCGTGTAGACGGCAAAGCCAACTTCGTCGCGCAAGGCAAAAACAACACCGTCTATTATAATGAGGAAAGCGGCTTCGGCTTGCATGCGCCTGAGAGCTATCCGGAGGATAGCGCCAATCTGTCGCTGGAGTCGCTGGCCGCTATGGACCCCGACGTGCTGATCATCCAGCATGATCTCGATACGGCAAGGGCGGCAGTCGAGGCATTGGAGCCGATGGCGGTATGGCAGTCGCTCAAGGCGGTACAGAACGACCGGGTGCTGCTGCTGGACAACTCGTTGAATTCCTCGAGTATCCTGGCCGTTCGCTCGGCTGCGGAGCACTTCTCGAAGCTGGCGGATTAGTCGGTGTCGTCCTGCACTTGCTCCCCTAATCGCACCAGCAATGGTATACTGGTCAGAGAGAACATTGCCTATGGCAAGATCAGGGAAAGGGGAGCAAGAGAACCAATGCCCAAGCTGGCACTAAGCGTATTGATGTTTGCGGTAATTATCGTCGTGGTCGGCGGCGCGTTCCTGCTTCATTGGCTGGCTGGAGTCGCAGTCGTCGTATTGTTGGTAGGCTACGGCTACTATAGCAATCGGCCGATGCTGTACTCGATGAGAGCCAATGCCGCTTTTATGCAAGGCCAGGAGGACAAGGCGCTGGCGCTGCTTGAGAAAACGGCCGCTCTGCCCAATGCCGGAGCGCAGGTGCTGGCTCATTATGGCTATCTGCTGCTGCGCAAGGGCGAGCTGGCGCGAGCCGAGCAGGTGTTCCGGGACGGCTTGACCAAGGCGAAGCGCCGCGAGGACGAGATGCAGATCAAGATCAACCTTTCGACCGTCTACTGGCTGCAGCACAGACGAGAGGAGGCGCTGACGCTGCTCGAGGCCATCTTTAACAAATTTAAGAACACGATGGTCTATGGCAACCTCGGCTATCTCAAGCTGCTCAGCGGTCAGCATGAGGAGGCGCTCGCCTTTAACCTCGAGGCCTACGACTACAATAGCGAGGACCAGACGATCCGCGACAATCTGGCGCAGACGTATTATATGCTGGGACGTTATGAGGAAGCCGAGGAGATGTACAAGCAGGTCATCGCCAAGTCGCCCAAGTTCGCGGAGCCTTACTATTATTATGCGCGTACGCTCAAGCAGTTGGGCAAAGTTGACGAGGCGCGCGAGCAATGCGAAGCTGCATTGGGACGGCCTGCGGCGCTGATCCCGTCGACATCGCCCGAGGAGGTGCGCCAACTGGCAGCAGAGCTGGATGAGGTGCCGGCGCACAGAGAGGAGCAGACGGAATGAATATCGAGCAACTGCAAACGGCAGGCGCTCCGGTGGCGCTGGTCCGCAGCTGGCCGTCAGTTATCGATGACGAGCAGACGGCTCTCGATCTGATGATGACGGTGCGGTACGAGACGGGCTGCGATCGCATCATCCTGCCGAAGGAGCGCTTCAGCGAACGTTTCTTTGATCTGAGCACGAGGCTGGCGGGAGGGATCCTGCAGAAGGCTGTGAACTATCAGGTGAAGCTGGCGATTGTCGGAGACTTCTCGCAGGTGACGAGCAAGAGCTTGCGCGACTTTATTTACGAGTGCAACGAGGGGCGGCAATGCTTATTCCTGCCGTCCGAGGAGGAAGCGGCAGAGCGGCTCGGGCGGTTGACCTGAGCGGATTGGCGGGCGTTAGGATCAGGCAACCTAAGTCACCGGTCCAGAATTGTTCGCCGCATGGATGACACCAACAAGCCGCCCTTCGGGTGATCCCGGGGGCGGCTTGTTGGGCAGCGATGACAGGCTGAGCGGCTAGTCTTCAGGCTTGCTTGGCTTCCTCGTGCTCTTCCTGGATCTTGTATAGCCCATTGATGAGCGGGTCGGATGGATCGCGATTCATCAGGTGCAGCGTCATCAGATACTGCAGCGGCATCGCGCAGGCGTTGTTGCCATCCTTGAACTGCGGGAATCCCGCTTCGAGGACAGGACCGGCTTGCTTGTGCATATTGAAGCCGACTTGCACTTTGTCCGAGCCGAATTCTTCTCTGACAGCGGTTGCGCAGAAGGGAACGACCTGCTCGTCGAGCAGCTTTTTGGCCGCCTCCTGATCCGCAGGCGGAGCGAGCAGCGGGCGGCTGACGCCGGCTTCGATCATATCGATATAGAAGGACGCGAGCCACTGACTGGCCCGTCCGGGATCCTGGTGTTTTTGGAGCATTTCATTCATGAAGAAGCCGCAGGCATATTCCTTGTCACCTTCTTTTTCTTTCAGCCGGTAGACGAACATCGGCCCGAAGTTCGGGTGATTGATAATCTGACCCTCCACCTGGTAGGCGTCGAAGTCAGTCTGGAGCATCTGCAGCGAGCGGGAATGAATCGCGACGATGATTTTTTTCGCTTCTTCCTCGCGTTTTTTTTCTTCTTCGGTTTTTTCTTTTACATTGTCCATGGTCATTGCTGACCTCCTTCCCTTATCCATTCTACCACGTTAGGACAAGATTGGGAGGTATCAATCGCACGAAAATTTACGGTTCGACAAGAAAATTCCGGTCGCCGATCTGGATGCTGTCGTCATCGACATGGATAAAGAACAACGCATGCTCGGTTTCGCCAAGCGAATTGGTGAGGGAAATCGTGTTGCCGCTGATCCGGTACGTGCCGCTCGCATCGCTTCCGGCCGCTCCGGTAGTCGGCGCTCCGCCTTCGACGGAGCCTAGCATCAGATTGCTGCTCTCATAGGTGCCATCTCTCCTCAGCACGATGTCCTCTTGCCAGGAGGTGGACCCGGCAGAGATGCCGACCAGACCGCTGAACCCTTGATGCGTATACTGTTGGTCGAGCGTCAGATCCTCTTGCACCGGCAGTACCGGCGCCAGTTCGACATCGTCGATGATCAAGGTGTCGTCGACAACCTCGATGGTACGCGTCTCCCCATCCTCCAGGAGCAGCTCTCCGTTCTCGATCCGGTATGGCTGACAGGCGGCTTCGGCGCAATCGATCGTCTCCGGGCCGCCCGAGGGCGGAGCGTCGAGGAACAGCTGCCCATCCGGCAGGAAGGTGACGATGTTCCAGCACATGCCGCCGCATTCGCTGCCGTCATAGTCGGGGCTGAAGCCGTAATACATGCCTTGCAGACGGTCCAGCTCCACTTGGCCCGGCTCGGCGGGGCGGTAGGCGGATGCGGCGCCGCCGTTATCCTTGGACGAGTCGGCGCAACCCGCAGCCAGGAGCGACAAAGCAAGCAACGCGACAAGCGCGACAGAACCTCGGACGGCATACGAAGCGGATAAGTAACGCTTCATTTTATTTTTCATCGGCACCAATCCTCCACGAGTCGAAATATTTGGGAATAATCGCACCTTTTTAACCATTAACGCGATCGAGTAAACAGGATGCTTCAAAAAAAACGAACCGTTCTGCGTAAAAGGCTCGCTGGCGATGTTCGTTTGTAGCAGGATTCGTGTAAAAAAATTTTATGTAGATTAAGCTCTTGTTTGTAACCTGCGTTACATTTCTTGGTTAGCTCTATGGGCTATAATATTACGTGACGATATGACCATATCTATGCGAGATCGTTACGGGATACATAGGCTAATAATTATGAAGGAGTGACCAGAAATGGCAGAGTTGATTAAAATAAGAGGCAGCATATTTATTGGCGGGATGTTATATTTACCCCCTATTACAGACCCGAATACGGGTATGACTTACGAATTTCAAGGAGATGACAGAGAATTTACGCCCCATGCAGCCAACACGGGCAGGTGTCGCGTAGAGCAGGAAGCGACTATCGACTTCGTGAAGCAGCGAGTGTCCGCCTTTGCAGATACGGGGATTACCGTCCTCAGGCTGACAGCGCCTGATGGCTCTGTTCACTACAAGGAGGGCAAGGCGGCTACAGACGGGATTGTCATCGAGGATGAGCAGTGGACCGAGGATGCCGTAACCTTAACTATGCGTGCAAGCGCGGCGAACCCGCTCACTCCGGACGCAGCTCCCGTTGATTACTGTCTGTATGTCACTGCGTATAGGAACGGAGAGGTGAAGGTATCGGGCTGTCACGACGGATTTCCTTGCTTTGAATTTTATAAACAGATCGATTTTGGCGAATTTCAACTACTGTACACCCATGATTTCAGAAAGACGGGGGACACTCCCCAAGCAATGGCTGGCGACATGGAGTACCGATTTGATGTATAATAGGTTGGACAACCTTGCGCGCAGGGCTTGACTTTTGCGGGCGGGATAATTAATATTAGTTTAGAATGAGTTTAATAATCAATTACCTTTAGGAGGGAACCATCACATGTCTCTGATTGGAAAAGAAGTCGCCCCGTTTAAGGCGCAAGCGTACCACAACGGCCAGTTCGTCGAAGTTACCGAAGCTAACCTCAAAGGAAAATGGAGCATCGTATGCTTCTATCCTGCGGACTTTACCTTCGTCTGCCCGACTGAGCTCGGCGACCTGCAAGACCAATACGAAGCGCTGCAAGCGCTCGGCGTCGAAGTATACTCGGTGTCCACAGACACGCACTTCACGCACAAGGCATGGCATGACAGCTCCGAGACGATCGGCAAAATCAAATATATCATGATCGGCGATCCATCCCACACGATCTCCCGCAACTTCGACGTCCTGATCGAAGAGGACGGTCTGGCAGATCGCGGTACCTTCATCATCGACCCGGACGGTATCGTCCAGGCTGTAGAGATCAACGCCGGCGGCATCGGCCGCGATGCCAGCACGCTGGTCGGCAAAGTGAAAGCTGCGCAATATGTGCGCAACAACCCAGGCGAGGTATGCCCGGCCAAATGGCAAGAAGGCGGCGCTACGCTGAAGCCAGGTCTGGATCTCGTAGGCAAAATCTAAGACTGCTGTCATCCTTTTAACGACACGATAGACGTGCCGGAGAGGTCAAGCGTAGCGGGAGTTCCGCTACCTTGTGCCGCTCCGGCCGTTTTTTAACAAAAATCACGGCTTAGAGAGGTGAACCCGATGGCACTTGATGCAGATATCAAACAACAACTGAATCAATATCTCCAGCTGCTCGAGAGCGACCTGGTGCTCCAGGTGAGCGCCGGCGACGACAAAGGCTCGACCGATATGCTGGAGCTGATCGACGAGCTGACATCGCTGACCCCGCGTATTACCGTTGAGAAGACCGAGCTGCCGCGCACGCCGAGCTTCCAGGTGAACCGGCCCGGCGAGTCGAGCGGCATCGTCTTTGCCGGGACGCCGCTTGGTCATGAGTTCACGTCGCTGGTGCTGGCGCTGCTGCAGGTGAGCGGTCGCGCCCCCAAGGTCGACCAGAGCGTCATCGACCAGATCAAGGCGATCCGCGGCGAATACCGCTTCGAGACGTATGTCAGCCTGAGCTGTCATAACTGTCCCGATGTGGTGCAGGCGCTCAACGTGATGAGCGTGCTCAATCCTGGCATCTCCCACACGATGATCGACGGCGCCGTCTTCAAGGAAGAAGTCGAGAGCAAGGAAGTGATGGCTGTACCGTCGGTATACCTGAACGACGAGTTCTTCGGCGGCGGGCGCATGAGCATCGAGGAGATCGTGGCCAAGATCGGCGGCGGTCCCGACGCTTCCGAATTCGAAGACAAGGAGCCCTATGACGTCCTCGTCGTCGGCGGCGGTCCAGCCGGCGCGAGTGCGGCTGTCTATGCGGCGCGTAAGGGCATCCGCACCGGCATCGTCGCCGAACGCTTCGGCGGCCAGGTGATGGATACGCTGGGCATCGAGAACTTCATCAGCGTCAAGTACACCGAAGGTCCGAAGCTGGCGGCGAGCCTGGAGGAGCATGTCAAGGAATACAAGGTCGATATCATGAAGCTGCAGCGGGCGACCCGCCTGGAGAAAAAAGACCTCATCGAGGTCGAGCTGGAGAACGGCGCGGTGCTGAAGAGCAAAACCGTCATCCTCTCCACCGGCGCGCGCTGGCGTAATGTCGGCGTCCCCGGCGAGGCGGAGTTCAAAAACAAAGGCGTCGCCTACTGTCCGCACTGCGACGGGCCGCTCTTCGAGGGCAAGCATGTCGCAGTCATCGGCGGCGGCAACTCCGGCATCGAGGCGGCGATCGATCTGGCCGGCATCGCCAGCCATGTGACCGTATTGGAGTTTGCGCCGGAGCTGAAGGCCGACTCGGTGCTGCAGGAGCGGCTGGGCAGCCTGCCGAACACGACCGTCCATAAAAACGTCCAGACCAAAGAGATTACCGGCACGGACAAAGTGAACGGCATCACCTATGTCGATCGCGAAAGCGGCGAGGAGCATCATGTGGAGCTGGAGGGCGTGTTCGTCCAGATCGGTCTGGTGCCGAATACCGACTGGCTTGGCGATACGCTCGAGCGCAACCGGATGGGCGAGATCGTCATCGACAAGCATGGCGCGACCAGCCTGCCGGGCGTATTCGCTGCCGGCGACTGTGCCGACAATCCGTACAAACAGATCATTATCTCGATGGGCTCTGGCGCCAACGCTGCCCTGGGCGCATTCGACTATCTGATTCGTCATTAATCTTGCTGCCGCAGCCTTCCCGAGGAGCGCCTCATGCTCCCGGAAGGCTGTTTTTATTTGTGTCCTGCCGCAACTGGCTGAGGTACCCTTTTTGATACTATCCCACATGATTGTGCCTACTTACATTAAAAAGGTTTATAGCTCATAATAAGAAAGTGGCCTCGTGCCGGGAGAACGGCTCGCAAGAAACTCAGCATGAAACGACGACAACAGGAGAAACTAAGCGACGAGCGAAGCGCTGCTGTACCTGGTAGCCCGAACTGTCGGGAGGAAACCTCCGCGAGCTGGCACCTGC
The DNA here is from genome assembly GCF_003851045.1 of Paenibacillus sp. 598K. Taxonomy (GTDB): domain Bacteria; phylum Bacillota; class Bacilli; order Paenibacillales; family Paenibacillaceae; genus Paenibacillus_D. Next base: position 66,068 of record NZ_BFBX01000071.1, on the reverse strand, counting down.
CCTGTTGGCGGGCCGCAACCTTACAGATGGAATAGGAGTGAATGTAGTGAGCAACAAGTTTCTGGATCTGGTGAAACAAAGACGCAGCTACTATGCAATTAGCCCTGAGGCGGTAATCAGCGACGACAAGCTGGAGCAATTGATTGCCGATGCAATCAACTATACGCCATCCTCGTTTAACTCTCAAAGCTCCCGTGTAGTCATCCTGCTCGGCGAGAACCATAACAAGCTGTGGGACGGCATTACAAAAGAAACACTGCGCGCGATCGTACCGGCTGACAGCTTCGCAGCAACCGAAGAGCGCCTGGCTGGCTTCAACAACGGCTACGGCACGATCCTGTTCTTCGAGGATCAAGATGTCATCAGCCACCTGCAAGAGCAGTTCGCGCTCTACAGCGACAACTTCCCGATCTGGTCCAACCAGTCGAGCGGCATGCTGCAGTTCGTCGTCTGGACTGCGCTGACGGAGGAAGGCTACGGCGCTTCGCTGCAGCACTACAACCCGCTGATCGACGAGCAAGTAAAGGCGGAGTGGAACATCCCTGCAAGCTGGAAGCTGCTCGCTCAGATGCCATTCGGCAAACAAGCTGCACAGCCAGGCGAGAAGGAATTCGCGCCGATCGAAACCCGTCTGAAAGTCGTCAAGTAATGCCACAAGGCTTGCATGATGCGAGCCATAAAGTAACGACCGCCGTCCACTTGCGTGGATAGCGGTCGTTTTTGTTAGGGCGTCTGCATACTCCGACAGACACGCTCCAGGCGTCAAGCGCGGGACGTTACTCGCTTACGCGCTCCGTCGTCAGTTGCTGGTTGCGCTTCTCCATATGCTCGAGATGGTTGGCGCCCCATTCATGCATGCTATCGAGCAAGGGGATAATGGTGCGCCCATACTCGGTCAGAGAGTATTCTACCTTGGGCGGCACCTGCGGGTAGATGACCCGCTTCACCAGGTCCTGCTCCTCGAGCTCGCGCAGCTGCAGCGTCAGCATCCGCTGGGTAATATCCGGCATAAGCCGCCGCAGTTCATTAAAGCGCTTGGTGCCTCCGAACACGAGCTGCATGAGGATAATGGGCTTCCATTTGCCGACGATCGTATCGAGCGCGACGACGATTTTGCAATGCTCCGCTTTCTTTTCCATGCGATTGCCCTCCATCTCGAGAGTATTGACGACGATCCCTTACAGTATCATTATCGTTACTATAACACATTTGGGTACTGCTGTGCATAAGTACCGAGCAGCATTGCGAGCGGAGACTGTTTTGTTTGGGAACGTTTGGGTAAAATACTCTAATGACTGTATTCCAGGACAGGAGGAGACGACCGGATGAAACTGACCAAGGAGCAGCGCATTACGCTGCACGGCTTCAATAATCTGACCAAATCGCTCAGCTTCAACATGTACGATATCTGCTACACGCGCACAGCGAGCGAGCGCAAGGCCTATCTCGCTTATATCGACGAGCAGTACAACGCCGATCGACTGACCAATATCCTCAAGGCGGTCGCCGATATTATCGGCGCTCACGTCCTTAATATCGCCAAGCAGGACTATGACCCGCAAGGCGCCAGCGTAACGCTGCTCGTCTCGGAGGGACCGGTCGCAGGCGCGCCCAACGAATCGTTCGACGAATCGCCGGGACCGCTGCCGGAGACCGTACTGGCGCATCTGGATAAAAGTCATATCACCGTCCATACGTACCCCGAATACCATCCCGATGAGGGCATCAGCACGTTCCGCGCCGATATCGATGTCTCGACCTGCGGCGAGATCTCGCCGCTCAAGGCGCTTAACTATATGATCCACTCCTTCGACACGGATATCATGACGATGGATTACCGGGTGCGCGGCTTCACGCGCGACATCAACGGCCACAAGCTGTTCATCGACCATGAGATCAGCTCCATCCAGAGCTATATCCCGGATCATGTCATCGAGCAATACGATATGATCGACGTCAATGTGTATCAGGAGAATATCTTCCATACGAAGTGCAAGCTCAAAAAGTTCGAGCTGAACGACTATCTGTTCGGCTACACGAAGGACAAGCTGAGCGAGCGCGAGCAGGCCGAGATCACGGCGTCGCTGAAAGCGGAGATGGACGAGATCTTCTACGGCAAGAACATGTACGATTGACCGAATCGCCCTCAAAATGGAGCTTGCGTTCACGGGATCGATCTTCCGATCGTAGTCATCGAAGCGGTTGAAGATGTGGTATGATAGAGTGTGCAGAGCGAAACGACATAAGGGGCGATACATCCGATTATGGCACAAGAAATCGAACGCAAATGGCTGTTGGAGGCAGGCGAGCTGAACGTACCCGGCGAACTAAAGGTGATCCGCGAGCAGCGAATCGAACAGACGTATCTGGCGATCCACGAAGCCGAGGAGCTGCGGATCCGGGCGATTACCGATCTTGGCTCCGGCGAGGTCATACATACCCATACGTTCAAGCGAGGGTGGGGCATCGCGCGCGAGGAGGTCGAGTACACGATCTCCGAGGGCCTATACGATCAGATGATACGGCTCTCCGGGACGACGCCGCTCCTCAAGGTGCGAACGACAGCCGAGCTCGACGGACTGCATCTGGAGATCGATCGCTACGAGCAGCTCGACATGACCGTCGTCGAGGTTGAGTTCGGCAGCATGGCCGAGGCCGAGCGGTTCGAGCCGCCCGCCTGGTTTGGCCTCGACATTAGCACGAACCGCAGCTACAGCAACAAAAAAGTATGGCAGGATCTTAATCCAGGACGGTAAACGACGAGCAAAATTTGCCTTGGTCTGAAGGGACCAAGGCTCTTCTCTATGGCTTAATGTTCAACCTAACTTGCCGTGGAAACTCCTATCGTTCATACTAGGAGAAGAGAATCAGCTATGAAAGCAGATATAGGGGATGGGATGGAGTTGCGAGATTCGGCAGAGGCGGTCCATACGAGACGGTGGCAGACCATCGTCAAATACGGGGGCGTTTTTTTGTTGTTCCTCAGCGCGCTAGTCGGCGCGCGCTGGGCATGGACGCTAGCCTTCGAGACGGTGAAGGGGCCGCCAGCCGTGTCCGGCGTGCTGGATCTGAGAGGGCAGGGCGTGGAGTCTGCGCCGATCTTCCTCGATGGCGAGTGGAGCTTTTACCCGGGCGTATTGCTAAGCGGCGCAGGGACGCGACCAGAGCCGGCATTGGCGAGGGCGATCCAGGTGCCGGGCAACTGGAACGAGGCGGTGACAGGCGACGGCGGCGATTCCGCTTATGGCTATGGCACGTACCGGCTGCTGATCCGAACCGACCCGCTTGAGCGTCCGATAGCCTTGTGGCTCAACGGCATCGAAGCCTCGTCGGAGGTCGAGATCAATGGCGTCCCGGCAGGCGCAAGCGGACATCCGGCTGCGGACCCGGCCGAGTATACGCCGCTCAAAAAATCTTATCTAGCTTCGTACTATGAGGCAGGCGAGACGGAGCTGGAGGTGCTGATTCGCGTCGCCAACTTTGACAAGAAGCATCAGGGCGGAGTGCTGCAATCGATCCGTTACGGTCCGCAGGAGGTCATCGAGCGGATGAGGGGGCTGTCGATGCAATTTCAGGTCGGCATCTTCTTTATCCTGCTGCTGCATGGACTGTACGCCTGCATCCTGTTCCTGATCCATCAGGACCGGACGCTTCTATATATGGCGATGCTGGTCGGAGCGGTTGGCCTGCTCATCGTGAGCGGTTACGACCAGGTATTGCTGGACTGGCTGCCGTTAAACTATACATTGATCGCCAAGCTGCGGCTCATCCTTTTTTTGTGGCAAAATGCGCTGCTCTTGCTCATTTTCCGTCGACTGATCCAGGCGCCGGTTCGGCGCGTCGCGTTGCAGGCGTTGATCATCGGCGTGGGGGCAATGACCGCCTGCCTCCTGCTCGTTCCCGAATCCCTAGTGTTGGGCCCAGATATGAGGCAGGCCGTGTTTTTGCTCGGGCTCGTCCCGATTGTCTGGCTATTGCCAGTACTGGTGCGGATGATCGGCAAGCTGCGCAATGACCGGGACCTGTGGTTCCTGCTGCTGACCGCTTCCGGCTTCCTGGCGAATCTGGGCTGGCGGGGGCTGCAGAGCGGAGAAACCTACTCCGGTCTGTATTATCCGGTGGACGTGCTCGTGACGATCGTCGGATTTTCCACCTATTGGTTCAGCAAGTATTTCCGCAATGCTCGCGAAAATGCGCAGCTCAACGAAAAGCTGAAGCGCGAGGATGCGCTGAAGGATCAATTCCTGGCCAACACCTCGCATGAGCTGCGCACGCCGCTACACGGGATTATGAATATCGTGCAAGCGGTCGTCCATCGTCAGCAGCCGGACCGCGAGGGCAGGGAGGATCTGGAGCGCGTCATTCAGATCAGCCGGCGCATGTCGCATATGCTCGATAATCTGCTGGATATGGTCCGTCTGAAGGAGGAGAGAATCCGGCTGCATCGCGAGCGGCTCTCGATCCAGTCGATCCTCCCTGGCGTACTGGGGATGCTGCGGCTGATGCTGGAGGGCAAGTCGATCGAGCTGAGGATGGATGTCCCGGCGTCGCTACCGTCCGTGCTCGGCGATGAGGAGCGGCTCGTCCAGGTGTTGTACAACCTGGTGCACAATGCGATCAAATACACCGCGCAAGGCAGCATCACCGTATCGGCAGTCGAGGGGGGCGGCAACGTCCGCATCGAAGTGGCGGATACGGGCATAGGCATGGATGAAGCGACTCTGCAGCGCATCTTCTTGCCCTATGAGCAAGCCGAGGTCGGCAGGCGAGACGGGCGCGGACTGGGGCTTGGCCTCAGTATCTGCCAGCAGCTCGTCGAGCGGCATGGCGGCGAGCTGACCGTGCGCTCGAAGCCGGGAGAAGGCTCGGTGTTTGCCTTCGAGCTGCCTGTCGCCGAGGGGATCGAGTCGGCAGCGGAGGCGGCCGCAGGCTTGGCGGACGAGCGGCTGGCTGCCTGGGGAGGCGAGATACAGGCAGATCAGCTGGCGTATGGCGATATGGATGATCCTGCGGGGCAGACTGGCGATCTGAATAGCTTGTCCGAGGAGGAGCCCGAAGGGGGGCGCCTCCACATCCTGACGGTGGACGATGATCCGGTCAATCTCGGCGTCCTCTCGCGCATGCTCGGCGATCGTCTCTATGAGGTCAAGGGCGTCACCTCCGGGGAGGAGGCGCTGGCTCTTCTGGAGGGCGGGGGCTGGGATATGCTCATCACGGATGTGATGATGCCTGGCATGTCGGGCTATGAGCTGACCGAGCGGGTCCGCGAGCGGCATAGCGAGCTGGACCTGCCGGTGCTGCTGCTCACTGCGCGCGGGCAGCCTGCGGACATCTATACCGGATTCCGCGCGGGGGCCAATGACTATCTGACCAAGCCGGTCGATCCGGTCGAGCTGCGCTTCCGGGTGCGCGCGATCGCGGCGATCAAGCATGCGATGCAGGACCGACTCCGACTGGAAGCCGCCTACCTGCAAGCGCAGATCCAGCCCCATTTTCTGTTCAATACACTCAACAGCATCGCTTCGCTCATCCATATCGATACCGAGCGGATGGCGCTGATGATCGACGCCTTCGCCTCTTATCTGCGGATCAGCTTCGACTATCTCAATACGGGCGAGCTGGCGGTGCTCTCGCGCGAGCTGGAGCTGGTGGAGTCCTATCTGTACATCGAGAAGGAACGCTTCGGCAATCGCCTGACGATCGTCTGGGAGGTCGACGCCCGCATCGGCATCCTGCTGCCGCCGCTCTCGATCCAGCCGCTCGTAGAGAATGCCGTACGTCATGGCCTGCTCCGCAAGGCTGCTGGAGGGACGCTGCGGATCCGGGTCATCCGGGAGGCCGATGAGGTGCTCGTCGAGGTTGAGGATGACGGCGTCGGCATGGAGGAGCAGACGGTCCGACAATTGCTGGGCCCTACTCGCGGAGATCGAGCGGGCATCGGCGTAGCCAATACGCATCGCCGCTTGATCCAGCTCTACGGCAAGGGGCTGACGATTGTCAGCTCGGTCGGCAACGGGACGAAGGTGTCCTTTGCCATTCCGGGCGGTCAGGCAACGGATAGGATACCGCAGCAGCCGCAACAACATAACGATGAGGCGACATAAACATAAGGTGCGGCGATTCTGAATCAGGACAAGAGAGGAGACAGGATGGATGCGAGCGATCATACTCGATCTGGATGGCACATTGCTCAATTCGAGCAAGCAGGTGAGTCGCCGCGCAGAGGACGCAATCCTCTCCTGCGCCCGCAGCGGCATGCGGATCGTATTCGCTACGGCGCGGCCGCCGCGCACGGTGGCGCGTCTGCTGCCAGCGTCGCTGCGAGAGGCAGGGGCCTTCGTCTATTATAACGGCGCTCAGATCCACTGCCCGCATACTGACTTCGCGCATCACGAGGCGATCAATCCAGAGCTTGTCGCAGCGCTGATCGATCACTGTCTGGCCGTCGATCCGGATGCGGATCTCGGACTGGAGGTGCTGGATGTGTGGTATGCGCTCCGCGAGGTAGAGGAGCATGTGCGGATGAATGTGACCGGCGGGCCGATCGTCCAGAGTCTGGAGGAGCTGAAGCGGCATGCGGCGACCAAGGTACTGGTGTCGGGGTACGCGTCGGTCGAGGCGCTGCTCGCGGCATTCGGGGAGCGACTGAGCATCGTCGTCACTGATCAGGGGACGCTCGTACAGATCGCTTCGGCTCAGGTGTCCAAGGAAGCGGGCGTCCGCATGCTATGCAAGCGCTATGGCATCGCGATGGCGGATACGCTCGTGTTCGGCGACGATTACAATGATCTGGGGCTGTTCCGCGTCTGCGGCTGGCCAGTCGCGATGGGCAATGCGGTGCCGGAGCTGAAGCAGGCCGCGCGCGAGGTAACGGCTACTAACGATGAGGACGGCGTCGCGCTCGTCCTGGAACGGTGGATTGGAGGAGAGGTACAGTGAGAGAAGAAGAGGAACTGGCTTTGGTGCTGCGAGAGGACGAGCAGCTGGGCGCGATTGAAGGCTGGTCGCGGATCGCCAAGGGCTACTCCGGCGATCGGCTCTATGTCGGCAGCTGCGAAGGCAGGCAGTGTCTGCTGCGCATCTATGACGGGGAGCGGCAGGCGGCCAAGCAAGCCGAGTACGAGCATCTGCAGCACTTCGCGACGCGCGGCATCCGGTGTCCCGAGCCGCTCAAGCTGGCGATGACGGGAGATCGTCAGGTCGGCTATATGCTGGCGACATTTATCCCGGGCGAGGATGGCGAGACGGCGCTGTCGCAGCTGTCGACCGAGGCGCAATATGCTGCCGGACTGGCTGCTGGCAGCGAGCTCCGGCTGCTCCATCAGCTGGCGGCGCCGCCGGAGTGGCCCGACTGGCACGAAGCCAAGACGGCCAAGCATCGCAGATATGTCGAGCAGTATCGGATCTGCGGCGTCAGGCTGCCGGGCGATGAAGCAGTACTCGCTTATATCGAGCGTAACCTGGATGCGATGAGAGATCGGCCCAATCTGTTCCAGCATGACGACTACCACCCCGGCAACCTGGTTTTTCGGGATGGCGCATTCGCCGGCGTCGTCGATTTCGGCCGCTGGGATTGGGGCGATCCGGTGCACGAATTTCTGAAGGTTGGCATGTTCACCGTAGAGACGAGCATCCCGTTCGCGATCGGCCAGATTCGCGGCTATCATGACGGGCGGGAGCCGGACGCGGCGTTCTGGCGGCTCTACGCGCTCTATATGGCGATGGCGGTCGTCTCCTCCGTCGCTTGGGTCGTGCGCTTCCACCCGCAGGAGACGGACGAGATGCTGGTCCGTCTGGGCCGTGTGCTGGACGATCACCGTGGCTTCGAGCTGGAGCGGCCAACGTGGGCAGACATTGTCTTCTGATTGGAATAACGCGCAGTATGCGCGCTTATCGCAGTACAGGACTTTCTGGCTATGCCAGAGGGCTCCTGTACTATTTTTTTGGCGCGGTGTTGACAGTATGAAATTAAATATGTCATAATGACAATATCAAAAAGAGAAAGCGAGGCGCACGTCGTACCTATGATCGAGAATGAAACGAACTACTCGACCGCCAACTACCGCACGCCGGACGGCGCGCCGTCGGACATCGTCATCTTCACGATCCTCTCCGAGGAACGCGTCGGAGCCAAAAAAACGTTGCCGCTCCGCGAGCTGTATGTACTGCTGATCCGTCGCAACATCTGGCCGTTCGAAGGCTGCTGGGCGCTGCCGGGCGGCTTCACCCGAGAGGGCGAGACCGTCCATGCTTGCGCAAGGCGCGAGCTGGAGGAGGAGACGGGTGTCGCCGATGTCCACCTGTCCTATATGAACGTCTACAGCGAGCCGGGGCGCGACCCGAGGGGGTGGATGATCTCGCACGCCTTCCTGGCGCTGGTCCGCGAGGAGAGGCTGCGCGAACGGCGGGCAGCCGCCGACGCCTCTCAGGTACAGCTCTTCAAGGTGGAAGAGGCGCTGGCGATGGAGCTGGCATTCGATCACGGCCGCATCCTCCGGGACGCGCTGGCAGCGGTGCGGCGCCAGATGCTGACGACGACGATCGCTCGCGAGTTCCTCCCCGAGGAATTCACGATCAGCGAGCTGTACCAGGTCATCCAGACCGTCGTGCCGGAGTTCGCCGAGCGCAACTTCATCCGCAAGATTACCTCGACCCGCAGCCGCGAGGGGCTGATCGAGGAGGTCCGGGACAGTCGGGGCGAGCTGAAGCAGACCAATAAATATTCGCAGCGCGCAGCGCAGCTGTACCGTTTCACCGGGATGGAGCCGGGGTTATCCATTTATAGCTGACCAATAGTAAAGGGAGTGAGCACAATGTTGAAGCTGAACGGGCAAGAAATCGCCATGCGCACCTTCCCCAACGGGGAGACGCTGCTCGGCGGCGAGCAGGTGCTGGCGGCAGCAACGGAGGACAATGTCATCGTCTGGAAGTACGAGGACGACAGCGATCTGATCAAGCTGATGTTCCTGAAGCGATATCTCGACGAACGCGGATATCGGACATCGCTGACGATCGCCTATATGCCCTATAGCCGGATGGACCGAGTGGAGGGCGCTTCCGCCTTTACGCTCAAGTATACCGCAGAGTTCATCAACCGTCTGCAATTCGCCAGCGTCCAGGTGATCGAGCCGCATTCCGATGTAACGACCGCGTTGCTGGACCGCTGCGTCGCCAGCTACCCGACGTTGTCGCTGCTGGAGGATGTGATGGCCAGGGTTGGCTTCGACGGCGAGCGCGACGCGCTGTTCTTCCCGGATGCGGGCGCGCAGAAGCGGTACAGCAAGCTGCGCGGCTATCGCGAGCTGGTCGGCTTCAAGGTACGGGACTTCCAGAGCGGCCAGATCCAGCGTCTCGATGTGGTCGGCGAGCCAGCGGGGCCGGACTTCAAGGCGATCATCGTCGACGACCTCTGCTCCTACGGCGGCACGTTCCTGCTGAGCGCGGAGAAGCTGAAGGCGCTCGGCGCCTCCGAGATCTACCTGCTGGTCGCCCACTGCGAGCGCTCGATATACGACGGCAAGCTGCTTGCCAGCGGCCTCGTCGATCGCGTATTTACGACCGACACGATCCTGAGCGAGCCGGGGCATGAGCGGATTCACATCTACCCGATTATCTAATTACAATTAGGGAGGAATTAAAATGAGCGAAAAATATATCTATCCTGCGACGCTGCTGTGCGACTTTTATAAGGTGAGCCACAAAAATCAATACCCGCAAGGCACGGAGCTGGTCTACTCGACCTGGACGGCTCGCACGAGCCGCCTCGAGGGCGTCGATGAGGTTGTAGCCTTCGGCTTCCAGGCGTTCGTGAAGGAGTATCTGATCGATTACTTCAACGACAACTTCTTCGCCAGAACGCGCGAGGAGGTCGCCGCCGAGTACAAGCGGGTGCTGAAGCATGCGCTCGGGATCGCCGACCCGGATGCGTCGCATATCGAGGCGCTGCACGACCTCGGCTATCTGCCGGTCAAGGTGAAGGCGATTAAGGAAGGGACGCGCGTGCCGATCAAGGTGCCGATGCTGACGATCGAGAACACGAAGCCGGAGTTTTTCTGGGTGACCAACTATCTCGAGACGCTCATGTCGTGCGAGCTATGGATGCCGGCGACGAGCGCGACGATTGCTTACGAGTATCGCAAAATTTTGGAAAGCTATGCGCTGCGCACCAACGGCGATACCTCAGGCGTGCCGTTCCAGGGCCATGACTTCTCGATGCGCGGCATGGCGTCGCTGGATGCCTCGAAGGCCTCGGGCGCAGGCCATCTGATCTCGTTTACCGGCACAGACTCGATCCCGTCGATCCTCTACGTCGAGGAGTTCTACAACGGCAACATGGAGCAGGAGCTGATCGGCAGCTCGATCCCGGCCACCGAGCACAGCGTCATGTGCGCCCACGGCACAGACGAGATGACGTCGTACCGTTATCTGATCAATGAAGTGTATCCGAATGGCTTCGTCTCGATCGTCTCGGATACGTGGGATCTGTGGAAGGTGATCGACGAGGTGGTGCGCGGACTGAAGGACGATATCATGGGCCGCGACGGCCGCGTCGTCATCCGGCCCGACAGCGGCGACCCGGTGAAGATCATTTGCGGCGATCCCGACGCGACGGATGAGCGGGTGCGCAAGGGCGTCATCGAGCTGCTGTGGGACATCTTCGGCGGCACGGTGACCGAGAAGGGCTACAAGCAGCTCGACAGCCATATCGGCGCAATCTACGGCGAGGCGATCACGCTGCAGCGCTGCCGGGAGATCTGCGAGCGTCTGGAGGCCAAGGGCTTCGCTTCGACCAATATGGTGTACGGCATCGGCTCGTTTACGTACCAGTACAATACGCGCGATACCTTCGGCTACGCGCTGAAGTCGACGTTTACGATGATCAACGGCGAGGAGCGCAAGATCTACAAGGATCCGAAGACCGACAGCAACAACTTCAAGAAGTCGCAGACCGGCCTCGTCCATGTGTACGAGGAGGAGGGCGTCATCCGCGCCGAGGACAATCTGGGCGTAGCGTCGTACGAGGCTCGCGCCGACAAGGATCTGCTGGAGGTTATCTTCGAGGACGGCAAGCTGCTGCGCAACGAGCGGTTCGCCGACATCCGGGCGCGGCTGCTGGCCGGGCTGCAAGCGTAAGAGAGAGGGAGGCGAGGGAGGATGAATCAACTGCAAGCGATCCGCGGCGGGCTGCTCGGCCTCGCCATCGGCGACGCGCTGGGCGTGCCGGTCGAGTTCCGACCGCGCGCCGAGCTGCGAGAGCGTCCGGTGCGGGAGATGCGGGGCTACGGCACGCATCATCAGCCGCCCGGCACTTGGTCCGACGATGCGGCGCTGACGTTCTGTCTCGCCGACAGTCTGTGTGGCGGCTTCGACATCGAGCGGATCGCCGCCGCCTCGCTTCGCTGGTACGAGGAGGGCTGGTGGTCGCCGCATGGCGAGGTGTTCGACATCGGCATCGCGACCCGGCAGGCGCTGACGCGGCTGCGCGAGCAAGGGGTGCCCGCCGAGCAGGCAGGGCTGGCTGACGAGTATAGCAACGGCAACGGCTCTCTCATGCGAATCCTGCCGTTAGTCTATCTGCTGCGAGGTCAGCCTCTCCGGCACAAGGAGCCGTATGTCCGTGCCGTCTCCTCGATCACGCATAGCCATCCCCGCTCGATCCTCGGCTGTCTGATCTATGTCGAGCTGGCGGATCATCTGCTGCAAGGGCATCCGCCGCTGGAGAGCTACCGGCGGATGCAAGCGTCCGTCACGGAGCTGTGCTGGGACGAACCGGAGCTCGCGACGTATCGCCGCCTGCTCGCAGAGGACATCCGCGAGCGGAGCGAGGCGGAGATCGCCTCCTCGGGTTATGTCGTGCATACGCTGGAAGCGGCGCTCTGGTGCCTGCTGACGAGCGAGAGCTACGAAGAGACAGTGCTGAAGGCCGTGAATCTGGGCGAGGATACAGATACGACCGGCGCTGTGGCGGGCGGTCTGGCCGGCCTGTGGTATGGTGCGGATGCGATTCCGGGGGACTGGCTGGCCGCGGTCGTCCGCCGCGCGGACATCGAGTCGCTGTCCGGGAGGCTGTCGGAGCAGCTTGGCAGTTCAGTACTGTAAGGAGGAAGGAGAGGAGATGAGCCAACGTTTGCATGGTGCTCCTATTGTTGAATATCCGGACCGGAAGCGAATGTTTCTGTTCGCGTTCGGTTCGCTTGTTTTTGTGTTGATTGGCGGATGGATGATCGTCTCGGGCGTTCGGGGGGAGGAGCCGCTGCTGATTGCTGTTATCGGCCTGGCGGCGGTACTCTTGTTTGGCCTGGCTTTGCTCTTCTACCTTTACCATCTGGTGAAGCGTCAGCCTACGCTGCGGGTGGATGAGGAAGGGCTGCTGGACACCTCGAGCCTGATCGCAGCAGGGCGTATTTCGTGGGGGGAGATCAGCGAGGTGCGGTTGTATACTTATCACGGCGAGAGATTCATCGGCATCAATCTACACGATCCCGACGGTTATCTGGTCAGACAGGGATGGCTCATCCGGCTGTTTATGCGATGGAACAAAAGGCTGGTGGAGGCGCATGTCAATATCGCCCAGACCGGCATCGCTACGCCGCTCCACGTCCTCTACGAGGAAGTGAGGCGGCGATGGTTGCAAGCGACGCATGCGGCGGAAGGCAAGGCGTCCGACTAGACATGCCCTAGAACGTCATCTAGAATGCCCAGTTGCCCTGACGGAAGACAGGCTCGCGGGTACCGTCGGCGAGGATGCCGTCGATGTCCATATCGGCCGAGCCGATCATGAAATCGACATGGGTCAGGCTGTCGTTCAGCCCTTGCGCCTCCAGCTCCTCCTGGCTCATCGTCTTGCCGCCCTCGAGACAGAAGGCGTAGCCCTTGCCGATCGCCAGATGGTTGGACGCATTCTCGTCGAACAGCGTGTTGAAGAAGACGAGTCCGCTCTGCGAGATCGGCGAGCTATGCGGCACGAGTGCGACCTCGCCGAGATACTGCGAGCCCTCATCGGTCTCGACGAGTCCCTTGAGTGTGTCGGCGCCTTGATCGGCATCGTAGGAGGCGATCTTGCCGTCCTGGAAGGTGATCCGGATATTCTCGATCAGGTTGCCGCCGTAGCTGAGCGGCTTCGTGCTGGTGACGGTGCCGTTGACGCCGGTCTTGAGCGGCGCGGTGAATACCTCCTCGGTCGGCATGTTGGCGATGAACAGGCTGCCCTGGGCGTTGTGGCTGCCGGCGCTTACCCACAGATGGGCGGGCGGCAGCTCGATCGTCAGATCGGTGCCCGGCGCGGTGTAGTGCAGCGCTTTATACTTGCGCTCGTTGAGCCGGGCCGCCTTGCTGTCGAGCAGGTCGGTATGGTCTCGCCATGCTTGTACCGGATCGTCGAGATCGATGCGCGTCGCGCGGAAGATCGCGTCCCAGAGCCGATCGACTCGCTCCGCCTCCGGCGCCTCGGGGAATACCTTGTCCGCCCATACCTGCGAAGGGACGGCGACGATCGACCAGCTCACCTTGTCGGACATCGTATAGGTGCGGAATGGCTGCATCGCCTTGCCCGCGGCAATATTGGCCGACTTGATCCGCTTCGGATCGATGCCCTGGAGCAGGTCCGGATTGGCGGCGATGACCGAGAGGAAGGCGGCGTTGTCCGCAGCCAGCGCTTCCCAGCCGTCGGCCCGCCACTGCGGGAAGTAATCGAACGAGTCGTCCGGCGCCAGCTCATAGCGGGTCCGCGTCACCTCATCGTCATTCCACTCGACATGGACGTAGCTGGCTCCGGCCTCGTACGCCCGCTTCACGACGAGCCGCACATAAGGCGCGGCGACGAGCGAGGCGCTGACGACCAGCTTTTGTCCCGGCTGCACATTGACGCCGACCTCTACGGCCAGCGCCGCATACTTCGCTAATTTCTCCTGGAAACTCATCGTATATCCCTCCATCGATTGGCGCATGCGCCATAGGTTCGTATGTATCTCCTGATGCTACAGCTTATTATATCGCAGTATCCCGGCTAAGCCAAAGCATGCTATAATCGTACGTATGAGAAAACTGAAGAAATGCTATATCGAAATTACGAGCGTCTGCAATCTTGCCTGCACGTTCTGTCCGCCCACCCAGCGGCAAAAAACATTCCTGTCAGTGGACGACTTCCGCATGCGGCTCGAGCAGATCCAGGGCTACGCCGATTCGATCTACCTGCATGTCAAGGGCGAGCCGCTGCTCCATCCGAAGCTCGATCAACTGCTGGACATCAGCCACGAATACGGGATCAAGGTCAATATTACGACCAACGGCACGCTGATCGCCAAAAACCGCCACAAGTTGCTCGGCAAGCCGGCGCTGCGGCAGATCAACTTCTCGCTGCACAGCTTCGACGGCCATCCGGGCTCGCAGGACAAGGCAGGCTATCTCGCCGATATCCTCGACTTTACGAGAGAGGCTATAGCGACGAGCAAGCTATTTATCTCTTATCGGCTGTGGAATCTTACGACGGATAACCAGACCAATCTGGAGCGCGAGCGCAATCGGGAGCTGCTGGCGATGATCGAGACGGCCTTTGCGCTGCCGTATCGGATCGAAGAGCGGTTCGAGCGCGGCCAGGGGCTCAAGATCGCCAAGCAGGTGTATCTCAATCAGGATCATGAGTTCGAGTGGCCATCGATGGACGCCCCCGAGGACGACGGACGGGGCTTTTGCTACGGATTGCGCACGCAGGCGGCGATCCTCGCCAACGGCACCGTCGTGCCTTGCTGTCTCGATGGGGAGGGTGTGATCGACCTCGGTCGTCTGGGCGAGCAATCGTTCGGCGAGATCTTGTCGGGGGAGCGGGCAACCCGGATTGTCGAGGGCTTCTCGAGACGGGAGGCGGTGGAGGAACTGTGCCGCCGCTGCGGCTACCGCCGTCGCTTTGGCATGGAGCAGGACATATCCTAGAGGCGGAGAGGCATTGCCCCCGCACGCACAAACGCTGCAGTATCGGATAACCGATGCTGCAGCGTTTTGTGCTTTCATCTATAAGAGCTTGCATAGATAGTGTGCTGAAGACTCGTTGGTATGATGCGGCTATTAAGGCGTCGTCGAATCGCCTTCAGTTGCTGGCGCGTCATCCGGATCTGTCAGCGTGCCGTCATCAGCATCCGTGTCGGCATCGGCATCCGTGTCGGTCGCGTCGTCAGACGGGAGCGGATCGCTTGTCACCGGATCGTTCGTTGCCGGATCGTTGGTGGCTGGATCATTGGTAGCCGGATCGTTGGCTGGCGTGTTCACATCGACATTGGTATCGGCCGGCGGCGGAGTGGCTGGATCGTTATTTGCGTTGTTGCCGCAGCCAGCGCCGACGAGCATGATGGACAAGGCGAGGATAAAAAGACCCGTTTTTGTTTTAGACATGTACAAGACCTCCGTTTTGTTTGTGTTTTTCATATGATTTTTGTCGATTCTAGGATGATTTTAGTACAATAATGCGCCGTTACTTTTGTTTCCCCTCCTTTCGCTTGCCCTTAATCTAACCTTGTAATCTGAAAATAAACTTAAAATGAAATTAAAAACCCATTAAATGAGAGTATTCTAAGACCCGTTTTCCATACTAAGTGTTTTCTCATTTTTCGATTTTTCGTGGAGGTCGGTACCGGAAGCATCACAAACCCCGGTTAACGCCAGGATTCGATCGGCCGCTGACATGCCATGCAGCTTAAGGGGCGTTCCTGCACGGAAGCGCGCAATTGCGACCGAATGCTGGGCAGTCCGTCGGTCGCCCCGCTGCAGCGGAGTCCGATATAATAGATGGATATGGATACGTTCCAGGGAAGGATAGGTGTAGCCGGAATTGGAACCATGGAAACGAACGCTTTGGATTCTCTGGGGCGGCGTACTGCTCTGCAGTGCGAGCTACACGATGGCTGTGCCGTTTCTGCCGTTATTTCTATTCGATCTTGGGGTGGAGGAGGACGCGGTCAATCTGTGGGCCGGGGCGGTGCATTCCTCGGCTTTTTTGGTCGGCGCCGTGATGGCGCCGTTGTGGGGATCGCTGGCTGACAAGTACGGCAAGCGCAAGATGGTGATCCGGGCGGGCCTGTCGCTAGCGGTCATCTACGCGCTGATCGGCCTCGTGCAGACGCCCTGGCAGTTGATCGTCGTCCGCATGCTGCATGGGCTGGTCGGCGGCTTCGTCCCCGCCTCGATGGCGATCGTCGCTTCCGCCGCTCCCGGCGCCAAGCTCGGCTGGAGCCTTGGGATGATGCAGGCCGGGACGATGACGGGCGGCATCCTGGGACCGCTGATGGGCGGACTGCTGTCGCTCTGGTTCGGCCAGCGACTGTCCTTTGTCGTCGCAGCAGCGCTCATCCTGCTGGCCACGCTAGCGGTCATCGTCTGGGTGCGGGAGGGGAACGCGCCGTCTGCTAAGGCCAAGGAGAGCAAGCTATGGCGTGATGTAAAGGAGGCGCTGCAGGATGGCCTGCTGACCCGGATGCTATTGTTGCTGCTCGTCTTCCAGCTCTCGCTGAACATGATCCAGCCGCTGCTGACGCTGCATATCGCCGAGCTGCAGGGCGAGCTGACCGGCGCCGTGCTGACGTCAGGGCTCGTATTCGCCTTGATCGGCGTCGCCGGCATCCTCGCCTCGCCGTTCTGGGGAAGAATGGGCGAGCAGCGCGGGTACGGCCGGGTACTGACGTTTTGCTTGCTTGTCTCGGGTGTGGTGATTTCGACGCAGTATTTCGTCCACGAGCTATGGGTATTTACGGCGGTGCAGTTTGTGTTCGGACTGTTCATGGCCGGCATCGTGCCGAACATCAACACGCTGGTCGTCCAGCATACGAGCGAATCGTTCCGCGGCCGCTCCTTTGGCCTGACGACCAGCGCCAACCAGTTCGGCGCGATGATCGGGCCGCTGATTGGTGGCGGACTCGGGTTTTTCCTCGATATCCGCTGGATCTTCGTGACGACGGGGCTGATCATGGCCGCTGCGGCCTTGTCGATGCTCTCGCGACGCCGCAGAGGCGCGGAGGATGGCAGTAAGCCCGGTCGGCGGCAGGAGCAAGGACAGGGGGCGTAGAGCGCAAGAGATGTTAACTCCGAGCAATCAAAGAGCCTCCAACGCCGATATTGGTGTTGAAGGCTCTTTTGGCTGCGCCCGTCAGAGCGTTCGCGCTTCAGCTCTCGTCGATTCCAGGAGCATCGGCAGTCTGGGCCAGACGGACCGGCAGGTTCAACGTAAAGGTGGAGCCGACATGCTCGGTGCTCTCCACGGCGATCGTGCCGCCCATCAGCTCGACGATTTTTTTGCAGATCGCCAGACCTAGCCCAGTCCCGCCGTATAGCCGGTTGATGGCGGGATGGAGCTGGGAGAAGGAGATGAACAACTGATCGAGCTTCTCCTCCGGGATGCCGATCCCGGCGTCCTGAACGGTCAGTGTCAGCATAGCATGCTGCTCCTCGGCAAACGGTTCGATATCCGCGAATACGGAGACGACGCCGCGTTCCGAGAATTTGACGGCATTACCGATCAGGTTGACCAGCAGCTGACGAAGCCTCGCGCTGTCGCTCAAGAGAAGGCTGGGGATCGTCGACGGAATCGAGGTCGTCATCGTCAGTCCCTTCTCCCGGGCTCGCGCCTCGAACAGCTGCATGGAGCCGCGGATCACCTCGCGGATGTCGACAGGCTCCTCCTCAAGCTTCATCTTGCCGGCCTCCATCTTGCTGAAGTCCAGAATCTCGTTGAGGATGCGGAGCAACGTTCCGCTGCTCTCGTAGATAACGCGCGTATAGTGCTGTTGTTCGTCTGTAAGCTGCGTCTCCCGAAGCAGCTCGGTCATGCCGACGATGCCGTTCATCGGCGTGCGCAGCTCATGGCTGATGATGGCCAGGAACTCCGACTTGGCCTGATCTGCTAGTTCGGCCGACTCCTTGGCCCGGATAATCTCGCGCTCGCCGGTCTTGTCACGGAAGACGACGACGGCGCCCTTGCGCTCGCCCTTGTCGTAGATCGGCGTAACTTGATAATCGACGAGCATGCTCGTCCCGTCGGCCCGCCAGAAGACAGCCTCCTCGCGTCCCCTCGCTTGACCGTCCAGGAGCGTCTCGCGCACAGGCGATATCTCCGGCGAGCGCTGCAGGCCGTCTGGCGTCTGGAATAGCTGCTCGAAGTGCGGGTTGCTCAGCCATTGGCTGGAGGTATAGCCGAGCATAGCCGCGCCTGCCGGGTTGATGAACATCGACTTGCCCTCGGCGTCGACGCCGAAGATCCCCTCGGAGACGGAGTTCAGGATGAGGGTGTGCTCGTAGCTCAGCTTCTCGATCTGCTCCAGATGCCGCTTGCGCTGTGTAATGTCGCTGGAGATGCCGAAGACGCCGACGATCCGGTCATTGACGACGATCGGCACGTTGGTGACGCTAATATCGACCAGATGGCCCTCCTTGTGGATGATCGAGATCTCATAGTTCTGCGGGTAGCCTTCGCGCGCCAGATTAAAGTGATGCAGCGTCTTCTCCATATCCTTCTCCGGCACGATCGGGCCGAAGTACATGCCGGTAAGCTCTTCGATCGTATAGCCTGTCAAGATCTCCATGCTGGCATTGGCCGTCAGGTAGGTTCCGCCAAGATCCATGGAGTAGACGCTCGCCGGATTGTATTCAAACAGCGATTTGTAACGCTGCTCGCTTTCCTTGAGCTTTTCCTCCATCAGCCGTTGCTGGGTAATGTCCTGGGCGACGCCGATCAGCTGCATCGGCTGGCCTTGTTCGTTATGGAAGGCTTCCCAGCGCATGTGAAGATACGCGATCGATTGGTCGTCATGGACCACCCGGAACGTCGAGGATTGCCCGGTGCCATCGGTTGCCGAGGCGCAGAACGCCTGCATGACGCCGTCGATATCGTCCGGATGGATACGCCCGATCAGGACGTACGGATCGGCTTCCTCCGGAAGTGAGGCAACGCCGAAAATATGGCGGATTTCCTCGGAAAAATTAAGCCGCCGATTTTGCAGATCGTAATCCCAGGCGCCGATTCGAGCGATCCGTTGCGCTTCGGAAAAGGTAAGATCATTTTTTTTTCGCTCCGTGACGTTGCGCCCGATCGAGATCACCTTCTCGATGTTGTCGTTGTCGTCCCTGAGCAGCTGGAAGGAGGTCTCGAACCAGAGGTAATGGCCGTCCTTGTGCCGGATGCGACGCGTGAACGTCTCGGTTTCCGAGAACAGCTTGAGCGGGTTGCTCATCTCCTGGGCGTCGTCAGGGTGATAAAACGCTTTGCGATTGCTGCGCAGCATCTCCTCCTCCTCGTAGCCGAGCAATGTTGTTACCGAAGGGGAGATGAATTCGATCGTGCCGTCAGGACGGCTGATCGACAGCAGATCGGTTGTGTGCTGCGTGATCAGCTTGTAAAGCTTTTGATTTTCGAGCAGCTTCTTTTCCTGAGCTTTTTTGTCGGTGATATTGACATACTGGATCATCAGACAATCCCCGTACTCCTCGCCCGGACACTGGATGAGCGAGATGTGCAGCGCGCACCATACGATACGCCCGCTGCGATGGATAAATCGCAGCTCCAGCTCATGCACCGGCATAGTTTGCCTGGAACGCAGCAGGTCATTGTATACTTCGCGGCAATCCAGCTTGCCAACGTCGTTAGGATGAGTAATCAGGGGGCAGCTGAGCTGCAACAGCTCTTCCTCGGTATAGCCCAGCATATTGCACAGATAATGATTGGCAGATTGCCAGCTGCCGTCCTCGAGGCTGACGAGAGCAATACCGATGGGCGCATAATTATACATTTGCTCATATAAGGTAGCTTGTCGAGGCTGATTAATCATGGGATGCGCCTCCTTAACTTATAGTCGATGGTGAAGATGCGTCCATGTCATCATCGGATGGCTATGCTTCATTACCCATTTTACACAGGATGTAAAAGGGCCGCCAGATAGAAAATTTGACCGCCGTCAGGTCGTGCTGACGGGCACAGGCAAAAGCCCGCGCAAGCCTGTCCCATAAGGGACGGCGGCGCGGGCTGCAAGAAATAGGGGCGCTGTGAATCAATGCGAGGTCAGCAGCGTGACAAACTGGATGCAGACGGGCTTGGAGACGGTCAGCTCGATCCCGGCAGGACTCAGCCTGCCGCTCGCTTCATCGCGTCGGAACGTGACGATGTGATTGCCGTCCCGGTTGGCGACGAGCACATGCCGACCATCCGGCGAGAGCGCGAAATTGCGCGGATGCCCGCCGAGCGTCGAGACGATCTCGACGAGCGAGAGCTCTCCCGTCTCAGCGGAGATCGCATAGACTGCGAGGCTGTCATGGCCGCGGTTGGAGCCGTAGAGGAAGCGGCCGTCCGGCGAGATGTGGATATCTGCGCAGCCATTCTCGCCATCGAAGCCCTCGGGCAGCGTCGAGACGGTCTGGAGCGCGGTCAGTTCGCCCCGCTCCTCATCGAAGCCAAAGGCGGTGATCGTGCCGTTCAGCTCATGGATGACATAGCCGTAGGGGAGCGACGGATGAAAGACGAAATGCCGTGGCCCGGAGCCCGGAGCGACGGACACTTCCTGGTGGAGCTCCAGACGGTAGCGCTCCGTATCGAGCTTGTAGACGAATACTTTGTCCAGGCCGAGGTCGGACGCGACCGCCCACCGATTGGTGCGGTCTACGAATACCGAGTGAACACGCGCCTGGCTCTGGGCGGGATGGACGCTCTTGCCTTCGTGGCGATGCTGGTCGGCCGATGGTCCGACCGAGCCGTCCTCCAGCACCGGCGAGAGGCCGAGCAGGCCGCCATGGTAGCTCGAGACGATCAGGCAACGGCCGGCTCGGTCCAGCTCGACATGACAGGTCGGCGCAGGGAGAGACTCCTCCTTGTTGATGAGGCTCAGCTGCGCTTGTACGGGATCGAGGCGGAATGCCGACAGATAACCCTTCCGTTGACCGGAAGGGTCGGTTTGCTCGCTAATCGCGTATACGGTCAGCTTGTCGCCGTCGATGGCGGCGAAGGTTGGATTCTGCAGTCCGCTAATCGCTTGCAGCTGGCGCAGGCTGCCGCTGGCCGCGTCGTATTCGCACAGATAGAGACCAGGGTCTGCGGCATCGGCATACGAGCCGATGACCGCCAAGGTTTTGTGTTCGGGCATGCTAGTCATGCGTTGAGCTCAGCTCCTTCGTGTGATGATCCAGGTACAGTCGAGACGGCCTCCGCCTGACGCAGCAGCTGGCGCTTCTTGTCCGCGAGCATGGCATGCAGCTGCTCGGTCGCCAGCCCGTGCAGGACGAGCCGGTAGCCAGCCTGCAGCGTGATCAGCGGCACCATCGGATGCTTGTTGTTGACCAGCGCCAGCCGCTCCGGCTCGCCGACGATCGTCGCGGCATAGATGCCGATGATCTCGTCGAGCTGCAGCGAGTTGGAGGCGCGCCAGAAGTCATTGTCGCTGAGGAAGAGCTGGTAGATCGGCGTAAAAAACTCGATCGCCGTCACCAGGTCGATCCGGTTGGTCCAGCGTCGGGGCAAGGTCTCGAACGGATACGGGTCCAGCGAGATGGCGTCCATGTTCAGCTGCTCCTGCCGGGTGATCTGCAGATTTTTGGTCTTCAGCTCTTTGTTAAGATTGATGATGAAGTTGTAGATGTTCAGATCGTGGGTGAGGAACAAGTCGTCCTTTACATCTTCGAGCTGGTACGGCTTCAGCGGATTGAGCTTGACGTCGACGCCAGGGACATTGTCCCGGATAAACTGCAGCACCTCGCTGCCGAGGATGAAGTGGCGCAGGATCATCATGTTCGCCTCCGGCGTGACGAACGTCTTCAGTCCCCAGTGCAGGATGCGATGCAGCACCTTCGAGGAGGTAAAGCTGTTCGGCAGAATGGTGCGGAACAGCTTGATCCCGATGATCGACAGCCTGGCGAACGGGCGCAGGAGCGGCAGCAGGAACTGCCGCGACTTGCGGGACGAATCCTTCAGGAACGCCGCTTTGGCTTCTTCGTTAAACGCAATGCTGCGATCGAGGAAGACGGCCAAAAACGGGTTCGGGTCCTTCGGGTTGTGCTCCATCTCATAAAAGTAGTCCGGCGTAGACATTACGCTTCCCTCCCATCATACTAATCATTATCCAGTTCTTCAAGCTGCAACACATAGAGGCGCGCGGTTACCTTGGCGGTCTTGACGATGCGGCGGGCGATCTCCTCGGTGAGCATCTCCGACTGGATGCCCGTCTCCAGACGCTCAAAGTGATTGACGTCGCTCTCGCTGTGATAGAGCAGGAACGAGACGTGCTCGTCGGGCAGTTGAAGCTGCGCCTGGATCTGCTCGCCCCAATAACGCGCCATCCGGCAGCCGAGGCCTTCGATGATCCACATGGCGCCGAGCAGGTCGAACGGGTTTTCGCGGCTGGCGCGGTGGAACATGTAGGCCGAGAGCGCCTCGCTGCCGATATTCTTCTCGCCGCTGTTGATCCGTTTGGCCGAGCCGCCGACGGCCAGATAGTTGCGCTCGAGGATCTGATAGTCCTTGTGCTCGTCGCTGGCGTGCGAGATAAAGGCCGACCGCAGGTCGATCCGGTCGATCGAGATATTGGAGGCGGCCCGAGCGATCCATTGGGAGCCGTCGACGACCTGCTGGCGGATGTTGTAGAGCAGCCGCAGGTAATCCTCGAGCGTGAAGCGGCCCCGATTCAGCTTGTCGATAATCGGCACCCGGTTCAACGTCTTCTCGAAGTCGATCCATACCTGGACGAGCTGTCGGACGAGCCAGTGCTGCAGCGAATTGCTCGCATCGTAGCGAAGCTCCGGGGCGGCCGGCTCGCGGAGCAGCGGCGCTTCGAGCGGCGGCAGCGTCTGCGCGCGCGGACCGGCGTGCAGCGGCTGATCCGGCAAGCTGACAGCCGCGGCGTCGGGGTCTGGATGGGCGTCTGTGGTAGCGCCCCGATTCGCAGACGCGGCGTCGGAGCCGATCGGTGCGTCAGGCGTGGCGATATTTGCCGATGAGCCGGGATCGCTCGCCAGATCTGCAGCGTCCTGTGAAGCAGCCGATGTGCCAGCAGTGCTCGCAGCGTTCATTGCGCTAGCAGCAGCATGGGGCATCGTCTCGCATTCGACGGGCAGCTCGGCGTGATCATCTGCATCGACGACAGTCAGGTACATGAAGGTCGTCAGGAAGCGACCGCTCTCCGGCACCATGCACAGGATGCGCTCCCCGCGCGAAAGCTTGCCGCCAGCGAGCAACTCCTCCAGCATGATGAAGATCGAGGCGGAGCCGGTGTTCCCCTTGCTATAGAGATTGGTGAACCACTTCTCCTCCGGGATCGACGCGCCGCCCAGCTCCAGCAGACGGAATACCTCGCTGCGGAAGAAGTGGGAGGAGTAATGGCAAGCCATCCAGCTGATGTCCGCCGGATCGAGCTTGCCTTCGTCGACGAGCGCGAAGAAGTCGCGCACGCCGAGCTTCGGCATCTCGTTGACGAGCCGGATATCCTGCTTCATATTAATCGCGCCAGCATCGGCGGCTTCACGATAGGTCGGGTAATCTAGCCAGCTTTTGTCCATATGGCCGTCCATCGTCTTGTTGGCTCCCGCATACATGCAAGTGTCATAGTCGCTCGCATAGGAGCGAATGTCGATCCACTCGATGCGCAGCGACAGGCCGCGTCGCGCCGGCTGGCGCTGCAGCAGCATCGCTCCAGCGCCGTCGGAGAGCATGAACCGCAGGAAGTCGGTGTCGAACGGGATCTTGCCGCTGTCCTTCCAGATCTGCTGGTCCTCATAACGACTGCTCTTAAAGATGCGGCTCGGGAATTCGCTGGCGCAGGCAAGCGCATGCTGCTTGCCGCCTGCCTTCACCTGGAGGTAGGCCGAGCGGATCGCGGCGACGCCGCTGCCGCAGACGCCGTGCAGATTGGCGATCTCCATGACCGGCAGCCGGGCGGCGGCCTGGACCATGCTGGCGAAGCCCGGGATGATCAGTTCGCTATGCGTCGTCGCCGTCGCGAGATAGTCGATATCCGCATGCTGCACGGAGGAACGGCCGATCGTCTCATGGATGGCGCGCGCCGCCATATCGGTGTTGCTGTACACCGTATTTTGCGACTTGTCGATCGCGTAGTAACGGGTGCGGATGCCGTTCTCCTTCAAGATCCGGGACTTGGTGCGCGACGGCTTGCCGCCGATGCGGCCGAGATAGTCCTCCATCTCCTCGTTGCCGACGGGCTCGCCGGGCAGGAAGGCGCCGATGGACGTAATATAGACAGGGCGTTCATCATAACGTTTCGTGGAATTCATGACGATCACATCCTCTGGTAGATTGGGTAATATTACGTAAGCATTCGCTTGGTTGATGACCCTTATATTACCGTGATTCGCACATACTCGACAGACCTAAGTTTTCCTGGTACCCCATGGGAGGGGGCGAGTCGACAACGGTCGGGAGGTATGGTACATTGGGGCAAATGACATACGATACGCAAGGGAGATGAGCAACAATGGAACTGTTCGAAGCGATCCGCTCGCGCCGCAGCATCGGCCGAGTCAAGCAGGAGCCGGTGTCAAGAGAGACGATCCTGGAGCTGCTGGAGGCGGCGAACTGGGCGCCTAGCCACCATGCGACGGAGCCGTGGTCCTTTATCGTCATGACAGGCGAGGGCCGGGGACGGCTCGGCGACGGCTATGCCGCAGTGGTCCGGGCGGAGCTGACTAGTGCGGCTGGAGACGGCGCTCCGTCGCTGACGGAGGAGGAGCTGGCCGAGATCGAGGCGCGCGCTGCCAAGGCGCATGCCAAGGCATATCGCGCGCCTGTCGTGATCGCCGTCGTGTGCAAGCCGTCCAAGCTGGACAAGGTGATTCGCATCGAGGAGTTGGCCGCCGCTCACGCTGCCACTCAGAATCTGCTGCTGGCAGCGCATGCGCGCGGCCTTGCATCGATCTGGCGCTCGGGCGAGCCGATGTATCATCCGCTTATGAAGGAAACATTCGAGCTGGATACGGACGACGAGATCGTAGGCCTGATCTACCTCGGCTATCCGGAGATCCCGCTACACCAGGGCAAGCGCGGGCCATTAACGGACAAGATCGTCTGGCTGGAGAGCTAATAGTAGCGCAAGAAAGTTTCGCTCTAGCGTTGCCGTGGGCGGGGAATCGGAGCCTTAACGCAAAACTTTCGTTCTAGCCCCAGCGTGTTTCCGCCGCCATCGGCTCCCCATGCAAATGCCGCGCTCCGAGCGCGGCATAGCCATCAGCGTTAGTCGTTAGTGTAGCCCTTCTAAACAAACAGACCGCCTTCCCGACCCGGAGGCGGTTTGTTTGCGTTGCGCCGTGTCGCCAAAAACAAAAAGTGATTTTGACCCCTCTGCCGAGTCGGTTTCTCTATCCTGTCTGCACTTGCGGTTCCTTTATAATGAGGGCAATCGAAGTAAACAAGAGACGGGGGAGCGATTCCGATGCGCAAAACGATTCATGCCTACATCTTCACCTTTCCGAGCATCTTTCTGACGCTCACGCTCGGCGTCTATCCGATATTTTGGGCGCTGCGGTATATGTTTTTTGACTACCAGGGCTTCGGCGAAGCCCGCTTCATCGGGCTCGAGAACTTCGCGCGGGTCGGCCGCGATGCGCAGTTCTGGGCTTCGGTGTGGAATACGTTCGTCTATACAGGAGGCAAGCTGATCCTGACGCTGCCGATGTCGCTTATCCTGGCCGTCATCCTGAACCGCGCGCTGCGCGGGCGGCAGCTGCTGCGCTCGGTCTATTTCCTGCCGACGATCTTCAGCGCCTCGGTTATGTCGATCGTGTTTTACATTGTCTTCAATTCGTACAACGGTATCATCAACCAGTTCCTGATGAAAATGGGACTGGGCTCGCTGGACTGGCTCGGGGCCAAGTATGCGATGCTGACGGTCATCCTGATCGCCGCCTGGGGCGCGGTCGGCAACTATATGCTGTTGTTCCTGGCCGGTCTGCAGAACATCCCGGACGATGTGTACGAGGCGGCCTCGCTCGATGGCGTCAATCCGCTGCAGCGTCTATGGTACATCACGATGCCGATGCTCGGTCCCGTCATGCAGATGATCATCATGCTGGCGATTACGACCTCGCTCAAAGGCTATGAGAGCATCATGGTGCTCACCGAGGGCGGTCCGTTCGGCAAGACGGAGGTTATGTTCCTCTATCTGTACAAGCTGTTCTTCCCGCTCGTCTCCGATAGCGCCAGCGTGCAGAACATCGGCTACGGCAGCGCGGTTGGCTTTACCTCGGCGCTTATCGTAGGTCTCATCACCTTTATTTATTTCAAAATTTCCAAGAAGCTCAGCAACACATACTAAGGAGGTAATGTCCATGCTTGGTTCCCGTTTGCTCTCCCGTTCGGTACTGTGGGCATTCCTGCTCATCACGGCCTTTCTGATGCTGTTCCCGATCCTGATCGCAGTGCTCGGCTCCTTCAAGACCAATCTGGAGGTGACGACCGGCGCGACGCTGCTGCCCTCGAGCTGGCAATTTCAGAACTACGCCCACGCCTGGACGAAGGCCAACTTCGCCCAGTTTACCTGGAACAGCATCTTCACGAGTGTATTCGTCACGCTAGGCACGTTGCTGATCACAGCGATGGCCGCCTATGCGGTCGACCGGGTCGACTTTAAGGGCAAGCGCTTCTACATCGTGCTGCAATCGATGACGTTGTTCATCTCGATTGGCGCGGTCGTGCTGAAGCCGCAATTTGACCTGATGGTTGCCTTAAACTTGCAAACGACGCTGTGGGGTGTCATTATTATTCTCATTAGCGCGCATGCGACGGCCTTTTTCATGATGATCGGCTTTTTCAAAGGCATCCCGCGCGAGCTCGACGAAGCGGCGCTGATCGACGGCTGCAATTTTTACTCGATTTTCTGGCGCATCATCCTGCCGCTGCTCAAGCCGGCGCTTGGCGTCGTCGCCTTGTTCACCTTCCGCGGCGCTTGGAATGAGTACATCCTGCCGCTCGTCTTTTCGATGTCGCGCCCGGATCTGCAGACGCTGCCGGTCGGTCTGGCCAATCTGCGCTACGGCTTTGGCGCCGCCTCCGAAAATCAATACTTGCTCGCTGGCGCGTGCATCTCGATCCTGCCGATGCTGATCGTCTACATCTTGGCCAATCGCTCCTTCATGCAGGTCAACGTAGGCGCAGTAAAAGGCTAGCTAGCGGATGATATAGCGCACGGCGCACGGCAACCTGGAGGTATCTGGATGAAATCCTTATTTTTGAGCTTGTCCCTCAAACGCAGAACCTGGATTGCCTTCGTCGCCCTGACGATGATATGCATTACCGTTACTGGCTTGTTTGCCTATTACTTTGCCGCTCAGGTGATCGAGCGCAATGCGATGCAAATGAGCCAGAATACGCTTAACAAAACCGCTCAGGTACTCGATGAGCGGTTAAGAAACGTTATCGTGGCGACCTCGACGTTCATGATGAGCGATGCGTTCCAGCGGGCGATGAACGATGTGCTGGCCAAGCAGAGCAGCAGCTATTTCAGCCACTTGTCCGAGCTCCAGACGCCGTTCTCCCAGATGAAGCTGAACGAGCTGTCAATCGAGTCGATGCTCATCCATACGCCGATCGGCGATTTCTACCCAACGGAGAAGGCGCGACGACCGATCGCGGTCGCGGACAGCATGGTGCTGCAGCAAGTGAAGGCGGCCGAGGAGCCGTGGAATACGGTGTGGATTGTCGGCCATCAGGAAGAACTGTTCAGCCGCAGCCATCCGGTCATTACGCTGGTGATGAAGCCGCTGGTCAATATGCCGCTGCCGGATGTGTACATCATCGTCAATCTGCGCGAGGATGTCATCAGGGGCCTCTTGATGGACAATCTGGACACGCAGAAGATCGAGCAAGTGCTCATGGATCGCCGGGGGGAGCCGGTGTTGCTCAGCCAGAGCGGTACGGCCTATCGGCTCAATGAGACGGGACTGGGCGAGCTGGAGATGGGGGAGCGCGGCCACTTCGAGTACAAGGACGACGCCGGCCGCGACATCCTCTCCAATCACGCGACGCTGTCGATGCAGCCCGCCTGGAAGCTCGTCAGCTTCCAGGACAAGGCGGAGCTGCTGGCGCCGATGACCAACATCCTCTGGTATATCCTGATGATCATGGGCGGTTGTGTCGTGCTCGCCTTCATCCTCTCGAATCTGCTCAGCGGCGTGCTGCTGCGTCCGCTCTACAAGCTGCGCAGTCTGATGATGCGGGTCGAGCAAAACCAGCTGGACGTCCGTTTCGAGAGCGAATACGAGGACGAGGTGACGCAGGTCGGCTACAAGTTCAACCGGATGCTGGAGCAGATCGGCACCTTGATCGAGGAGGTCAAGCTGTCGGAGACGGAGAAGCGCAAATCCGAGATCAAGGCGCTCCAGGCGCAGATCGACCCGCATTTCCTGTACAATACGCTTAATACGATCTTCTGGAAAAGCGAGATGGGCGAACATGAAACCGTCCAGGAGATGATCGTCTCGCTGTCGATGCTCTTCCGTCTCGGGCTGAACAACGGCAACGAGATAACGACGCTAGGCCAGGAGCTGAATCATGTCGAGCAATATATGATGCTCCAGCAGAAAAGCTATCCAGAACTGTTCGTCTATGATATCCAACTGGCCGACGAACGTCTGCGCCACGTTCCGATCCTCAAAATCCTCCTGCAGCCGCTCGTCGAAAATGCGATCAACCACGGCTTCCAGGAAATCGCCGAACGGGGGCTGATCGTCATCAGCGTCGAGTCGGGACCGGGCGGCATGCTGGAGATCCGCGTCTCCGACAACGGCACCGGTATGGATGTGGACGATGTGCGCCGGCGGATGGGAATGACCGGGGTGGCCAAGGACAGCTATGCGCTCTCCAATGTCGAGAGCCGTCTGGCGCTATATTATGGCGACCAAGCGTCGATGGAGCTGGCGAGCGAGCCGCAGGTGGCGACTACGGTCACCTTGCGCATCCCGCTGGACAAGGAGGACTGAATCAATGAGCGGCAAACCGGTAACCTTATGTATAATCGATGATGTCCAGACGGTGGTGGAGGGCATCCGCACGAAGATCGACTGGGAGAAGCATGGCATCGAGATCGTCGGCACCGCGGCCAACGGCGAGGAGGGGCTGCAGTTGATACGCGAGCGCCAGCCGCAGATCATCCTGACCGACATCCGGATGCCTAAGCTAAGCGGGCTGGACATGGTGCGCAATGTAGGGGCGCCGAACGCCAAGGTGATCTTCCTGAGTGGATACTCGGACTTCGAATACGCCCAGGATTCGATAAGGCTCGGCGCATTTGACTATATCCTCAAGCCGTTTACGCCCAAGCAGATCGCGGACGTCGTGCTGCGCGCCAAGCGGGAGCTAGAGAGCGAGCAGATGGAGCTGAACAATCTCGTCGAGCTGCAGCAGAAGGTGAAGATGAGCATGCCATATTTGCGGGAGGAGTACTTCCGCCTGCTGCTGCAGTGCGTCGGCAACCCCGAGACGATGCGCAAGAAGGGCGAATTCCTGCAAATCGATATGAACGAGGTCGGGTTCCTCGTCTTCATCGCCCAGATCGATGAGCTCGAGCAAGAGATCCAGCGGCTGCCGGCCGGGGAGATCGAGCTGATCCGCTTTGCGGTGCACAATATCCTCGAGGAGACGATCCACAAGCATACGAAAGGCATCGTCGTGCGCGAAAACCTGCATCGGCTCGTCGCCATCGTCAACATCCCGCAGCACATCGACATGCGTCAGGTCGCCGAAGAGTGCCGTCAGCATGTGGAGCGCTACACGAAAAAAACGGTGACGATCGGCCTGGGCACCGGCGTCAAACGGATGGAGGAAATCCATCTGTCCTATGAGCAGGCGAAAACGGCGATGAGCTACCAATTCTACTCCGGCGGCAACAGCGTCATCCACTTCCGCGATATGGAGCCGCAAGGCGTCAAGCGGCCCCGCTATGCGACAGAGAAGGAGACGGAGCTGATCTATTGCCTGCGCTCGGGCAACCGGGAGGGGGCGCTCGAGCAGCTCGGCGAGATCTTCGACGAGCTGTCGCGATATCCGGTGCCGCCCAATCCGGACCTGATCGTCCATCTGTTGTACGGTCTGGGCTTCGCGATTTTCCGCGTCGTCGCGGAGAAGGCTGATGCGGACCAGCTCGCCTTGCTAGAGAGTAAGCTGGCAGCGATGAAGGATGGCAAGAACGCCTCGCTCGCGGAGCTGCGCGAGCGGCTGCAAGATATTTGCGAGCTCAGCTGCGACTGGATGCAGCAGCGCCAGCGTAGCGACAGCAAGCAGCTGATTCATCAGGCGATCGAATATATCCGGGCCAACCTGGGCAGCGAGCTCAGCTTGCAGGAATGCGCCAATGTCGTTCACCTGAGTCCGAGCTATTTTTCCAACCTGTTCAAAAAAGAAACCGGCATGACCTTCATGCCCTATGTGACGGCGGCGCGAATGGAAAGGGCCAAGGCGATGCTGCTCGCCGGCGAACAGGTGCAGGAGATTACCTATGCGCTAGGCTATAAGGATCGGCCGTATTTTAGCGAGCTGTTCAAAAAACATACGGGGATGACGCCGACGGAATTTCGACAAAAGTGATTTTGCCCACCTCATTTCGTAGATTTGTCCTTCCTGCTCCTGCGAGATTCGATGGTAGACTTAAGTCATTCCGGTTCGCCTGGAAACGGCGAGGACAACGGAGCATACAAAAGGGAGGTTCGTTCTGGACATGATGAAGAAATGGGCAAAGCTCAGCACGATTGCACTGATGGCGGTCAGTCTGGCGGCATGTTCCTCAGGTAACACGAATAGCGGTACTGGCGGCAACGGCGGCGCCACGACCCCACAAACAGGCACAAATGAAAGCGGTGCAAAGGGCGATCCGATAAAGCTGAACTTCTGGACGATGGATCGCCATGATATGGAATTTATGCAAGAGAAGGTCGACGCATTCAACAGCACGAATACCGACAATATCGAAGTCGAAATGACCGTCATGGCGGACAACTATAACCAGGCGGTCGAGGTTGCATTCTCCAGCAATCAGGCGCCGGATATTTTCAAGGTATATGACTTCGTCACCTATGTGAAAAAAGGCTATATGACGCCGTTGGACGAGCTGATGGACGACGAATTCAAGGCGCAGTTTGAAAGCGTACTCGCCGAGAACGTCAATATGCTGGGTGGCAAAATCTACTCGCTGCCGAATACCGGTCAATACTGGAGATTGATCTACAACAAGGATCTGTTCGAGCAAGCGGGACTGACCGAAGCGCCAAAAACGCTCGACGAGATGGTCGAGGCGGCCAAAAAAATTACCGAGGTCGGCAAAGCAAACGGCGCGTATGGCTTCGCCAGCAACTTCAAAAGCGGCTCCGGCTTTACACGTCCGGCCTTCGCGATCGCTACGCTGAGCAAAGGCGAAGGGCTGGAGGGCTACAACGTCAACAAAGGCGAATTCGACTTTAACGTATACCGTGAAATCGCCGAGGCGCTCCATCAGATGAAGGTGGACGGCAGCATGATGCCAGGCGTCGAGACGCTCGATATCGACCCGCTGAGAGCGCAGTTCGCCCAAGGCAAGATCGGCATGTACATCAACCACTCCAGCGAGCCGGCCGTTTACACCGACCAATTCCCAACCGAAGTGAACTGGGAAGCGGCGATGGTGCCTTCGATCGACGGCAACCCGCAAGGCGCGCTCTGGGTTAACGCCGGCAACTATCTGGGCATCAGCGAGAAATCGCCGAACAAGGAAGCGGCCTTCAAGTTCATGCAATATCTGTACGGCACCGAGCTGCGCGCAGAGTATCAGCAAGAAGGCTATGGCCTCTCGGTACTGCCTTATGTTAACAAAGCAGCCAGCGAGCCGCAGCTCCAGGGCATCGGCGGATTCCTCCCAACGGAGTATGATGCGATCTATCCAGCGAGCCCGGTTGCGATCACCGAGTCCCGTCTCGAAGGTCTGAAGTTCACCGACGCCTTCATCCGCTACATCCTGGTCGACGGCGACATCGACGCGACCATCAATGATCTGAACACCCGCTACAACCAAGCGCTCGAAGGCGTGCGCGCGGATGGATCGACAACGATCGGCGCCGACCCGGACTTCAAGGCGCTGGACCTGCGCGGCAGCCTGCTGGTAGGAGAATAAGCTGGGCGCTTGCAGATGTCCCATTAAACATGCAAATAGCTAGAGGAAGTTAGAGAAAGCCCCGAACGTCACCAGACGGTCGGGGCTTTTTTGCCGCAATCGCGGTCTAACCGCCCGCGAGCGCTCATATAATGAACGATAGTTGCAGGCGGAATCGGCGGATTCCGGTTGGATGTTGTTTTTCGTTGGAGGAAAAGTTTGAAATGCGGGGCAGAAGGGGTAAGAATATCATAAGCAGGGTTGAACGGAAAATAAAGGGACACTTTATTTTCTTTTTTTCACCAAGGCATTGGATAAGTTTTCCTTATATTCTCCTATGTCCGACAAATTTCACGTGTGTACCGTCCCTGCGGGACAGGTCAGCCTTATTATGCCCGGGCTGGTCAAGGTCCTGTTCTTTTCTGTTGTCGTTTGTTCCTGCAGCTCGCGCGATCGCCGGTCCGCCCGGCTCGCGCCTGTCTGCTGGCATAGCTAACCCATTTATTCGCCGTAGGAGGAGAGAAGCATATGCTGGAGAAAAACGGGAAATGCAATGTCGTCTTTTTGGGAACGAGCCTGCCGAGAGAATGCGGTATCGCTACGTTCACACAGGACCTGGTCGACCAGTTTGCACAGATACAGGATTTTAATACGCCCCGCGTCGTGGCGGTGAATAATAACGAGACGTATGCGTACTCCGATCAGGTCATCCTGCAGATCGATCAGCACAAACGCACCGATTATATCGAGGCAGCCGACCGATTGAACGCATCCGGTGCGGATCTGCTGGTCATCCAGCATGAATTCGGCATCTATGGCGGCGAGAGCGGCGAGTATATCCTCGGACTGGCCGAAGCGTTGACGATTCCCTATATCGTCGTCTTCCATACCGTGCTCACGGAGCCTTCGTCCAAACAGCAATATATAATGAAGCAGCTCGCCGACGGCAGCGCCCGGGTCATCACAATGGCGCAAAATACGGTGGAGCATCTGACGAGTATCTACGGCGTGGACCTGGCTCAGATCGAGGTTGTCCATCACGGCGTGCCGTTCGTCGCCACAGGCAGTCGGGAGCAGCTCAAGGCGCTCTATGGCTTCGAGGATCGTAAGGTCATCTCGACATTCGGCTTCCTCAGTCCAGGCAAAGGCATCGAATATGCGATCGAGGCGATGCGCGGAGTCGCCGACCATCACCCCGAGGCGCTCTATATTATATGGGGCAAGACACATCCTGTCGTCAAGCGCGAAGTCGGCGAGGTGTATCGCAATCGGCTCAAGGATCTGGTCCGCCAGTACGAGCTGGAAAACAACATCCTGTTCGTCGACAAGCTGCTAACGCAAGAGGAGGTCATCGAATCGCTCGTCATGTCGGATATCTACCTGACGCCCTATCTTGGCAAGGACCAGGCGGTTAGCGGCACGCTTGCTTACGCGGTCGGCTATGGGCGCGTGATCGTATCGACGCCGTATCGCTATGCGACGGAGATGCTGGCGGACGGACGCGGTCTGCTGGCGGACTTCCGCAGCGCCGACGCGCTGAAGCGCAACATCCTGGAGCTGTTGGAGCATCCGGAGCGGATGGCACAGATGGAGGCGAACACGCGGGCCCTCGGCGATACGATGATGTGGAGCGAGATCGCCAAGCAATACGCTGCGCTGATTCGGGCAGGGGTCAACGGCTTCAAGCGGCGGAACAGGAGCGTGATCTGATGGCGATCCAGCTTGTCGATACGCTGCGGGCAGACGATTATCTGCGGCGGCTCACGGACGACACCGGGATTTTCCAGCATACCAAGTTCGGCGTGCCGGACCGCTCCAAGGGATATACGACCGACGACAACGCGCGGGCGCTGATCGCGGCTGTACTGATTCACAAGCAGCGCCGGGATCCGGGCTCCCTCGATCTAATCCATACGTATCTGTCGTTCGTCCATCATGCTCAGCAGGAGCAAGGCAACTTCCGCAACTTTATGGACTACAATCGCAGCTTCCTGGAGGAGCGAGGCTCGGAGGACTGTCAGGGGCGTACCGTATGGGCGCTCGGCTCCGCTCTCTCCGAAGCATCCGTGCCGGCCAATCTGCACAATACTTGCCGTTATCTGATCCGCGAAGCGCTGCCGCAGCTCGCCGAGCTGCGCTCGCCGCGGGCGATCGGCTATGCGCTCGTCGGTCTCGGTCTGCTGCTGGAGACGCCGGGCGCGCTCGATTACGCCTTCCCGTATTCGCAAGAGGAGGAGAGCATCCTGCCTCATGACGAGATCGCCGCGCTGGTCGAGCGCTGGGGTCAGCAGCTCCACGACCAATATACGCATTATCGGGGCGAGGACTGGCACTGGTACGAGGACAGCATGACGTATGGCAATGCGATGCTGCCATGGGCGATGCTCAAGGTGGCGGCGCTAACCGGGCGGACCGACCTGCAAGCGACGGCTCGCGAGAGTCTGGCGTTCCTGATCCGCCATACGTTCGCGCCGGAGGGTTACTTCCGGCCGATCGGCAGCAACGGCTGGTACGAGCGGGGAGGGGAGCCGGCGCGCTACGACGAGCAGCCGATCGAGGCGTGCGAGACGATGCTGGCGCTGCTCGAGGCGCATCATCTGACGGGGGAGCCGCGTTACCGCGAGCTGGCTGTAGCCTGTCACGACTGGTATCTAGGGCGCAACTCGCTGGGCGTATCCCTAATCGATCCGCAGAGCGGGGCGTGCTATGACGGCATCCATGCGAGCGGACTTAATCTTAATCAAGGGTCGGAGAGCATCATCTCCTACTCGATCGCAAGGTCGGTGATGGCGGATGAATAAGTTCGCGACGATCCTCGCTGGCGGCGGCGGCACCCGCTTCTGGCCGCTGTCCCGCCAGTCGATGCCCAAGCAGTTGCTCAATATAAGCGGCAACGACATCATGCTCAACGATACGATCGAACGCTTCGGCGATGTCATCCCGGCTGAGCAGACTGTCATCGTCACCAATCAGGCGCAAGCGCCCAAGCTGGAGGAGATGATGCACGCCAGCGTCCGCAAGGAGAATATCCTGTGCGAGCCGGTGTCGCGCAACACGGCGGCCAGCATCCTGTATGCGGCGATTCATATCGAGCATTATCACGGCGATTCGGTGATGGTCGTGCTCCCGTCGGACCACTATATCACCGATCTGGAGCCGTTCCGCCGCACGCTGGAGCAGGCTTGCGAGATTGCGACAGAGACCCGGAAGATCGTCACGATCGGCATCAAGCCGACGTTCCCGTCTACCGGCTACGGTTACATCGCTTACGATCCGCAGGAAGGCAGCGGCGCCCATGAGGTATCGGAGTTCGTGGAGAAGCCGAATTATCAGAAGGCGCAGCAATATGTGCAAGCCGGCACGTATCTGTGGAACAGCGGCATCTTCGTCTGGACGACCTCGGTCATCCTCGAGAGCTTCCGCCGCTATCTGCCTCGTCTGTACAACACGATGAAGCCGCTGCAGGAGGCGCTTGGGACCAAGCATGCCTCCGAAGCGCTGCAGACCGTCTACCCACAGCTGCAGAGCATCTCGATCGACTACGGCATCCTGGAGCGCTCGGACGAGGTGCTGGTCGTGCCTGCCGACTTTGGCTGGAACGATATCGGCACCTGGGATGCGCTCGGGGCGATCTTCCCGCCCGACGAGCAGGGCAATATCGTCAAATGCAACCATGTCGGCATCGATACGCGCAACTCGATCATCTACAGCAACGGTCGGCTCATCACGACGATCGGCATCGAGGATCTGATCATCGCCGATACGGATGACGCGCTGTTGATCTGTCCCAAGGACAATGCGCAGGCGGTCAAGGAGATGGTCGAGCTGTTAAAGGAGAAGGGAATGGACGAATACATCTAAGGGCGTGTGGTCGCAGATTCAGTCAGGTCTGGCGATCGTCGCGCGCGCAGCACAATGAGGCCGCCCCGCTTCGCATCCAGGAAGGATGCGGCGGGGCGGCCTTGTTGTGAGCGAGCCCGAAAAAAACGAACGATGGAGCGTGAAGAGGAGAGGGTGGCTGGAGAAGCGTGTAACGGATAATCGTCTACCTGCGAACGCTAGGAGCGGGGCGCGACGCCCAAAGCACCCACCAGACGAGCAACGGCTGGAACAGCAGACGAATCCATAGGGCGGACTGGCTCGTCTCGTCCTGACCCGGGGCCGGGATGCCGTACATGGCGGCATAGATATTGGCCGGGAAGATGAGGACGAGGTAGATGGCGGTCCAGATGCCAGCCCGCCGACGGGTCTGCGGCAGGAGCAGCAGGATCGCCAGGATCAGCTCCAGTATCCCGGTCGCATAGACGATCTGCAGTCGCAGCGGCACGAAGTCCGGCAGCATCGCGGCGAAGCCGTCGGCTTCGCGGAAGTGGTACAAGCAAGCGGCGATGAATAAGCCTGCGAACAACAGCAAGCCGATCGCGCGCGGCCATGTCGTCTGCAATAGCCGCATCGGC
Organism: Paenibacillus sp. 598K; assembly: GCF_003851045.1. Classification (GTDB taxonomy): domain Bacteria; phylum Bacillota; class Bacilli; order Paenibacillales; family Paenibacillaceae; genus Paenibacillus_D. The sequence goes on along the minus strand of NZ_BFBX01000071.1, from coordinate 29,530 downwards.
GGCACCTCCCCAGGGCAAGAGTAGCAAAGCTAGCTATATCTTACCCGGATGCCGGTGCTTATTAAACGCAAAAGAGAGCTTCTCCAGGGGGAAGCTCTCTAAAAGCTAGTAGCATGATCCTAATATGGCTTCTGGTGGACGGCTAAGCCTCGCTGCCGTCCGGGCCGTCAGCCAGGTCGACGACGCCGACGACGAGCGCGCCGGCGGCGGCCGTCAGGATGATCCCTTTGGCGCCGCTGCGCAGCTTGGCCCGGTCCTCCTCCTGGATGCCTTCGACGACTTGCTTGCCGCTCTCGTACGCATATTGCGCCGAGTGGACGATGCCGCGCCCCGTATCCTCCAGCGCCTGGCCCATGTCCTGCAGCCCGCTGTCCTGGCGGCCCTTGTCGCCTGTTACCGTCCCGGCCGCCGCATCGTAGACGCCGCCGGCGAACTCGCCGGCCGTGCGGCCGACCTTCTCTGAGGTGCGCTCGACGCTGTCGCCGATGTCCTTGACGAAGCTGCTGCCCGCCAGCTCGCCGACGACGCGGACGCTGCCGCCGACGACACGACCGGTCACCTGTCCAGTTAATTGTCCGAGATCTCGCAGGAATGACATGTCATCACTCTCCCTGTCTTCTTGTTGTCTTCTATTATAGAGGCGCTCCAGCCGTCCGACAACACGACCTGAGACGGGGAAGTCTGCTGGTTACGCGTCATGTCATGAAGGGATGTGCCGCACCGACCCCATGAACAGCAGGGCGGAGGTGCGCTCATCCTCGATGGCGAAGAAGAAGGGCCGATCCATGACCATATCGAACGGGTCCTCGGGCGGCGCGCTGCCGGCTTCCATCTCAATGCTCGTCACCGCTGCCGCCTCGGTTCCTTTTTCATCAACCTCGATGAACGTCTTGTGCTTGGCCTCGCCGATGAATACAGGGACGTCCAGATCGATCATCGGCTGGAACTGGGCGCGATCGATATCGAAGGCTCGCTCCATGCCAAGCGCTTGCAGCGTGCTGTTGAGCGTCTGCTCGAACTCCAGCTTGAACTTCGGCAGGCCGATGTGACCGACGGTATAGCTCATCGCGTCCAGCATCGTCTGCCAACGCTCCGGCTCCAGATTGGCGATCAGCTCATCGAGCGTCAGCTCCTCGTCCGGCAACAGGATGACCATGCCGAGTCCACTGTCTTTGTAGGGGAGCCGGATCGCCTGGTAGCCGTCCATATGGACATAAGGGAAGCTGCCGCCATTGTGCATCATCGAGACTTGTTGTTGCTCGCCAGATGCGTTCGTGAAGTCGGCAGGCATGGTGCGGTCGGCCTCGAATTCCCGTTGCCAGGTGCCCTTAAAGTAGACTGTGTTAATCAGATAGAGGATGGTGTTGGCCGGGATGGACGAATCGACGATGCTGTCGATCTTGCCTGCCGTCTGCTGCTTCACCCAGTCGTTGATGCGCTTGACGGCTCCATCGCCGCTGAAGTCCAGCGACTCGATCTCGGCGTTATAGTAGCTCTTGCTTGCGTCGATGAATTCCTTGCGGAACTCCAGGGGCGTGCGGCCCCAGAGGGAATTGGCCAGCGATACCTGGACGTTCTCGCTGCTGTGGGACAACAGATCTGCCAGTACCTCATAGCCGTGGTTGCGCTCTTCGGAGGTGCGGCCGCTGCTGTGCAGCGCCGTCTCCATCTCGACCAGCGTATCCCCGGCTGCGCCGTTCATCGTCATCGCCAGTGCGGTCGCGATGCTGATGGGCGAGATCGTATCATTGGCTTGCGGGCTGCTCTTATGCTGCTGCAGCTCCCGATAGAGGTCGAAGGCGAAGCTTAGTTGGCTCTGGGCAAATGCGGCGTCCAGATCCTCGGGCTGGTAGACGGCTTTGCTCGGCGACGAATCCATCTTCTCTACAGCATAGCCGGAGCCGCCGCTGCAGCCGCTGAGCATCAGAGCGAGACAAAGTCCGGTTGCGGGCCATCTGGCCCAACGCAAGCGTGGTTGTTTCATCAGTAGGTGCCCCCTTATTGTCTTTGCCCATATAGACGTAACCGGGACGAAGCAAGTTGCAGAAGGAAATGGAGGAAAAATGTAGAATAGTCTGGATATCCAGTGACATTCTGGAAAATAACTAGGGCGTGTCTGCATACTCGGAGGGGAGCAGATTGGGCTGAATTTTCGTTCCATGCAAGGAACTTTTGTGAAGGCGTACCGGGGGTACGGCAAGCAAAAGTGACGCCGCAGGGGGCGGAAAGGCGGTCTAAGATGCCTCTGAGCGGGTTTGCAGACACGCCCTAGACAGGCAGGGGTAACTATGTGGCGGAAAATCGTATCGCTGGCGCTGGTGTGCATGCTCATCCTGAGTGCAAGCGCAGCGGCACACTCGGGTCGGACCGACTCGCGAGGGGGGCACAATTGCTCGCAAAAATCGAAGGACAAAGGACTATGCAGCGGCTACCATTATCATAATGGCGGCTCGTCGGGCGGCAGCTCCGGCAGCAGCTCGAAGAGTGGAGGGTCCAGCAGCAGCTCTGGCAGTAGCTCGAAGAGCAGCGGGTCAAGCAGCTCCTCGTCAAAATCGGCAGGCGGCAGCTCATCATCGTCCGCATCTATTCCGAAGACATCCGATATCATCATCTATATCAACGACAAGCGCTTCTACCCCGAGCCCAAGCCGATCACAGTCGACGGGGCGACGCTGCTGCCGATCCGCAGCATCGGCGAGGCGCTGGGGGCGCAGGTCGCCTGGGAGGAATCGACCTCGTCGATTACAGTGACCAAGGCTGCGAAGACGGTTAAGCTGAAGCTGGGCAGCAAGAAGGCGACAGTCAACGGAAACGAAGAGACGCTTAGCAGCGCGCCGCTTATGCACCGGGATGCTGTATTTGCCCCGATCCGCGTCGTCGCCGAGGGCGTCGGGGCAACCGTCCAGTTCGACAGCGGCGCGAATGCGATGTATATTAGTTTCTCGTAGTGGGGTAAGCTTGCCTTGGTGCAGGGTTATCGCATAATCAAACCTCGTGCAGGACGCAAACAAGCAGCCATCCTCTCCTTGCAAGGGAGAGCGATGGCTGCTTGTTGTCGTGCGGCTGGCTTGCGATCGGCCTGCGCAATAACTAAAAGTCTCATGCGTAGCCTCTTGCTCGATTCGCGCCAAAGAGAGCGCAAATTACTGGATGTGATGAACCGTCCCCATAAACAGCAGGAGGCCGGTGCGCTCGTCGCGGATCGCATAGAAGAAAGGACGGTTGAACTCCAGCTCGAACGTCTCGCTCGGCGCAGAAGATGGACGTATCTCGATGCTGGTCACTGCTGCGGCGATCGTACCTTTCTCGTTGACCTTGATCGTAGCCTTATGCTTGGCTTCGTGCAGAAAGATGTCCCCGGGGGCCCCCGCCATCCGACTGAAGTCGGCGCGGTCACGGTCGAGCGCCAGATTCATGCCAAGCGCCTTCAGCGGATCATTGAGAGCGATCTCGTCCTCTGCCGTAAACTTCGGCAGCCGCAGGTCGCCCGCAGCCAATCCGAAATCTTGCAGCCACGTTTTCCATGCCTCCGGCGTCAGCCGCGTCAGCCATTCCTCCAGACCAAGCGAGGCATCCGGCAGGAACAGATACATGCCGAGCGTTTGATCCTTGTAAGGCAACCGCACCGCCTCGAAGCCATCGCCATCAAGATATCCTAACTGTTCGTACAGATGCATCATGTCGACTTGCTCGCTCTGGCCGTCCGCACGCGTGAACGGTCGCTTCGACGTGTTGTCCTCAGGGAACGGATACGCCCAATTCGCGTCCAGATAGACGGCGTTCAGCAGGAACATGATCGTATCTGGATCTAGCGGCGGCTCGACGATCGAATCGATCTGCCCCTCCGTCTGCTTGCTCACCCAATCGTTGATCCGCTCTGGCGTCTCCGGAGCGCCCATGTCCAGCGCAGCGATCTCGGCTCCGAATGACTCGCGGGCCGTCGACAGGAAGTTGTCCTCGAAGGTTATCCGCTCATTGCCCCATAGCGAGTTGGCGATCAGGACGCGCGCCTCCTCGCCGCTGTGCGTCAGCAGATCGTGCAGTACCCGATAGCTGCGATTGCGTTCCTCGTCCGTCAGCCCGTCCAGATGGAGCGCCCGCAGCATCTCCTCCTGCGTCTCGCCCTCTGCGCCGTTCGCCGTCATGGCCAGCGCCATGGCGACGCTGATCGGCGAGAGCAGCCGATTGGTCCCGGACGTGGCACCGTCGGACTCGCGGAACAGATCGATCGCAAAGGCCAGCTGCGCCTCCGTCAGCTTCGGGTTGACATCTTCGGGCTTGTAGGTCGCCTGCTCCATGTTGTTGCTCCTATTCTCCCCAGGTGGTGTTGCGCCTGTCGTACCGCCATTGTTCTCCGGCGTCGACACCGTCGATCTGCCGCTCTCCTCCGACGGGCCTTTGACGGTGAAGCCGCAGCCCTGGAGCAGCAGCGGCACCAGCAGAGCGCCGACGATGAGGCCCCGTGTGGCGAAGTTTCGTCTGTCGGCGATGAGGCCCTGCATGCCATTCCAGCGTCGTTGAGACATCCTATCCCCTCCTTCGTTGTCCTTATAGACGGGAGGGGGCTGGCGAAGGTTGCACGGCGGAACGACGTTACTTGACGCCGAGCCTCATCCGGTAGCCGAGCAGGAGCGGCCGGGTCTCGTCGGCGAACCATGCATGGACGAGCGCGGAGAAGGCGTCGAGCGGCTCGTCGAGCTCTTCCGAGCCAAGCTTAAACGCCGTCTGCAGACCGCCCTGGCTGAGCAGCAGCCCGATCAGCCGCTCGGCGGTGAAAGGGGACGCATGGTGGAAGACGATCTCTCGCACATAACGGAAATGGCCGCTGTCCCGAATCGTCTGCAGATGGCTTGCCTTGTCCCGCTTGCGGGCAAGCTGCTCCGGTTGTTCCCGCTCTGCGATGATCCTATCCGCCTGGGCGAGCAGCGCATCGTAGGCCGACTCGACCGGCCAGTCGACGACAGGGGGCCAGTCGCAATCGTAAGCGGCGAACACGCCGCCCGGGCGCAGCACTCGAGCGAACTCGGCGAGCGTGCTCACCGGCTCCATCCAATGAAACGACTGCGAGCAGGTGATGACATCCGCCGTCTCCGACGCCAGCGGCAGCTCGTGCGAATAGCCGGCAGCGAAGCTCATCCGGTGCTGCAGCTGCTGCGCCTGCAAGCGTCGCTCGGCGATGCCGCGCATATCGTCGCTCGGCTCGATGCCGAGGATGCGGTCGGCCCGCTCCTGCCAGAGGAAGGAGGACAGCCCGGTGCCGCAGCCGACATCGACGACCAGCCCGGGAAGTCTGCCGAGATAGCCTTCGATGAGCTCGGCGACGATCGGCGGCGCGGCCGGGCGGTGGGTATCGTACGTATCCTGGAAGCCGGTGAAACGGTCGACATTGTTCTGATTCAGTCCTTCTGAACGCATGAGGCAAGCTCCTTTCACCTTAATAACGCCGGATCGTCTGCTTGACCTTGCCGACGATGCGGACCTTCTCGAGCTCGGTGCCTCGGAGGATGCGCGGCGGGTAGGCGGGGTTGGACGATTGCAGCATGAGGCCGTCCTCCAGCTTGTACACCCGTTTCAGCGTCCCTTCCTCTCCGTCCACCAGGACGACGGCGATGTCGCCGTATTCGACCTCGGGCGTCTCGCGCACTAGCGCCAGATCGCCGGGCAGGATACCGTCTCCAGTCATCGAGTCGCCCTTCACTCGCAGGTAGAAGTACCCGCCGCCCCGCACATCCTGGGCATCCGTCCACTCATCTCCCTCGTAATCCTCATACGCTGTTCCATTGGGGCCGGCCGTGACGGTGCCGATGATCGGGATGCGGATCGGCTGTCCGACCGGATACGTCTCGAGCATCGGCTCGCCGGGCGCGAGCACGTCCAGCAGATCCTTGCTCGAGCGCGAGGTCGAGGCCTTGAGCTGCTCGAAGAGCACCTTGGGCGTGCCGGCCAGCTCGTCGATCGCCTCCAGCAGCCGGCTGATCGTCGTCTCGTCATGGCGAGCATCGGCGAGGTAGATTTGCAGCAGCGACTTGTCCGCCAGCACGTCCTCCGTTGGGGGGGAGGCGAGCCGGTCAGCCGCTTGCTCCAGCAGCGCCGCCAGCTCATGGGCGACGAACGGGTAGATCCGATTGTCGCGGCTGATCTTCGTCAGGGTGAAGTCCATCTGCATCCGCTTCTTGACTTGACGCTCGTACAGCTCCTTGTGATCGGCGTCCAGCTTCTCCAGATTGGCTTCGGCGATCAGGATCGTCGCGTCGCCGCC
>NZ_BFBX01000071.1:0-23222 GCF_003851045.1 Paenibacillus sp. 598K | reverse complement strand
GGATCGTCGCGTCGCCGCCGATCACCTCGGCCAACGTGCGCGTGATCTCCGGCGACGGGGCGGGGCGCTTGCCCAGCCGCAGCTTGCTGATATAAGTCGGATGGACCGTGATGCCAAGCTCCGCGCATTCCGTCGAGATCTGCTCGAGCGTCTTGCCGGAATGCTTGATGTAGTCGCTTAGCAATCGCGCATAAGACATGGTAGTTTCCTCCTCTCCAGGACACCGAGATTGGCTCGGTTTCAAGCGTTTCTTTCATTGTAGCGATCCTAGACTATTCTGTCAAAACGGATTTTGTCCTAGACAAAATAGTCTTGACACGCTTTGGACGGACAGGGTATATTTTCCGTAGACAAATCAGTCTAGTTATAGTCGAGCGAAGACTAATCAGTCTCGTAAAATAAGAGAAGGAGTGGATACGGATGAAAAGCGCCCTATCAAACGAGAACAAAATCCGTAGCGGTATGGAGGCCGCGCTGGATGTCGAGCAGTGCCGGGACGCCGTGTGCTCCGCCTGTCCGGGCACGGTGTGGGGGAAGAAAAGCATCTGCCGGGTGCATAATCTCTCGATCGGCCAAATCGACAGCTGTCCCGAATGGCTGAGTCATTCTGTGCGGACCCAAGTTGCAAGTCAGGCAGCGGACAAGGAGCAGGACCTGGAGCCGATCATGCAGTATGTGCAACAGGTGGACACGGAACTGCGGGACTTCAGCTGGACGGTGCGGGAGATTCGGAGGCTCGAGGAGGTGCTGGAAAAGGCGGCGATGGAGATCGGTCCGCTCAACATCCGGCTTGTCGCCCAGTACGGCATCGAGGCGGCATTGCCCAAGGGCAAGGGGGCCAAGGTCGGCGAGCTGTCGCTCTCGGAGATGCAGTACGAACGCACGGCCAAGCGGCTCGTCGAGCTGAAGCAGCGGGTCGAAGCGTTCACGCAGGCGACGGACAAAATTATGGAGGAGCGGGAGCGGACCGTGCTGGACTGTCTGATGACAGGCGAACGGATGAACGATATCGCCCGCCACATCGGCGTATCGCGCCAGCGGCTCCACGAGATCCGGCAGACCGTCATCCGCAAGCTGACGCTGGATATCTACCGTCAGTACCTGGAGTCGGAGGATGGCGAGCGGGAGTAACGAGTCAGGACGCAAGCGAGCAGCCAGCGAGTCGGCCCCTCTTCTCTCTAATGGGAAGAGGGGCCGACGTGCGCTTGGCGGCAGCGCCCGCATCGGCGGGAGGGACCTGGAGATGAGAGGAACCTGGAGCGGCCACTGGTGGGCATGCAACTGCACCGTCCGTCGGTCAGCTCGAGTAGGTTGACATTTCTGACACGGCGGACAAAATAGACAAAAATAGAAACGTATGTTCGTATCATGATACACTGAGCTCAGCGGAACACATGAACAGCAACCGGACACCGGGCCATCCTTCCCAAGCAACGGAAGGGTGGCCCGTCGTCGTCCGGCGGCTGTTCGGCAGCGCCGCAGGGAGGTGAGAAAGATCGCAACCATTACCGAAGTGAAGCAAGGCGTGCTCGATGCGCTGGCGGCCCGGTTCCCGGACTTCGCCGTCTATGAGGGCGAACTGCCGGAGACGCCGGCGGCCTCGTACTTCCACGTCCGGCTGTCGCCGGTGACGCAGGAGCGCCAGCTCGGCCGCCGCTATCGGCGCACCTACGGCTTCGATATCGCGCTGGCAGCGCCGACGCCAGACGAGCGGCTCGAGACGGCCGACGCGTTGCTCGACGAACTCGTCTACATCGAGGTCGACGGCGTGCCCTGCCGGGGCAGCGGCCTCAAGCACGAACTGGTGGACGGCGTGCTGCGCGTCTATGCGCAGTACGAGCTGCAGCTGGTGCGGGAGGCGGCGGAGGAGGTGAGGATGCAGCACTTCAGTCAGAAAGGGTCGATTAAAGCATGAGAAAAAAAACCGCTCCAACAGAAAAGAAAACATTCGAAAAACAACAGCTTGCCCGTTCTTCTAAGATGGCCAGTTGGAATATGGATGCGCTGCAAACAGTACTGAAGCAGGACGTGCCCTACACCATCGCGGAGGCGGAACAAGCTATTCGTCAATTCATGAAAAAGGAGGCCAATTAAATGGCTGGAGGAACATGGACAACTCAAAACAAAGTAAGACCTGGTGTATATATCAATTTTGAAAGTCAAGGACAGTCGCTTGGCACAGCAAGCGAACGAGGTGTCGTTGGTCTGGCTTTGTCTCTGCCTTGGGGACCTGCTAAAACATTGTTGCAGGTGAACAGCGGCGATGATGTGCAAGGAATTCTAGGATATGATCTAACCTCTGCATCCTTGCTTCTCGTGAAGGAAGCGCTGAAGCGGGCGCGTACCTTGCTGCTCTATCGACTTAATAGCGGGACAGCAGCGACCGTCACGGCAGGTAACTTGATCGCAACTGCGAGGTATGGAGGTGAAAGAGGCAATGATCTGTCGATTGTTATCCGGACGAATGTCGACCAGCCGGATAAATACGATGTGACTACCCTATTGAGCGGCGTTGTGAAAGACACGCAAGTAGTTGGTGAAGTAGAGGAACTGGTCAATAATGATTGGGTCGTTTGGAGTGGTTCAGGCGAGCTCGCGACAAGTGCTGGTATTCCTTTGACCTCGGGTGCTAACGGTACGGTAGTTAATGGTGATCATACCGATTTCATGAGCGCATTGGAGCTCCAAGATTTTCATACGGTGGCCTATACCGGAACTGATGAAACGCTAAAAGGTTTGTACGCGGCGTTTATTCGTCGCCAGCGCGAGCAGGAAGGTAAAAAAGTACAAGCTGTCCTCTCCAACTATCCGACAGCGGACTACGAAGGCGTAATCAGCGTGAAGAACGGGGTTGTCCTATCGGATGGCACCGTGTTGACAGCAGCACAAGCAACCGCATGGGTGGCGGCAGCAACAGCTGCCGCCACTGTGTCGCAAGGACTTACTTATGCAAGCTATGATGATGCGACCGACGCATCTCCTCGTTACACGAACAGTCAGACCGAGACAGCTCTTACTGCTGGGGAGTTCATGTTCAATGCTTCCGGAGGAAGAGCTTATGTGGAGCAGGATATCAATAGTTTGACAAGTGTCACACCTGACAAACCGAGAAGCTTTCGTAAAAACCGTGTTATTCGCGTGTTGGATATTATTGCAAATGACTTCAAGCGGATCTTTGAAAGCTCGTACCTTGGCAAGGTGAATAACAACGAGGATGGCCGAAGCTTGTTCCGTTCAGAAGTCGTCGTGTATCTGCAGAACCTTCAACAAATCAACGCTATTCAAAACTTTGACACGCAGGCCGATGTGACGGTCTCCGCTGGCCCCGATTCTGACAGCATCTATGTTGAAGCTAATATCCAACCGGTGGATTCGATCGAAAAAATCTATATTCGCGTCAATGTACGCTAACAAAGGAGACTGATTCAATATGATACTTGCAGCTCGCGACACCATCTCCGGCCAGGAAGGCCGTGCCTACGCTAATATCGGAGGCGAAGTCCATGACATGTTCTACATCAAAACGCTAGAAGCTACGGTTGAGAAGGAGAAAGTGGAAGTTAAAACACTTGGGCGCCGCGGTACTCAGCATAAGGCAAACGGCTGGAGCGGAACGGGTTCGATGACGATCTATTATACGACAACGAGGTTCCGTGAACTGATGCGTAAATATGTCGAAAGTGGTGTGGATACTTACTTTTCTATTAATATCATCAACGAAGATCCAAATTCCTCCATTGGAAAACAGGATGTTACACTGACAGGAGTCAACTTGAACAGTGTACTAATCGCGAAACTAGACACGGAGTCAGAGTTGCTCGATGAAGAGATTGAGTTTACTTTCGAAGGCTTTCAAATCCAATCGCAATTCAATACGCCTACAAATTAAAATGATTGCTTAGAAATGGAGGAAGAAAAATGTCTAACTTGAGCGCTTTTTACATGCAAAATGCGGCCCCACCCGAGCTTGAAGAGGTTGTGGTATCTTCACGCTTTAAAGGGCCAGATGGCAAGCCGGTCGCCTGGAAGCTGCGGAGCATGACAGAAGAGGAGAACGAAGCGATCCGTAAAGCCGCAACGCGTCAGATTAAAGGGAAAGGCGGTTCCAGAACGACGGAGATTAACGGCGACGAATACATCGTTAAGCTCGTCGAGTCAAGTATCGTCTACCCTAACTTGAAGGACGCGGAGTTGCAAAAATCGTATGGCGTTCTGGGAGCAGATAAGCTGCTGCGCAAAATGCTGCTTCCCGGGGAATACTCCATTTTGGTAAGTAAAGTGCAAGAGGTTAACGGTTTTGATCGTGATATGGACGAATTGATCAGTGACGTAAAAAACTGATGAATGAGGGGGATGCGGAGGCTAATTATGCTTACTACGCATTGCATGAGCTGCGCATTCTCCCTCAAGATCTGATGCGGATGAGTCGCAGGGAGCAGGCGGTCATTTATGCGATGATCGACGAACGCATCCAAGCGGAAAAGAAAGCGCGAAAATCAGCGAAGAGGCGTTAAGCTTCTTCGCTATTCCTACATAACGCTACTTGCCGGGCGTTAGGAAAAGGAGGGATTAGGATTGGCTACAACGGTAAGTATTAGCTTGCAGATGTTCGAACGTTTAAATCGTACCTTGGTCAATGCCCGGCAGAGCATGGAACAAACCATTCGTACTGCCGAAAGACTGAAGCAAAGCTTAACAACGCCTTTTGTAGTGTCGCTTGATACTATGCGCGCCCAGGCACGAATGGCGGAGTTAAGAGAGCGTTTGCGAAACGAGATCATATCCATACGCCTTATGTTGGATACGTCGAAAGTTACAGCAGCTAACTTCGGTTCCCTGATTGTAGCTTTTCAAAGCAAACTGGATGTTTCTGCGCTCCAGATCAGACTAGTATTAAATTCTCAACAAACAGTAAAAGCCATAACAGAGCTACAAAAGAAATTCAAGCTTATTACAATACAAGCGGTATTCAAAATCCCTGAATTACAAACCATTCGTGCTCAAATAAATCAAGCCATAAAAAAATTAGGCGGCGTGAACGTAAAGGTGAAGTTGATCTTTGATACTGGAACGGTATTAAAAGAAGTGGCTTCATTTCGTAAAAAACTACTGGCACGCTTGGGGACGATCGAGGTAAAGGTTGGTTTGCTGCTAGATTCATCGATTACCAAAGTGTTATCGGAACTTAGAGAATTGCTCCTTCAACTGACGTCACAGGTTAATAAACTAAATAGCGCGCTGAAACAAACCTCCTCAGGGGCTGCTGATGATGGCTCGAAAGATGACGACGATGATAAAGCTCAAGACAAACCTAAAAGTGTCTGGCGCTCATTAATGCCTGAATATAAAAAGATAGCTGGCATGTATAAAGCGATTGCAGACTCAATGATCGTTAAATCTGTGTTGGGCGGAGCTATGGAGCAAGAGCAAATGAAGGGCTCTTTACAGGCGCAACTCGGGATTGACTCTACCCAAGCAATGGGAATGATGGGGAGGGTTAACGATCTTTTTACGGCTGGCTGGGGCAGTTCTTTGCAAACCGTAACCAATGATTTTGCAAAAGTGCGTCAAAATTTAGAGGTGTTGTCTGGGGATGCTGCGGAAGCTTTTTTGAGATCTGCTTATGCTGTTGAGAATATGTCTTCTGGCGCCACGAATGTGAATGAGTTAACGAAGGTTACTCGGACGCTTATGCAAAATTTTCAAGGGCTTAGCGAGACTGAGGCGCTAGATTTAATAACGACCGGCTTTCAAAAAGGCGGAAATTATGCCGGCGATTTAATGAGCAGCATTAATGAAAATGCGAAGCAATTTGCCGGGATGGGAATGAACGCCGAACAAATGCTAGCCACATTGATTGGAGGCGGGAACTCAGGGGCGGCTAGCATCAGTAAGGTTGCTGATAGCGTCAAAGAAGGGTTAGAGCAGTTGAAAGGGTTGGAAAGTATCAGTCAATCAACGTTTTCAGCGTTGGGTCTTGATGCTGCCAAGATGTCTGGCAATCTAGCAGCCGGTGGGAATCAAGCCAATCAAGCTCTCCTTACGACGCTAGTTAGCTTGGCTAATCTTGAAGATCCGCTGGTTCAGGGACAGATCGGTGCGGAGTTGTTCGGCGACAAATGGCACCAGGTCAAAATGAATGTCATGACAGCATTGGAACAAGGTCAACAAGGCATGGGTGCTTTCCAGGGTGCTGCATCTACCGCAGCTTCCTCGTTAGAGGAAACCTTCGGCTTCCAGTTACAGTCGCTTCGAAGGAACTTTTCTGACGCCTTTGCCCAAGCCGGGGAAGGAGCCTTAGCTGTGCTTGTTCCGATTATCACACAGATTAACGATGCGTTTCAGGCTGGGTCCATTCAGCCCTATTTCGAAGCCATACGTATTGGAGTCGAAGCTGTTACTACGGCGCTTGCCGGTTTTTATGAATTCGTAACCTCTAATGGAGCAGTGATTGAGCCCATCATTATGGGGCTTGTTGCCGCGTTTGCTGCTTGGCGTGTCATAGCACTGGCAACGGCAGCGGCAACTATGATTTCTTCCATCGCGTTGCAAGTTCAAGCCGCTTTAGTAGGAGGGCTGGCTGGCGCTTGGAAATTGCTTAATGCTGTTTTGGGCAAAAATTTATTTATCATGATTACTGCTGCAGTTATAGGTCTTATCGTATGGCTTGTGCACCTCTGGAACACTAACGATCAACTTGTAGCAGGAATGTATCGCATTTGGAATGGTTTGTTAAATTTCTTTGATCAAGTCCCTATATTTTTCGCTAAGATTTTCTTTTCAATCCTCAACGGCTTTCAAGCACTTAAAGTGAAGGCGCTGGGGGTTATTGAATCGCTAGCTAACGGGGCCATCGACTTAATAAATGATCTTGTTTCAGTATTTAATACAATTCCAGGGTTTAATCTGGATTATGTTCAACATGTATCCCTGGTTGCAGATGCTCAAGCGGAGGCGGATCGCATCAAACAAGCCTCAAAGGATCAGTTGGACAAAATGAAACAGGATGCAGCTGCGAAAGCAGCTCAACGTGAGCAAGATGTATTAGATTACGTAAAAAACCGTGAAGACGATCGTGCAAAAGGATCGGCAAAGGAAGCCGCAGAACGGGCTGCTCAACAACAAGATCAAGGTAATCCTGGCGCTTGGAATGCAGGTGACTCGGCAGCGCTACCAAGAGGAGCACAGGCTGGTGTCGGTGCACTAGGAGGAATTGGAGCGAATGCTAGCAAGATGGCCACTGCTCCTGAATCGTTCGTAGATCCAGGAAGATCAGCCAAAATGGGGGCAAGTTCTCTTCAATCGCCTGATATTAATCAAGTTGGCAAAGTCAACGAAGTAGGAAAAATCAATCAGGAAGTAGACATTTCGGATGAAGAAATTCGAATGATGCGTGATTTAGCCGAAATGCGCGCTATTCAAAATTTTGTCACTTTAACACCAACTGTTCAAGTAACGACCGGACCGATTTCTAAAAATGTGGATGTCGAAGAAGTAGTTCGGCAAATCACTACCAGTATGGAAACGGAAATAGGGTCCTCGACACAAGGTCTTTACGGGTTTTAAATTTTTAGTGAGGCGCCTGTGTAGGCGCCTCTTTTGCAGGAGGTGAATGAAAGTGGAGTCAAACAATTCGAGGACGCTTAAGCCGTTTTCTATGATTTTAGAGTTTAATGGTGGAAAAGAAGCGCTTGAATTTCCGGTACTTCCTGAGAAAATTACGATCAAACGCTCAGGGGGCGGGAACGATTTTAACATCATTGGCAAGGGGCGAGTGGCGACAATTGAAAAGCCGAATCTCGCTGAAATTGATATTCAAAGCTTTTTTCCTTCTCAGATGCATCCCTTTGTGACCTCTAAACAATTGGACGAGCCTTGGGTTTATGTTCATAAAATTAATCGGTGGATCCACTCAGGTTACCCGATCCGGTTTATCTATACTGGCATTGATCCTACCAATTTAAAATCAAAGCTCTGGCTGCCAATGACGATAGATTCATTCGAACGATGGGAAGAGGCTGGCTCGCCGGGCGATGTTAATTTCAGCTTGAAGTTAAGAGAATATGTCTTCTACGCACCAATAAAAATAACCTACAAAACTAAAAATGATGGCACTACAGAACAAGAAATAGATCCACCGCAGCGACCGGATCTTAGAGTACCGCCAACAACGTACACCATCATCAAAGGGGATACCTTGATCAAAATTAGTATGAAGCTGTATAACGGGGATAGCAGCCGCTGGAAGGAAATCCAGAAACTTAATCAACTGTCTGATAGTGACCTCAAGAAGCTTCAAATTGGTCAAGTATTAAAGGTGCCTTTGCCAAAAACGTAACTCGTTAGTGAGGAGGAGGCGAGTCAACTGCTGAAAGTGACGATTGATAATCGTAGTGGAACACGTTGGGACGTCACATCGCTTGTGCCGGAACTCAATTGGAAAACCATGCGCGTTGGCAAAGCAGGCGTGTGCGATTTTCGAATCGTTCGGACACGCTCGTTGCAAGCTTCTGAACAGTTTCCCGTTAATTGTGGCGATACAGTACAGGTGTGGTATGAGGAGAACTGTTTTTTTCAGGGCTATATTTTTACAGTCGAGGAAGACCAGGAGCGCGTGGTTAAAGTAACCGCTTTTGATCAAATTCGTTATCTGATGGAGAGCGACACGTATGTGAAAAAAAATATAACTGCCACACAAGTTATAAAAGACAATGCTCTGGCTGTTGGTCGTTTATTGGGCCCGATTGCGGATACAAAGTACGTCATACCGAAGTTTTCTATGGATGGCCAAAAACGACTCGATATGATCTGCAAAGCATTGGATGAGACATTAATGGCTGATGGTTCGATGTTCATTTTTTATGATGACGCAGGTCTGCTCACCTTGCGCAATGTTACCGATATGAAGGTTAATCTTATCCTTGGAGAAAATAGTCTCGTCTATGGGTATTCAACCAGTCGCGATATTGACAGCAATACTTATAACCGGGTAAAGCTCGTACGCGATAACAAGGAATCTGGCAAGCGGGAAGCGTTTATCGAACAGGATAGCGATACCATTGCCATGTGGGGCCGACTGCAATTTTGGCAAAAAGTAGATGAGGGATTAAACGAGGAACAAATAAAAGCGATGGCTCATCGAATCATGCAATTAAAGAACAGGCAGCAACGTTCTTTTAATCTGGATGCCATTGGTTACATCTCTGTTCGAGCGGGCTCTATTTTGCAAGTGACCATGCCACATTTAAATCTGGACCGGAACTTTCTTGTGGAGGAATGCAACCATAAGTTTGCTGGACAAACCCATACGATGAAGCTGGAGCTCAATGCGTATGAAGTGGAGATGGAGAGGTTGTGAACAATTATGAGTATGAATGATATGGTTAAAAAAATCGTCAAACAAAGCCTGGATGCTCAACAGTTAGCCAGTGCAATGTATGGAAAGGTAACGTCTATCCATCCGCTAGAGGTTCTTGTGGATCAACGTTTTTCGATTCCATCCGAATTTTTAATATTGCCCGAGCATTTAACGGAGTACAAGGTAGAGCTTGGGCAGCAAACCTTATTGATTCGCAAGGGATTGGAAGTTGGCGATAAATTGATTTTGATACGATCCGATGGCGGGTTGCAATATGTTGTAGTGGGGAGGTTGAATCTATGATCCTACCTTCTGGCTCTTCTCAACTACTGGCTGTGAGCCAGTCTGAACAACCCAGTCTTACTTATAAGCTATGTTTAAGCGATGGGCGAGTGATCGGTCAGGTGGATGGAGTTGAAGCGGTAAAACAGTTCGTTAACAAACAGTTGCGTACGGAGCGATTTGCACATGAAATCTACACTGGTCGTATCGGCAACAGTATATACACTTCGGATATCGAGAGTGCTGTAGAAGAGGCGCTCTTGATAGATGAGCGTATCGTGGCCATCGAAAATATGACTTCGCGGCAAATCAAGGATGAAGTCGAACTGAAATTCACTGTTGTCACGAATATCGGTCGCTTCGAGGAGGAGGTGACATTCAATGTATGAAGCTCAAACCTTCAAAAGCATTCTTGAGCGAATGTTGGATCGGGTGCCTGATAACATTGACAAACGGGAAAGCAGTATCATCTATGATGCTTTAGCTCCCGCAGCGGTGGAGTTGGCTAATCTGTACCATGAATTGGATGTCAATTATCAATTATTTTTTGCAGATACAGCAACAGGCGAGTATTTGACGCGACGAGCAGCTGAACATGGCGTAACTCGCAAACCGGCGACAGCGGCTGTTCGCCTTGCCAAATTTCTGGATGAACAAGGTGCATTGGTAGAGGTTTCGGTTGGCTCTCGATTGGCAGCGGAAGGGAATGCCTATCGTGTGACGAATCGTCTGGCGCTTGGGCAGTATGAACTCACTTCGGAGACAACTGGCGTCTTAGGCAATCAATACTTTGGAGCTATCCTGCCTCTGGACTACATTCCAAGCCTGGCCACGGCAGAACTGTTGGATGTCATTGCCCCAGGACAAGAAGAGGAGTCGGATGGGGCTTTGCGGGCAAGATTTATGCAAGCGATCAATGAGCAACCCTTTGGCGGAAATGTTGCAGATTATCGAGCCAAGATCGGCAGTTTCCCAGGTGTCGGTGGCGTTAAAGTTTATCCGGTTTGGAACGGAGGAGGCACGGTTAAAGTGACGATAATCGATAGCAATTTTGACGCTCCGTCAAGCTTCCTGCTCCAGTCGGTGCAAGAGACGATCGACCCGCCTGATACCAGTGGCCAAGGTCTCGGCCTGGCGCCGATCGGTCATCAAGTTACGGTTGCCGGCGCTCAACCAGTTGTTATTGACATTGAAACTACATTGACTCTGCAAGAAGGGATCACGCTGTCACAAATTGAGCAAGAGGTGCAAGCAATAATCGCGGCATACTTCTTGTTGCTACGCGAAGCTTGGGCAGCTGAATCAGGAATTGTAGTGAGGGTGTCTCAGCTTGAATCTAGAATCCTCGGCATTTCCGGAGTATCGGATATTACTTCGACTTTTTTGAATGGGGAATCCGCCAACATTGAATTGCAAACCGATGAGATTCCGATAGTTGGAGAGGTGGTGCTTCGTGGCTGAGCCTTTGATTAGCTATCTGCCTCCTTTTTATCAGGATGTCCGTGAGTTCGTAACGCTAACCGAGACGGAAGATGTTGAGTTCTCTGCTCTGTCTGCGGCTGTAGCGCGTCTGCTGGACGACCAATTCATTATGACTTCGAACGAAGATGCGATCCGAAGACGTGAGCGTATGCTTGGTATCTTAGCTGATCGTGGTAGTGAGACGTTGAGTTTTCGAAGGGTTCGTCTGGTTAACCGGTATTCCACCAAGCCGCCATTTACCTTAACCTATCTCCAGCAACGATTGGATTTTGTAGCGGGGGCGCCAGGACTTGCATTAGCGGATATAGATTTTCAGGAACTTGTCCTAACTATACTGGTGGGAGTCGAAAATGCTGCCGTTTTAAAGGAAATCGAGCATACCATCCATGGTATTAAGCCCGCTAATCTTGTCTACAAGCCGATAACCTTTACTTCTGAGTCGATCGGTATAAGAGATCAGGCGTTTTCGATTGGACTGGATCGAAGAACGCTTCTTGGCAGTTGGAAGCTGGGCGTTGATCCGATAGCGATAAGACGAAATGAGGTGGCCTTATGATCCAGCCGAGTTATCTACACGAGATAGCCGAGTATACAGGGACCAGAATTGCATTCATTGTTTTAAATGAAACTGTTGTACTTAGTGAGTTTCTGGTGAAAGAAGCAACCGCCAATGCTCTGGTGTTGGAGTATTTGGTGCCTAAAGGACTCGTGAATGAGGTGTCGAAGGTGGAACTAAAAAATTCCGAGCAACAGGTGATTAGTACCCGATCCGTAAAGGTTCCTATCGTAGAAGACACAATAATGCGTCATGTAATGACGGTTGAGGAGGTAAACTAATGGCCTATAACGGAAAAACAAACTGGCAACATAATGACACCGTAACAGAGAAAGACATGAATCGTATCGAGCAGGGAATCAAAGATAATGCGGATGCTGTTGATTCGTTGAACGAGCCTGGAGCGATAACCGATACCAAAATTGGAAATCGGACCATAAATGATGCTACGGCAGCGTCCAGTGATACAGGATCGATAACCACCTTGCTTGGACGAATGGCAAATATGACAAAGGCTATTACAGGCGGAGCAACTTGGCGGACGGCGCCTGTGAAGTCGCTCACGCAATTAAATAATGAAAAAGCGCCGCTGGCTTCTCCAACTTTCACTGGTACACCTGCTGTACCTACTGCAGCGGCTGATACCAGCACAACGCAGGCTGCATCTACAGCTTTTGTCATGGGCCAAGCTTCGACTGCCGTTCCTTCCCGGGATAACGGGTTAGGTGCTGCGGGATCTGCCAGCCGCTGGGCACGAGCCGATCATCAACATCCTGCTGTATACGCAGATGACTATGCAACTGCGTCCACGCTCCCCGGCGCCTACCCGCGCGGGCAGAGCGTTTTTTTTGTGACATCGGCTGCAGGTGGATGGCCCAGCGGACAGGGAACGGTGCAGACCATAAAGGGTAACACCACATCCGCAGTTGTTCAGTATTTTTATCCGTCTGATGCTGCTGGTCAAGCCAGCGTCCGCTTTGCTGGCTCGGATGCTAATGTCTGGGGCGCATGGGGGAACGCACATGATTCCCGTAATCATAACAGTACAGGCGATCCCCATGGGCAGTATGTGAAGAAGAACGGCGATACAGTGACGGGTAACCTGACTCTGGAGGGAGGGACAACGTTTTCGGGACGACCCTCCTTTACTGCAACTGGCGGCGCTCCCTTTCAAGTGGCTTCGTCCAGCACGGTAACCAACCTTAATGCTGATCTGTTGGATGGTCAGCAAGGTGCATTTTATCAGAATGCCTCAAACCTGACATCTGGAACGGTAGCTGCTGCGCGTCTTCCAGCCGCAACCACAGGAAGCCAGGGGGCAATGACAGCCTCGGACAAGGCTAAACTCGATGGAATCGCTGCTGGCGCCAACAACTATACGCACCCCTCTAGCCATCCTGCGTCCATTATAACGCAAGATGCTAGCAATCGATTCGTCACTGATGCGGAGAAGTCGGCCTGGAATGCAAAAGAAACGCCTGCCGGGGCACAGACAAAAGCGGATGCAACTCTCGCTGCTCACGTAGCTGCGTCCAACCCGCACACGCAATATGCTCGGGGGACAGAGCTTGCGGCTCTGCAAGCGGAGGTCAACGACCTGGCCGCGCAGCAAGGCGAGGCTGCGGCTATTATCCGCACACTTGCACAAGGGGTCAACGTGCTGGACTCCGACCGGGCTACTGCTATGGATGCGGTGATTGGGGGGCAGACACGATATAACCTGCTGGGCAGCGATGGCGGGTGCGAGAGTCTGACGCCGTTTACCGTAAGCAATTCGTCAATCGTAATAGACAGTAAAATAAAACGGAGCGGCAACAATTCAATTAAAGTGCCAGGTGTAGAGGGAGCCGCAAGATATTTCAGCAAGGACTACCTGCAACCACTTGACCCAACAAAGACTTATATAGTTGGCGGATGGGTATACGTCGAATCATTCGCGTCGGGAGCTATCCCGCGCATTGTTTTGTGTGATGTAGGTACAACCACTTCAAGGTATTCTGCCCAATCGTCAATATCAACCATCGGGCAATGGCAGTTTGTATATGTGAAGGTACCGACGGCTAACACACTTGTCGGTAGTGGATTCCGCTTGTTCGTCGGGTTTGGTAATTCAGCGGTGTGCACAGCCTACTTTGACGAGATAAGAGTTGTCGAGCTCCCCGAGGCCGAGTACGCCGCCATTGGCTCAACCATTACCGGAGAGGAGGTAGATGCACTTATCCCGTATATCGACGGGGTGCAATCGGTAAGGGGTGTCTACCTCAACAATCCGGGGCGTAACCTTTATCCTGCCTTGCCCGATACTAGTATTATCGGTGGAGGGTACGGCACTTATGAGGTGTTGACAGCTTGCTCCCTAAAAGTTACAGCAAATGCATCTGGTAACAGTTTTGCTTATGCTTATCTCCCTGTCATACCTAACAAGCAGTACACCTTCGTAGCAGATATTATTGGGGATTCTGGTCGTATTGGAGTCTATAGCCATGATGGATCAAGTGCCCTCCGCGTTTATGACAAGACGCCTAGGACATTCAACAGCGGGAATAACAACTATGTGCGCCTCTATATGAGGACGGAACAAAGTACGACATCCGAATTTGTGAATCCGATGCTCGTCCTCGGCGACGCCTCCGCGCTGCCCACGTCGTTTGTGACGCGAGATGATCAGACGCACATGGCAGACGTCACACTACGCAGCCTGCCGTCGGGCCTGCGAGATAGTTACAATAGCCGGACACGTCAAGTATGGCGAGTTTCGGGAGAGGTACAGCTGGGAGATTTGGGAGTCCCGGCGCTTGTTACGACACCTACCAATGTTGACTTTATCCGATACCTCAAGCCTAGCAATATGTATACCGCTCAACTGTCCGCCACAGATGCTCTCGTGGAGGGATTTACCCACGTCCCGGCAGGATTATCTTCAGATAACGCTAGTAACATCGGCAAATATAGCGTCACGGTCATTACTGGGGGTATAACGTTTATCGTTGCGAAGGGGACAACGGTAGCCCAATTCGAAGCTTCGGTCAACAAGTCAGCCAAGATCGTCTACCGCCTTGCAACGCCCGTAACGGAGGAAATAGCCTCCGAGGGAGCGATTGCTCTGCATCCGGGGGTTAACTTGGTGGAACTGCGGACGGGACTCATTTCGCGCGAGAAGGCGAATCCTGGGATAGTTAGCGGTCAGTGGCGTATCAATGATTTCAACGTACCATCATCATTCTTGGTAAATCGCACCGTTCAAATCCTCGCGGTCTACAAAGGCACGGCCAAGGACAATGATTGGCTGCTACAATATGTACCGGCTACGGGCAACATGCGGGCTATGATCTCAGAGTCGCTATATGACCAGAATGCCAATTACTACGTCACCTATCTAAACCTTGACCGTCACGCCTACACGACGGCCATCAACGAGGCTGAGGCGAGGTATAACCCTAATATGGGGGGGACAGTCGGGGATTTGCTAGAGAGAATGGCGCGGGAGACACGGCGAAATGACGCACAGGATCGGGCTATAGACTACGAATCATCGCTTGGAGAAAATACCCGTAGAGATTTAGATGAGTTAACCAAAGAGACTAAGCAAATCACCAAGACATTATCGCATGGTGTTAATGTAATTGAGTCTAACCAAACAGCCCCGCTATCTGTAATTGCGTTGGGACAGACGGACTACAATATCGTCATCGGCGGCGGATGTGAGAGTCTTGCAGGTTGGAACACTACGGGGTTAGCTCCACAGGTATCGTCTGCGCAAAAGCGCAGTGGCAATAACTCTATTTACATTCAGCCGTCGACAACGCAAAACAGCTACATCTGGCGGGATATCCCCTTTAAGCTCGACGTCACAAAGTATTATGTCGCGGCGATGTGGATATACGCCGAAGCTTTACAGTCAGGAGGAGCGCTTGAGTTGTCGTTGCGAGACATTGGCACTTTTACAACACGTTACGCAGCCTATGCTCTGACTGGTTTAACAGTTGGAGCGTGGAATTTGGCCATTCTAAAAATCCCGACAAATAACACCTTGGTTGGTAATGGATTCCGGATCCTCGCAGGTCGGGGAGGAGCTGGTGAGTCATCCGGCTACGTCGATGAGATCCGGCTGCGTGAGGTGACGCCCGGACTCTATAATGCCATCGGCACGACCATTACCGGAGAGGCGGTGGATACGGTTATCCCGTATATCGATGGAATTCAATCGGTGCGGGGGCCTGCGATCACCGTAAAAGGCCGGAACTTACTGCCTTGGATGGAGAACGATTATAACGAGGGCACAGGGTCCACGACCTACCCTAACGTGTGGGAAAACAGCAGGCTCAAGGTACAAGATGGTTCTTCTAACGTCCACGGTCGAGGGGTTTGGGTAGATGTTGTACCAGGTCGGCCTTACACTGTTAGCTTTTTGATGGAACGTGAATTGGGACAAGGTGGAATGGCAATTGGGTACAATAGCAGAGACTCAGTGCTGTTATCCATAAGTGGATTTTCACCGGGTAAAAGGTCCTACACATTTACACCGCAGCAAAACAGAGTTCATTTGCGGTTTTTCTGTACGGGGACAACGGCAGATGGTGCGGCAAGGCCTTGTTATTTTTCCGATTTGATGCTTGTTATCGGCGAAGCACCCGCGCTGCCCCCATTGTTTGTACCTCGTGAGGATCAGACTCACATTGCTGACGTGACTTTGCGCAGCCTCTCATCAGGCATACGTGATCGATACGAGGCATCAATCGGCAAGGTATGGCGAGCGCTGCAGGAAGTGCGGTTGAGCGATCTGGTATATCATGAGAGCATCACAACCGGCGGTAATGTCGACCGTATCCGATATCAACGTCCTCCAGGATGTGCACAAGGCGCGGTTTTTGATGTGGTGATGGTTGAAGGCATGGCAGTCCAAAGCGGCACAATTGATACACTTGCCAATATTGGTAGGTTCTCCACGACAGTATCTACCGCGTACATCGACTTTATCGTCGCAAAGGGTACCACACGTACGACCTTTGAGGCAACGACGAACATGTCGGCTAAGATTATTTATCTACTGGCTACGCCAGCCTGGGAGGATGTGGCACATAGCGGAGCACTGACGGTAAATCCAGGTCATAATGTGGTTGAGGTGCGAACTGGGGTTGTGCTACGTGAGGAGGTCGGGACTACTGAATCGTCAGGTTGGCGCTACATCAACGCGAGTGTCGGGGGCAAGTTGTTCCAGCGTGCTGATGTGATACTATGGGTCAGTGGCGGTGACGAGCCAGCGTGGCATATGCTCCAGCGAGGCAGCGTCGACGCATCTTATGGACTCGGTTTTGCTCGGATCTTGCCCGATCTGTTTGACGCCAGCAAGGATAAGCGTTATGTCACCTATCTCGTCCTCGATCGTCATGCCTACACGACAGCAATCACGGAGGCCAGCATCACCATGGCGGTCAATCTCGGCAGCACGGTCGGAATCAACACGGAAGACATCGCTCGGATCAAAGTCCACAACGACAATCAGGACTTCGGCATACGCGAGTTGCAGCTTGACGCCTGGGCGCTCGAGACAATGAGCGCTAACCGCAATGGCTATGGTGTGACAACGGGGACGGGTACTGCTTATATGGTAGCATTGACGCCGTTACCAGTGGGCATTTCGGCGGGGCTGCGTATTACCCTAAAGCTACACGCCACCAACGGCACTGACCCAACGATTAATGTTAACGGTTTGGGAGCAAAACCGATTCGAAAGCCCAATGGCACTGCACCTGCTGCCGGACTGCTCAAGGCCAATAGCGTCTATACGCTGGTGTATGACGGTACAATGGCTTTTATCTTACAGGGTGAGGGAGGTGAGTACGGAGACGCCGCAGCAGGGGACGTGCTGGCGGGCAAGACGATCGGCACCGAGGATGGTCTGGTGACAGGCATATTGGCCCTCACCGGGGACGCTACGGCCGCGCAGGTCCTGACCGGGCGTACCTACTACGACACGGATGCCAAGGCGCGGCGGACGGGATCGATGCCCAACAGAGGCGCGGTAACGATCACGCCAGGCACCGCTAATCAGACGATCCAAAACGGCTACCACAGCGGCAGCGGCGTTGTGCAGGGCAGCGCCAACCTCAAGGCAGCTAATATCCGGTCGGGGACGACGATATTTGGTGTGACCGGCACGCTCATTCCTGCGCGGCTGGAGGCGGCAGGTGGCGGCACACCGCAGGTATTCGGCGAGTTTACCGTGACGGGGCTAGCCTTCCAACCGAGTATTATCATTATATACACCCAGATTAATTTTAGCGGCATGGGGGGGAATACCCAGCTTTTGTACACCGATCCAAGCGGTACGGCAAACCTGTACGCCGCCTACCCCAACGGCGGTACCAGTATGGAGCGGACGCAGTACGTGTCTAACCGGTGGACGATCAATAGCAACGGCTTTGTTGTACGCGGCGTCACGGAGTTTGTGTCCTGGCGGGCGCTGGGGCCTGCGCAGTCATAAGGAGGGATAACGTGGAGATAGGTAGACGGATATACTACGATCCATCGACAGGTGACGTCATTGTGGACACTGGCGAGCGTGCGGGGGCTGTCGTGGAGACGACGATAGCACAGGATTTCGCCGTTTACAGCGCCTTGGCCAGATGGGAGCCGGAGAATGTTGGCGTACTGGAGCTTGATTACGGCCAGCATGCAGAAGAGTTTGTGTCATGCAAGAGTTACCGGATTGAGGATGGTGCGGTCGTATACGAGTTTGGGGACAAGTCAGACCCTGCTTAGGGCCTTTCCTTATAACAGATGTAAGTGTACTCCAGGAGGGAGGTGAGGACATGGACTTAATCAGCGAGGATACAGCAAAGCGACTGCAGCGAGTGGAACAGCAGATCGCCGAAGTACAAAGCGAAATGCTCCGGTCAGCGCAGGAGTATCTTGCCGTTCAAGCGCGAATCGAGCTGCTGGAGAAGAGCATCGAGCGGCATGACGAAGAGCTGCGAGAGCTCAAAGAACTCTCCCGCAGTCTCCAGCAGCAATACGACCGCTTCGGCGAGAAGATCGACAAGTTGGAGAGCAAGCTGTTCTCGTGGATGCAGCAGCTGCAGCGCGACAATGCCGAGCTGATCAAAGCCGCCCAGACGGAGGGGGCGCTCGAGCGCCAGACGACCCTGAAGTCCTGGATGACCTTCCTCCAATATGTCCTCGGCGGCACGATCTTTATCATTGTCGCTTATGTGTTTGGCGTAAACTTCATAAGATAGGAGGGATGACCCATGGAATGGGATGTGGTGCAGGAGGTGCTGGATCCGGCGCTGCTGGTCGTGCTGATCGCCTGCTGGACGCTCGGATATATCCTCAAGCAGACGCCCAAGGTGCCGAACTGGGCGATCGTCTATGTGGTAACGCTGTTCAGTCTGTTCTTCTCGGTGTGGATCCTCGGCTTCGGGGCCTTGCAGCTGCTGCAAGGCTTCTTGTGCGGGGCGGTTGCGGTGTACGGCTATGAGCTGATCAAGCAAGGCCGGGAGGGTGCGCGCGATGGCCAAGCTTAGCCGACAGGCGTTCATCGCCAAGCTGGCGCCCACCGTGCAGCATGTGCGGCGCGAGGGCTCGCCGATCTTCCCGTCGGTGCGGTTGGCGCAGAACATCCTGGAGACAGGCTGCGTCATCCATCCGTGGAACAATCTCGGTGGCATCAAGGTCGGCAGCGGCTCGCCGAACGCCTATTGGCGAGGCGGCGTGGTGTACAAGGGTACTTGGGAGGTATACGACGGCAAGCGCGTCGATATCCAGGCGGCCTTCCGCGCGTACGATACGTTGTACGATTTCTATATGGATCAGGATCGTCTGTTCCGGATGCCCCGCTACGAGCGGGTGCGGCGGGCGATGACGCCGGAGCTGCAGGCCGAGATGCTGCAAGCGTGCGGCTATGCGACCGATCCGAGCTATGCGCGCAAGCTGATCGCGATCATCCGCGAGGCTGGACTGCGCGTATATGACGAGCTGGAGGAGGAATGGACCGTGAGCGAAAAGCAGGCGATGGAAGCGCGACTGCAGCAACTGGAGCAGCGCGTGCAGCAGCTCGAACAGGCACATGACAGCGCTGTGCCCCCTTGGGCGCAAGGCGTCGTCGAGGCGGCGGTGAAGCAAGGGCTGATCGAGACGCCGGTGCGGGGCAGCTATGACTTCTACCGCATGCTGGCGGTAGTGCATCGCAGCCAGACGCAGGCGGCGAGTCGAGCGTCGGACCGGTGAGAGTGAGAGGAGTTGAACCAACGTCATACCATAACGCCCTAAAAGGCCGGGACCGTCTCTTCGACGATCCCGGCCCTTTTTCTTTTTCGTACATAACTTGATGTATCCTTAGGCCTTCACGCCGCCCCGGTCCATAGCCGCCATGGCTTGCAGGCCAGTCTGATTGAGCAGGTTCCATGGCTTGTTGTAGTGCGGCTGGAAGAAGAAGTCGACAAAGGCGAGCTCGGCGACGGTCATGCCGTTCTGGATGCAGACCGACAAGGTGTTGATCTGCTGAGTCAGATCAGCCTTCGAGAGGATCTGCCCGCCGACGATGCGGCCTGTCTCGGCCTCGTAGACGAGGCGGATCAGCACCTGCTCGTAGTGCGGCATGAACTCGGGAATGTCGTGATCCTGCAGCGTCAGCTGCTGGACATCCATGCCTGCGGCGACGGCGGCTTGCTCGGTCATCCCGGTCGACGCCAGATTGTAGTCGTACAACTTCAGCCCCGAGGTGCCCTGGGTGCCCATATAACGGACGGTCGGCTGCATCAGATTGCGTGCGATCAGGGTGCCCATGCGGACCGCATTGGTCGCGAGCGGGATGTAGGCCTGCGTGCCCGCCGGGTTATAATGGACGGCGCAGCTGTCGCCAGCGGCGAAGATGTCCGGGTTGCTGGTGCGCATGTATTCGTCGACGAGGATCGCGCCGTTCGGCAGCGTCTCGACCTGGCCGCGCAGCAGCTCGGTGTTCGGACGGAATCCGATGCAGAGGACGACGAGGTCGGTATCGATCGCGCCTTTAGTCGTGATGACCCGCTTCACTGGGCCTTGATCTCCCTCGAACGCTTCGACGCTGCGTCCCAGCGCCAGCTCGACGCCACGGCGCTTCAACTCGGCCTCGAGCGGTGCGGTGAATGGCTCGTCGAGGTATTTGCACAGGATGCGGTCCATGTTGTCGATCAGCGTCACCTGCTTGCCCATCTGCTCAAATGCTTCGACCAGCTCGATGCCGATGTAACCTGCGCCGACGATGGTTACGCGCTGCGCGTCGGTTGCTTTGGCCATGATCGTTTTGGCGTGACCGTAGTTTTTGCAGAGCAGGATGTTGTCGAGGTCCATGCCGTCCATCTTGGGGATGATCGGCCACGAGCCGGTCGTCATGACGAGCTTGTCGTAGCTGTCCGTGACGATGTGGTCGCCATCCAGGCTGCGCGCGGTCAACGTTTTGGCTGCGGTGTCCACGCCGAGCACCTCATGGCGCATCCGCATCTTCACCCCCATGCCTTTCAATTGCTGCGGCGTAGCGTAGAAGAGCTGCTCGGCCTCCTTGACGACGCCGCCGACATGGAGGGCGATGCCGCACGAGAGGAACGAGATGTTGTCATTGCGCTCGTAGACGGTGATCTCGGCTTCGGGATGCTGCTTGGCGAGTTGGGTGACAGCGGCAGTGCCTGCATGGGTGCAGCCGATAACGGCGATTTTCATGGTTGTCATGGCGGGTTCCTCCTTGAGTATCGTGAATTAATTCACAATCATAGATAAAGTTAAATTAATTTTGATCGGGAAAGCTTTGACTACACGAACTTGCAGCGTCTTACTTTTGAATGAGAAAAATAAGGTGGTATATGTCCCAATGGTGAGTAAAGGTGATGTACGTAAATGTGATTTAATTCACAATCTTGAAGCGATGACCTAACTATATACCGAAAGGCAGTAGCTTGCAATAGGTGAACGTGATTTATTTCACAATAAAAAATGAAGATGTGTCTGAAGTGTGGACAAATTCACAAAACCAACATTCTTCAAACTCTGCAACTATACCCGATGTCCTCTCCAATCTCTCCAAAATCTACTGCCTTACCTCACAATCTCCACCGTATGGAACCGTATGGGCTAACTACGCGCAATAACCAATTGCTCGTTTATCTGGTGTGCGACCGTGAAGAAGCCAGGAGCCAAAAGCGACAATAAAAGCCTTTACAAAACGGTAAGCAACAGGGTAAGGTGAGGGTACATCGAGAGCAAGCCGGCGGACGCGCGCCCAGACGGGGTAGTACAGCGGACTCGAATATACTAGACGTAAGATAAACGATCCGAGTCGTTAATCGAGGAACTGGCGACAGCCGACGGATGGTTGGGCATTTCATCGAATCGCCCGCCCCACCGATAGCGTATTGCCCTTCTTTAAGGGCGCTCAGCCCCGCAACGATCCGACAGGCCTGGGTGCGCTGTCCCGACCGAGCAGGGAAAGGAATGGATGATTGTGAGCTTTGTAGAGAGACGAATACGAGAGCTGGAGCAATTCTCGGCCCCCCAGACGTCGCAGGAGGATCTCGGAGAGTTCTGGGATGAGACGCTGCGGACGGCCGCCGAGCGACCGCTCCATGACCGGCGCGTGGCAGAGGAGAGCTTGTCGCCACATATGGATGTGTACAAGGTAACCTACGAGGGCTATGACGATACGCCGATCCATGGCTGGTATCTGTTGCCCCGATTCGCGATGCCTGCGGCTGGCAAGGGCCTGCCGTGTCTGGTGATGTATCATGGCTACCATGGCAGCAAAGGGTATCCGGAGCAGTATGCGGCCTGGCTGATGATGGGGTATGCGGTCTTCGCCATCGATGTGCGCGGTCAGAGCGGCGAGACGGGCAATCTGCTGGCGCAACGTCACGGCAAGACGGCGGGCTGGATGACGCAGGGCTTGCTCGATCCGAGAGGCTGCTACTACCAGGCGATCACCGTCGATGCGATCCGTGCAGTAGAGTGGGCGGCCGCTCAGCCGGAGGTCGATGCCAGCCGGATCATCGTCATGGGCGGCAGCCAGGGGGGCGGTCTGGCGCTCATCACGGGCGCGCTCAGCGATATTCCGAGCCAGGTCGTCGCAGATGTCCCGAACATGTGTCACATGGATTACGGGATCTATCATTCCCAAGGCTCCTTGACCGAGGCAGCAGCCTTCGTCTCCCGCCAGCCGGAGCATCTGGAGACGGTGCTGCGAACGCTCAGTTACTTCGATATGATCAATCTGGTGGGCCGGCTGACCGTGCCGACGTTCGTCTCTGCCAGTCTGAAGGACCCGATCTGCATGCCGGAGACGATTTTTGCTTTTTATAACCGCCTGGAGGCGCCGAAGCAGATGCAGATTTACCCGTTCAACGGTCATACGACGAGCGGCGATCATCTGCGGCAGCAGTTGACCTTCATCCGGAAGCATGATCGTCTGAGCTGATTAGGGGGCCATTGAAAGCCGCTTGAAGTGGCACTCTGAACAGTTTCAGCCTTTGTCTTAGATGCCGCTCTCGACTTGGGGAGCGGTTTTTTGTGCGCTTGGCA
>NZ_BFBX01000070.1:134156-134368 GCF_003851045.1 Paenibacillus sp. 598K | reverse complement strand
GAAGGACGACGGCGTCGGCTTCGAGCAAAACGAGGATATCCGATCGATCGACAAAAACCCGTTTTTCCAGAGCGGATACGGGCTGCGCAATGTCGATGAACGGATCAAGCTGGAGTACGGCGACGACTCCAGCCTGCGCATCAGCAGCGAGCGCGGCGTAGGGACAACTGCCCTCATCACGCTAAATCTGACCCGTTATTTGTTGTAGTGGC
>NZ_BFBX01000070.1:133635-133953 GCF_003851045.1 Paenibacillus sp. 598K | reverse complement strand
CCGTTATTTGTTGTAGTGGCGACGCATGTTGCGGTACAGCTCGCGCAGCGGCTCGAATATGCTCGCCGACAATTGGCGTATCATAAGCAAGGACAGCAGCAGGATCGCGACCGCCCCGACGATCAGGATCGTCCGCAGTCCCGCCAGATCGGACAAGATCGGCGCGCCAGGCACGGTCACCAGCACATAGTCATCGGAACGATACATCCGGCGCAGGTATATGATGCCGTCATCGTCCTCGATCACGTGCAGCTCCTCATGCGGCGACTGGCCCTCGAGGCGGGAGCGGATATCTGCCGGCAGCCCGGCGGGCCAGCC